>JALUYA010000001.1 GCA_027018875.1 Gammaproteobacteria bacterium
TCATCAAAATACAAACCCTGTTTTCCACAAGGCCGTTGCGCATTCGCGCTCAGCCATTTCCTGATCAATGAAATTGCAGTGCTTGCCGGGGATGTCGTTTTGATAAATTTAAATCACGGATTCAGGAATAAGTCATATGAAATGAGGATGTTACGGCACCCTTTCTTCTTGCCGTTTTACTATATCTCCGCCATAAAATCGAAGAATACGGAGCTGGACGGGAGTCGAGGAAGAGACAGCCGAAAATCGTTTGCTCCGGGTTTGGGAGCTTGGTGACCAGCCAGCGGCGGACCACAGCAGGCAGCGGAATAACTACGCTTCGCGCGCAGTGCTAACGAAGAATCTCCTCGGCAGCGGCTGTAAGTTCCTCGCTGGTGAGGGTTTCCCGGCGTGGCATAGCGGCCTTTAGCTATGAACTCAAATCGTTGCATCAACCTGAGATGTCTGTTACATTCGTCGGTATCCAAGAAGTAGATCCGGAATGTAGATCAAGGCCGACCTTTGAACAACGAAACCGCCATTCCCGACTGGCTCGATATGATCGAAGAGTTGGTGGTGGCAGGCGATCCGGACGAGATGGCACGAATCGCCACCCTGCGCTTGGGAGAATATGCCGGTACCAACCTGTGCGGCATCGCCTTGAAAGAATCAGAGGATGTTCTTCGCTACCGGTGGATCAACGGTGTTTCCGCAAACGAGCATCCCCAGGCCAAGCTCGTCGATACCGTGCTTCCGATTATGGGTTCGTTTACGGAGCAGGTTTTTCGGTCTAAAGAGACGGTGCACCTTCCGGATTACGGTAAGGCTTCATGGGCGATGCCAAGATTCGGCGTCAAAAGCGCGATTTTTACACCGATCCACTTTGCGGGAGAATCCTACGGGGTATTGGTGCTGCTCAACCTGCAGCATGCGGATGCTTATGCCCCGGAAGTGGGTCGGGAGGTGGGCCGCCTAGGTCGGGTTCTTGGTGCGGCCTTCCGTGAGGAGAAGTTGACTCATGCACTGCACGAAAAACAAGCCTTCCTGCAGATGGCGCTGGACGCCATGCGCGATGACTTTTTCGTGTTCGATCTCGAGGGACAGTTCTTGTGTTGGAACCGCCGGCTTCGCGAGTCGACGGGTTTTACCGACGAGGAGATCGCACGGTTGCGCCCGTTTGAGTTTTTTCATCCCGATGACCGGGAACATGTACGCGCCGCGGTCGAGGGGGTCATCCGCAATGGGATCGGAGGGACCATGGCGCGGCTGATCAATCGGCAGGGAAAATTCATTCTGCACGATGCGCAGGGTATCGTAATGTGGGACGAGAATGGCGAGCCTATCGGCGTGGTCGGCACGGCCCGGGACGTGACGGAGCAAGTGCTCGCCGAGCGAGCTCTAGCCGCGGAGCGCACACTATTGGCAGTTGCCTTTGACAGCCTGTCGGAGATATTGATGGTCACCGATGTTGCTGGACGAATCGAACGCTCCAATCCGGCCGCCGAACGGGCGTTTTTGAAGAGTTCAGATCTACTTCGAGGCATGCAGGTGGCGGAGCTGTTTGCCCCCATGTATTGGCCGACTATCCAGGCCGCGATGGACCATATCGAGGTTCGCTCGGAAGTGGAGTTTAACGCTCAACTGCACGACGCCCTGTATGCCGAGCATAACTACTATTTTCGCCTGATGGCCGTCCGGGATGCCTCGGGGTCGATCTTCGCGTTGGTCTTGAGTGGCCGCGATTGCACCGAGGAGCTGCACCGGCAGGAAAAATTACAGAAATTAGCGCATACCGATGCCTTGACCGGACTTTCCAACCGAGTGTATTTGCTGGATCGGCTGAAAGAAATTCTCCTCCGGGAGACTCGGTCGTCCCGGGGTGCCGTGCTCTTGTTCGTTGACCTGGATGGTTTCAAGGGTGTTAATGATCGGTTTGGCCATCAGGTGGGAGACCGCCTATTGCGCTTGATCGGAGAACGCCTGCGCCACACTTTGCGCCGTGCCGATACCGTGGCCCGCATCGGGGGCGACGAGTTCGTGGTGCTACTTGCCGAGGTCGATGATGCCGAGGTGCCCGAGCGGACCGCCCGCCATATCCTGGAGGTCTTCGCCTTACCCTTTAATCTAAATGGTCAACTTTTCGCAATCGGCGCCAGTATCGGCATTGCCTGTACCCCGGAAAACGGTGCCGAAGCCGAAACACTATTGCTGGCGGCGGATCGGGCCATGTATGAGGCCAAGGCGGCGGGACGTGGCTGCTATCGTCGCGCCGTGACCGTCAATTAACCGAGGCAGTCTGTAGCGTAGTGTTCGGTGGACTTACAACACGGCTGTGCGCCTCCACTACGCTTTGCCCGGCAAGTATGTACAGCGGCTGAGGAGCCGGATGGTGCCGGGGATCAGACCTGGAGAGTACCGGCATAACCACTATCCGCCCGGCGAGAGGCTTTGCCTGCCTGGTATGACCATCGATTGGTACAAGATTTTGATCTGGTGGATTCATAATAGTCTGGAAGCAGTATTCTGAGTCGATTGTCTGGAAGAGGATCTGTGCGCGTATGGGGTTCATGGTTTACCGATATCCTCGAGCGGCTGTCTCGATCGGCATGGAAGGGCGGGGCCGAGTGGCACGCACCGATCCCTCGTCAACTGCACTCCGGGGCGGGTTTATGCGAACGGCTAGGGCGAAGGTACAAAGATCATGGACAGGTTTTGAACTCGGCGTATTTGGGTCTTGGAGTTATTGGGATCCGCTTTAGATGCTGATGCCTTGGCTGGCAATTATTGGTGGATTCGTACTCCTGATGTGGAGTGCCGAGCGTTTTGTACGGGGTGCTTCCGCATTAGCGCATAATCTGGGTGTATCGGCGTTGGTCATCGGCATGGTGGTGATGGGTTTTGGCACCTCGCTGCCAGAGATGTTGATATCCGGTATTGCCGCCGCCAACGGCAATCCGGCGCTGGGTATTGGTAATGCCATCGGCTCCAATATCGCCAATATGGGTCTGGTACTGGGTATTACAGCGATAATCATGCCGTTGAGTGTGGCCTCCGGTACCTTGCGTCGTGAATACCCGATACTGTTCGCGGCGATTTTTCTGGCTGGCGTGTTGCTGGGGGATGGCGACCTATCGCGTCTGGACGGCATCATTCTGTTCGGTGGCTTTTTTCTGACCATGGGGTGGATGATTTGGGTGGGCATGAATGGGTGCAAGAGCGATGAAGATCCGCTGGTGGCGGAGTTAAAGACCGAAATCCCCAGCACTATGAGCACCGGTACCGCCGTGATGTGGGGTGTGCTCGGTCTCACTATCCTGGTGATCAGCTCACGCCTGTTGGTGTGGGGGGCGGTAGCGGTGGCACACAGCCTTGGCGTCAGTGATCTGGCCATCGGCCTCAGTGTTGTTGCCATTGGCACCAGCCTGCCGGAACTGGCGGCTTCGGTGATGAGCGCACTTAAAGGCGAGGATGACATGGCGGTGGGCAATGTACTCGGCTCCAATATGTTCAACTTGTTAGCGGTGCTGGCCCTGCCCGGACTGATTATGCCCGGCAAGCTGGATGCGGTGGTTATGCAACGTGATTTTCCAATCATGGTCGGGTTTACTATCGCACTGTTCGCCATGGCCTATGGCTTCCGCGGCCCGGGACGTATCAATCGTTTCGAGGGCGGGCTGTTGCTGCTGGGCTTCGTCGCTTACATGATTTGGCTGGGTTCCGGGCTGGTTTAATTAATGGCAAAGGGCAGGCTTTCCCCTTCCGCTTCGGGTAAGTCACGTTGAGGCAATGACTTCGACCCGGTTGCGGCCATTGCGCTTGGCGATATACAGAGCCTGATCCGCGCGGGCTAGAGCTTTATCCAGGGTTTCGCCATCCGGTTTGATAATCGTCACCCCGACGCTCACAGTCACTCGCAATGTAGTGTTTCGATTCGAGTCCGGGTCGAACTCAAGTTCGGCGATGCGCTGTCGCAAGGCTTCGGCCGTTTGTTGCGCTTGCACATCCCCCTGCCCGGGCAGAAATACCGCGAATTCTTCGCCGCCGATTCGGCCGAACACGCAGCCTCGAATCAGCATGTTCCGCATGATCCGGGCGATTCCCCGCAGTACTTCGTCTCCTGCTGCATGCCCATGAAGGTCATTGATCCGTTTAAAATTATCGGCGTCAAGAAGCAGAACGCTATTGGGTTCATCCGTTTGGAACCGCTTTTCCAAACACTTTTCGGCTTCATTGAAAAAGGCCCGCCGGTTAGGGATCCCGGTTAATCCATCGCTTCCTGCCAGGCGCTTGAATTGACGCACCGCGCGCTTCTGGGTGCTGATATCCATGAAACCGGCCAAAATGGCAGGTTGCCCTTGGTAATTTACCCGGCTGGCGGCCAGCAACGCTTCGAGCGGCTCTTCCTGGGCGGTTTTCAGCTCGATGTCAAGACCACTGACACGACCTTGCTCCATGATCTTGCGTACGGTCCGCGCCCGATCTTCCGGCCGCAGATAAAAATCCGGCGTATAAAACTCGCTCAGAGGACGATTTCCGGTACCGAAAGCTTCGCGTGCGAGTTGGTTGGCCTGTAGTGTCCGACCGGTGTCCAGTTCTGTCAGTACCATCGGCACCGGTGCCGCTTCGAATAGCTGTCGGAAATTCTCCTCATTTTCCCGTAACCGGCGGTCTATCCGCTCACGCCGGATTATCTCATCGCGTAATTGTTGCGCCAATGCTTCCTGAGTTTGTAAAGACCAGTACTCCATCCGCTGGGAACGATGATTCATGCGCGCAAATTGCAATCCCAGTAAATTGGCCAGCACCAGTATTAATATGGAGATGAGAATACTTTCTTCTGAATGGGGCAATCTGAAGTCGATCAGTACAGCGAAAGCGATACTAAAGAAAACTGGAACCCAAATCTGGATCCTGCTCAGGAGCGGCAGGAAAAAATAAAGAACTAGTACAATCGCCAGGGCGCTCATGGTATGGAATGACACCGCGCCACCATGAATCGCTACCACGGCGAGAAAAGCCGCAGTAACATAAACTTCGAATAACAGTACCCAGTGGGCGAAGCCGGGACTGGATACGCTCCCGGGGGAGCGGCTCAGAAGCACTAGAACCACTGCAAAAACAATCGTTCCCAGCCTTAAGCCAGCCAGAAGAAAGAAGATCGGGCTCCCGATAAAAGCCTCATAATCGTAAATTATAGCCAGGGAGAATAATCCCCCTCCCGCCAGCACTGTCCAGCGCAATCGCTGGAGAATCAGCATGCGGTAGGTGTGGCGAAAATCCCTTTCGTTTTCGGTATCGCTAAAATAGCCATTCCAGTCGAAACTGGCTATATCGAGAATATCGTCCTTCATCGTTCCCCTTGACATATCGTATGACGAAATTCTGTCAGAAAATTATATGAGAATATGTCTGGTAGAGAAGATTTCAGATGTCCGGGGATGGTACCCAATATTGATAAGCGGCTTACCAATTTTCACCCAATAATTCAAAATAAGCTTGAGGATGCAGGCACGCTGGACATATTTTTGGCGCCTCTTCCGATTCATGCAGATAACCACAATTTCTACAACGCCAAACAACCTTTCCATTTCTTTTGAAGACTTTTCCTGATTCCAGGTTATCCATAAGTTCCTGGTAACGCTTGCCATGCTGTTTTTCGGAAATTGAAATCGCCTCAAATGCCGCGGCGACCTGGTTGAAGCCTTCCTCTCTGGCTGCCGCTGCAAAGGCCGGATACAGCTCCGCCCACTCGTGTTTTTCTCCTGCCGCGGCGGCCCGTAAATTTTCAATTGTTGTGCCTGTTGCCCCGGCGGGAAATATCCCCGTTATTTGAATGTCACCGCCTTCAAGGAATTTAAAAAATCTTTTTGCATGCTCTTTTTCCTGGTTTGCAGTTTCTTCGAATATATCGGCAATCTGCATCAAACCCTCCTTTCTTGCCATACCGGCAAAATAGGTATATCTATTTCTTGCCTGTGATTCACCCGCAAATGCCGTAAGCAGGTTCTTTTCCGTCTGCGTGCCTTTGATACTTTTAGTCATTCTCATGCTCTCCAGTGGTTGGAATTTTCCACGCCTATTTGCGCCTGGCATCACATATCGGGGTGTTTACCCCTGATAAATGATGATATTGGCCGTCTGTTGCCGTGTGATTGCCTGGATATCCGGGAGTTTTCCGGAGAATCGGGGCCAAGTAGGTATTTGTATACCGGGTTTTCCACGGACACACTGTAGCAAAGGAGTGGTCGCAATGTCATTCTCTGAAAAGAAAGAATGTGTCAGGAACGGCGCTGGCCTGGCCAAGCCTGGGCAGAACATGGTGCGATACCTGGAGGATCTATCTCGACTGGGGGATAAGTACCCGTGTCTTCGTGAACCTCGGCGGATAGGATGGTGCCCGGGCTGCGGCTCTGTGTTTGGGTTTACCCTCGCGGCGCCCCTCCTTGTACGCTTTACTGCCGCGTGGTCGCGAAGCACATCTACCGACGGCCTTTCTCCTTGACGGAGGAGGCGGGCCGGGGGAAGGGTCAGAATTTAATCGTTTGGGCGCAGGATCCGTGGCAGTTTGGGCTTCAGCGTCTTGGCCAGTGCCGAATAAACCTTTGGGTTCCCTGCCAGGATATGTCCATCGGCAACCGGGTAGCCGGGTTGGCCGCCGATTCGCCCGACAAGGCCGCCGGCCTCTTCAATCAGCAGCGAGCCAGCGGCAATATCCCAGGGTTTGAGCCCCAATTCAAAAAAACCGTCAAGCCTTCCGGCGGCAACCCAGGCGAGATCCAGGGCGGCTGCACCCGCCCGACGAATTCCAGCGCCGGCCTCGAGGACCGCCCGCAGCATTTCCAGGTATCCACCCAGATCGGTAAAGTCGCGGAATGGAAAGCCGGTTCCGATCAGCGCTCCGGGTATCCCGGGTCGCTTCGAGACGCGAATCCGGCGGTCATTGAGTTGTGCTCCACGGCCACGGGTCGCTATATACAGATCTTCACGCAGCGGATCGTAGACTACGCCATGAGCCAGTCTTCCGCGCTCGGTGACGGCGATGGAAACCGCAAATACAGGGAATCCGTGCAGATAGTTGGTGGTACCGTCGAGGGGGTCGATGATCCACTCGTAATCACTTTGCTGTTGATTGCGCCCGCTTTCTTCGGCAAGAATGGCGTGATCGGGATGCGCCTTGCGGATGATTTCAATAATAGCCTGCTCGCTCATCCGGTCGACTTCGGATACAAAGTCGTTGTATCCTTTCACTTCCACCTTCAGGGTATCCAGACGATTGAGTGAACGTAAAATTATCGCGCCTGCCCGGCGCGCGGCACTAATTGCTATGTTGACCAGGGGGTCCATCTTTTCTCCGTGCTGTTAACTGTGAATCTGTTTTCCAGATGGCACTAGAATAACAAATGAATCGTTACGGAACCTGAATACTTGAACGAAATTTTTATTGTTTTATGTGGCACGACCCATCCGGGCAATGTGGGTGCAGCTGCACGTGCGATGAAGGTAATGGGATTACATTCTTTGGTGCTTGTTGCTCCGCGGTGTGAAATTGATGCAACGGCACGGGCGCGGGCATCGGGTGCCCTTGATGTGCTGGATCATGCCCACATTATCTCTACACTTGATCAGGCCCTTGCCGGTGTTGGTTTTGTGGTCGGTACCAGCACGAGGCCGCGGCGGCTCGGGCCCGAGCTTTTACCGTTGCGCCAAGGAGCGGCGGAGTTCGCGCGTGAGCTTGGTACCGGTTCTTGTGCCGTAATCTTCGGTCCGGAGCGTACCGGACTGAGCACTCGAGCGTTGGAACGTTGCAATCGACTGTGGAGTATTCCCACCACACCCGGATATTCGTCGCTGAACTTGGCGGCAGCGGTTCAGGTTGTGGCCTATGAGCTTCATCTTGCACTGAAACGGCCGCAGAATGTTGAGACGCTACCGGTCGCGGCCGATTCAGAAAAGGTCGGGGCACTTTGTGAGCACTTTGAACGGGTAGCCCGACGAATCGAGTTTATCTCTGCCGATGCGCCTGATTCGGCCTGGCACCGGGTTCGCCGCCTGGCCCGGCGGACCCGGTTGGAACCTTCCGAGGTTAAACTATTGCGCGGATTTTTGGCTGCGGTGGAGCGTGCAACCCCGGTCCCGCCGGGCAGGAAGGAGTGATTCAATGCAGGCCAATAAGCTTGATATGCCGATATATCTGGATTATGCGGCTACTACTCCGGCCGATCCCCAGGTGATAGATGTCATGCTGAGCTGCCTGGGATCCACCGGTTGTTATGGAAATCCGTCCTCGAGTAATCATGTTATCGGACGGGTGGCGCGAGAACGGGTGGAGGCGGCACGAGCCGAGATTGCCACCTTGATCGGGGCAAATCCGGAAGAAATTATATTTACCTCGGGCGCCACCGAATCCGATAACCTGGCCCTCAGCGGAGTATTGAGCCGGGCCGGGCCGGGCTCTCATTTGGTAACCGACCGGATCGAACACAAGGCTGTGATCGATACCGCTCGGGTGCTTGAAGCCCGGGGGCATCCGCTAACCTGGCTCACTCCCGGTCATGATGGTCGAATCTCCCCCGAGGCCCTGATTGCGGCGATTCGCCCGGACACGGCCTTGGTATCTATCATGCATGTTAACAATGAGATCGGGGTTATTCAGGAAATTGCCACGTTGGGTAAGATCTGTCGTGAGCGCGGGGTGCTGTTTCACGTCGATGCCGCCCAGTCGGTCGGCAAGGTTCCAATCGATCTCTCTAATCTGGCGGTTGATCTCATGTCCTTTTCCGGCCATAAAGTGTATGGTCCTAAGGGGATCGGCGCACTTTTTGTGCGTGATTCCCCGGCAGTGAATCTCGATGCCTTGATCCATGGGGGCGGCCACGAGCGGGGGTTGCGCTCCGGAACCCTGGCAACCCACCAAATTGTTGGCATGGGACGGGCCTTTTCCCTTGCAGGGAAATATTTCGAGCATGATGTGGCGCATGCCCAGCAGCTTAGCCGGCGACTCGAGCAAGGTCTTAAACGCCTTGGTGGGGTGAGAATCAATGGTCCAGACGAGGTCCATCGATCCCCTTTTATCCTGAACCTGTCCTTCAACGGTGTCATTACCGATTCTTTATTCTACTTTCTGACCGATGTGGCCGTATCTACCGGGTCGGCTTGTAGCTCCGCATCACACGAACCATCCTATGTGCTCAAGGCCTTGGGCTACGATGATATTCGTGCCCGGGGTAGCCTGCGCTTGAGCCTGGGTCGTTTTACCACTGAAGCTGAGATTGACCGGGCGGTTGAGCATATCGGTGCGGCGGTCGAAAGGTTGCGGAAATTGGCACCGAGCGAGTTCAAAGTTAATTGCCGGTAGCCTGAATCATGCCTGATTCTGCCGCCGGCTACGGCGAACTCGCCCGGGATCATCTTGCGCGCCCGGTCGGCGCCGGGTGTTTTTCTCCGGGTGTCACCGGTGTCGTAAGCGGCGAAGCCGGCAGTCTGGCCGGCGGAGGCTTCGTTCGGCTGCACTTGCAAATTCGCAACCACAGAATTATCGATACGCGGTTTGAAGTGTATGGAGGCCCGGCATTGATGGCGGCTGGATCCTGGTACTGTGCAGCGCTGAGATCCAAAAAAGTATCCCGGAACTCGATCCCTTCCGGCTTTGAAGCGGCTCGGTTGCTTGGTTTGCCGCGGGATGAACAAGGGAGCGCACTGCTTGCGGAAGACGCTGTACTTGCCGCATTGGAGCAGTTGCTCCGCTGATTCGCTGCCGCCGGGATGCGAAAACCTTAAAATTAAGGGCAGGCAGGGTTCGGCACGGGTCAATTCCCGTACCGTTTGAAGATCAGGGAGGCGTTGGTGCCGCCGAATCCAAAGCTATTGGACATGACCTGATTCAATGGAATATGGCGAACTTCTTTGGCAATATCCAAGCCCTGGGCCTCGGGGCAAGGTGTTTCAATGTTAATCGAGGGAGCTATAAAGTTATTTTCCAGCATGAGCAGACAGTAGATGGCCTCATGAACACTTGCCGCACCGAGCGGGTGTCCGGTCATGGACTTGGTCGAAGAAATCACCGGGGCTTGTGACCCAAATACGCTGCGAATGGCGTTGAGCTCAATCGCGTCTCCGGCCGGGGTAGATGTTCCATGCGCATTCAGGTAATCGATGGGGCCGTCCACCGTGTCGAGTGCCATGCGCATGCAGCGTTCTGCACCCTCACCGGAAGGGGTTACCATGTCATGCCCGTCCGATGTGGCGCCATAGCCAACCAGTTCTGCATAAATTCGCGCACCACGGCGTTGCGCATGGTTCAGGGACTCCAGTACCAGGATTCCCGCACCGCCGGCGATAACAAATCCGTCGCGTATTGCGTCGAATGGGCGGGATGCCTTCGTGGGGGCCGGGTTGAAGGCCGAAGATAGTGCCCCCATGGCATCAAACATGATACTCATGCCCCAGTGCTCTTCCTCCCCTCCGCCGGCAAACACACAATCCTGGTTGCCGGCTTGAATGAGCTGCATTGCCGCGCCGATGCAATGGGCCGAAGTGGCGCAGGCAGAGGAGATGGAATAATTTATACCCTTGATTTTGAAAGCCGTGGCCAGGTTTGCAGCCACCGTAGAACACATGGTGCGTGAAACCCGGTAAGGTCCGATGCGACGTACGCCACGGCTGTGCAGGATATCTGCGGTTTCAATCGTGTTAGCTACCGAACCTCCACCGGAGCCTGCGACAATGCCCACTCGGGGAGTGGAAATTTCATCTTCCGTGAGCCCCGCATCCGCAATAGCATCCCGCATGGCCACGAAGGCGTAGGCTGCCGCATTACCCATAAAGCGCTTGATTTTCCGATCTATAAGTGTTTCAAGATCAATTTTCGGTATGCCCGCCACGTGACTTCTAAAACCCAATTTCTCATATTGGGGCATATGGGTGACCCCCGAGCGTCCTGCCGCAAGTGCAGTGGCTACTTCAGCCTTGGTATTGCCAATGCACGACACAATTCCCAATCCAGTGACAACGACACGTTGCATACTTGATTCTCAGAATGAATTCGTAGTGGTGAATAGGCCTACCCGAAGGGATTTGGCGGTGTATATCTCCCGGCCGTCAACGGATACGTTGCCGTCGCAGATGATAATCGCCAACTTGCTACGGATGATTCGCTTGACATTAACGACATAGCTAACCAGCCGTGAGGTCGGTAGTATTTGCCCGGAAAATCGGACCTTGTCCACGCCCAGTGCTCGCCCCCGCCCCGGCTCATCCAACCAGGTTAGAAAGAAACCGGTCAATTGCCATAGGGCGTCCAAACCCAGGCACCCGGGCATCACCGGATCTCCTTCGAAATGGCAGCCAAAAAACCATAGATCCGGTCTTATATCCAATTCCGCTTTTATGATGCCTTTGCCATAGGCGCCTTCACCTGAGGCAATGTGTGTGATGCGATCGAACATCAGCATATTGGGCAGTGGCAGTCGCCCCTCACTGCGAGCAAATAATTTTCCATGGGCATGTGCTAACAATTCATCATAGGTAAAGCTTGACTGATTCATATGCATTTTCTCTTATGCCGTGCCGGATTTTCGGATATATCGGGTTCAGGGGATTTAACATTTACGGGGCGCGCGAATTGACGCAAAATGATCCGGTAAAGCTGTTCCACTGTTTTAACGGAAAGCCCTTGAATGGTGGCCATCCGACTGGTATTAGCCAGAATTTCGCGCTCACGTTTTGCCGCATAAAGCGGAAGATTCCGCCGTTTCTTGATGCCATGGATTTGTTTTACCAGGCGTTCGCGTTTAGCCAGGGTCTCAATCAATTGGCGGTCGATCTGATCGATTTTCCACCGTAGCTCTTCAATACACATTTTGGCCCCGGTTTCCCTTGATAGGGTATGAACGAATATCCGCAGTTGGCATGGTTCCTCCGCGGTTAGTCGCAGCAACGGTCATAAAACGGATACGGGTTAGTCTGCTCGCCATGAGGTCACTGGTGTTGGTTTAATCCCCGGCGGGATTTTGAGTCCGGAGTATTGCGGATGGCCTGCAGAGGGGTTACAGTTTGTTCGCTACCGGTTCGGGTTGATCCGCTAGGGTTCGCCTTGGCTTCCGTACGAGAAGAGTCTTTGGGTCCGGCTTGTAAATCCGAACGGGGCTTGTGGGGAGCCCCCGGTTGCCAGTGGGCGCGTAGATGTTCGGTGCATGAAAGCATCAGCTGTAAGGGTTTTGGTAGATTTTCAGGATCCATTCCATCCAGGAAGTTTTTGACGAATAAGCCGAGTTCTGTATCACCTTCGATGACTATCCGGCGTTGGAAAAACAGGGTGTCGGGATCGGTAAAACGTCCGGCCATAGCCAGAAATTCCAGTACTTCTCCGCGAATAAGGGTTTCTGAAGGATGCCCCCTGGACAAAAGCTCCAGTCCGTTTTTGCCTAGGGTGATGGGCCAGCGCCAACTCAGATCGGTTATTTCCACTGCTACGCAGCGATCCCTCAGAAATTCCAGATCTCCGGCCCTGATGCTGGCCTGAAACACCTGGTTGAGGAGGAACTGTAAGGGCCTACGTTGTACCGCATAGGGCATTCGCCGCAGTGGAAATCGGAGGAACCGGCGGCCATAATCGACCAGAGACGGCCGGTGTGGCGGGTAGAGGTGGGGTTGATCATGGGAAGAGCGCATAGATGTACCTGGAACGAGGAAACTTATTATGGCCATAACAGAGTAGAATTTACACCATGAGTCGTTACGGGAAATTGATATTTATCAAAGACGAACTATGTATTTTTCTTTAAACTTATTGAATTTAAAGCATAAAAGATGCAGCGCATGAAACTGGTATGCCCGGCAGGTAACCTCCCCTCCCTTCGCGCAGCCGTGGATGGCGGAGCCGATGCAGTCTATCTAGGGTTTCGTGATGCCACCAATGCCCGTCATTTTGCGGGGCTGAATTTTAGTCGCGATTCAATTCAGCAAGGCGTGCAATATGCGCATGGTCATGGTTGCAAGGTGTTTGTGGCGATTAATACTTACCCTCAACCGCAGGGGTGGACCCAATGGCAACGTGCGGTGGATGAGGCCGCCGATCTGGGTGCCGATGCGCTTATCCTAGCCGATACCGGGCTATTGGATTATGCGACCAGAAGGTGGCCCGACGTGGCCCGACATCTGTCGGTTCAGGCCTCGGCTACGAATCCGGAGGCATTGAGTTTTTACCATCGCCTGTTTGATATTCGCCGAGCGGTGTTGCCCCGGGTGTTGTCGCTGCGCCAAGTGGCCCGGTTGATTGAGCATTCGCCGGTTCCGGTGGAGGTGTTCGGTTTCGGGAGTCTTTGTGTAATGGCAGAGGGACGATGCCTGCTTTCCAGCTATGTAACCGGGCGATCACCCAATACTTACGGAGCCTGCTCGCCCGCCTCTCATGTGCGTTGGGAGGAAACGGATCAAGGGTTGGAGTCGCGTCTGAACGAGGTGCTCATCGATCGTTATGGGCCGGGGGAACAAGCGGGCTATCCCACCATATGCAAGGGAAGGTTCCGGGTTGGAGAGCATGTCTATTATGCGATGGAAGAGCCTACCAGCCTGAATACGTTGGATATTCTTCCCGAGCTGATGCGGGCGGGGGTCGCGGCCATAAAGGTGGAAGGGCGGCAGCGCAGCCCCGCCTATGTTGCGCAAGTAACCGCGGTCATGCGGGCCGCCATAGATGCTTGCCTTGCGGATCCTCAGGCTTATAAACCGCACGCGGCCTGGCAACAGGCGTTGGCGTCGGTTTCCGAAGGGACGCAGACAACCCTGGGCGCCTATCACCGGCCCTGGCTCTAGGGGGTTGTCGGAGGTAGGACGATTTTGCGGGGGTGAAGGGGAAAACAGTAAAGATCTCCCCGATTTTTTGTAGTCTATCCCCGCTATACGCCTAGAAATCGGGAAAATTCCGCTTCTGCTTTCCCGTGTTGCTTGCGACAAGCTTCTGGAGCCGATGGTTACTAGGTATCCAGGTGGGACACAAGCGTTGGGATCGGGGTTTCTTGTTGAGAGGTATGGGGATGGATGGATCAAATACGGAGACTCGGCCTATGCAGCTTGCCTTAGGACCACTGCTCTATTGCTGGCCACGAGAGCAGGTACTGTCTTTTTACGAGCAGGCAGCTGGATGGCCGGTGGAGATCGTTTATCTTGGGGAGGTCGTGTGCTCGAAACGTCGGGTACTTTCTCTTGATGAGTGGCTCGACTTGGCTAAACACCTGGAATCGGCGGGGAAGCAAGTTGTCCTCTCCACCCTGACCCTGCTGGAAGCCGGATCGGAACTGGGCGCCTTACGCCGCTTATGCCGTAACGGCCACTTTGATGTCGAAGCCAATGACATGGCCGCGGTCAATATACTTGCTGCGGCCGGAGTTGAATTTATTGGTGGGCCCACATTGAATATCTATAATCCGCGAACGCTTGCGGTTTTGGTCGGGCAGGGGCTGCGCCGCTGGGTTTTACCGTTTGAGTTGTCGCATCCGGCGGCAAGCGAGTTAATCAATGCGGCTCCGGCTTCCTGCACCTGCGAAGTCTTTGCCTGGGGGCGGTTGCCATTGTCCTGGTCGGCGCGATGCTACACGGCAAGAGCCGAAAACCGTGCTAAGGATCAGTGTGAGATAATTTGCCGTAATGACCCGGATGGACGCCTGGTATCTACCCGCGAAGGACAACCTTTTTTGACGATTAACGGGGTACAGATGCAGTCTGCCCTAACCCAGGACCTGGCCCCCTGGATTCCAGAGATGGAAGCGGCCGGAATCCAGGTATTGCGCTTGAGTCCTCAGTATTCCGGTATGGATGAGGTGGTGGAATGCTTTGATCGACTGCGGCGCGATCCGGGCGATCAGGAGGTATTACGGCGCTTGCAGTCATTGGCTGCGGTAGGTGTCTGTGACGGCTACTGGCATGGTGAGGCCGGCTTTGCCAACACCGCGAACGGTTTGCAGCAGTCGTGAATTTTCTGCAACTGGGCGAAGGGCCAGTGTCGCGGTGGTTGGAACGTCGTGGCCGGTCGCGGTGGTTGGATCTCAGGGTGTTTCTGGAGGACCTGGAACAGCACGGAGAGTTACGCCGGGTTGGTGAGGCGGTGGATTCCCACTTGGAAATCACCGCCATTTGCCGCCAAAGCCTACTGCGCCAGGGACCGGCCCTGTTATTTGAGCGGGTGAAAGGCCGGGATATGCCGGTTTTGGGCAATCTATTCGGCGACACCAGGCGGATCGGCAGGGCACTGGGGTTGGAATCTTTGGAGGAGTTGCGCGAGGTTGGACGGCTGCTCAGTTTCTTCAAGTCTCCCCACTTGCCAAGCAACTTTTGGGATGGATTACAGGATGCGCCGCAATGGATGCGCCTGGCTCATTTGCGTCCTCGGCTGCTCAGTGAGGCAGCCTGTCAACAGAATGTGTGGGTTGGATCCGAGGTGGACTTGGAGAGACTACCGATCCAGACTTGCTGGCCGCAAGACGTGGGGCCGTTGTTGAGCTTTGGATTGGTGGTGACACGGGGCACGCGCCAGCCGCGGCTTAACGTGGCAATTTATCGCCAGCAGTTAATCGGTAGGAATAAGCTCATCATGCGGTGGCTTTCGCATCGCGGTGGCGCCCAGGACTACCGTGACTGGCTGCAGGAGCACCCGGATCGACCCTTTCCGGTGGCCGTCGTCCTGGGGGCCGACCCGTCAACCATTTTGGCCGCCGTGGCTCCCGTGCCCGATACCTTGTCCGAATATCAGTTTGCTGGGTTGCTACGGGGGGCGCGAACGGAGCTGACCCGGTGTACAAGCCACGATTTACTGGTTCCGACGAAGGCCGAGATCGTTCTGGAAGGGCATATTTATCCCGGGGAAACGGCCCTTGAGGGTCCCTTTTGCGATCACACCGGATATTACAATGCGGTCGCGGAGTTTCCCGTGTTCACCGTGGAGCGGATCTGCACCCGGGAAAATCCTTTCTATCACACCAGCTATATGGGCCGGCCACCCGAGGATGAACCCTCCGTTTTGGCCCGTGCGCTCAATGAAATATTTATCCCGTTGTTACAAACCCAGTTTCCGGAAATCGTCGATTTCTACCTGCCTCCGGCCGCCTGCTCCTACCGCGTTGCATTGGTGAGTATTCGCAAGCAATACTCGGGCCACGCGCGGCGCATTATGATGGGAATTTGGTCCTGGTTACGTCAATTTACCTATACCAAGTACATTATTGTCGTGGATGAAGATATCGACGTGCGCGATACCGGCCAGGTGCTATGGGCGATCTCCACCCGGTCCGATCCGGGTCGCGACTCCCTGGTTATAGACCGCACCCCGATAGACTACCTGGATTTTGCCAGCCCGGAAAGCGGCTTGGGTGGGAAATTGGGGCTTGATGCAACCCGGAAATGGCCCGGAGAGAGCAACCGGGAGTGGGGAAGGGTGGCGGTGATGAGCCCCGAAATCGAAGCCCGTGCACAAGCATTGTGTGAACGATTGGGTATTTAACACGCAATTCCGGGCGCCGGCGAGGTGCGAGTGTCTCTCGTCTGGGGGTAGAGTTTCGGAGCGGTAGGGTACAGGGGGCAAAAAAATATATAATAAAGCAAGTTTTTGGTCGTTGGTGCTGCAAGGTGCATAGTCCCATCGTAGTTGCCCATTCCAACGTAGCAAGGGAGTCCTCCCTTGGCGTAGATACCCACTGTATCGCCTGCAAACTCTACCCCATGTGTTTACCTCGGGGTTTGCCCGATAAAGAGCTGGAGGACTTTGGCAGCCATATCCGTCGGCGGCGGATACTGCATCGTGGCCGGATGCTCTATCATGCCGGGCAGTCCTCGAAATCCCTGTACACCATTCGCAGCGGGTCCATTAAAACCTTTGCACTCAGTTCGGAAGGGGATGAAATGGTGGAAGGGTTCTATTATCCCGGGGAGTTGTTGGGGTTCGAGGCGCTATCTTCGGAACCGCATGATCACTTCGCATTGGCCCTTGAAACTACCGAGTATTGTGAAATTCCGGTCTCGCCCTTGAATCGGCTCATGTTGCGATCAGAGTCCCTGCGAAGACAATTGATACACATAATCACCAGGCGGATCACCGGTGATCGCCGCCAGGGGTATATCCGCAACCGGCGGGATGCACGTAGCCGGGTGGCCGCTTACCTGGTCGATGTGTCCCTGCGCCGTTCCCGCTGGCGCAAATCGTTGGATCACTTCCAGCTGAGCATGGATCGGCGTGATATAGCGGAGTACCTGGGGCTTACGATGGAAACCGTGAGCCGGTGCCTTACCCAGTTTCAACGCGAGGGGCTGTTGCGGGTCAAGGCCAAGTGGATTCGCCTGCTGAACCAGCAGGCATTGAGGGCGGTCTGCGGCAGCGATGTTTGGGAAGAATTGCATCGTGCCGTTGTTTAGAAAGCGTGGCGGCCGGCTCCGGGTGTTAATCCCGACATCGATTCCCGGCATATCAATATGGCTTAAAGAGAATTCAATGCGGATCGATTGAATGCTTCATTGAGCTTTCCGTGCTCATGGAACCAGTTGTAAAAAACTCCATATCATGCGTTTCCATTATTCGGAAAAACCTATTCAGGAGAGAATTTCATGTCAGTTGCATTTCAAGCCTACCAAGAGCAGTTCAGCAACACTTCCCACGAGGTGGATGCCCTGGCGAATGAGGAGAAAATACGCCGAATCCTGGAATTGAAAGAGGAAAAACAAGCCGCCATTCTAGGTCATAACTATATGAATCCGCTGATTTACAACCTTTCGAACAGGGTGGAACGAGGAGATTCCTTGGCGTTGGCGCGCTATGTCGCCACCACCGATAATCCCCTGATAGTATTCGATGGTGTGCTGTTTATGGCGGAGACGGCCAAGATCTTGAATCCTGAAAAGAAGGTGCTTATCGCCAGCAAGGAGGCGGGATGCAGCCTCGCCGATCCCATTCGGGCTGGCGAGGTTCGACGCCTCAGGGCGCAATACCCCCAGGCCCCCGTGGTGACCTATATCAACAGCTATGCCGATGTCAAGGCCGAGTCGGACATTTGCTGTACCTCCGCCAATGCGGTTGCCGTGATTATCCACATGTATGAACAAACCAAGAGTAATACCATTATTTTTCTACCGGATTCACTCATGGGGGCTAATTTGCAGATGGAACTGGACAAGCTGGGAATCCCGATCCGGTTGGTGTATCCCGGCAAGAATAACCTTTTGAAAATGGTAAAGTGCGAAGTGCATGATCAGTTTGCGGTAGAAGATCTTCTGAGTGTTCGGGCGCAGTACGATATCCCCAAGGGGCATCCCAACCGCGCGGTAATGGCTCACTGGGAATGTCGCCCGGAAGTTTTGGCCGAGGCCGATTTTTACGGAAGTACATCGCAAATGGCCCGGTTCATACAGTCACACGACATGGAACGGGTTTACCTGGTCACGGAATGCGAAATGGCGGCCAACCTAGTCAGTGAGTTTCCGCAGGTAGAGTTTGTACGCTCATGCCAGGCCTATTGCCAATATATGCGTAAAATTACCCTTGATGGAATTCTTTCGGCCCTGGAAACGGAAGACCCCGAAAAACATGAAATCAATGTTGATCCGGCGCTGCGCTATAAGGCCTTGGTACCCATTCAGCGGATGTTGGATCTGCGCCTCTGACAATGGCCGATTTCAAGTACATCATCGTCGGCAGTGGGATTGCCGGGTTGTACGCAGCCTTGCTTGCCAGCGAGCAGGGTTCGGTTTTGCTTTTAACGAAGGGTGGGCTGCAGGATTGTAATACCCGGTATGCCCAGGGTGGCATTGCCGCTGCTATCGGGGCCGGAGATTCACCGGCACTGCATTTAGAAGATACGCTTGGTGCCGGCGCCGGTCTGTGTGACGTGGAGGCCGCCCGAATTTTGACCGATAATGCGCCTCGTGCCATTGCCGACCTGGTTCGTTTAGGCGTCATTTTCGATACCGATCATGGTGAAGTCGCGCTAGGGCGGGAAGGGGCGCACCGATTGGCGCGGGTGCTCCATGCGGGCGGCGATGCTACCGGTGCCCATATAGAAACCGTGTTGGCCCGATTGGTCCAGGCGCGGCCTATCCGGATAGACGAATATTCGGCCGCGGTTGGGCTCGTGGTGGATGCCCGTTCGGGGAAGGTAACGGCCGTTGATGCGGTACAAGTGCGAAATGGCCAGACAAAAAGGCGATACACGGGCGAGGCGATCGTCCTGGCAACGGGAGGTGCCGGTCGGCTTTTCCGGCACACGACCAATCCCGAGGTGGCTACCGGAGACGGGGTGGCGTTGGCCTTTAACGCCGGAGCGGCGGTGGCGGATATGGAGTTTTGTCAGTTTCATCCAACGGCGCTGCGTTTTCCCGGGGCCCCCGCATTCCTTATTTCGGAGGCCGTGCGTGGAGAAGGGGCCGTCTTGCTTACGGGCGATGGAGATGCCTTTATGGCCCGTTATCATCCCATGAAAGACCTGGCTCCCCGGGATATCGTTTCGCGGGCAATCGTAACCGAGATGCAGCGCGCGGCCACGGATCACGTGTTATTGGATATGACGCACCTTCCCGAGCAATGGCTGATTACCCGTTTCCCGACCATCTATCATACTTGCTTGCAAAATGGCGTGGACATTACCCGGGAACCCGTTCCGGTGGCGCCCGCCGCCCATTACATGATGGGCGGCGTGCTGACTAATTCCTGGGGAGAAACCAACCTTCCCGGCTTGTTTGCTTGTGGCGAGGTTGCCTGCAATGGGTTGCACGGGGCCAATCGACTGGCCAGTAATTCGCTCCTGGAAGCCCTGGTGTTCGCACGCCGGGTCGTGGAGCGTGCCGGTTCCGGTATCTGGGAGGGGATCCGGTTTGATGACCCGCTGATTCTTGATCAGCCGGGCCTGTTGAACGCGGATGCGCCAACCTTGACCGCGGAAAACCTGGTGCAGACGATGTGGAACAAGGTCGGTATCGTTCGGGATGGGGTGGGGTTGGAAGAGGCGGTAGCGATCTTCAATTCCTGGGCGGGCTCATTGCCCGCCAGTGAAGACTTGACGGTACAGTCCTTGGCTAACCAAGTTCTGGTTGGCAGACTGATGGCCCATGCGGCACAAGCCAGGACCGAGAGCCGGGGAGCACATTTTCGGCTTGATTTCCCGGCGCCGCGCCCAGAATGGGTGCGCCGGATCGTGATGGTGGCACATCCACCCGGAAACCCCTTTCCGAGCGAATCATGAGCGCTTGAAACAGGTTGCAGGTGACTGCTGGAGCGGTAACCACATCTTCTCGGTATGAGGCGGTGATCCAGATTAGTTGTATCATTCCACTGTACGGGTAAGTAGTAGACCCTAAAAATCATACAGGTCATTGATTTATAAAGAGAAAATTACGGAATGGGGTAAAATATCGTCCAGAAACCGGTGTGAATCGTAATAAAACTGGACGAAAGGAATAATACGGATGATAGAAGACAGACGCCCAAACCCGGATCAATAAATTTTTACACGCTTTTGACATAAGTGAGTTCCGGGAATGGCAGGAGGCCCGGCTCAAGCAGTCTGGCCCCAAGGTGCGGAGCATTCAATGAGAAATCTGAATCTGACGGGAAATGAATTTACAGCAGTTCTGGGACTTGACCATGGTGGTCCCTTGCTGAAGTCGGTTTTGCCGAATGGATAAGTAGCAGGGGAGATACGCTGCCCATGAGTAAAGATAAAGATAACGTAGTTCGATTCTAGAAACCAGAGGAGGTGCAGGAGCCGTTGAGCGCTGCGCAGCGCGCAGTGGCGCCTAGCTGATCTCTCGGCAATGGTGACGCGAGTGGGGCGACGGTGACGGCGCTGGGGCGCTGCTGGCTCGGGCCCGGCCTGGCCGGGGCCGGCAGCCCCTATGTCTACGTGGGCGATACCCCTCTCAGCGATGTCTGTCCCACGGGCGAGTTCTCGGGGTGTGGGATGCGCTCGGCATGGTTATATGAGGGTTGTCGTCACCTATTACACGGGGGATCCGGAGTTCTGGGCGGAGCCGTGGGAGGGTTCGTGGCCGGATTTGGCGACTCGGGGGGCGAGGTTGAGGACGGGGTAGTCGGATATATTGCAGCGGGCTGCTACACTGATGAAGAAGATTCTTATCTTCCCGCATGGATGAAGGTTAGATGAATCAGACGGGCGATATCGGAGGGGTGTAAAGGAACTGCAGAACATGGTAGGAAACACCGTGACCCACCATGGGTCATAACAGAGCATCTCGCGGTGGAACGGATGCGTGGCTGAAGGAGATTCTCGGACCGGGAGGCGAGTTCGTTCGCAAAATCCCGGGTTTCGTCCCGCGGTCGGGACAACTTGAGCTGGCGCAGGCGATCGCCTCTGCAATCGAAGATCGCGAGCACTTGGTGGCCGAAGCGGGGACGGGCATCGGTAAAACCTTTGCTTATTTGGTGCCTATTCTTACCGCGGGTCGCCGGGCGGTGATCTCGACGGCCACGCGGGCCTTGCAGGATCAGATCTATGCACGGGATCTGCCCCAGGCGGCAGCCGTGCTGGGTCGTCCGGTCGAGGTCGCCGTACTCAAGGGACGACGTAATTATCTATGCCTGGAACGCTACCGAAACCTGGAGCGGGATTGGGCCGGGTTCCCAGGATTGGATCGTGCAGCACTTGCGGCATGGGTTAGATCCACATCCTCGGGAGAATTTTCCCAATTACCGGGACTTGGAGAATCTTCTCCTGTTATTCGACAACTTGGAATCGATCGTGAAGCCTGTCTCGGTAGTGCTTGTCCCGAGTATGCACGGTGCCATGTCTATGCCGCCAGGCGGCGGGCCCAGGCCGCCGATGTGGTTATTGTCAATCATCATCTTCTGGTAGCGGACCTGGCACTCAAGGTCGAGGGTTTTGGAGACCTGCTGGGGCAGGTCGATGTAGTCGTGGTGGATGAAGCCCATGCCCTGCCTGAAACGGCGCGTATGAACCTGGGGGAAACGGTCTCGCTGGGCCAGGTAAAGGATCTGCTCGGTGATTTAAATAGATTGCCCGAAATGAGGGAAAAAACGCTGCAGCGGGTCTTGAACGCTGTCGAAGCCGCGTTGCGTGCATTACCGCATCGGCTTGACCCCCCGCGGCGGGCGTGGAGCGAAGTGGCAGCCAAGTTCACTGCCGGGGTAAGTCGCCTGTTGGCTGCCATCCATGAACTCATCGAGATACTGGAGCCGGTTCCGGAGTGGGAAACGCTGCGGGAACGCGCGCGCGGGATCGCACGGCATTTGGTGGCCTATGCGGATGAGTCCCCGGGGGATATTCAGAATTTTTCTTGGGTGGAGCAGGGTACCGGGGAAAATCTTGTGTTTCGCCGGACACCGCTTGAAATCGGACTCCATCTGGATGCATGGCGTCGCGCCGGGCAGGCAAGCTGGATCTTCACTTCCGCCACCTTAAGCGTGGCTGGGGAATTTACTGCCATCCTGCGCGAGCTGGGACTGGATACTGCGCGTACCTTGCAGGTTCAAAGTCCTTTCCGCCATGCCGAGCAAGGGCTGCTCTACCTTCCCCGTGGGCTTGTACCCGTGCATGAGAAAGGATACACCGAGGGGGTACTGAGAAAGGCTGTGCCATTGATCCGGGCCGCGGAGGGGGGGTGTTTCCTACTGTTTACCAGTTGGAATGCCTGCCGGCGGGCGGCGCTCTGGTTGCGGGCCGAGCAATTAGGGTATCCTTTGTTCGTGCAGGGGGAGGCCCCCCGGGGATATTTGCTTGACACTTTTCGTGCCGTGGGTAATGGCCTGCTGTTGGGCACGGCCAGTTTTTGGGAAGGCGTGGATGTCAAGGGGGATGCCTTGGTTCTGGTAATTATCGATCGTCTCCCTTTTGCTTCTCCGGCGGATCCCCTGTTTGCGGCTCGCCTGGAATACTGTCGTTCCTGTGGCGGCCGGCCGTTTATCGACATCCAGTTGCCTGAAGCGGTCATGGCGCTTAAACAGGGGGCGGGGCGGTTAATCAGAGGTGAGTCCGACCGCGGCGTGCTGATGATCGCCGATCCCCGCCTTTCTTCCAAGCCATATGGCAAGGCCTTCCTGGATAGCCTCCCTCCCTTCGCGCGAACCCGGGATCAGGCTCGTGCCAAAGCTTTTTTGCGACGCAATGTCTGAGGTATGGCTGTATGCGTTTGATTGCCATTGATGCCGCCCCGGCGAAAGTCTCGCTCTGCTTGTGGCAAGATCGGCGGATTCTCGGTGATTGGGAGAGTTCTCGGCCCCACCCGGGAAGGGTCATGGAGGCATTGATAGATTTATTGCATAAGGCCGAGCTGGAGTTTTGCGACTTGGATGCGGTTGCTTTCGGGCGTGGCCCCGGCGCGTTTACCGGGCTGCGCTTGGCGATCGCTCTCGCCCAGGGGATTGGATTAGGCGGCAATCTGGCGCTGGTTGCGATTTCGGATCTTGCCGCACTGGCCTGGAGAGCCCACCGGGCGCATGGCTGGGAGCGTATTGTCGCCGCGATGGATGCCCGTCAAGGTGAAATTTATTGGGCGTGCTATGAGTGCTCCGGGCAAGCTCCCCTGCTGTGCGGCAATGAGCGGATCGATCGGATAGCGGAGGTGGTGCCGGCTCCGGGAGCATGGGCCGGGGCGGGCAGCGGCGCTCTTTTGCTGAATCATGCGGGCCTGGCCTTTACCGCAATGGACGCCGATCTGGTTCCCGATGCATCGGCGGTTGCCTGGTTGGGGGCCCTTGAGTTGGCTACCGGGCATGTGCTCAGGGCAGAGCAGGCCTGCCCGGTGTATCTACGCGATCGAGTTGCCGAGCCCAGGTCACGTAAACGTCATAAACCGCCGCTAAACTGAAAGTTAACTAACAGGACGGGGCCTTGGGATGCGTATTCTGCTGGTTGAAGATGATACGGCCATTGCCGAAATGACGGCACTTTCCCTGCGTCGCGAAGGATTCACAGTAGAGGTGGTTGGCGCTGTTAATGCCGCCCGGCATGCGTTGGCGGCGCGCCCGCCGGATTTGCTGTTGTTGGATTGGATGTTGCCGGATCAGAGCGGTTTGGAATTTGCCCGGGCGCTGCGGCGCGACGAGAGCTTCGGCGACATTCCTATTATCATGCTTACCGCGCGGGGGGAGGAAACCGATAAAGTACTAGGGCTGAAGTCGGCCGATGATTACATTACCAAGCCATTCTCGCCGCGGGAATTGACGGCCAGGATTCGAGCGGTTTTCCGGCGCAGTGGTACCGCCGGTGGAGAGCGGTTGACGGCGGGCGATTTGATCGTCGATCTGGCCGCGCATGAGGTCCGGGTGAATGGCTCTGCATTGAGTTTCGCACCTGCCGAGTTTCGCCTGCTGGCGTTTTTGATGCGCAATCCCGGCCGGGTGTTCAGCCGCCGCCAGTTACTCGATCGGGTATGGGGTCAGGATGCCGATATCGAGGAGCGGACCGTGGATGTACACGTGCGCCGTTTGCGGCGAGCGCTTGAACCTTGCGGACATGCCGAACGGATAGCCACCGTGCGTGGAGCTGGATATCGATTTTCCAGAGTGGGGGGCTAAATGCGCCGCGCCTGGGGAATTGAGATTGCCTGGGCACTCCTGTTTGTCGGCATTGGAGCGGGTATCGGTATCGCTGTCGGAAACCTAGCGTGGGGGATCGCCGGTGGCTTGGCCGCAGTGCTGGGGTGGCGCTTATGGATGCTCGGGTTATTGCTCTGGCGATTGAGGCGAGGTACCGAACTTTATTTCGCTGGTGGTGGATTGGTCAGGGAAGTTGGGGATTATTGCCGCCGTTGCCATCGCGCCGATGCGGCTCTTCGGGGCGATCTAGGACGGTTGCGGCGCGAATTGGTGACCTTTGCCCGGGCCATGCCCGATGCCGCGTTGGTACTCGATCGGCATGGGACGATTCAGTGGGCTAATGCGGTCGGTCGGCGATGGTTCGGGCTGAGGCCGGAAGATACGGGCCGGCCGTTGATGCAGCTGGTACGCGATCCGATTTTGATTGACCGACTTGCCGCTAGCGATAAATCTGGCTCAATAGAGATGCCCTCACCGTCGGCTCCCGATACCGAATTGATGGTTCAGATAACGTCCTACGGAGACGATGGACGTACACTGATTCTTGCACGCGATATGACTCGCTTGAAGCGGCTCGAGCGGGTGCGGCACGACTTTGTCGCGAATGTTTCGCATGAACTAAAAAGTCCGCTTACCGTGGTTTCCGGTTATGTGGAACTTCTAGCCGACGATCCCGAAATTCCTGCCACCTGGATCGAACCCGTTGCGGCGCTCAATCGGGAGGTCCGACGCATGGGAGCGATCGTTAATGACTTGTTGACATTAGCCCGTCTCGAATCCGGGCTTCAGCTCCCCGAGCGGATTCCCGTGGCGATACCACAACTGTTGCGGCGGGTGCGCGCCCAGACCTATTCGGCAGCCATTGCACAGCGGTATATGGAATTGGATATACAGACCGAAGCGCGGGTGCTGGGGGATGAGGCCGAGTTGGAAAGTGCAGTAAGGAACCTGCTTTCTAATGCGTTGAAGTATACCTCCGATACGGGGCATATCCGGATTACTTGGCGGGTTGTCGGAGCGAATGCACAGTTGTATGTGGAAGACGATGGAATCGGAATCCCCGCGCGGGATATTCCCCGGCTGACCGAACGGTTTTACCGGGTTGACAAGGGTCGTTCCGCGCGCAGTGGGGGGACGGGCCTGGGGCTGGCTATCGTCAAGCACGTGGCCGAACGTCATGGTGCGCGGTTATGCATCGAAAGCGAGCTCGGCCAAGGAAGCCGGTTTACACTGGTTTTCCCTCGTAGCCGCATTCTTTGGGAGTGATATGAAGCGTTTAAATGGATCTGAGTTCTTTGCAGGAGGTTGTCGGGTTTAGAGCCTGTAACCCGATTCGAGTTGCTATTGCCGGAGGTTCTTATTGCGGGAGTATAACGGCTGCTTATCCTGGTGAACTTAATGGATTTGGAAGGGTGAAGGTGACTTACAGGCGGGAGAATACCCGTATTTTTTGACCTTTATGCTGGAGAGTAGAATGATCGACGAAACAGGATATCCCCATTATTACTCAAATTCCTGCTCCTCCGATTTCTTGGTATTGATAATCGGTAATCCCCAATCCCCTTAGTTCGAGAAAGGAGATCATAGGTCTCTGAATTCGGCAGTCTGTGTCGATATCGCTACAATAAAAGAAATTTGTGCGTGAGTGCTTTCGTGTCATTCAGTCCTGAGAATCTGATTTGGATTGATCTTGAGATGACCGGCCTCGATTCCCGGTCTGATCGAATTCTCGAGATCGCAACGGTAGTAACCGACAAGCAATTGCGTCCCGTGGCCACGGGGCCGGTGCTTGCTATTCATCAGCCGGATCCCGTGCTGGCCGCAATGGATCGCTGGAATGTGGAGCATCATTCCGCCTCGGGGCTGATCGAGCGGGTACGCTCCAGCTCAATTGACGCCGCGGAAGCCGAACACCGTACGCTCCAATTCTTGCGCCAACACGTTCCCGAGCGGGCCTCTCCCATGTGTGGTAATTCTATTTGCCAGGATCGGCGCTTTCTAGCTCGGTTCATGCCTACTTTAGAGGCGTTTTTTCACTATCGGCAGGTAGATGTCAGTACTTTTAAGGAACTTGCCAAGCGGTGGGCGCCCCAAATTGTGGCAGGATTCGGTAAGAAGAGCACGCATGAAGCCCTAGCCGATATCGAGGAATCCATCGCCGAACTGGCGTATTATCGCCGACAATTATTTTTGCCCGAATATGCCGGTGGAAAGGACTAGAAGCTTGTCGAGCTTAGGTCACCGTAGCGAGTAGGCTAAGGAAGTGAGTCAAAATGTTTCTGGTTCTGAGGAGCTTGGCGGCTGTGGGACGGTATTTTTGGCTGCTATCCCACCAGCGTGGCGAATTATGCCCAGGCCTGACAGAATCCCAGAAGGCGGGCTGGTCCGGGTTTTGTTATTAGAGTGGATGGAAACTAATGGAGACCTGGAGGTGGATTCGTTTAGATAGGCCCCGGGACTAGGCCCGCCAAGTGTCCGTGTGGCCTGATGAGTTCCGTAGCTTATGTTGTACCGCTTCCGGAGATGGCCCTTGGCGGGGCCGATCCCGACGGCGGGAGCAAGGGTCGGGGTTGGCGGCGGTGCCAATATGGACGGGAAGCTTGCCTTGAGCCCAGGCCAGTGTCCCATCCCCAACGATTATCGCCCGGGGAAAAGAGGCTACGATGCGTCTCCAGGCTTCATACGAGCGATATCCGGTGCGGCAGACAAGGTAGATTTGGACCCCCGGGGGGCACTGCCGCGCTTGTAGGCATTCCTCCAGGGCGGCGGAATCGAACTGACCAAGCGGCAGCGAGATGGCTCCCTTGATATGTATGAGCCAATACTCACCGGGTTCGCGCACATCGATGATCACGGCAGATTCCCCAGCGGAAATACGGCGATGCAGTTCGCGGGCAGAAATCGAGGGCGGACGTTTCAACGGTAATTACAGGAGTAAAACGATGGATGACACGATAGCAGAATGTCGAGCGGTTTGTCCGGGTGATTGGGTGCGGCCGCCGGCCGCGGCGGAGATCGCTGCGGCACGTACCCGCTTGGCTGCCCGGGTAGCACATACGCCGGTGTTGCGCCCGGCGGCATTGAAACGGGTCTATGGCGAAGATGTGTGGTTGAAATGCGAGCAATTTCAACCGGTCGGTGCGTTTAAGGTGCGTGGGGCCGCCAACGCGGTACGCTCGCTTTCCGAGGCTGAGTTAAAGCGGGGGGTTGCAACTCACTCATCCGGCAATCATGGTGCCGCCCTGGCCTGGGCGGCACGGGAAGCCGGCGCCAGGTGCCAGGTGGTAATGCCCCGGAGTGCTGTAGCATCGAAACGCGCTGCTGTGAAATATTTCGGTGGCGAGGTGATCGATTGTGGTCCGAGTCAGGAGGATCGGGAGGCCCGGTTGGCCGAGGTCCTCGCTGCCACCGGTGCCGTAATGATCCATCCCTATGATGATGCCCGAGTTATTGCAGGCCAGGCGAGTGCAACGATCGAGTTGTTGGAAGCCCTACCCGAGCTGGGTACCCTGGTTGTTCCGGTTGGTGGCGGAGGCTTGTGTGCGGGAGCCATCCTTGCGGCCCGATGGCTGTCCCGTTCACTGGCCATTATCGGGGTGGAGCCGGCGGGCGCCGATGATACCCGACGTTCGCTCGATGCTGGATGCCGAGTGGCTCTGGATCGGGTCGAGACCTGTGCCGACGGATTGCGTGCCCAAGTGGGTGAGGTGACCTTCCCGGTGCTGGAATCTGGACTTGCCGATCTGGTCACGGTTGACGAGGCGGCCATTCTTGCGGCGACCCGCTGGGCGGTGGAAGTGGCGAAAATGGTGATTGAACCTTCGGCGGCGACCGTACTGGCGGCTTTGTTTCAAGGTGGGATCCCTCGGGGAAAGGGCGCTACTGCGGCGATTATCTCGGGAGGTAATCTGGACTTCGACGGAGCGGTCTGGCGTCGGGCTAGACTTGCAACTATGCCTGGAGGGTGACAGAATTAACACCCTCCTGTTACGGAATATCCAGCCATGCGAGTTCAAAGTGTTCTTCTGATGGGTGTGCTGATGGGTTCCCTTCCGGTTTTCGCCGCCCAACCGGCCCCGATTACTTCTGCCCAGCCTGCCGCTATGGTCACCGGGGTTTGGGTGACGCCCAACAACAAATCCCATGTACGGATCTACCGGGGCGCGGATGGTAAGTTTTATGGCAAGATCATCTGGCTCAAGCAGCCGGATTATCCTGCAAATTACAAAGTCAAGTCGCTTGCCGGCAAGCCGAAGATCGATCGACATAACCCCGATAAGCGTCTGCGTGACCGGGCGGTTCTAGGGCTCAACATCCTGACGGGCTTCCAATATCTTCCGAAACAGCATGCCTGGGGTAAGGGTAAATGCTATGATCCGACCAAAGGCAAGACCTACAACTGCCGGATGTGGTTCACCGGTAATGGTAAGGACCTCAAGTTGCGTGGCTATATCTGGATCTTCTATAGGACCGAGACCTGGGTAAGATACCAGGCGCCCAAGAACCAAGCCACCCCTACTGCACCAATCCCGCAGACGGCAGCCACGATCCGCTAAGCGGAATTATCTGCTGTGAATTTACTCGGGTAGGTTGTGCCGGTACGGGTTGTATTTTTATGCCGCTGGGTTTTACCGGGATTGCGGTTTGCACTTCATCGACCGCATCATGAAATCTCGTCTGGGGTTCTCCTTCGGGCCTTCGAGAAATGCCTCATAACGGATTTCCTGCCGGGGTTGTACGCGACTGGTCGGTATCGGGTGTGATCCGGTAATCGCCTGCTTTATCGGCTCTAGCCAGGTGCCTCCCGGATTTTCCGGGATGGCACATGCCCCAGAGTAGATGATGTCCTATGTCGAACGGTCGGAGCCTGTCGAGCTTAGGCCATCGTAGCGAGTAGGCTAAGGAGGGGAGTCAAAACATTTCTGATTTTGCGGCGCATAGTGGGTCTATGTAATGAGGAATTAAAGATATTTTGGCTGCTGTCCTGCTACCGCAGCAGATTGTCTCTAAGTCCGACAGACCTCTAAAGGTCCCCATGCCTGGGCGGTGGGCATGAGTTCAATCAGGTTGATGTTGACGTGGGGCGGTTGTTCAATGGCCCATATGACGGTGTGAGCAATGTCGGCCGGATGCAGTGGTTCGAGTCCACGGTAAACATTTGCCGCCTGTTTCCGGTCTCCCTTGAAGCGAATAATCGAAAATTCGGTTTCCGCCAGTCCCGGTGCGATTTCGGTTACGCGTACTCCGGTTCCGAGCAAATCGGCACGCAGATTGCGTGTAAATTGGCGTACAAAGGCTTTGGTTGCACCATAAACATTGCTGCCGAGATAGGGGTTATCCGCTGCGACCGAACCCAGGTTGATAATATGGCCGCGTCCGGATTCGACCATGCTGGGTAACAAGGCGTGGGTGAGGTAAGTCAGCCCCCGGATATTGGTATCGATCATGATCTCCCAGTCATCCAACGAGGCGCGCTGGGATGGTTCAAGCCCGAGAGCAAGCCCGGCGTTGTTGACCAGTACCTCAATTGGCAAAAATTCCTCGGGTATTGTAGCCAGGGCCTGATTTACGGCGGTGCGCGTGCGAATATCGAAAGGCAACGGATACAGGTTTCCATCTGTGGATTCGGCCAGATCCCGCAGACGCTCGATCCGGCGCCCGGCGATTACGACCCGCCAGCCGTTTGCGGCCAGGATTCGGGCAATGGCCGCGCCGAACCCGGCACTGGCGCCGGTGACTAATGCCGTTCGGTTATTCGGAGTTTGAAGCATTAAGATTTTCCCGGTAGAATCATGCTTTCATGATACGGCATTGGCATAAATGGCAAAGTATTCATCATGATTTCCCCGCCGAATCCATTTATTCCCAACAAGCCCCCTCCTGATCTGGATGAGCGGACTCAGGCGGTATTACGGGGACTGATCGAGCGTTATATTCGGGATGGTCGCCCGGTGGGATCACGGGTACTTTCACGGGATCTTACTTTGGGATTGTCGCCGGCGAGCATTCGCAATCTCATGGCGGATTTGGAGGATCTTGGGTTGATTACTTCGCCGCATGTGTCCGCCGGCCGTATACCGACCCAGCGGGGTTACCGGCTGTTTGTTGACAGTTTACTCAAAATTGAACCTTTGAGTGCCGACGAATTACAGCGGTTGCGGGCCGGGATCTCCTCGACCGAGGAGGGCGCCAGAGGGATTACCACTCAGGCTTCGCGGGCAGTGGCCAGCATTACGCGGATGGCGGGGTTGGTCAGTGTGCCGCGGCGAAATGCCGCTTCCTGGCGGCATATTGAATTTCTGCGCTTGTCTGATCATAGGGTTTTAGCGATTCTGGTGCAGATTGATAATGAAGTGCAGAATCGGGTACTGGAGTTCGAGCAGGACTATTCGGAACAGATGCTGAACGCCGCCGCAGGATATCTCAATGGACAGTTCAGCGGGCGTACGCTTGCCGATGTGCGCGCCGGGTTGCTTATGGCAATGCGCATGGATATGCACAGCATGAACGAGATTGTCCAGGCTGCGTTGGCGGTAGGCGAACGTTTGCTTTCCGAGGGTAGTATGCCGGATCCTGATTTCATGTTGGCGGGCCAGACCAACCTGATGGGAGTGGCCGAATTGGCCGATGTCGATCGGCTTAAGAGCTTGTTCGAGGCCTTCAGCGATAAGCGTGATATCCTGAATCTCCTGGATCGGGCGCTCGCGGCCCCTGGAGTTCAGGTATTTATCGGTGAGGAATCCGGTTATGCGGTACTTGGGGATTTGAGTATAGTGACGGCAAGCTATGGCCCCCAGGATCGCCCCCTAGGGGTAGTTGGAGTTATCGGACCTACGCGGATGGCATACCAGAAAGTGATCCCCGTGGTGGATGTAACTGCGCGCCTGCTGGGTTCGGCCTTGAATGATGGCGGTTTGCCCCCACAAAGCTAGGCATTGACCTAAATTTATCAGAGGATCAATCGATGAGCAAGGATTCGGGTATCCCGTCCCCGACACCCGAAGTGGAAGCCGCGGGTGTTTCTACTCAAGAGTCGCGAGCCGAAGGCGAAAGTCCGGGTAATCCAGAGGTAAATGATACGGCGACGCTGGAAGATCAGCTTGAAGCCGCGCGCGCTGAAATCGGCGAACACCAGGAGCGTTCTCTGCGTTTGGCGGCGGAGTTGGAGAATGTCCGGCGGCGGTTTGCCCGCGAGCTGGATTCGGTGCGGCGCCATGGGTTGGAGCATTTTGCCGCTGATCTTTTACCCGTGATTGACAGCCTGGAACTGGCGCTTGCCGCCGCCGCCGCTGCGCCGGAGTCTTTGCGTGAGGGCCTGGAAATGACTATTCGGTTGCTGCACGATATCCTTTCCCGGCACCACATCGAGCCGATTGATCCCATGGGGGAGCCCTTCGATCCCAATGTGCATGAGGCAATGGCTACGCAACCGAGTTCCGAGCCTGCCGACACGGTACTTCAGGTGGTTCAGAAAGGTTATCGATTGCATGGACGGTTGCTGCGCCCGGCGCGGGTTATCGTATCCCGCCCTGGGGACGCTTGAAACCATGCGGGTTGGCCCCCAAATAGGCTGGGGTCAAAGCCATTTATATTGATTGAATTTAAACGGAGAGGATTCATGAGCAAGATCATTGGTATCGATTTAGGGACGACCAACTCCTGTGTTGCGGTTATGGAAGGGGGCAAGCCCAAGGTGATTCCGAACAGTGAGGGAGATCGGACCACGCCTTCCATCGTTGCCTTTACCAAAGACGATGAAGTCCTCGTGGGTCAACCGGCCAAACGCCAGGCGGTAACCAACCCCGCAAATACGCTCTTTGCAATCAAACGTTTGATTGGCCGGCGTTTTGATGATGCAGTTGTGCAGCGCGATATCGATATGGTGCCGTACGGGATTGTCAAGGCCGATAATGGTGATGCTTGGGTTGATGTCCAAGGTAAGAAGATGGCCCCTCCCGAAATCTCCGCACGAGTATTGCAGAAGATGAAGAAAACTGCCGAGGACTATCTTGGAGAAGCGGTCACGGAGGCCGTTATTACCGTACCGGCATACTTCAACGACTCCCAGCGTCAGGCCACCAAGGATGCCGGAAAGATTGCTGGTCTGGATGTCAAACGAATTATTAATGAGCCCACCGCGGCGGCCTTGGCCTATGGGATGGACAAGAAACATGGGGATCAGAAAATCGCCGTCTATGATCTGGGGGGGGGGACCTTCGACATATCGATCATTGAGATTGCGGAGATAGATGGCGAGCACCAATTCGAGGTTTTAGCCACCAACGGCGATACCTTCCTGGGTGGTGAGGACTTCGATAAACAGGTGATTGACTATCTTGCCCGGGAGTTCGAGAAAGAGCAGGGCATCGATGTACGCAAGGATCCGCTGGCCATGCAGCGCCTTAAAGAATCTGCCGAGAAGGCGAAGATCGAGTTATCTTCGGCACAACAGACCGAGGTGAACCTGCCCTATATCACGGCTGATCAGAGTGGTCCCAAGCATCTCAACGTCAAACTGACGCGAGCCAAGCTTGAGGCGTTGGTGGAAGAGCTGATCGAACGAACGCTTGAACCCTGCAAGGTGGCCCTCAAAGATGCTGGCCTTACGGTTTCCGAGATCAATGACGTGATTCTGGTCGGTGGGCAGATCCGTATGCCCAAGGTTCAGGAAACCGTGAAAAAATTCTTCGGTAAAGAACCCCGTAAAGACGTTAATCCGGATGAGGCCGTGGCTATTGGCGCCGCGATCCAGGGCGGGGTACTCGGCGGTGAGGTCAAGGATGTATTGTTACTTGACGTAACCCCGCTCTCGTTGGGTATCGAAACTCTGGGTGGGGTGATGACCAAGTTGATTGATAAGAATACGACCATTCCGACCAAGGCAACCCAGGTATTCTCCACGGCCGATGACAACCAGACGGCGGTCACGGTGCATGTGCTTCAGGGAGAGCGTGAAATGGCACGTGATAACAAGTCTCTGGGGCGGTTCGACTTAACCGACATTCCTTCGGCTCCCCGGGGAATGCCGCAGATCGAGGTTACATTTGATATTGATGCTAACGGCATCTTGCATGTTTCGGCGAAGGATAAGGCCACGGGGAAGGAAAATCGGATTGAGATCAAGGCCTCTTCCGGGCTGAGCGAGGAGGAAGTGCAGCGGATGGTGCACGATGCCGAAGCCCATGCCGAAGAAGATCGAAAGGCCAGGGAGTTGGTCGATGCCCGTAATCAGGCCGATGCGCTGATCCATGCGAGCGAAAAATCCCTCCAGGAATTGGGTGAAAAGGTGGGGGGCGCCGAGCGGGCGGAATTGGAGTCCGCCATTGCCGAATTGCGCGAGGCGGTCAAGGGGGATGACAAGATCCGTATCGAAACCAAGACCCGGGCGTTGGGAGAGGCGTCGGCTAAGCTGGTCCAAAATGCGCAGCAAGCGCAGGCCCAGGCTGCCGCCGGCGATGCGGCATCGGCAGCGAGTAGCAGCGACGCTACCAAGGAGGAAGATGTGGTCGATGCGGAGTTCGAAGAAGTGAAGGATGAGAAGAAGTGATTTTGCTTATGAGGTATTGCACCTCGGCGGGCCCTGGTGGTGAACGGTAGTTATGGCACGCGATTATTACGAGGTGTTGGGTGTTAGCCGGGGTGCCTCTCCGGCTGAAATAAAGCAAGCCTATCGGCGGCTGGCGATGAAATATCACCCGGATCGCAATCCGGGTGACCCGGGAGCCGCCGAGCGCTTCAAGGAATTGGGTGAGGCCTACGAAGTATTGAGCAATTCCTCCAAGCGGCAAGCCTACGACCAATTCGGCCACGCCGGCGTGCGCGCCGGGGCGGGAATGGGGGGAGGGGCCGGCCACGTGGACCCGGCCGATATTTTCGGGGATATCTTTGGAGATATCTTCGGCATGGGCGGAGGGCGTCGCCGGACCCAACGGGGCGAGGATCTCAGTTATGAACTTGAGATCGAACTCGAACAAGTTGCACGGGGCGGGGATATTGTTATCGAGGTACCACGGCGGGTCGGTTGTGGGGTTTGCCGTGGCACCGGGGCTGCACCGGGCAGCAAACCGGGCGTGTGTCCTAGTTGCGGCGGTCAGGGTCAGGTTCGCATACAGCAGGGGTTCTTCACCCTCCAGCAGACCTGTCCGCAGTGTCGTGGGCGGGGTGAGGTTATCGGTACCCCCTGCCCCGAATGCCGCGGCAATGGCTTCGAGCGCAAGATATCGCGGTTGCGTGTACGGATTCCACGTGGTGTGGATGAGGGTACATTGATCCGGCTTTCCGGTCAGGGTGACGCCGGACCTCGTGGTGCCGCATCCGGAGATTTGTACGTGCAAATCCATATTAAACCGCATCCAATTTTTCGGCGTGATGGTGCCGATTTAATTTGTGAACTTCCGGTTGGCTATGCCGATGTTGTGCTCGGCGCCGAGGTGGAAATCCCTACTTTGGAGGGGCAGGGCACGCTCAGAATCCCGGCCGGAACCCAGAGTGGGCGCCATCTCCGGGTGCGGGGAAAGGGGTTGCCGACACCTCACGGCGGGCGTGGTGATCTTTACTGCGTTGTGCGGGTGGAAACGCCGGTCAACCTCACTGTCGAGCAGAAACGCCTCGTTGAACAGTTGGATGCTAGTCTGCGGGCGGGCGGTGTGCGTCACCGGCCTGCCGAAAATGAGAGTTGGGCGGGTAAGGTTAAAAGTTTTTTTGAACAGTTAGCCGGATGAGTATTGCCGTTGCCATTGCCGGCGCAAGTGGACGCATGGGCCGGGAATTGGTGCGTCATCTGTCCTTGTCACCCGGAGATTTTCGCCTGTGTGCCGCCTGGGTCGGTCCGAACAGCCGATGGCGGGGCCGAGACGTGGGTGAGGTGGTTGGAGCCGGGGTGCAGGGAGTGGTTTTTACGCCCCCAGGCGAGGTGGTGGGCGGCTGTGATGTCGTAATTGATTTTTCCATTGCCCAGGCCTGTCCCATGATTGGCGAGGCGGCGATTCTGTGTGGAGCGGCCTGGGTTTGCGGAACCACGGGGCTCGATCAATCGGGTGAAACCGCATTGGCGCGGGCGGCGGAATTCATTCCTGTCTTGTATGCCGCTAATTTCAGCCCGGCCATGGCGGTGATGGAGGAATTGGTTACGCGGGCCGCGCACAGGCTGGGCCCGGGCTTCGATGTGGAAATTCTGGAGTTGCACCACCGGGGCAAGTCCGATATTCCCTCGGGGACGGCTTTGATGCTGGGACGTGCCGCCGGGGGTACCAATCCGGGACGGATTCGTGCGACACCTCGGAATGGGGATGAGGTAGGCTATGCCGCCTTGCGTGGAGGGCGCGTTCCCGGGGAGCATACCGTGTTTTTTCTCGGTGATGGCGAGCGCCTGGAGCTTGTCCACCGGGTACATGATCGAGGAATTTTTGCCCGGGGAGCGTTGGCCGCAGCGCAAGTGTTGAGCCTCCGGTCGCCCGGGCGCTATCATATCGGTGAGGTCTTGCTCACGCGCAAAAATTGAGCACCCGTTACAATAACCCGCCGACGGGGCCTTTTAATTCGGCACCGCTCGTGCGAGGCTTTATCCAAGCGAGGGATCCGTGTTGCATACCGCTATTCTGGCCCTGGAGGACGGCAGCATCTTCCGGGGTGACTCTTTTGGTGCGCCCGGGGTGGCGGTTGGAGAAGTCGTGTTCAATACCGCCATGAGTGGTTATCAGGAAATCCTGAGTGACCCCTCCTATACCCGCCAATTGGTTTGCCTGACCGCGGCTCATATTGGCAATGTGGGCGTTAACCCCCAGGACATGGAATCGGATGCGGTTCATGCCGAAGGACTGATTGTCCGTGAAGCCGGTCCGGGCCCCTCGAGTTGGCGCGCCCGTGGGTCGTTACCCGATTTTTTGCTGGAGGCGGGACGTCCGGCAATTAGCGGCGTGGATACGCGCCGTCTTACTCGGATTTTGCGTACCCGGGGAGCACTGTCCGGCTGCCTGGCCACCGGGCTGGATGAAACGGAAGCCCGGGAGCGCGCATGCGCCTTCCCCGGACTTGTGGGTATGGATTTGACGGAAAGTGTGAGTACCCGATCCGCCTATGACTGGAGCGAACCCCTGTGGGGCGGCAGGCAGATGGAACCGATGCATTTTCGGGTCGTGGTGTATGACTTCGGCGTCAAACGCAATATTCTCCGCTCACTGGTCAGTCAGGGATGCTCGGTGCGGGTGGTCCCGGCCCGGACTCCTGCCGCCCAGGTACTGGCGTCCAATCCCGATGGGGTGGTGCTCTCGAACGGCCCAGGAGATCCTGCTGCCTGCGGCTATGCTATTGCAGCAACCCGTGAGCTCCTCGCGGCGGGAATTCCCCTGCTGGGAATTTGTCTCGGGCATCAGTTGCTGGGGCTGGCGAGTGGAGCATCTACCGTCAAGACCAAATTCGGGCATCACGGGGCCAACCATCCGGTGCTTGAGCTGGGGACCCGCCAGGTGTGGATTACGAGCCAGAACCACGGGTTTGCGATCGACGGGGATAGCCTGCCCGATACGCTGAGGCAGACGCATGTATCGCTGTTCGACGGTACCCTACAGGGCATTGCCCGGTGCGATGTTCCGGCCATAGGCTTTCAAGGACACCCGGAGGCCGGTCCCGGAACCCATGATGCAGCCCCCATGTTTCAACGATTTATCGATCTGATGAGGGCCGGCTGATGCCCCGACGTGGCGATTTGGCGACAATCCTGGTGATCGGAGCTGGACCGATTGTGATCGGCCAGGCATGTGAATTCGATTATTCCGGCACTCAGGCCGTCAAGGCTCTGCGTGAAGAGGGTTACCGGGTGGTGCTGGTGAATTCCAACCCGGCCACCATCATGACCGACCCGGAGACCGCCGATGCAGTCTATATCGAGCCGATACACTGGAAGACCGTGGCGAGCGTGATCGAGCGGGAACGGCCCGACGCGTTGCTACCGACCATGGGTGGGCAGACCGCGCTTAACTGTGCCCTCGACCTGGTCCGTGAAGGCGTACTCGAAAAACATGGAGTAGAGTTGATCGGGGCCTCACGTAAGGCGATCGATGTTGCCGAGGACCGGGAGCGGTTTCGTGAGGCTATGCATGAAATCGGGCTGGAGACGCCGCGTTCAGGGATGGCGCATAACCTGGAAGAGGCACTTGAGATTCAGCGCGGGGTGGGGTTCCCTACCATCATTCGGCCCTCTTTTACTCTTGGCGGATCCGGTGGCGGCATTGCTTACAACCGGGATGAATTCGTGGAAATCTGTGAGGTGGGGCTGGATCTTTCACCCACTTCGGAGCTTTTGATCGAGGAGTCGTTGCTGGGCTGGAAAGAGTTCGAAATGGAGGTGGTACGCGACTGCAAGGATAATTGCATCATTGTCTGTTCCATTGAGAACCTGGATCCCATGGGGGTGCATACGGGTGATTCGATCACCGTGGCGCCGGCACAGACGCTCACCGACAAGGAGTACCAGCGCATGCGCGATGCTTCGTTAGCGGTGTTGCGCCGGGTTGGGGTGGAGACCGGGGGTTCCAATGTGCAGTTTGCGGTCGATCCCGTAATAGGCCGGATGTTTGTCATAGAGATGAACCCGAGGGTGTCGCGTTCCTCCGCCCTGGCATCGAAGGCAACCGGGTTCCCGATTGCGCGGGTGGCGGCAAAGCTGGCCGTAGGCTACACGCTCGATGAGCTTAGGAACGATATTACCGGTGGCTTGATTCCAGCCTCTTTCGAGCCGTCTATCGATTATGTGGTAACTAAAATACCCCGTTTCGATTTTGCCAAGTTTCCGGGAGCGAGTGACCGATTGACCACGCAGATGCATTCGGTGGGCGAGGCCATGAGCATTGGCCGGAGTTTTACCGAATCCCTGCAAAAGGCTATGCGTAGCCTGGAGTCCGGGGTCGATGGGCTCGACCCTATGTGGCGGGATGAAGGTCCGGAATCGCATGATCGGTTGATGCGTGAATTACGCCAGACCGGACCGCGTCGCCTGTGGTATGTTGCCGACGCATTCCGCGCCGGATACACGCTTGATAAGATCCAGCAGGCTACCCATATCGACCCATGGTATCTGGCCACGTTGAAGCGTTTGGTCGAGGAAGAGAGGGGTATTGTTGCGGGGGGGATGGGGGTGCTGGATCACGATCGTTTGTTGCGCATCAAGCGGCTTGGCTTTTCCGACCGGCGTATCGCCCGCCTGCTCGATTGTCATGAAGATAAGGTCAGGGCGTTACGTTGGCGCCATGGGGTGCGCCCGGTCTACAAACAGGTGGATTCGTGTGCCGCGGAATTTCCTTCCACTACGGCCTATTTGTATTCGACTTATGAAGAAGAGAGCGAGGCTGAGCCTACCGATCGGCGCAAGATCATGATACTTGGCGGGGGGCCTAATCGGATCGGGCAGGGTATCGAATTTGACTATTGTTGTGTGCATGCCTCTCTGGCGTTGAAGGAGGTCGGATTCGAGACCATCATGGTGAATTGCAACCCGGAGACGGTTTCTACCGATTTTGATATTTCGGACCGCCTGTATTTCGAGCCGTTGACGTTCGAGGATGTGATTGAGATTATTGCGCGGGAGCAGCCCGAGGGAATAATCGTGCAATTCGGCGGACAGACACCGCTTAAGCTGGCCCGACCGCTTGAGGCGGCGGGGGTGCCCATAATCGGAACCTCTCCCGATGCCATCGACCGGGCCGAGGACCGGGGACGCTTCCAACGGCTTATTAACCGACTCGGCTTGCGCCAGCCGGTCAACTACACCGCGCATACCGAGGCCGAAGCACTCAGGTTGGCGGCTGATGTTGGCTTTCCGCTTATCGTGCGGCCTTCCTATGTGTTAGGGGGGCGGGCAATGGAAACGGTGTATAACGAAGAAGATTTACTCGAATACATGCATCGCGCCATTACCTTATCAAATAATTCTCCGGTGTTACTTGACCACTTTTTGGATGCGGCGATTGAAGTGGATGTCGATGCGGTCGCCGATGGCGAGCGGGTAGTGATTGGCGGTATTATGGAACACGTTGAACAGGCGGGAGTCCATTCGGGCGATTCAGGTTACTCCTTGCCTCCGCATACCTTGTCGGTCGAGGTTCAAGCAGAAATTACCCGACAGGTTGAATTGATGGCTCGTGATCTGGGTGTGATCGGGCTGATGAATGTCCAGTTTGCCATTCAAAACAGCTTGATTCATGTGTTGGAGGTCAACCCGCGGGCATCGCGCTCGGTACCCTTTGTTTCCAAGGCAACCGGATTGCCCTTGGCCCGGGTGGCGGCGCTGGCCATGGCAGGGCGCCTTTTGGAGACGCAGGGAGTTACCAAGATGCCACGGCCCGGGTATTACTCGGTAAAAGAGTCGGTATTTCCGTTTATTAAGTTTCGCGGTGCCGACCCGATTCTAGGTCCGGAAATGAAGTCCACCGGTGAGGTTATGGGAACTGGATCGAGCTTCGGCGAGGCCTACGCCAAGGCCCAGTTTGCCTCCGGCGTTATACTTCCAACAAGCGGCCGGGCACTGCTTTCGGTACGTGATATCGACAAGCCCGCTTGCATCGGGTTGGCTCGCCAGCTTTTGGATCGAGGTTTCGAGTTGGTTGCCACCCATGGTACGGCGCAGGCGATTTGTGCGGCCGGGGTGGCCTGCGAGGGGATTAACAAGGTTCGAGAAGGTCGCCCGCATGTGGTTGATCTGATCAAGAACGATGAACTCAGCCTGATAGTCAATACGACCGAAGGCAAACGGGCGATTGAGGAATCGGTTTCAATTCGCCGCGAGGCCGTGGCGCACAAGGTAACCTACTATACGACCATTGCTGCAGCCATGGCGACGGTGCAGGCTATGGACTACATCGATATGGCGGGAGTTAATGAATTGAAGGTCTTGCATAGGAGATCGACATGAGTCGTATTCCATTAACAGTTCACGGTGCTGAAATGCTTCGCGAGGAACTTAAACGTCTGAAAAGTCGGGATCGGCCACGCGTGGTTGCAGCCATTGCCGAGGCCCGGGCGCACGGTGATCTTCGCGAGAATGCCGAGTATCATGCGGCCAAGGAACAACAGGGCTTTATCGAGGCCCGTATCCGCGAGATCGAGTTTAAGCTATCCTTGGCCGAAGTAATCGATGTTACCCGCCTTAAATTGGAAGGGAAGGTGGTATTTGGGGCGACAGTTGTTGTCTCTGAAGGCGGACAGGAGGAGCAGACCTACCGGATAGTCGGTGAGGACGAGGCTGATATTCGTGATGGCTTGGTTTCAATTGGTTCCCCCTTGGCACGGGCATTGATTGGGCACCACGAGGGGGATGAGGTTCGTGTTGCCGCCCCGAGCGGTGATCGGCTGCTCGAAATTCTGGAGGTTCGTTACGAATAAGTTTTCTTTCTCGCGATCCTGCCGTTCTAGAAACCGGCAATGGCAGCGCAGAAATCTGCAAGAACCATTGTGCCGCGATTGGCGCGGATGGCACAGTCTGGGAAAATTTTGGGCGAGACCGTTCTGATGGCGGCCGGGCGCAAGGCGAAACGGCGCTGGGCGCAGACCCAGGCTCATGACCCCTGGGTAAGACGGGCACGCAACCGGGGGTTGCCATCCAGGGCGGCATTCAAATTGGAGGAAATAGCGGCACGCCATAGCTTGTTCAAGCCGGGCTTATCGATCCTGGAACTGGGATCCGCACCCGGGGGATGGACGCGACTCGCCGCGGCGGGTGTGGCTCCCCGTGGACGGGTGGTGGCAGTGGACCGGCTGGACATGGTTCCTCCTGCCGGGGTGTGTTTTATCCGTGGGGATCTGGCCAGTGCGCAAACACGCAACGAGGTACTGATGGCGCTTTCCGGCAAGGCCGATCTTGTGATTTGCGATCTTGCCCCCAACTTGACGGGTATACGCGATGTTGATGAAGCAAATCAGGTGGAATTGTCCTCCTTGGCGGCCGAAATGGCGGAGCTGGCATTGGGTGATGGCGGAAGTTTTCTTATTAAGGCCTTCATGGGGCTGGGTAGTACCGCGTTGGAATCGCGGCTTGCGGGTAAATATCGAAATGTCCGGTCGCTCAAGCCCGCGGCTTCACGCGCAGGCAGCAAAGAATTTTATTTTCTCGCTCAAGGATATCAACCTTGAGGATAAGACTAGCCACAGGAAGGTCGGACGCGTTATAGTGAAATATGCCTGAGCCCTGAGGATTTGGGGTGTTGGAGGATGGATTAGAGTGAAATTTAATGACATTACCAAGCAGTTGCTTTTAGCGGGCGTTGTTGTTGTCGCTGCACTGCTGATTTTTAACAGCTTTGGGCCGAAGAAGCCCCAGGCACAGAAAATCGATTACTCAACCTTTATTCAAGAGGTGAATAATGGCAATGTAAGGTCGGTGAGTTTCGAGCAGAATTTCATTAAGGGCGTGTTGACCTCCGGCGAAAGGTTTTCAACCTATAGTCCAAATAATGATCATACCGGGTTAGTCAAGGATTTACTGCAGAATAAGATCCAGATCAACGCCAAACCGCCGGCTAAACCTTCGTTGTTGATGCAGATCCTGGTGAGCTGGGCTCCCTGGATATTATTTATCGGCATTTGGTTTTATATCATGCGGCAGATGATGCAGGGTGCCGGGGGTGGTCGAGGGGCGATGTCGTTCGGGAAAAGCAAGGCCCGATTGATGAATGAGGATCAGGTGAAGGTGACTTTTGCCGACGTTGCCGGGGTGGATGAGGCCAAGGATGAGGTTTCTGAACTGGTCGAATTTCTTCGAGACCCCGGAAAGTTCCAGCGTCTTGGCGGGCGTATTCCACGCGGAGTATTGATGATCGGCGCGCCGGGGACAGGAAAGACCCTGCTCGCCAAGGCCATTGCGGGTGAGGCCAAGGTTCCGTTCTTTTCTATCTCGGGATCCGATTTCGTTGAAATGTTTGTCGGTGTGGGTGCCTCACGGGTTCGGGATATGTTTGAGCAAGCTAAAAAAAATGCACCTTGCATTATTTTTATCGATGAAATCGATGCGGTAGGCCGACACCGTGGTGCCGGGTTAGGTGGGGGTCATGATGAGCGGGAACAGACGCTTAACCAATTATTGGTCGAGATGGATGGTTTTGAGGGTACCGAAGGGGTTATTGTGATTGCGGCAACCAATCGTCCCGATGTGCTGGATCCGGCATTACTCCGTCCGGGACGCTTCGATCGCCAGGTTACCGTGCCCCTGCCTGACGTGCGGGGGAGAGAGCAGATCCTCAAGGTTCATATGCGGAAATTACCCTTGTCCGACGATGTGCGCCCAGCGATCTTGGCCCGTGCCACACCGGGTTTTACCGGGGCGGATCTTGCGAATTTGACTAATGAAGCGGCGCTGTTCGCCGCCCGCGGCAATCGCCGGGCGGTGGATATGGAAGCATTCGAGCGGGCCAAGGACAGGATCATAATGGGTGCCGAGCGGCGATCCATGGTTATGAGTATGGAAGAAAAACGCCGCACTGCTTATCACGAAGCCGGGCATGCCATTGTCGGCCTCAATCTGCCCGAACATGATCCGGTTTACAAAATCACGATTATTCCTCGCGGACGCGCCCTGGGTTTGACTATGTTTCTCCCTGAAGAAGATCGCTACAGCATAAGCAAGCAACGTCTGATGAGCCAACTTTCCAGCTTGTTCGGGGGGCGCATCGCCGAGGAGATGGTTTTCGGCAAGGATCAGGTAACAACGGGAGCCTCGAATGACATTGAGCGGGCAACCGAAATCGCCCGGAACATGGTCACCCGCTGGGGCCTGTCCGAGCGGCTGGGGCCCTTGAATTATTCCGAGGAAGAGGGAGAGGTATTTCTTGGTCATTCGATGATGCGCCATAGCCAGGTTTCGGATGAAACCGCGAATGTCATTGATGAAGAGGTTCGCAAGATCATAGATAGCACTTATCAGCGGGGGCATGATATTCTCAGCGAAAATCGGGGCAAGCTCGATGCGATGGCTCAGGCGCTGATTAAGTATGAATCCATTGACAGTCGGCAGATTGACGAGATCATGGCTGGGAAAGAGATCTCTCCTCCACGAAACTGGACAGACTCGGATGACTTGTCCGACGACAGTTCTGTCGGGGTTGACACCGGCAAAGGCAAGGAGCCACTCGGTGGATCGGCAGGCCTGCATTAAGCCGATTTGACGCGTGCACCGCCGAGGGCTTGATTCATTTCCCGAGCTGGGTTGGCGGGATGGGACTTTACCGCTTGATCGGCCACGGGTCATGGGTATCGTCAATGTAACACCGGATTCCTTTTCCGACGGAGGGCGTTTTCTGCAACCGGATGCTGCAGTGGATTATGCCTTGCGTTTGGTGGAAGAGGGGGCCGCCATTATCGATGTCGGGGGTGAATCGACTCGACCGGGAGCCGTACAACCCTCGGAGGAGACGGAAATCCGGCGAGTGGTTCCGGTTATAGAGCGTTTGGCAGCCGATCTTTCGGTGCCGATTTCGGTGGATACCAGTCGAGCTTCGGTAATCCGTGCTGCTACCCGTGCCGGGGCCTCGGTGGTGAACGATATTCGGGCATTGCGTGAGCCGGGGGCTTTCGATGCGGTTCTGGAGGCGGATTGTGCGGTTTGCTTGATGCATATGCGCGGAACCCCTCGTGATATGCAGATGCGGACAGATTACCGGGATTTGGTCGAAGAGGTATCGGTTTTTCTTCGCAAGCGTGTCCATGCTTGTGTGGATTCCGGTATGGCACCCAATCGGATTATGTTGGATCCCGGGTTTGGGTTCAGTAAAACCCTGGCGCATAATATGGAACTTCTAAGGCGGCTGCCGGAGCTACTTGATTTGGGATACCCACTACTGGTTGGCTTATCGAGAAAAGCAAGTATTGGCTTGATAACCGGGCGGGATCGGCCACGGGATCGGCTTGCCGGTTCATTGGCGGCTGCGGTTATCGCCGCTTGGCTGGGGGCTTCAATAGTCCGGGCGCATGATGTCAAGGACACCGTGGAAGCGCTTGCCATTGTCAGCGCGGTTCGCGAGGGGGATAAAGCATGAATGCAAAGCGTCGCTGGTTTGGAACCGATGGGATTCGCGGTCGGGTTGGTGGGCTGCCCTTGACGCCCGAGTTCGTGCTTAAGCTGGGTTGGGCTACTGCCCGGGTTCTTGGAACCGAGGGCGGTCGATTGGCTGTGATTGGCAAGGATACCCGGCGTTCCGGTTATATGTTCGAGTCGGCGCTGGAGGCGGGTTTTTCCGCGGCGGGTATGGATCTGAGGTTGCTCGGTCCGGTTCCGACACCTGCGGTGGCTTACTTTACGCGTACCTTTCGAGCCTCGGTCGGAGTGGTGATCAGTGCCTCACATAATTCATTTCACGACAACGGGATCAAGTTTTTTGGTGCCGATGGATTTAAGTTGCCCGATCATATCGAAGCCGAGATTGAGGCGGCCATGGATGAGCCGATGGTATTGCCGAATTCCGCATTGCTGGGGAATGTACGTCGTATCGAAGATGCGCGGGGGCGGTACACCGAGTTTTGCAAGGCTTCCGTGCGTGGCGGCCTTTCTCTTTCCGGGTTGAAGTTGGTGCTCGATTGTGCCCATGGGGCTACTTATGTGGTGGCCCCCCAGGTTTTCCGTGAGTTGGGAGCCGAGGTGGAGGTGATCGGCAATGCCCCGGACGGGGTCAATATCAATGCCGGTTGCGGCTCGATGTATCCCGAGCATGTGTCGCAAGCGGTGCTTGCATCGGGAGCCGATTACGGCATTGCCTTCGATGGTGATGGGGATCGGGTGCTCATGGTGGATGGGTCAGGCCGGGTTTATGATGGGGATGATTTGCTCTATGTGATTGCGATGCATCGTTCGGTACTGGGTGAACTTTCCGGTCCGGTCGTCGGTACGGTTATGAGTAATTTAGGGCTTGAACAGGCCTTGCTTCGCGCTGGGATACGGTTTGAACGAGCCCGGGTGGGCGATCGTTATGTCCTGACACGTTTGGCGGAAACGGCAGGGGTACTGGGAGGGGAATCTTCCGGGCATATAATCTGTTTGGACAGGACACAAACGGGAGACGGAATCATTGCAAGTTTGGCGGTGATCTCGGCGGTAGTCGATAGCGGAAAATCCTTGGCCGATTTGACCGTGGATTTGGTTAAATATCCACAAGTGTTGATCAATGTGCCCGTTGAATGTGGAGAAAGGGTAGGTTCCGTGCTTGAGGACGATCAATTAGGTGCCACGGTAAAATTGATAGAAGGGCGTCTGGCCGATACGGGACGGGTACTCCTGCGAGCGTCCGGGACAGAACCTATGATCCGGGTTATGGTCGAAGGAGAAAAAGCAGATCAAGTCCGCGCCTGTGCCGAGGAATTGGTGGCAGCGGTGAAATCCTGCCCGGTACATTGATTTGAATGCTTCGTCAGGCTATGATACAAAGTTTTCCTGGCCGGAGTCGGTTAAATGCGCCGAGCGCTGATAGTGGCGAACTGGAAAATGTATGGCCGCCGCGAATTTGTCGCAGACTATGTGCGGGACTTGTCCGGTGGGCTTTCCGGATCTATCCCGGCCGATCTGGTCATTTGTCCGCCTGCGGTTTATCTGGGTGATCTGACGCGGCATTTGCCGGCGGCGATCGAGGCAGGAGCCCAAGATTGTTCACCCGATCGGGACGATGGTGCTTATACCGGTGAGATTTCCGCATCCATGTTTGCCGATATGGGCTGCCGCTGGGTGATTGTCGGTCACTCTGAACGGCGCCACCGCCTGCACGAGGACAATTCGCTGGTTGCCGCGAAATTTGCGGCCGTGCTAGCCGCGGGGGTCCGGCCTATTTTGTGCCTAGGAGAAACGGCCGAGGAGCGGGCTTCAGGGCATGCTGAATCCGTGGTCTTGAACCAGCTTGAGTCGGTGTTGGATACGATTGAAATTGGCGGATTGGCGCGAGCGGTCATTGCTTATGAGCCGGTCTGGGCAATTGGTTCTGGAACCTCGGCAACTCCGGCTGACGCCCAGGCCATGCATGAATTGTTGCGCCACGCGGTGGAACGTCGCAGTCCACGGATGGCCAAGGAGGTACGTATAATTTACGGCGGAAGCGTGAAACCGCAAAATGCGGTTGGCTTTTTCCGCCTGTCCGACGTGGATGGTGCTTTAGTCGGCGGGGCTTCGCTCAATGCCGGGATGTTTCTGGAGATTGTGTACGCAGTGGGCACGAGCCGGGTTTAACGGGAGTTTGAGATGTTGTTTTCAATTTTGTTGGCGGTCATGATTCTTCTCGGTGTCGTGATAACGGTGCTTATTTTATTGCAGCAGGGCAAGGGAGCTGATGCCGGAGCCGCTTTTGGGAGCGGCGCCTCGGGAACGGTGTTCGGCTCGCGCGGTTCAGGGGGATTTATGAGCCGAGCGACCGGCGGACTGATGGCATTGTTTATAGTACTCGCCGTAGTAATGGCCTGGATTACCCAGCATAGTGGGGTACAGAGTTCCAGTGTCATGGTAGGGGCGGGCAGAGCGCCGGCGGCCATTACCCGCTCCTTGGCCGCCCCGGAGGTTCATACAACGACGGCTCCTGCATCTACGCCTGGAAATTCTTCGGGCACAAGCGGCATGCCGAAGAAAGCCGGTGAAAAGCCGGAGCCGGGAAAGGGGAGATGATAAATTTAGAGATAGACTTAAAAGCTAAACTGCGGATGTGGTGGAATAGGTAGACACGCTGTCTTGAGGGGGCAGTGGCGCAAGCCGTGCCGGTTCGACTCCGGCCATCCGCACCAGTTTGCGTGGTGAAAGTAGGCGAGGAGATGTGGGGGTATCGGGTTCGGATGACAATGGACTCGAATTTGCGTTAAAATATTTAAAATACGAAGCGGGAAGCGGCGAGGATGCTGCAAAATTACCTGACGGTATTAATTTTCATTGGAGCCGGTATTGCGATTGGAGCCATACTCATTGTCGTCGGCTTGCTCTTGGCGCCACACCGGCCCGACGATGAGAAGGACTCGCCCTATGAATGCGGCTTTGAGCCTTTCGATGATAGTCGGCTTCGCTTTGATATCCGTTACTATCTGGTGGCGATCCTGTTTATTATTTTTGATCTTGAAATCGCTTTTCTTTTTCCCTGGGCGGTATCACTCCAGAAAATCGGGCTTACGGGACTGTTCGCGATGGCGGTGTTTTTAGCCATATTGATCGTAGGTTTCATTTATGAGTGGAAACGAGGGGCCATGGAATGGGAATAGAAGGTACGTTGCCGCAGGGTATGCTGACCACCACGATGGACAAGATGGTCAACTGGGCCCGTACAGGATCCTTGTGGCCGATGACTTTTGGTCTAGCCTGCTGCGCAGTGGAGATGATGCATGCCGGTGCGGCTCGCTATGACCTTGATCGGTTCGGCGTGGTTTTCAGGCCCAGCCCGAGACAGTCAGATGTGATGATCGTGGCCGGTACATTGGTCAATAAAATGGCTCCCGCACTGCGCAAGGTCTATGATCAAATGGCTGAGCCACGATGGGTGATCTCCATGGGATCTTGTGCCAATGGCGGGGGGTATTATCATTATTCTTATGCGGTCGTGCGCGGTTGCGACCGTATTGTTCCCGTGGATATTTATGTTCCCGGTTGTCCTCCTTCGGCCGAGCAACTGATTTATGGCATTATTCAATTGCAAAAAAAGATTCGCCGAACCAATACGTTGGCACGTTGAAGGAGCTGATGATGAGTGACTCGATTGAGGAGTTGGCGGGCGAAATTGACAAACGGTTTGATCACTTGAAGCGCCAGGACTCAATCTCGGGTGAGTTAACCTATGAAATTCAACCCGGAGACATAGTCGGAACTTGCACGGCGCTACGCGATGAGACGTCGTTCCAATTTGAACAGTTGATTGATCTTTGCGGAGTTGATTATCTTACTTACGGTCAGTCGGAGTGGATCACCGAAGCGGCGACTTCACGGGGGTTTTCCCGAGGGGTCAAACGAGTTTCTCCCAGTCGTGACCCCGGGGCTTCCCGGCGTTTTGCAGTGGTATATCATCTTCTGTCTGTCCACTATAATCGCCGGTTAAGGCTGAAAACTTGGTGTGCAGATGAAGATTATCCGGTTTTACCCTCGGTGACCGGTATTTGGCCCTCGGCTAATTGGTTCGAGCGCGAAGCCTTCGACCTGTTCGGGATGCTCTTCACCGGGCATCCGGATTTACGCAGAATCTTGACTGACTACGGGTTTGTCGGCCACCCGTTTCGCAAGGATTTCCCCTTGTCGGGTGAAGTTGAAATGCGCTATGACCCTGAGCAAAAACGGGTTATTTACGAGCCGGCCAATATTGAACCGCGAACATTGGTTCCCCGGGTGATCCGCCACGATAATCGTTATAACGAAGTCCTTTCACGGCGGAGGGCAGGCGATGAGTGAATTCCAGACCTTCACCATGAATTTTGGACCCCAGCATCCGGCTGCTCACGGGGTGCTTAGATTAGTGCTCGAGATGGAAGGCGAGGTAATCTATAAAACGGATCCCCATATTGGTCTCTTGCATCGGGGAACCGAAAAATTAGCTGAGAGTAAAACCTTCAACCAGTCGATAGGCTACATGGATCGGCTTGATTACGTGTCGATGATGTGCAATGAGCACGCCTATGTGCTCGCCATAGAGAAATTGCTGGGCGTGACTCCGCCGCTACGGGCTAAATATATACGGGTGATGTTCGATGAAATTACCCGTATTCTTAACCATCTTCTTTGGCTCGGGGCGCACGCGCTGGATGTTGGTGCGATGACGGTATTTTTATACTGCTTTCGTGAGCGTGAAGATTTGATGGATTGTTATGAAGCCGTATCGGGTGCGCGAATGCATGCAACGTATTATCGACCCGGGGGTGTGTATCGTGATCTGCCGGATTCCATGCCCAAGTACAAACCTTCAAAATGGCACAACGAGCGTGAGACGCGCAAACGCAACGAATGGCGCGAAGGGTCATTGCTCGACTTTATCGAACATTTTAGCGAGAGTTTTCCCGACCGGGTTGATGAGTATGAGACGCTTCTGACCGAGAATCGTATCTGGAAGCAGCGTACGGTAGGCATTGGAACCGTGTCACCTGAACGGGCGCTTGCCCTTGGATTTACCGGGCCCATGCTTCGTGGGTCGGGGATTGAATGGGACCTGAGGCGTAAACAGCCCTATGAGGTTTACGATGATCTGAATTTTGAGATCCCTATTGGTGGTAATGGGGATTGTTATGACCGTTATTTGGTGAGGATTGAAGAACTTCGGCAATCCACAAAAATTATCCGTCAATGTGTCGATTGGTTGCGTTCGAACCCCGGGCCGGTAATGCTTGAAGATGGTAAGGTTGATCCACCACGACGTGAAATCATGAAACGCGATATGGAATCGTTGATTCACCATTTCAAGCTTTTCTCCGAGGGATATTGCGTGCCCGAAGGAGAGGTGTATGCCGCGGTGGAGGCCCCCAAGGGAGAGTTTGGCGCTTATATTGTTTCCGATGGCGCCAACAAGCCTTATCGTCTTAAGCTACGGGCTCCCGGATTTGTTCATATTTCTGCATTGGATGAGATGGTTCGCGGGCACATGGTGGCCGATCTTGTGGCAATCATCGGAAATCAGGATATTGTATTTGGCGAGGTGGATCGTTGATGAACACCGAGGAAGCCAGGGCACGACTTGGTCAATCCGTGTGCGATGAGATCGACTCATGGATAGCAAAATTCCCCGAGAAACATTCGCGCTCGGCTTCAATTGCTGCATTGCGGGCCGTTCAGCATGCAGAGGGGGGATATTTAAGCGTTGAGTCTATGGATGCCGTTGCAGCCTACTTGGATCTTGAGCCTATCGCGATTTACGAGATTGCAAGTTTTTACTCCATGCTGGAAACTAGTCCGGTAGGCAGACATAGCGTATCGGTTTGCACCAATATTTCATGCATGTTGTGCGGAGGAGAAGCGATATTGTCGCATATCGAGCGCAAGCTGAATATAAAAGTGGGCGAATCCACTCCCGACGGGAGAATTTTTCTCAAGCGCGAAGAGGAATGTCTTGCCGCCTGTACGCAAGCGCCGATGATGATGGTTGATCATGTTTACTACACCAATCTGACCACCGAGAAAGTGGACCAGATATTGGACAACCTGGAGTAGAAGATGGAACTCAATCAGGTCTGCTATGAGACGCTTCGGTTTGATAAACCATGGACATTGGAAAATTACCGTCGGATAGGTGGTTACCAGGTCTGGGAGCGTATTCTGCGTGAGCAACCTGATCCAGTCTCTATTGTGGAAGAGATCAAGAAATCTGGCTTACGTGGCCGTGGTGGTGCTGGGTTTCCAACCGGTGTGAAATGGAGTTTCATGCCTAAGGGCGACCCTTCTCCGTATAAGCACTTGGTATGTAATTCCGATGAAAGTGAGCCTGGCACCTGTAAGGATCGAGATATCTTGCGATTTAATCCCCATGCGCTGGTAGAGGGTATGGCGATTGCCTGTTACGCGATGCGCAGCGAGCTTGGATACAACTATCTACGTGGCGAGTTCATGGATGAGCCCTATGGACGATTTTCTCAGGCTTTGAAAGAGGCTTATAACGAAGGGCTTTTGGGGAAAAATATTCGCAAAAGTGGGATAAACGTCGATCTGCATGCCGTTCTTGGAGCCGGTGCTTATATCTGTGGTGAGGAGACGGGGCTGCTCGAATCGCTTGAAGGTAAAAAGGGGATGCCGCGATTCAAACCGCCATTTCCGGCACAGTATGGCGTTTGGGGCCGCCCCACGACGGTCAATAACACTGAAACGTTGGCCTCAGTGCCCACGATATTGCGTCGGGGTTCCGGATGGTTTATGAAAATCGGGAAGGATGAGAAAAACGGAGGGACCAAGATCTTTTCGGTCTCGGGACATGTTAGTAAACCGGGAAACTACGAAGTCCCATTAGGGGTGCCGTTCGCCGAACTTTTTGAATTGGCAGGGGGAATGCGCTTGGGAAAAAAACTCAAGGCCGTTATCCCGGGAGGATCTTCGGTACCGGTGCTCCCTGCCGAACGGATCATGACGGCAACGATGGATTATGACGGAATCCAGAAGGCCGGATCAATGCTTGGATCCGGCGCCGTTATTGTGATGGATGAGGATACCTGCATGGTAAGGGTTCTGGAACGTTTATCACGCTTTTACTATGCCGAGTCATGCGGCCAGTGTACCCCTTGCCGCGAGGGTACCGGTTGGATGTATCGTGCAGTGAGCCGAATTGAGAACGGTCGGGGGCACATGGAAGATCTGGATAAATTGGTGGATATTTCCCATCATATTGAGGGACACACCATCTGTGCCCTGGGTGACGCTGCATCCATGCCGGTATGGAGTTTTATCAAGCACTTTCGGGATGAATTCGAATACCACGTACGTGAGCGCAGATGCCTTGTCGGACCTGGGGCGGTGCACAGAGAATTGGCGGCCTGAATTGGCTACGGGAATTGAACTGAAATGAATGATAACCATGTCAAGCTGACTATCGATGGCCACCTGTTAGAGGCCCCCAAGGGGGAAACAATTATTCAGGTAGCCGACGAAGCGGGTATCTATATTCCCCGTTTTTGTTATCACAAGCACTTGCCGATTGTTGCGAATTGCCGCATGTGCCTGGTCGAGGTCGAGGGGGTGGGTAAACCGTTGCCGGCATGTTCGACCCCGATTACCGAAGGTATGTCAGTGCGAACCCGTTCCGAACATGCCACCGATGCACAACGCGCAACGATGGAGTTTCTGCTGATTAATCACCCTCTGGATTGTCCCGTTTGCGATCAGGGGGGCGAGTGCGAATTGCAGGATCTGGCCTTAGGGTTTGGTCGTGGGGTATCGCGCTTTACCGAAACCAAGCGTGTCGTCCCCGACGAGCAGATTGGCCCCTTGGTTCAAACATCGATGACCCGCTGTATTTACTGTACCCGCTGTATAAGGGTTCTGGAAGAGGTTGGTGGCCGTCGGGAAATCGGTGCGACTGGTCGTGGCGAACACATGAAAATCGGCACCTATATCGAGCATAGCATCAACTCGGAGTTGTCCGGGAATATCATCGATGTGTGTCCGGTAGGTGCACTGAATTCGGCGCCTTTTAAAATGCAGGCCAGGGGCTGGGAATTACTCTCCCATGTTACGGTTTCGCCGCATGATTGCCTGGGATCGAATCTCTATGGTCACTCGCTTCGCGGGAAGTTACTTCGTGTTGTGCCGCGCGAAAACAATTCCATTAATGACACCTGGATTTCGGATCGGGATCGCTTTAGTTATACCGGGTTGACCGCATCGGATAGAGCCAGGGTTCCATTGATACGGCGGAACGGTGAATTAATCCAGGTCGAGTGGGAAGCTGCACTCGAATATGCCGTGGGGATATTGAAGAAGGCTGGTGCAGATCTGGGTACGATCCTATCTCCCTCGACGACTTTGGAGGAGATGTATCTCGCTCAAAAGCTGATACGTAGGCTGGGCTCGAACAATATTGATACCCGTATCCGCCAGCATGATTTTCGGGATGACGTGGGGGATCCCCGCTTTCCGTCACTGGGAGGGAGCATTCGCGAAGTCAGCAATGCCGATGCGATCCTGATTATTGGCTCAAGGCTAAATAAGGAAGTGCCTATCCTGGGTTATCAGGTGCGCAAGGCCGCCCGGAAGGGTTCGACCGTCATGGTGCTGAATCCACGTCGATATGATTTGGTCCTTCCGATTTCTCATGAGAAAATAGTTTCTCCACAACAATTGGTTAATGCTGTGGCGGCGTTGGTGCGGGCATTGGCGAGAGAGGTGAATCGAAGTTTACCGGACTTTATGAGTCAATTTTCCCTCGATAAAGAGTATGAATTCACGCCTATTGTTAAGCGACTAGCTGCTGCCGACCGTGCATACATCATCTTGGGCCATATCGCGGTGCAGCATTCCTCGTTTGCCGACCTTAGGCGTCTCGGGGCCTTGCTTGCAAAATTGTCAGATGGTAGATTTGGGGTAATTACCGAAGGTTCGAATCAGGCCGGGGCTTACCTGGCTGGCGCAGTTCCTCATCGAGGTCCCGGGGGAGTTCCGGTTATGCCCGGGATGACGGCAAGAAACATGTTCGAGAAGCATCTTCCTGGCTACTTTATATGGAGTATCGAGCCGGAGTTCGACTGTTGGGATGGACCTGCGGCACGTGCTGCGCTTGATGCCGGATCGGTTGTCGCGGCAGTGTCTTTTATCACCCCCGCTATGCGGGAGTATGCAGATTGCATACTCCCGGTTGCCGCTTTTGGTGAGACTTCGGGCAGTTATGTCAATGTGGCCGGTGAACTGCAGCATTTTAATGCCGCTGCAATACCTATGGGAGAATCACGGCCAGGGTGGAAAATTCTTCGAGCCCTAGGAGCGGAAGCCGGTTTGGTGAATGAATTCAGCTATGCGCGGTTAGGCGAAATTCATGCTGAATTGATGAGTTCAATCGGCGGGACGCCGTTGGCTGGTGGGGATATGGAATATTCTGGAAACTGGGAAGTCAAGCCGGGGATTCCGGATAATAAAAATCTCCATGCATTTATAGAAGTAGGACCTTATGCCGGTGATCCCTTGGTTCGCCGGGCCGAACCCCTGCAGCAAACTGAGGATGCGAAACACTCCGGATACGCCTGGATAAGCCCCACTGATGCCCGAGAACTGAACATTTTTGATAATCAGCTGGTTCGGATTTCCGGCTCTGGGAGCAATCGGGCCGATTTGGTGGCAAAATTAAGTAAAGACGTTACCAGAGGTTCTGTCTGGATTCCTTTGGGTTGTGGGTTGCCAATGCATGGGCAGGTGATGCTGTCGGCAATTCCGGTTGCGGCTGAAGCCTGAAGACGTTAGAAGGAAACATAAATCATGCAACATTTCGCGGGGTATTTCGTTAGCGCATGGGGTGCAATTCCCGCATGGGTGCAATATCTTCTTTTCACGCTTGGGAAAATTCTCGCTATAGCGGTCCCCGTTATTCTGTCGGTTGCTTATCTGACCTATGCCGAACGCAAGGTCATCGGTTACATGCAGTCACGAATCGGACCCAACAGGGTTGGGTTCCGGGGTTTGCTGCAACCCTTTGCCGATGTCATTAAGTTGATGATGAAGGAAGTCGTATTTCCTGCTAATGCCAATCGCTACCTGTTTTTCATTGCTCCCGTGCTTTCAATGATGCCTGCGATTGCTGCCTGGGTGGTCGTTCCGTTTTTTCCGAATGGATCCGCAGCGAATGTCAATGCGGGCTTATTGCTTATTCTTGCGCTGACTTCGCTGGGTATTTATGGCATTATTATCTCAGGCTGGGCTTCGAATTCTAAGTATGCTTTCTTGGGCGCAATGCGTTCCGCGGCCCAGATGGTAGCCTACGAGATTGCAATGGGATTTGCCATAGTGGGCGTATTGATGGCGGCGCAAACATTGAATCTAGGGCAGATTATCCAGCATCAAAGTGGAGCATTTTGGCATTGGTATTTTATTCCTTTGGCGCCCTTGGTTGTGGTTTATTTCGTTTCCGCAGTTGCCGAGACTAATCGATTGCCATTTGATGTAGCCGAGGGTGAGTCGGAAATTGTTGCCGGATTTCATGTGGAATACTCTGGAATGGCTTTTGCCGTGTTTTTTCTGGCTGAGTATGCCAACATGATTCTTGTTTCGGCGCTTGCGTCCATTATGTTTTTCGGCGGTTGGCTATCGCCGTTTGAGGGTATTCCCTATATTGGTGCCCCCAGTGCGGGTTGGCTTTTCCTTAAAATAGGCATACTTCTCTTCCTCATGCTCTGGTTCCGTGCTACTTTTCCCAGATACCGGTACGATCAGATCATGCGCCTTGGCTGGAAGGTATTTATTCCGGTTACCTTGGTATGGATCTTCGTGGAAGGTGCATTTTTAATTGTCCATCTTCCGCCATGGTTCAGCTGATTCGGAGTTGATTATGCTGAAGCTTAGACTCAAGGAGTGGATCAACAGTTTTCTTCTCCTGGAACTTCTGAAAGGTATGGGGGTAACCGGCAGGTATTTCTTAAAAACCAAGATAACGGTTCAGTACCCGGAGGAGCAGGCACCTAAGTCTCCTCGCTATCGGGGCCTGCATGCTTTGCGTCGTTATCCCAACGGGGAAGAACGTTGTATTGCCTGTAAGCTTTGCGAGGTAGTATGTCCGGCTTTGGCTATAACCATTGATTCTGAGCGCCGTGAAGACGGGACACGCCGAACCAAACGATATGATATTGACCTGTTTAAATGTATTTATTGTGGCTTTTGTGAGGAGGCATGCCCAGTAGATTCTATTGTTGAGACCCGCGTCACCGAATTTCATTTTGAAGAGCGGGGGCAACAATTGATGACCAAGGACAAGTTGATCGCTATTGGCGATCGTTATGAGAAAATGATTGCGGCCGATAAAGCTGCAGATTCTGCTTACCGATGATACGCAAGTAGCGGAGAGTATTATGTCGCCAGGCGCGATAACTTATCAGGCCCTGTTTTACCTATTCGCAGCAGGTATTGTGTTTTCTGGATTGCGTGTTATTACTGCTCGCAATCCTGTCCACTCGGCACTTTTTTTGGTTTTGGCTCTCGTTAATGCAGCGATCTTATGGGTTCAGATGGGTGCCGAATTTTTGGGCATTATTCTTGTCCTGGTTTACGTTGGCGCGGTCATGGTGATGTTCTTGTTTGTCGTGATGATGCTTGATATCAATGCGGCTACAATGCGCAAGGGTATGACTCGTTATGCACCGCTTGGCCTGATTATTTCAGGATTGATCGCCGCCGAGATAGGTTGGGCTTTATGGGGACACTATCTGGGTATAGCCAATACTCCACATACGGCTGTTGCTCCTGCAGGAATAAGTAATACCGAAGAATTGGGGCGGGCACTTTACACCCATTACATCTATGTATTCGAAATTGCCGCTGTTATTCTGTTATTGGGCATCATTTCGGCTATTGTCTTGACTTTGCGTTGGCGTCCGAATACCCGCCGCCAGGATATTAACCAACAGCTACGTGTTCATAAAACTAGTGATCACATGCGGTTGGTTGACCTCAGAGATAACTCCCGGGGGAGAAAGGAATCATGATAGGTCTTTATCATTATCTCGGGTTGGGCGCTGTTGTTTTTGCTGTCGCGGTTGCCGGTATGTTTATTAACCGCAAGAATATGATTCTGCTGTTGATGTGCGTGGAACTTATGTTGTTGGCTGTGAATATCAATTTTATTGCGTTTTCACGATTCAGCGGGAATATTTCCGGCCAGGTCTTTGTGTTTTTCATTCTGACCGTGGCCGCTGCCGAGGCAGCGGTAGGTTTAGCTATTTTAGTCGTGTTGTTTCGAAATCGGAACAGCATAAACGTCTCTGAAATTAATCATCTGAAAGGCTGATAACGTGGAAGCGATTCTTCTTGTCATATTGCTCGGGCCATTGGCGGCATCTGCGGTTATATTGCTTGGCGGTGAATATTTCGGCCGGCGCGTAGCACATACTTTGGCTATCAGCGCAGTATTTATATCCTTTGTGCTTTCCCTGTATGTGCTTTATCAAGGCATTTGGGGCGGAATGGGGCGTATAGAGCAAACACTTTACGTCTGGGGATTTGGCGGGCCCTATCAGTTCACTTTGGGGTTCTTGATAGATCGTCTCAGCGCTTTGATGATGGCGATCGTGACCTTTGTGTCATTTGCCGTGCATGTTTATACCATTGGCTACATGGCCGATGATTCGGGGTATAAACGATTCTTTGGTTATATCGCCTTATTTACCTTTTCCATGCTTTTATTGGTGATGGCAGATAATTTTCTGCAGCTATTTATAGGTTGGGAATTAGTCGGGCTGGTGTCTTATCTTTTGATTGGGTTCTACCTGAAAAAGGAAAGTGCGATATTTGCCGGTTTGAAGGCATTTATTGTTAATCGGGTTGGCGATTTTGGGTTCTTTATAGGTATTGCCACGGTTCTTTATTTTGCCGGTTCGTTGAATTATGAGACGGTTTTCTCACAGGCCGGGCTCATTGCAGGCAAGCATATATGGATTACCAGTCATCTTGCGGTAAGTGGGGCGACATTAATCGGTATTTTGTTGTTTGTCGGTGCTATGGGCAAGTCGGCGCAGATTCCATTGCATATTTGGTTGCCGGATTCAATGGAAGGCCCGACTCCTATTTCCGCCTTGATTCATGCGGCTACCATGGTTACCGCTGGCGTTTACATGGTGGCCCGGATGTCGCCCATATATTCGCATTCGTTGCTGGCCATGACACTGGTTATGGTTGTGGGTGCGAGCGGTGCTTTTTTCCTAGGTTTGGTAGGAATAGTTCAGACGGATATCAAGCGAGTCATCGCTTACTCGACAATCTCTCAACTAGGTTATATGACCGCGGCTCTTGGCGCGGGTGCCTATGCAGGCGGAATATTTCATCTTATGACGCATGCCAGTTTCAAGGCCTTACTGTTCCTTGGGGCCGGATCGGTGATCATTGCGCTGCACCATGAGCAGGACATGCGCAAGATGGGCGGATTGTGGAAGCGAATGCCGATTACCTACATAACATTTTGGGCCGGTTCTCTGGCGTTGATCGGATTTCCCGGTTTTGCCGGATATTTCTCCAAGGATGCCATTATCGATGCGATTGCCCACAGCGTTACTCCCGGCGCCGGCTATGCATACTGGATGGTATTGCTCGGCGTGCTGGTGACGACACTTTATACATTCCGCATGATTTTCCTCACCTTCCATGGAAAACCGAGAATGGATGCCCATACCTGGGAGCACGTTAAGGAGTCCCCCTGGGTGGTTACTTTCCCTCTTATTCTTCTAGCCATTCCATCCGTTTTTCTCGGTGGTATAGCACTCGGGCCTCTTGACTATGGAAATTTCTTCGGCACGTCGATTGTAAACCGTATTGGAGATAATCCCTTGTCACTGGGCGCAGCAGATTTTCATGGTGCATGGCAGTTTTTCCTTCAGGGGTTCACCACACCGGCTTTCTATTTGATTCTTACCGGGATAGCCATTACCTGGGTATGTTATATCTGGAAACCTGGGCTTCCGGCAGCTCTCCGGCGCCGGTTTTGGCCCATTGCTGTTGTACTTGAAAGAAAGTTCTTTTTTGATGAAATATTTATTGGTGGTATTGCCCGTAGTGGAAGGGAACTCGGGACTTTTCTGTGGCGCTTCATCGACGCGGGAATCATTGATGGTTTGGTTGTCAACGGAACTGCGAGGCTGGTTGGTGCAAGTTCCCGGGTTATCCGGCGGCTGCAGACAGGGTATCTTTACCACTATGCTTTCGTCATGGTTGTTGGCCTTGCGGTTATGGTCGGCTGGCTAATTTGGCGTTGATTTAAAAAAGTATCAAGGGGACGGTTTTGCCATACTTGAGTCTTGTAATCTGGATCCCGATTTTGGGTGGGCTTGTTGTTTTTGCGGCAGCGCGTATTCCCAAGCTTGATGTTCGTTGGATCGCCCTGTTTTTTGCTGTCCTTGTATTCGGTCTTTCTATTCCGCTTTATACCGAGTTTAATATTCATACTGCGGCGATGCAGTTTACTGAAAAACTCCCGTGGATTTCGGCTTATCACGTCAATTATTTTCTGGGTGTCGACGGTATAGCGATGCCCATGATTTTACTTACGACGTTCACCACGATTCTGGTCGTACTTGCAGGATGGAAGGTGATTCAATATCGCCTGGGGCAATATCTGGCTGCCTTTCTGATCATGGAAGGTTTGATGAATGGCGTATTTGCCGCACTGAACGCCATGTTGTTTTACTTGTTCTGGGAAGCCATGCTTATCCCCATGTTCCTCATCATTGGTATTTGGGGAGGGCCGCGGCGGATTTATGCCGCTATTAAATTCTTTCTTTATACGTTTATCGGGTCGGTATTGATGCTGGTTGCCTTTATCTGGCTATATTTGTATTCAGGTAGCTTCAATATTATTGATTTCAGCCATCTTCAACTTACGCCCACAACGCAAATTCTGTTATTTCTTGCCTTTTTTATGGCCTTTGCCGTTAAGGTACCGATGGTTCCAGTGCATACCTGGTTGCCGGATGCGCATGTGGAAGCACCAACCGGAGGCTCTGTCATTCTGGCTGCGATCATGCTAAAAATGGGGGCGTATGGTTTTCTGCGCTTCAGCCTGCCGGTTACCCCTTGGGCCAGCATGCGACTGCAATGGCTCATGATGGGGCTTTCCTTGGTGGCAATTATTTACATCGGGTTGGTTGCCCTGATGCAGAAAGACATGAAGAAATTAATCGCTTATTCCTCTATTACCCACATGGGATTTGTCACGCTGGGGTTTTTCTCGGTATTCATGATTTGGGCAAATACGCATAGCCTGGATGCCGGGAGATTGGCCGTTGAAGGCGGCTTGGTCCAAATGATTTCCCATGGGTTGGTCTCCGGCGCGCTTTTCCTTTGTGTCGGTGTGTTGTACGAGCGGATGCATACGCGTGCTATTGGTGAATATGGTGGCGTCATCAATACCATGCCCAAGTTTGGTTATTTTTTCTTGTTTTTTGCACTGGCAAATTCCGGTCTTCCTTTTACTTCCGGTTTCGTTGGCGAGTTCATGGTGACTCTTGGTGTATTTCATGCTAATTTTTGGATAGCCGTTTTAGCTGCTGTGGCCTTGATCACGGCGGCAAGCTATTCCTTATGGCTGGTAAAGCGTGTGGTTTTTGGAAAAGTTACCAGTAGCCGGGTGGCTGCATTGAAAATTATCTCTCCTCGCGAAATATTGATTTTAGCTTTGTTGGTGCTTCCAACCTTGCTGATTGGGATATACCCCGAGATCATCTTACGCGTCATGCACGCTTCGGTTACGCACCTGCTGTTACAGGTTGTGCCGGCAGCGATGGGTTAAGGAATAAAATGATGTCTCTAACTGCTACCGACTATATTGCAGCATTACCTCAAATTTTCTTGTTGGGGATGGTTTGTGTTCTCCTCATGTTTGCCGTTTTCGTTAAAAATGGACGTGACGAGGTGCTGCATTACGGCTCACTAGGGACTCTGGCCGCACTCGCGATCATAACCGGTGAGTTATTACGAGGGCACTCTATTATTGCCTTCAATGGCATGTTGATCCAGGACGCAATGGGCGATGTGCTGATGCTTTTCGCTTACGCGATAACGGCGGCTATTTTTGTTTATGCACGAGGCTATCTTAAAGATAGAAATTTGCTTTCGGGTGAATTCTATATTTTGACTTTATTGGCCTTACTCGGTGCCATGATCGTGATTCAGGGTTATAACCTTATCACGTTGTATATGGGCATAGAACTGATGGCGCTCAGCCTTTATACGCTTGTTGCTTTATCGCGTGAGGATTCGAGAGCCTCGGAAGCGGCAATGAAGTTCTTTATTCTTGGCGCGATCTCTTCGGGCACCTTGTTATTTGGTATGTCGCTTATTTATGGTCTTACGGGGACGCTGAATATTGGCATTTTGGGGGCAAAACTTGCCGCAACTCCGGCACCGGGACTTGGTGTATGGATTGGCCTCGGGTTTGTGGTTGTTTCCATGGCCTTTGAGTTGGGAGCGGTCCCATTTCATATGTGGGTTCCGGACGTTTACGAGGGAGCCCCTTCCGGCATGGCGATTTTTGTCGGCTCCGTTCCCAAGTTGGCCGGTTTCGCCTTTTTCATGCGTTTGCTGGCCGAGGGCCTTGGTGATCTGCACGGAGGATGGTTATGGTTGTTGACGGCACTGGCTGTGGGGTCTCTTTTCATTGGGGCAGTGGTGGCCATTGCCCAAACCAATATAAAACGTATGCTGGCCTATTCAACAATCAACCATGCCGGGTTTATTCTCTTGGGAATTCTTGCCGGGACCGCTGAAGGTTATCGAGCGGCGATGTTCTACGTTATCGCCTATGTGATTATGTTTGCCGGCGCTTTTGGCATCATTATGTTGCTATCTCGTGCCGGATTTGATGTTGAGAAGATTGAAGATCTGCGGGGTCTGAATGAACGTAGCCCGTGGTTTGCGTTTGTGATGCTGATGATCATGTTTTCAATGGCCGGTGCCCCCCCGTTTCTCGGATTTTTCGCCAAGGTGGAGGTGATCAAGGCGGTTCTAGATATCAATATGACTTGGCTGGCGGTATTTTCGGTAGTGATGGCGGTAATCGCGGCTTTCTACTATCTGCGCATTGTTCGTTTAATGTATTTCGATCGTGCGGATCCGGATGCACCGGGAATTATCGCTACGCCTGATTTTAAACTACTGCTCAGTGTCAATGGCTTAGTGTTGTTGGGGCTCGGAATATTTCCCGGTGGCCTATTGGCCTTATGCAAGGCGGTAATTGGATTTTAATTGGCGGTGGTGGAGTTCATGAACATCCAACACCTGGGTGTAGAATCGGAGATGTCTAAGGCAGAGCTCAACGCCGCTTCAGATCGGGGGCGCTGCTCGAGTACAAGTGGCTTTTACCGAGGTTGTTCAATTCGGGCTGGATAGTCGGTAGCCGCCAGTGCAGTGAGATTATAGATAGCCCGTTCGTCGGCTGATGGAGTCAATATATGGGCCGGTCTGTCGGCACCAAGTAAAATGGGCCCGACCTGCTCTGCATCACTGAGAACCTTGGCTAGATTCATGGCAATATTAGCCGCCTCTAGTGAGGGTAAAATTAGTAGATTTGCCTTTCCGTGAAGTAGGGAATTTGGGAATACGTGTTCACGGATGCTTTCCGACAGGGCGGCATCGGCATGCATTTCGCCTTCGACTTCCAACTCCGGGGCACGTTCGTGGATCAACTCCAAGGCCTCACGCATACGCTCTGCATCCGGGAGCCTGGAGCTGCCAAAGTTGGAAAATGATAACAAGGCAATCTTGGGCTCGATCCCGAACCGTTTTAACACTTCGGCGGACATTTCCGTAACCTCGGCGATTTCCAGTGGACTGGGAGTCGGCTTGACGTAGGTATCGGCGAAGAACAATGGGCCGGAGGGGAGAATCAGCCCGGATAGGGCAGCGAACCCGCTGATGCCCTTGCGGGTGCCCAGAATCTCTTCAATATAACGCAGGTGATCAACAAATCGGCCGATGGAGCCGCAAATCATGGCATCGGCTTCTCCGCGGCGAACCATCATGGCCGCGATCGCACTGGGTTGGGTACGCATGATAAAGCGGGCCAGTTCGGGGGTTATGCCATGGCGCTCACGTAGGGCGTGATACTGCGCCCAGTATGCAGAATATCGAGAGTCGCTATTGGGGTTGACCAGCTCAAAATCTTGCTCCGGCTTGAGGTTGACGTGATGATGTCGCAGCCGGTAGTCGATTACTTCCGGGCGGCCGATGAGGATCGGATAGATGAGCTTTTCATGCACCAGGTCACCGACCGCCCGGAGAATGGTTGTTTCTTCGCCTTCGGCAAAGACAACACGGCGTATTTTACGCCTGGCCCCGGCAAAAATTGGGCGCATGACCAGGCCCGAGCGGTAGACCAGCGTTTCCAGATGGTGTCGGTATCCGTCGAGATTGTCGATAGGTCGCCGGGCGACACCCGATTCCATTGCGGCGCGGGCCACGGCCGGGGCAATTTGGCTGATCAGACGCGGATCGAAGGGCTTGGGAATCAGGTAGCCGGGCCCGAACTGAAGTTCTTCAAGTCCGTAGGTCGTTAGTACCAATTGGGGCAACGGTTTAAGCGCCAGATCGGAGATCGCCTTGACGGCGGCACGTTTCATTGCCTCATTGATTGCCGTGGCTCCGACGTCGAGTGCACCACGAAATACATAGGGGAAACAGAGTACATTGTTGACCTGGTTTGGATAGTCCGATCGACCGGTCGCCAGGATGGCATCGGGGCGTATCCGCTGGATTTCCTCCGGCGGGATCTCCGGGGTCGGATTCGCAAGTACGAACACCAGCGGGCGGGGTGCCATTTCTTTTAGCCACTCGGCCCGGATCGAGCCTGGGGCGGAAAGACCGAGGACGATATCGGCGTCTTTCAGTGCCTGCTCCAGCGTCAGCGAGGAATCGTCGATCGCATACGTCGCTTTGTAGGGATCCATGCCTTCTTTACGGTTGCAGTGGACGATTCCGTACAGGTCCGATACTATAATCTGCTCCTTTGGCAGTCCGAGATTGACCAGCTGATCAAGGCAGGCGAGGGCCGCCGCACCGGCCCCGACACAAACGAGCCGAACTCGATCCCATGTTTTATCGGTGACCCGCAAGCCATTGACTACAGCGGAAGCCACAATGATCGCCGTGCCATGTTGGTCGTCGTGAAAGACCGGAATCCGCATCCTTTCCTTTAGCCGGCGCTCGACTTCAAAGCATTCGGGCGCCTTGATGTCTTCGAGATTGATTCCGCCGAAGGTGGGTTCCAGCGAGGCGATAATTTCGATCAGCCGTCCGGGGTTTAACTCGTCTATCTCCAGGTCGATCGCATCGATATCGGCAAACTTTTTGAACAGTACCGCCTTGCCTTCCATGACGGGTTTTGCCGCGAGGGGGCCGATAGCACCCAGTCCAAGTACGGCGGTTCCATTGGTGATGACACCTACCCGATTGGCTCTCCCGGTGAGCAAGTCGGCCTGAAGAGGGTCGTCATGTATGGCCTCGCTAACATAACCGACACCCGGAGAATAGGCGAGGGCCAGATCCCGCGGGCCGGCAAGTCTGCGGGTTGAATGGATGGCCAGCTTCCCCGCCCGCTCCCCCCGATGATATCCCAGGGCACGTTGCTTGAAATCATTCTCCATGGTCATCGGTTTATTCCTTGAAAATCGTCCGTTTGGGTGACATACGCTGAGATGGTTGCAGCCGCAAAAGGGGGGTTACTCATGCAATCAGATCGAGCTGAGGTGGATAAGCGCTGGAATGTCATTCAGCCACAATTCCTTTTGTTTTATTCCGATCAGGCCTTCGGTTTGGAGACGGGAAAAGGCCCGGCTCACGGTTTCCGAGGTGATATTCAGATAGTTGGCAATATCGCTACGCATCATGGGCAGAAAAAAATGTGTTGCCGATTGTCCCCGTTCATGCAGCCTACGGGAGAAATCAAGTAGAAACCATACGACACGTTCCTTAGCCGGGCGTTCAAGAACGGCTCGACGCGAGGCATTGATCTCTTGGCTCATCAGACGTAGCAAGGATTTTTGTAGATCCGGGAACCGACGGGCGGAATCCAGCAAAGCGTCAAATGAAAATCGACATGCGGTGGCCGTCCCCAGAGCAACCGCACAGGAGAAATACCGATTCGAGGCGATGCCGTCGAGGCCCACCAACTCGCCTGGTAGATGGAATCCCAGCACTCGTTGCAACCCGTCCCCATTCAGGGTATAGGTTTTGAAGACACCGGAACGGACCGCGTACACGGCCGAAAATGGATCCCCCTCCCGGTAGAGGTGATCGTCCTCGTGTAATACCGCACCAAATCGGGCAATTGTGTCGATTTCATGGAGTTTTTCCGGCTGCATGAGGGAGGGGATACATAGTTTAACGTTGCCACACAGGCTGCAACTGTGCGGGAATCTCCGCATTGACTCGCAACCCTTGCATGCAGCCTTGGCGCTCATAGCCTTTTGTTTCCCCCATGTCAAGGAAAAAACCAACCCCAACGAAGGCTGATTTATTATAGCGCCTTAAAGGAAACTCAGATAACCCGTGAGTGAAGTGTGCTTACGACTTTGTCGCTGGCTCTTGTACTACTGTGGGTATCGAAGACCATGGCAATGACCCGGAGCAATAGTCGGCCTCGACGGGTAATCCGAAAACTCCCGCGAAGAAGGCCGTCGATCAGGCCGTCAGCCTCGAGTTTCGAGAGTGCCTGGAGTTCGGTGGCAAAGTAGCGCATGGCGTCAATTTCGTAATGTTCGGTTATCCGTGTAAGATCGATCTCGTCCTGGCACATTATGGCCTGGATGATGCTGCGCCGTATCAGGTCATCCCGGCTGAGCCGGTAGCCACGCTCGATTGCCAGGGTTCCTGAATCAATGGCCTGGTAATAGGCAGTGAGGGTCTTGGCGTTTTGGGCGTAAACATCATCAACCGAGCTGATAGCACTCATGCCGAGGCCGAGAAGATCCCGGTAGGGTCCGACCGCATAGCCCTGAAAGTTTCGAATCAAATGCCCTTCACGCCGGGCACGGGCCAATTCATCACCGGGTAGGGCAAAATGATCCATACCGATATATTCGTAGCCTGCCGCGCCAAGCTGCTCGATGGCGTTTGTGATGAGTGCCAGCCGCTTTTCCCCCTGCGGCAGATCCGCTTCCGGGAGCATACGCTGGGACTTGAATAGCTGTGGCAAGTGCGCATACCCATATAGCGCCAGGCGATCCGGCGCGATATCTACAATTTGTTCCAGGGTGTGGCGAAACCGCGGTGGGTTCTGGCGAGGAAGCCCGTAGATTAAATCGAAGTTGATTGAACCGACCCCCGCCGCACGAGCGGCACGGGTCAGCGCTGCCACCTGCTTGGCAGGGAGAATGCGATTGACCGCAGCCTGCACTTCAGGGTCGAGATCCTGTACCCCGAAGCTCATGCGCTTGAACCCCATTGCCGCAAGGGCGCTGATATCATCAACCGTCACGCTACGAGGATCTATTTCAATAGACCAGACCTGGTCGCCTTCTCGATCTAGCGGTAGCCGTTGCCCCAGAGAATTGATGAATTCAGCGAGTGCAGCAGGGGAGACAAAGCTTGGAGTGCCTCCTCCCAGGTGTAATTCCCGAATCGTTCTGGATGGATCGAGTAAAGGCGCGATTCGTGCACTTTCTTCGAGTACGCGTTCAAGGTAAGGCCCGGCTTTTTCCGTATGCGGGGTAACGATTTTGGTACAGCCACAGTAATAGCAGAGCGTGTGACAAAAGGGGATATGGATATAGAGTCCCAGCGCCGAAGGGATTAAATCCTCATTGGAACGGTTGATAGCGGCCTTGAATTGATCTATGCCCGTGGCGCGATCAAATGATGCCGCGGACGGGTAGGAGGTATAACGGGGGCCTCGGCGGTCATAGCGGCGGACGAGGTCGGAATCAAGAGTGGGCATGGCCGTCACGGTAGGGAGTCCCTTCGGAGGCCCGAAGTATGGCCGCTATCGATCCGCATAATGATAATCCGGGCCAACGGGCGAATAAAAAGGCCTGTGGGGGAAATGCTCCCCCACAGGCCGATACAGGGCCTTGAGCCATCAGGATTTCGGTGGTTTAACCGGCGGCTGCTTCAGAATCCAGGCGGCAATCGCATCCACCTGCTTCCTGCTGATGTTCGGATGCGCAGGCATCGGAATGCCTCCGGTCCACTTTGACCAGTAGCCCGTGCCGCCATTAATGATGAACTTGGCGACCGCCTGGACCGCTTTTTGATGGTTCTCTCCCTTGTAGCGATACGCCACCCAGCCCCAGGCCGGGCCGAGTACCTTGTTGCTCTCGGCATGGCAGGCCGTGCACCCACGATTGCTCATCATGCTCGAGATGCTCGCAGCACTCGCCGCCGGCGCGGCGGCAAGTCCTATACCCCCTGCAGCGGCAAGAATCAAAGCGGGGGTAATGAATTTAATCCGCATGACCTTTTCTCCTGAGTTCAGTTCTAACATGGAAAGTTGCAACCATGAATTATAACGTAGACAATCTAATGCTTGGCAATAACGCGGTCACCAAAGAATCCATGTCATCAGGTAAAGCGTGTTGTTATCCGATGCACTGCGCCCATTTCCGTCATAGTTGCTGCTGGCACCGTTAAATTTGGTGTAAATCGTGTATTGCGCAGTCAATTGTACATTCTGTGCCGGCAGATAGGTCCACTGCAGGATCCAGCCGCTGCTGTCCGGGGTACCTGTCCGGCTGCCCGAAACCGGGCCGGGAGCATAGAGCAGTGGATCGTAGCTTCCGGTCGTATGGAAATACCCGATCGATGGCCCAAACCGTCGGGCCCAATAGTATTGGGCCGAGACCTGCCAGGTATTGAGAGAGTCGTTGGGATTTGAGGCGAGGCCATTCGCAAAGCTGGCATTCAAGTCCTGTTTTTCATGGATATACATGAAATGTGCCGTCAGCGTCGAATGATCCCCAAAGAGCAATTGATACTGACTGTCCAGGCCCAGGTCCAGGTAGTTATCCGTGGCTCCGGATATGCCCCCCGGGAAAATGTGGCTATCCATACCGAAGGTGCCGATTTCGAATGAATTGGTGTTGTCATCCCGGTTCCAATTGTGCTGCCACGCGACCCGCCAGTAGGGGGCCAAGCCCGAAATGACGTCTGCCGAATATGGCTGAGATTGGCCGATTTGAGCGGAGCGGTAAACACTGACATTGGCATAAATGCTGTTATTAAACCACGCATAGGCCCCGATGCCCGCCACCTGTTGCATCAACTGGATAATCATGGGTGTAGCCGATGGGGCCGGTGCGCTCGGCGATGCCACGTAGGGGAAACCTTCCGAAGGCGTGCCATTCCAGACATCCGCGAAAGTGGGTTGATTGTTGACATCAATACCCCAAACCACCGGATGTCCGGCTACCGTGGCATGGCGGGCGTAACGCAGGTCCGTCATGTCCATGGAAAAATGATCGGCTTGCGGGTCATAGGTAACCTGCAGGAAAGAGCCGATGTGATTGGCAATGCGCCCGGCATAATACAGGGCGAGAGCCCCTGGAAAGGCTACCGTATTATTCTGGGTTCCCGGTACGGCTTGCTGCAGGGAAGTGTTCGATAGCATGACTGCTGCCGAAAGGGGCGGGAATCGGCTCAGACTCTCCTGCGGGGTTTTCGGCGGTGACGAGGGGTTGAAGGATTTCACACTCAGCACATAGCCGTTGATCTTGAAGTAACGGCCAAAAGGCGTTAGCTGCGGCGCAACAGTGTGGCAGGTCTCGCAGGGCAGTGCTGTCTGGCGGGAATAACTCGGTACGGCGAGCGCGCTTTGGGCCGCCAGCCCCAGCCCAAGAAAGCCCAACCCGGCTCCCCATGCCGCTTTCCTGATGAGGTGAAGATTCATTTTGGACACTCCGTGGATAAATAACTGCTATATGATAATCTCAATAAGTCGAGTGCCAGTTGATCTAGATCAAGAAACTGCCATTTTTATTTCGTATGCAATCTCCTTGCGGTTTCCTTCCCCGGATTTTATCTCCCGTTTATAATGGGCGCTCAAATTAATTCGAGTAAGTATGAAGCCAGCCCTGCCACAGGCCGAAACCGACTTGGCAAGATCCATGGCGACGGCTCGCGAGACGGCACCATGCCTGGAGTTGCGCGAGATTGAAGTCTGGCGCGGAGATTACTGCGTGTGCATCGATTTGAGTCTGCGGCTGCCGCATGGGCGGGTGCTGCATTTGCGTGGTGACAATGGCGCCGGCAAGACGAGCCTGATCCGGGTTCTGGCCGGCCTCGCCCCACTTGAGTCCGGAAGCCTGCGCCTCGCCGGGCACCCGGCACGCAGCCTGGAGGCGCGTGCCGAGTTGCGATACCTCGCGCATCGCGATGGGATCAAGCTGGAGTTGACGCCGCGGGAGAATTTGCGCCTGGCCGCCCGCCTACTGGAACGGGTCGGAGAGGCGGCGATCGACAGATCGCTGGAACGGGTTGGAATCGCCCACCTGGCCGAGCGCCAATGTGCCGATCTCTCGGCGGGGCAACGTCGACGCACCGCACTGGCGCGGTTGTTGCTGGGCCGGCCGCGCCTGTGGTTACTGGACGAGCCGCTGGTCAATCTCGATCGCCGGGGTGTGAGCCTGGTCGGTGATCTGGTGGCGGAGCAAATTGCCTCGGGCGGCAGCGTTGTGCTCGCCACCCACCAGCCGTTAGTACTGGATTCACAATGCGTGCTCCCCGTAGAATTGCCGGCGAATTCATTCCATGTTCATTGAGTTATTGCGCCGGGAACTTCTTATCGCCTGGCGGCGACCCGGGGAATCGGGAGTGCCGGTCATATTTTTCCTGGTGACCGTCATGCTGTTTCCCTTGGGTCTGAGCCGTTCTCCCGAGCTGTTACGGCCGATGGCCCCGGGAATTATCTGGGTCGTCGCATTTTTGGCCGGTATGCTCGGTATGCAGGGGTTGTTTCGGGCCGATTATGAAGATGGCACACTGGAACAATTACTGCTGACGCCCCGCCCGCTGACGCTGGTGGTGTTGGCCAAGGCCAGCGGTCACTGGCTGGTCACCGGTCTGCCGGTGGTGGTAGGTGCCGGGTTGGTGGCGGGAATGCTCTATGTGCCTTCTTCCGGCATCGTCGTGATGATGCTCGGCCTGCTGCTCGGCACCCCGATTCTTACTCTGTTGGCCACCCTGGTGGCGGCGTTGACACTGACGCTGCGCCAGGCCGCGGTGCTGGCTCCAGTGTTGATTTTGCCGCTTGCGGTGCCGGTGTTGATTTTCGGTGCCCACAGCGCCTCCTCGTCTACTCCCGGCGAGATTAATACCCAGGCATTCAGCGCCTTGGGCGCGATGCTGATTCTTGCCGTTAGTTTGCTGCCTCCCGCGGCTGCACTGGCACTCAGGATCAGTCATGAAAACTAAATATATATATTTCAAGGGAACTCCATCACCACGGGAGGGTTCATAAACAACATGTTTACCTGGCTACATAAATTAGGCTCGCCTCCGCTGCTGTATCGGGTTGCCGGGCGAAGTACACCGTGGTTCAAGTGGACTGCGTTTCTGCTGCTCGCGCTCGGGTTGGTCGGCGGTTTGATCCTCGCGCCTCCCGACTATCAGCAAGGGGATGGTTTTCGCATCATCTATGTCCATGTACCGAGTGCGATCCTGTCACTCGCAGTATTTGTGTTGATGGCGGTGGCCGGTGCGATCGGGCTGATCTGGCGGTTGCGTATGGCTCATGCCGTCGCCGTCGCCGCCGCCCCGCTCGGGGCCGCCTTTACGTTCATCACCCTGATTACCGGCTCGCTTTGGGGTAAACCGATGTGGGGTACCTATTGGGCCTGGGGGCCGCGCCTTACCTCGGAGCTGGTATTGTTGTTCCTGTATTTCGGCTATATTGCCGTTATCAATGCCTTTCCCAACCAGCGCAGCGGTGACCGGGCGGGGGCGATTTTTGCCATTATAGCGGCGGTGGATATTCCAATCATCCATTATTCCGTATACTGGTGGACAAGCCTGCACCAGGGTGCAAGCCTCTCATTCACGAATTCATCGATCTCCCCGGCCATGCTGTGGCCGCTACTGGTCATGATCGTGGCGTTTACGTTGTATTTTTGCTGGTTGCTCAGTATCCGTTTACGCACGGAAATTCTGCGGCGCGAGCGGCGGGCAAGCTGGGTTCGAACCCTGACAATTACCGGAGCAAAAAATGCGAAGCTGGCATGAGTTCATTACCATGGGCGGGTATGCTCGGTATGTATGGTCCGCCTATGGGGTGGTATTGATTGTTCTCGTGGCGAGTGCCTGGAGTTCGTGTAATGGCTTGCGGCGCATCCTGTTCCGGGTCCGGAATTATCCTGTAGGAGGAGGTGAACAATGACTCCCAGGCGGCAACGCCTGCTGTTGGTGGTCGGTATCCTTGCCGGTACTGCGATCGGTGCGGCCTTCGCGCTCAGGGCCTTCAGCGGTGATATTCTTTACTATTACACTCCATCCAAGGTTTTCGCCAAACATATCCCGGACGGACGGGTATTTCGCCTCGGGGGATTGGTCGAGAAAGGTTCCGTCAAGCGGGAGTCGGGGACGCTTACGGTTCGGTTCGTGATTACCGACAATCACCGCACTATCCCGGTCGTGTTTACCGGCGTGCTGCCGGCATTGTTCCGGCCGGGCCAGGGGGTGATCGCCAGTGGGCATCTCGACTCCGGCGGGATGTTTGTCGCCAATAAGGTATTGGCCAAGCATGACGCCAAGTATATGCCACTCAAGATATATAACAAAAAACACGGTACGGACTATACCCGCCCCGGGGGAATGAATCGAGGAGGAGTCCGCGGTGGCGCCTGAACTCGGTCAATTTTCCCTTCTTCTCGCCCTGGTGCTGGCGGGCGTAATGGCTTTCAGCGGTATCGTGGGTCCATGGCGCAGAAATCCACACCTGATCGCGTTGGTTCGCCCCAGCGCCTATGCCCTGTTTCTGGTGACGGCGATTGCCTTCGCCTGCCTGACCTGGTCATTTGTGACCACCGACCTGACCGTGCGCTACGTGGTGGAAAATTCGAATGCCGCGATCCCGTTGATTTACAAGTTTACTGGGGTATGGGGTGCACACTCTGGTTCGATGCTGTTGTGGATACTGATGATTAGTGTCTGGGGGGCTGCCGTAGCTTTTTTCAGCCGGCGGTTGCCCGCCGACTTTTCGGCTCGAGTCCTTGGCGTGATGGGAATGATCGGCCTGGGCTTTCTGGTCTATAGCGCCTGGCTGGCAAATCCTTTCACGCGGGTGCTGCCGCCGCCCCAGAGTGGCGCCGATCTCAATCCGATTCTCCAGAGTCCCTTCCTGGCGGCCCATCCGCCGATGCTGTACATGGGCTATGTCGGACTATCGGTTGCCTTTGCCTTTTCCGCGGCCGCCTTGATTGGTGGGCGCATGGACACCGCCTGGGCGCGGTGGACCCGGCCCTGGGTGCTGGTGGCCTGGATGTTTCTCACCGTTGGCATCACGGTAGGCAGTTTTTGGGCTTATTTCGAACTCGGCTGGGGGGGATGGTGGTTTTGGGATCCGGTCGAAAATGCATCGTTTATGCCCTGGCTGGTCGCCACCGCGCTGATTCATTCCCTGATCGTTACCGAAAAACGTGGGGCCTTTAAAGGCTGGACGGCATTACTTGCGTTGCTGGGTTTCTCTTTGTCTCTGCTGGGAACCTTTCTGGTCAGATCGGGGGTGCTGGTTTCGGCACATGCCTTTGCGGTTGACCCCCGCCGGGGAATCTATGTACTGGCGATTCTCGCCATCGCCGTAGGCGCGGGTCTTGCCTTGTATGCCTGGCGGGCTCCACGGCTTGCCGGTGGGGGTGGTTTCTCGCTATTTTCTCGCGAGACGGCAATCCTAACTATGAATTCGATTTTGGTAGTGGCTTGCGCGGCCGTACTGCTCGGAACTATCTTCCCGCTGTTCTATGATGTTCTCGGGCTCGGGCGGATCTCCGTCGGCCCACCCTATTTCAACCGGGTTTTTATCCCGCTGATGGTGCCATTATTCCTTCTGGTTGGTATCGGACCGGCGATTCGCTGGAGACGTGGCGATGGGCGTGAAGCCTGGCGGCGGATCCGGATACCGCTTGGCCTGTCTCTGATCCTGGGCATTGTGCTTGCCGTAGTTGCCTGGAGGGGCGTGCCGCCGGTGGCCCTGGCCGGGGTTACGCTGAGTGCCTGGGTTATTTTCAGTGCCGTTAACGAACCCTTACGCCGGGCCTTGCGTGCCCCCGCCGGGCAGTGGGGGAGATTTTCCCGAGGTGCCTGGGGAATGGGGCTGGCGCATTTCGGTGCCGGTATTTTGATTCTAGGCGTTACCTTGTCTTCAACCATGTCGAGTTTTCTGGATGTCAGCCTCAAACCCGGACAAACCGCAAGCGTTGGCGGATATCGCTTTTCAATGCTGGGAGAACGTGCCGTTCGGGGACCGAATTACATGGGGGAACAAGGCATCATTCGCATTAGTCACGAGGAACGGGTAGTCGCCACGCTTCGCCCGGAATCTCGGGTTTACAAGGGTGGCCTGCCGAGCAGCGAGTCGGCAATCAGTTGGAAGCCGACCCGCGACCTGTACGTCGCCATGGGTCGGGCCACCGGGGGCGGAGCCTGGAGCTTACGGCTGCAGGTTCGGCCGTTTGTACGCTTCATCTGGTACGGCGGCGGTCTCATTGCTTTGGGGGGGCTGTTGGCGTTGACCGATCCGCGCTACCGGCGGCGGCGGGAAGTTCGCCTGGGGCAGGGTGTCGTCGTGGGGACAACGGGATGAAGCGCTTTCGGTGGTGGTTGTGGGGCTTGATTCCGCTTGCCTTATTCGCGGTTCTGATCTGGGCGCTTTTTGGTGGATTGGGACGTAATCCCCGGTTTATTCCTTCTCCCCTGGTAGGAAAACCCGCTCCGGCGTTTTCCCTGCCGAGCCTGTACCACCCGGATCAAAGGATAAGTAATGCCGATATCCGCGGTCGGGTTGTCTTGGTCAATGTCTTTGCCAGTTGGTGCGTGGCATGTACGGAAGAAGCCCCCGTGCTCGATTATTTGCACCGGAACGGGGTTGCCATTTACGGGCTGGATTACTCCGATACCCGTTCCGCCGCCAAGGCCTGGTTGAAACGCTACGGCAACCCGTATCGTGCGATTGCTTTTGATCCCCGGGGGGAGCAGGCACTGAATTGGGGTATCTGGGGAGTTCCGGAGACGTTTGTTATTGATCGTAACGGGATCATTGTACGCAAATTTACCGGTATTATTACCTTGGAGATGGCAAAAACTCGGGTATTACCTCTGGTGCACAAGCTGGAGAAAGAAAAATGAAATCACGGGGATCGGTTGCCTTGTTGCTGATTCTCGCTGCACTCGGTGCGCCGGCATTTGCCGCCGCTCCCTCTTGGTCGGGCCCCAGTGTTCTGCCCCCGAAACTGGAAGCCCGCTATCAGCGCCTGACCCAGGAATTACGTTGCCCGGTGTGCCAAAACGAGTCGGTCGCGGTTTCCAATAGTCGGGTGTCGGCTGACATACGTGCCGTCATCCGCCGGAAGCTTCTGGCTGGAGAAAGCAACCAGCAGATCAAGCAATTCATGATTGCGCGCTATGGCCTGTTTGCAGTCTTTAAGCCGCCACTTCAGCGGAGTACCCTGTTACTCTGGTTCGGACCCTTGATCCTGTTGTTGATTGCCGTCCTGATCCTGGGTGTCACCGTCCACCGTCGTCGCCGGGCCTTGCCTGCCCGCGGCGGCCGGACCCATACACACTGATGGCGTTTCTACTTGCCACCGGACTGCTGCTGGCGTTGGTACTCGCTCTGCTGGGTTGGGCCTTGTGGCGTGTCCCCCAAAGGCGGGATCCCGAGCCCCTGCGGGCGCGATTAACCGAGGAGCTGAATCTCGATGTTGCCGCCGGTCTGCTTGCCCGCGAGGAGCTCGATGCCGCGGCACACGACATCGAGGCCGACGCCGGGGAGAATGATTTTCGCCGTTCAGCTTCTCCACGGCGACGTATCTGGCCTTTGATTTTGCTACTGATGATTCCCTTGGTCTCCGGGGTGCTTTATTGGCGATTAGGAGATTGGAGGGCGGCGATTCAGGGAAATCGAACTGCCGTGATACATGAAGCCCAAAACCGGATGATCGCGCTGAAAGCGTATCTGCGCGAGCATCCGGACAATCGCCAGGCATGGATCACGCTGGGAGAGGCCGAAAGCGCTTTTACCCACTATGCCCGGGCCGCGGATGCCTACGAGCATGCGGTAAAACTGGAGAAACAGGTTAACCCGGATCTGCTGGCGGCCTGGGGCGGCGCCCTGATGCTAGCCAATCCAGGGCATCCCACAGATCGGGAACGGGCGATCTTCGCCGAGGTACTCAAGGCGGATCCCAATAATGTACGGGGGCTCTTTTATAGTGGCGCCTTGGCTTTTTCCGGTGGTGAACGCCGCCGGGGAATCGCACTTTGGAAACGTCTTCTGGCCCAACCGCTGCCCCCTGCCATGCAACAATTGATTCAAACTCGACTTGCTGCGTTGGGTGTAACGGTAGAGGGAGGGAATCCCAAGGCGGCCGCCAACACTCCACGAATCGCGATTACCATCAATCTTTCTTCCCGGTTGCGGGAACGTATTAAAGTGGGAGAACGGTTATACGTTTACGCTCGTTTTCCCAATGGCGGTCCACCGCTTATGGTCAAACGCCTGCGGGCTGGTACATTTCCCGTCAAGGTGATACTTGGTGTCGGCAATGTTCTGATGGGCAGGAGGCTTGCTTCGGCGATGGGGCGGGAGATCGAGGTTGTCGCACGCATCTCCCAAACGGGAGAAGCCCTGCCTCAACCGGGTGATTGGTATGGGAAAAAGCGTCTGCGTCTCGGCGCAGGTGATAACCAGGTAGGGATCGAAATCAACCATCAGGTCGGCACCGAAAATTCGCGTGGCTAAAAACCGGATGGGAACGGATCGGTTATCCCGGTCTACCGTTGCCGCTGTAGCGATACCAACCCGAGGGGCCGGGTATTCCTAACAGGGCATTCAAGCTGCCGGTAAGACGCGTTTGCCCGGGACCGGGGCTGGGCTTCAGGTAGATCCGGAAGGTGTAGCGGCCGTTCTGAAACAAGAAGATCTCTCCCCGCAGGGCTAGATTACCCCCGGAATTACCTATTTTTCCGGTAACTCCATGTTTTGAAGGTGTGAGGAGCAGGGTAATCGTACCCAAGTTGATACCCGCCCGGGGAAGGCGGGCACGTGATACTTCAAGGCGGCCTCTGGCGGAGGTTAAAAGGTGGTTACGATTTAATTGTGCCTCTTGCAACCGTAAACGTACCGTGCCAGTCATGCTTGGCGACATCTCCATGACGCGGGCGAGCAGGGGCAGTGAGGCTCGACCGGTTACGTTTTTCAGTTCGATTTCGCTGCTGCCGACATTGAGTTGCCCTTGTACGGCAAGATGTTTCCCGCGCAGATCCAGGCGAGCATGAATTCGGCCTGTAACTAATCTCCAGGGGCTGAGATGCCAGTTAAGTCTGCCTAGCGGAATTTCCCGAAGGGCCAAGATCCCGGAGCCATCCCAAACGCTCCCGCGAATATCCACCATATCCACCTTGGCATGCGGTTGCAGCCGTGCTTCGACTTTTGCCAGGGCCCAGGAAGCCGGGATACCACTAACCAGGAATACGCCATAACTGATTATAAATACGGCAATCGACAGGGTGCCGCGCCAAATCACCGGGAGGCCTTTAGACTCAGGGTGGCATTGATGCGGCCGGATACACTGGTACGTTCGATATTGGCATTCACGACCACGATTCCTTTTTTCTGCGCCAGTTCGGCCAACCATCGCACCAATTGATCGAACGATGTGCCCTGGAGGGTTAGTTGAATTGTCCCGTCACCCGCCTGCTGCAACTGTTGCACGGCCGAAGCAATCGGGGATTCTTGTACGGAAGCCGAAACGATACTGAACACCGAGGTTGAGCCGCCGAGGCGGGATGTTGCTTTCGACTCGTTTCCTTCGAGTGCCCGTATCCGGGCCGTATTTCGATTCAGCCACTGCAATGTCGTTCGTTGTTCCTGGACGCGCTGCGTCAGGTGCAGGTAGGCGGAGTACAGTGGTTGAATCAGGGCCAGATACAAAATCAACCCGAGTACCAGCCCGGCACCACCGATTGCCAACCTCTGATCGCGTCGGGACAACTCCGCATACCAGCGCCGCCACGGCTCGGGTAGGCGCATCATGATGTGCCCTCAGGCGTTATGCTGATCCGGGCAACGATTCCGCTTTTGCTTTGGTTGGCCGAACGGATTCGGGCTCGCACGGTACCGCCTTGCTCTAGGCGTTTACGCAGGCGTTCAAATTCGCTCATACGGCGGGCTTGTACTTCAAGATCCAGTTGTTTGGCCTGGTAGGTCATTGATTGAATAACTAAATCATCACTGTGGGCAGATGCCAACGCCACCAGCAATTCCAGAAATCCGTTGCGCCCGCCTTCCGATTCAAGTTGTCGCAGCCGTTGTGCAACTTGAACCCGAACGGCGACCAAGGGTTGCCCCGGCAGCAGTTGATGAAAGCGGGTCAATATGGCTTGATGCTGCAGGGCGGAGAAGTGGCTCAGTTGTATCCAGTTGATCATTAATCCGCTTAACGCCAATATCACGACCATGGCTGCCGCCCCCAGGGCGGGCCGCCATGGACGGGACAGGGATTTCCAGTCGCGTGTTAGTCGCAGGCGCTCCTGGCGCAGGTTTAGCGGGATTCCGCTCGATAGCCCCAATGGAACCAGGCCCAGCAAACCTTCTGCCGCGGGTTCGGGTTGACGTTCGAGCCTGGCCTCATCGAAGTGCAAATCGATTTTTTCCTCGCTGGACCATAGCCGTAGTGCGCTCGGAGCATGGTTGCCGGCATCCGCAAGATCGAGTTGACGGCGTAATACCCGCCAGCCAACTTCCGCCTCTAGGGTGAAGCCCAACGTTTTTCCGGTGCGAACATATAATTTCCCGCGCTCGGCCAAGAGACTCCAGGTGTTTTCTTTCCAGGGCAGGGCTAGATAATCGGGAGTGAGCAAGTCGGCCATCAGGGTATGTTCTTGCAGTTGTGCCAGGCTGGCATCGAGCCAATCGCAATCCACCACCGCCACCTCGGTCTTACCTTCTTTTCCGGCGGCGCCCAGGGCATAGAACAGACGTTCGGGATCGGCTACAAACTGTTCCTCCAGCGCATAGGGCAAAGCTCGAAGGAGTTTTTCCCGGTTGCGGATGGGCAGTGCGGCCGTTAGGGTCCGCACCTTTTCTCCGGGCAGTAGCCACAGTGTCTGCTTGCCATTGGCCTGCACGAGCAGATCTTCCAGTGTGCCAGCACGGATTACTGCCCCCGAACGATTGCCGTTGCGATCCAGAATCAACCAATCGACTTGGTTCGACCGTGTATCCCAGGTAAAAATCAACTGTTCCATCAGATCGGCGTAAAGCTTCGGGCAATCGACTGGGTCATGCCCTGAGTATTGCGATAAATAATACTGTACATGCTAAGCTGGGTGTCGCCAATAGTGGTTGTTACCCGCAGCAAAAAAAATTGGCTTCTAAGTGCCAGCGGCCAGGCGATCTTGCGTTGTGTCAGTTCCTGGAAACGACCGATCGAGGAAAAGCCGTTCTTGCCGCGCCGGCGCACGATTGCCTCGGCCCGGTTCAGGCTTAGCCCCGGTACAACCGCGGCGATAACCGGCGCACTTGCGGTATTGATGTTGACGGGCGTGGGAATGGGCAGAGCGCTTACATAAGGAGCCAGCCGTGTATAAACAGCGGGTGTGATGCCTTTAACCAACCGCAGAGTCGTGATTGAAACAAATGGGCCATTAGCGGGTGCGTAGGGAGGATTCAAAGTGGCATAGTAGCTGGATTCGGTCCCATCGGGTGCGCCGGAGCCGGCGCTTGTATCCTCCCAGTCGGCGATGGCATGGGCGATATCGGGATTAATACCAAGCACGGTAAACAATCGCTTGAGCACCGCTAGCGCCTCGGGATCAATTTTGCCATTGTGCCCGCGGAGGTTATTCAGGTTGAATCGACCTTGCAGGTCCACGACCGAACCCTGCAAGACGCCTCCGGTTACCGGTAATGGGGGTAAATGTTGGGCCCAAGGTGAATTGAGGATATCCGGTTTGTCTCTGCCGCGAAAGAGAATCCGCTCAATCCAGGCTTCGGCTCCCAGGTCATATTGGTAGGCCTGCTGCTGATATAAAATGAGCTTTACCCGATCCAGCGCCAATCCCCTTTGCCAGAGCATGGCGGCGGTGATGCTGGCTCCCAGTGCCAGGATGATCATCGCGATAATCAGGGCTACGCCGCGTTGGTGGGGCTGGCGAATCACGGGGCGATCTCGACCAGGCGCCGTAGCGTTCCCCAACGCTGAGTTTTCAGCGTAATCTCGATGGCTACCGGATCGCGACGAAGGTATTGTCCCGGTTCGGCGTTGAGCGGGGGCCAGTACCGATGCCAGTGATTAAATTCATCCAGAAATCGCAATTTGACCCCGGTTACACCGGTGAGCAACACTTGCCGTGCGGGGGGTGAATCAACGACCCGGTCCAGCACCGGCCAATAATTGCGGATCAACTTCCCGCCGCTAAGCCGATAGTCGATCCGAACCAGGCTGCTACGGGGGGTTTGTAGCGGGTTTGGCCAACCGGCCCGGGTGAACTCCAGTAATGGAATACTGTTTTGCCCGCCTTTCATCGCCGGTACCAGCTCACCGGAAACTTGGCGGATCGGGCGGGAGATCGCCTGGTCAAGGTCGCGGCCGAGTATTACCATGGCCAGTTCAAGGCGGTGAAACCGTTCACTCTGGGCCTTGGTTTGTTCGCGGGTCGATATGAGCGCATCCAGTCCGCCATAGGCGGCCAGGGCGAGGATGGCAAGTACCACAACGGCCACTAAAATTTCGATCAGGGTGAACCCCCGGCGGGTGGCATGCATCAGCTCGGCCCCGGCTGTGGCCGGCCAACGGTGGCCGGTGTGGGCAATTTCACCGGTTGAACATTGGGACGAGCGATGAATCCGATCAGTCGGGTCACCGTCTGCTTGGGATTGGCGGCAAGCGCGATGCTAACCGTGACCCGGCGTAGATCGGGATCCGGTGTACCCTCGATCTTTGCTTGCCAGTTCCATTTCCGGCTGGCGAATAGAACCTCCCCATTGGATTCTCCAACCGCGGGCCATTTCGGTGTCAAACGGAGCCGAGTGATCTCATTTTGTGCCACCCACGAGCCAAATACGCGATCCTGCAGATATTCACCCACCCGGACGCTGCGCGCGGCCACCGAGAGTACCGCAAGCAAACCGATCGCAATCACCACCAGGGCGACCAGGACCTCGATCAGTGTGAAAGCCGGTTTAACCCGAAGCAGAGGATGGGGCATGTTCTCCCGGAGGTTGTACGTGGACCTCACCGTTACCGTTGCCTTGAATTATAAAAACCCTCCCGTTGGCAACACGCAACCGGATCGTAAACGGTGTCGTGGTACCGGTGGACAGAATTGCGATTTGTGGGGTGACGGCGGTGCCGGACGAGCCTATGGCGGCACTTGCGGTCGGGCCTTTGGCGGTAGTACCGGACTCGGTGGATGCGGTTCCAGGCAGGGGAATCCGAAGTGTTTTTGAAGTGGAAACCGATAATGTCATCCGCTGCGGAAGATGGTGCCGACCTAAGACGGGATCGTTAGTAACCCAGGTCCAGTATTTACCATTAAATTTCATGAATTCATATTGATGCGATGATAACCTGAGACCATACTGGATGTTTTCCATACGGGCATTTTCCCCGGCAAGCTGGATCAGCCCGGCGAGTCGCTCGGCAGCCTGGCCTGCATCGGAACGCCCTCCCAGCGTATTGATGGATAGTACCACCACGGCGGTAATAATACCGATGATGACCAGTACGGCAAGAATCTCGATCAGGGTAAAGCCGGGTGCTCTACGCCTATGTGTTGCGGGATCAACTATTGCCATTGCCATTATTGCTGCTACCCGTCCCGCCGATAGTCCAATTGCCGATAACATGAGGGTTATTTATGCCGCCGCTGGCGTTGTCCGCGGGACCATCGGTCCACACATCAAAGGATTCACCATGTGTTCCCGGATAGAGATACTTATAAGGGTGCCCCCAGGGATCGCGCGGGATCTTAGACAAGTATTGATGCCAATTGGGCGGAATTGGCGACGTATCCGGCTTGGCGACCAATGCCTGTAGTCCTTGCTGGGTAGTGGGATAGATGAAATTGTCCAGCTTGTACATTTGAAGTGCCGAGACGATCGATTGGATATCGGTCTTGGCGCGGGTAACACGGGCACGCTCCGGCGCATTCATGACGCGGGGAACCACGATGGCCGCTAAAATAGCCAAAATAACCACGACAATCATGATTTCAATCAAGGTAAATCCCCCATTACGGGTAGGTTTGTCCTGTATACACCTGTTCCTCATAAAACCGAGACCTCATAAAGCTCAAATTTAAACGGATTCAGTTTACGCCGAATCTGTCATAGTAGATAAATCGAAGCAGATAATACGCCATGATCGATTTATTTCAATCCCGGTTTCGCCGCATGAGCCGCACACTATGGGGCTCCTGGCCACTCATCTTGCTGATTACCGTAATTGTATCGCTGGAATTTGGTGCCGATCCGCTACGCTTGATGCTGCGTTACGCGCGCCCCGAGATTGTGGCCGGCCAGTGGTGGCGACTGTTCACCGGCAATTTTGTTCATCTCGGCTGGTGGCATGTGGGGCTCGATCTAGGCGGCATTACACTGCTCTGGATACTGGTCGGTGACGTGCTCTCGGGTTGGCGTTGGATCTTGGCCACGCTTGCCGGCGCCTGGGGGGTCGGTCTCGGGCTGTGGTGGGCTTGGCCTCATGTTATCTGGTATGTCGGTATTTCCGGTGTCGCCCATACCTATTGGGCCGCGGGCGCACTGCTCTTATTTACCCGGCGGCGTTGGGAGGGTGGAGCTCTTCTGGCACTGCTCGCCATGAAACTGGGTTGGGAGCAAGCCGTCGGCCCCTTGCCTTCATCGAGCGATATCCTGCATGAGCCCATTGTGACCAGCGCGCACTTGATCGGTGCCATTACCGGGGTCATGTTGGCACTGGCTTTTTGGGTATTTCCCCGGGTTCACTCCCGCTTTTTGGAACTATTAATCCCTAAGTCCCTATAATTATAATTTTCCCGGTAGATTTTGCATGCGGTTTGCTGCTGTATTCCCCGGCCAAGGCGCCCAATCCGTAGGTATGTTGGCCGAGTTAGCTATAAGCTATCCGGTGATCTCCGACACCTATGCTGAAGCTTCTGAAATCTTGGGGTATAACCTGGGTGCGATTATCCAGTCGGGTCCCGTGGAAGCGCTTGATCGCACTCAAAATACCCAGCCTGCGTTACTTGCCGCAGGGGTTGCGCTCTGGCGCGCTTGGAATAGTGCCGGGGGAGGGCAACCCGCTGTGCTTGCCGGCCACAGTTTGGGTGAATATACGGCGCTCGTCGCCTCTGGAACGCTGGATTTTGCCGCCGGGTTGCGCCTGGTACATCTGCGCGGACGACTCATGCAAGCGGCGGTTCCCGCCGGTACCGGAGCCATGGCGGCGATTCTGGGCTTGGAGCCCGAGCGGGTCGCCGCAGTGTGCATAACGGCTGGCACAGAGGGACTGGTCGCCCCGGCCAATCTCAATGCGCCGGGACAGGTCGTTATTTCTGGGGAGCGTCGGGCCGTTGAGAAAGTCGGTGATCTGGCGCGCGAGCAGGGTGCGAGGCGCGTCATCCCCTTGGCCGTAAGCGTGCCGTCGCACTGCACCCTGATGCGCCCGGCAGCGGAAAAACTGGCTGATGCCCTTGCCGGGGTCGAGTTTTGCAAGCCTCGTATTCCGGTGGTAAATAATGTCGATATAGCCGTCTGTGATACGCCGGAACTAATCCGGGATGCACTGGTGCGGCAAATTATCCGCCCAGTGCGCTGGGTTGAAACCATCACCGCACTGAAAAACCGATATAACGTCGAGGCGGTGGTGGAAATGGGGCCGGGGAAAGTGCTCTCCGGGTTGGTTAAACGCTGCGACCGCACCTTGGCCGTGTTCCCAACCGACGATGTGCACCATTTTGACAAGGCCCGGGCGTCCTTGCGCTAAGATCTTATTCCGATTACTTTTTATAGCCCGCTGGAGGTTGAGATGCTGAATGATAAAATCGCCTGGGTCACCGGTGCCTCGCGTGGCATTGGCGCCGGTATCGCGTTCATGTTGGCAGCCGAAGGGGCCGAGGTGATCGGAACGGCGACTACGGCCGATGGTGCGGAGCAAATCACCCGAATACTTTCCACGGCCCATCATCCGGGTCAGGGCCGGGTGTTGGATATCTCCAACCCTGCTACGGTCGAACAATTCGTCAAATCGCTTGCCGAGAAGATGCCGGATATTCTAGTTAACAATGCCGGTATCACCCGTGATAATCTGACTATGAGGATGAAGGATTCGGATTGGCAGATCGTTTTGGACACCAATCTGGGGGGTATTTTTCATCTCACCCGTTTATGTCTGCGCCACATGCTCAAGGCTCGCTGGGGTCGCATCGTCAATATCGGTTCGGTTGTCGCCGCCATGGGCAATCCGGGGCAAGTCAACTACTGTGCCGCCAAGGCCGGACTCGAGGGATTCTCGCGAGCCTTGGCGCGCGAGGTGGCCGCTCGCGGCATTACTGTTAATACGGTAGCACCGGGCTTTATTGAAACCGACATGACCCGCGATTTACCGGCGGCTCAGCGTGAAGCGCTGGCAAGCCGGATTCCCGCCGCCCGCCTGGGAAAACCCGAGGATGTTGCTGCCGCGGTGGCCTATTTGGCTTCGGACGCCGCCGCCTATGTGACGGGCCAGACGCTGCATGTCAATGGTGGCCTGTATAGCGCATCCTGAAGAACCGGTGGCATGAGAGGCCAATTTTCTCTACAATAGGATATTGATCGGCGAGCCGCGGCGGTCGATTGTTTTTCCATGCAAGAGGAATCAACCGAAATGAGCAGTATTGAAGATCGGGTTAAAAAGATCGTGATTGAACAGCTTGGGGTAAAGGAAGAAGACGTAAAGCCGGAAGCATCCTTCGTGGATGATCTCGGTGCGGATTCTCTCGATACCGTCGAGCTTGTGATGGCTCTCGAGGAAGAATTCGAGTGTGAGATTCCGGACGAGGATGCCGAAAAAATCACCACCGTTCAGCAGGCCGTTGACTATATTACGAAACACGGCCCCAAGGAATGATTGCGGCGGAAATAGACAATTCCATGGCAATATAAATAGCTCCCATGAAGAGCCTGCGCAGAGTTGTAGTCACTGGCCTGGGTGTTATTTCGCCTGTAGGTAATTCCGTGGATGAGGCTTGGCAGAATGTCTTGGCCGGCAAAAGTGGGATCGCCACTATAGACCACATGGACGTCTCGGGCTTTACAACCCGTTTCGCCGGGCGGGTGAAAAACTTCGATTCCGCTCGTTACCTGGGCCCGAAGGATGCGCGTAAGATGGATCGGTTCATCCAATATGGGCTTGCCGCCGGTCTTGATGCCTTTGCCGACTCCGGCCTCGATATGGATCGTGAGAATCCGGATCGGTTCGGGGTGCTGGTTGGATCGGGGATCGGGGGGCTCGGCATGATCGAGTCCGGTTACAGCGCCTACCTGAAAACCGGCGGATCAGGTCGAATGTCCCCCTTTGTTGTTCCCGGCAGTATCATTAACATGATCTCGGGGCACCTGTCGATCCGCCTCGGACTCCAGGGCCCCAACCTGGCCGTGGTAACCGCCTGCACCACCTCCGCCCACGCACTCGGTATGGCTGCCCGGCTGATCGGGTGGGGTGAGGCCGATGTCATGTTGGCCGGAGGTGCGGAGAGTTCTTGTACGCCCACCGGATTGGGTGGGTTTTGCGCGGCCCGAACGCTATCACAACGCAACGCTGAGCCGACCGCGGCCAGTCGTCCCTGGGATCGGGAACGTGATGGGTTTGTATTGGCCGATGGTGCGGCCGTATTGACTCTAGAGGAATATGAACATGCCCGACGGCGGGGCGCCGAGATTTATGCGGAGGTGGCCGGTTTCGGTATGAGTGGGGATGCCTATCACATGACCGCTCCGCCCAAGAGTGGAGAAGGTGCTGCCCGGGCCATGAGTCATGCATTGGATGATGCGGGAATCCGTCCGGAGCAGGTGGGATATATTAATGCCCATGCCACCTCGACGAAGTTGGGTGATACGGCCGAGACTATCGCCATCAAGAAAGTTTTCGGCACAGCGGCATTCAGTATACCCTGTTCCTCTACCAAGTCGATGACCGGTCACCTGCTGGGTGCGGCAGGCGGTATTGAGGCGCTGTTCAGTATTCTCGCTTTGCGTGACCAGGTCGTACCGCCGACGATTAACCTGGATCATCCCGATGTCGATTGCGATCTCGATTATGTGCCGCATCAGGCCCGCAAAATCCGGAATCTACAGTACGTTGTATCTAATTCTTTTGGATTTGGCGGGACGAACGGTACCTTGATTTTCGGCTGCCACTTCTGACGATACCGTATCGCCCGGGCGCAGCACCTTAACGTACCGGACCAGCCATGAGTTACGAGCGGCCCAAGTCCACCCGATCTTCGGTTCGCCCCCATAGCCTGGCGTGGCTTCTGGTGGTCGTTATCGTGGCCGTCGGAGCCTATACAGGCTATACGTCCTGGCGGATTTTGCGGGCGCCTCTTCCGGTTGCCGGACTGACTTTTACCGTAACGCGGGGAGAAACCGTAGATTCCCTTGCCCGGAGGTTGCATACGCTCGGGGTTCTGCATCATGCCTGGGATCTGATTTTATTAGCGAGGTTGCAGGGGCGGGCGCGACACATACAGGCGGGAGAGTACCGGATACCGGCCGGGCTTAGCGTTGCCGGACTCCTGTCCATGTTGGTCAGGGGGCAAGTCCTTTTACACGATTTCGTTATCGTACCGGGTACAACCTTTGCCGAAATAGTATCCCGGCTCAGTCGTAACCCGGTTTTTCGTCCTACCCTTAAGGGCCTGAGTGACCAGGCCATCATGGACAGGCTCGGTCATCCGGGGCAATATCCGGAAGGACTTTTCGCTCCCGATACGTACGCCTTTGCCCGTGGAACCCCCGATATTGCTGTTCTGAGGCGGGCCTATGTCAAAATGCAGCGCCGGCTAAACAAAGAATGGCGCGGGCGGGCTGAAAATCTACCGCTGAAAACACCTTATCAGGCATTGATTCTAGCGTCGATTATTGAAAAGGAGACCGCGATACCCGCAGAGAGAAAAAAAATTTCCGGGGTTTTCATCCGTAGGCTGAAGTATGGCATGCGCCTGGATGCCGACCCCACCGTAATCTATGGACTGGGGCAATTGTATCATGGAGTAATCACCCGGGCCGATCTGCGCCGGGATACCGCCTATAACACCTATCTGCACTATGGCCTGCCGCCCACGCCGATTTGTATGCCAAGTCTCGCCTCGATTTATGCCGCCCTACATCCCGGTGGGGGAAAATCCCTTTATTTTGTTGCCAAGGGGGATGGTACGCATGTGTTTTCGGATACTCTGGCCGAACAGAAGGCGATGATTCGGAAATATTTGCTCAACAAAGGAAATAAACTGCACGATGAATACCCGAAACTACATTAAAAAAGGTCGATTTATTACCCTGGAAGGGATTGAGGGGGTGGGAAAATCCACTCAGGCGGTACGTTTGGGTGCCTGGCTCGAATCGCGCGGGATCCCGGTACTGGTCACCCGGGAGCCCGGGGGGACAACCATTGCCGAAGATATTCGCGGGCTTCTCAAACGCGCGCCTCAAGGTTCCATCCCGGCGCCATGCGAGTTGCTGCTTATTTTTGCCGCGCGCCAGGCACATGCGGCCCGGGTTCTGCGGCCGGCCCTGGAGACGGGGCACTGGGTGATTTGCGACCGTTTTGTCGATGCGAGCTATGCCTATCAGGGGGGGGGTAGGGGGCTGCCCAAATCCCGGATCGCCGAACTCGAATCCTGGTTGGTACCAGATCTCAGGCCCGATCTCACGCTCTTGTTAGATTTGCCGGTGCCCAATGCCCTGGCCCGCCTCAGCGGGCGCGGTACCCGCGATCGGTTCGAGCAGGAGGCCGCCACTTTCTTCATGCGGGTTCGCAATGCCTATCTCACCCGGGCCGAGGCGGAGCCCGAACGCATTCACTGCATCGACGCAAACGCCGATATTGATGCTGTCGAGGCCCAATGCCGCGCGCCGGTCGAAGCCTTGATTGCGGCTGGCGATCCATGCTGAGTGACTTACCATGGCTGCATGATTCCGGGAGCCGATTGGCGCAGATTCTTTCCAGTCAGCGTTTGCCTGCAGGGTTGTTATTGTATGGCCCACGGGGTCTCGGCCGGCATCGTCTCGCCTGCGCCGTGGCCCAAATCCGGTTCTGCCGGCATCCGGGTTCAGGACTGAAGAGCTGCGAAGAATGCCCTGCCTGTATGCAGGTACGCGCCGGGAGCCATCCTGATCTGCTCCAGGTACGCCCCGAGGCGGAAAATTCGGCTATTAAGATAGAATCGATCCGTGATCTTTCGCGCCGATTGGCACTTTCTTCCGGCAGTAGCGGTGCCCGCATAGCAATCATTTCGCCCGCGGAGAGGCTCAGTATCGCCGCGGCCAACGCGTTACTTAAAACACTCGAGGAGCCTTCTCCGGGAGTCACTCTGATCCTTGTCAGCAATGCCTCGGGAGGCTTGCCTGCAACGGTGCTCAGCCGTTGCCAGCGGGTCAGGGTCAGCCCGCCGTCGACCGAATCGGCTTTACGCTGGCTCAATCAACGCCAGGAGCGGACGGATTGGTCTATTTGGTTGACCCTAGCGGGAGGCGCACCGCTCGGGGCGCTGACGCTCGCGCGGACGTTGCCCGACGATGTTTCGGCGTTGCTGGACTCGCTGATCCAGGTCGTTAATGGCCGGCGTGATCCACTGCAATTTGCCAGTCAGGCCGCAGAGTGGCCGCTGGAGCAACTGATCGGGTTGATCACCTGGCTTCTCCGGGTCGCAACCCGGGCATGGGTTCATGCACCACTGCCCGATTCCGTCTGGACCAGGCAAATTGCGCAGGCTTCCCACCTAGCGGATGGGCGCCGTCTCGTTCGTGCCTGGCAAGAAGCACACGGGTTACTCGCCGAAATCCAGGGGCTTAACCCCGCACTTGCACGAGAGCGTCTGATCCTGTTAACTATGCAGGCGTTTCGTTCTGCCCGATAGGAGGCCGTCTGCGTCATGAGTCGTCAAGGCATACTCCAGGTGAATCTCAGCGATCGCGTTCACCTCTATATGGCCTACATGCCATTCATTCGTGGAGGCGGGTTATTTGTCCCGACTACGGACGAATACAAGATAGGTGATGAGGTTTTCATGCTGGTTAAATTGCCCGAAGTCCCGGCGGCTAAAGGTGTGGCCGGAAAGGTCGTGTGGATTACGCCCAAGGGTGCATCCAGCCCACGCAAACAGGGAATAGGGGTGCAATTTAGCGAGCAGGACCGGGGAGAAATGGAACGCCAGATCCAAGCGCTTCTGGCGGGGCGGATCGCGGCGGAAAAAGGTACTCAAACTCTGTAGACAAGTTGAAATATCTCCGTCTGGCTTAGCCTGATTATCAGGCTAAGCCAGTCTCTACCGGCGTGGTTGACAGCCTTGCGGCAGGACAATCCCAGATGTTGGCTCCCGTCCGGCTCAGGCTATTCCGCTATTCTTGGCGGTTTCATCCCGAAAAATCTGCAAGGGCTTGATGTCATGACCAATAAAGCAGTAGCAGGCAGCAACCTTGGCGTAATTGCCCTTACGCTGATGACCGCCGCACTTTTTCTCACCTTGCGCAATATGCCGATGATGGCCGCAGCCGGTCTGGAAATGGTTTTCTTCAATTTTGTCACGGTGTTTGCCTTTCTCATTCCCATTGCGCTGGTATCGGCGGAACTGGCGACTGCCTGGCCGAAGAATGGTATTTTTCATTGGGCCGAGGCGGCCTTCGGTACCCGCTGGGGATTTACTGCGGTCTGGTTGCAATGGGTTCAGAGCCTGTTCGGAATCACTTCGATTCTTTCCTATGTGGCCGCGAGCCTTACCTATGCCTTTGACCCGGGGTTGGGTAACAACCGCTATTTTATTGTCGCGGTGATCCTGGTCGTATATTGGACGGCTACTTTCGCCAACCTGCACGGCACCCGCGCCTCGGGGTTGATTTCCAGCGTATGCCTGAGTGTGGGAGTCCTGCTGCCGAGCGTGGTGCTAATCGGTCTGGCAGTACTCTATGTTGTCCAGGGCCATCCGCTGCACCTGAATTTGGCTATGACCCTTGGTAACTGGTTGCCACTCGGGCACCCCGAGCGCAGTCTGGTGCTGTTTCTGAGTTTTATCTTCGGTGTAGTCGGTATCGAGGTTTCCGCCAGTCACGCACGCGAAGTACGCAACGTACGTCGCAACTACCCGATCGCCGTCTTTACTGCCGCTGTGCTGGGCTTCTTCCTCACCCTGTTGGGGGGGCTCGCCGTGGCCGTGATTATACCTACGAACCGGCTTGACCTGGTTTCCGGGGCGGTCCAGACACTGGCCTATTTATTTAACACCTATCACATGGTTTGGCTGGTGCCGGTTGTTTCCTTGCTTGTTGCTCTCGGTGCGGCCGGCCAGGTAAGCACATGGGTGGTGGGCCCGGTCAAGGGTCTTTGGGCCGCGGGCCGTGCCGGCAACCTGCCACCCATATTGCAGGAAGTTAACGCACGGGGGGTACCGCGCAATCTGCTCCTCGTGCAGGCACTCGCCATGAGTACCGTCACCTTAGTTTTCCTGGTCATTCCATCGGTCGATATCGCCTTTCTATTGTTGACTTCGGTAGCGGTTGTGCTGTACTCGGTGATGTATTTATTCCTCTTCGCCGCCGCTATCCGCCTGCGTTATACCAAACCCGATATCCCCCGCCCCTACCGGGTTCCGGGCGGGCGGGTGTGGGGGTTATGGCTGGTAGCAGGAACGGGCTTTCTCACTACATTCCTATGTCTGCTGATCGGATTTCTTCCACCGGGGGTTGGCCTTGGCGCCGCTCGCTATGCCGGGCTTATTCTGTTTATACTGCTACTGATGTTGGCGCTTCCATTGTTTCTCGAACACTTCCGTCCCGCGCGTTGGCAGTCCACCGCCGATCCTACCCTTCCGGAGTAACACATGGTCAAAAAATTTGTCCCCGACACCAATCTCGCTCCCACCTATGGATCCCGCGCAATGGGCAAGCCGGTACCTAAATATTCCTTGCCACAAGAGGGGATGGCAGCCACTACCGCCTACCGTCTTATCCATGACGAACTCATGCTCGACGGTAACGCCCGGCTTAACCTCGCCACCTTTGTCACCACCTGGATGGAACCCGAGGCCGAACGGCTGATGGCCGATACCTTTGACAAAAACATGATCGATAAGGATGAATATCCACAAACCGCGGAAATCGAGTCCCGCTGTGTCAATATGATTGCGCGCCTGTTTCACGCCTCGCCGCAGGAAGACCCGATCGGTGTTTCCGCCATCGGCTCCAGCGAAGCGGTCATGCTCGCCGGCATGGCACTCAAGTGGCGCTGGCGCGCACGGCGCGAGGCCGCCGGCCGCTCGGCCACGAAGCCCAATCTGATTCTGGGCCGCAATGTCCAGGTCGTGTGGGAGAAATTCTGCCGTTACTGGGAAGTCGAGCCGCGGTATATCCCCATATGCGAAGGCCGCTACGTCATTACCCCCGAGGATGTTCTCAGCCGCATCGACGAGAACACCATTGGTGTAGTTGCTATTCTGGGCACTACTTTTACCGGCGAGTTCGAGCCCATCAAGGCCATCCACGATGCCGTCGTACGCCACAATGCCGAACACAACCTGGCCGTCGCGCTGCACATCGATGCCGCTAGCGGCGGCTTCGTCGCCCCCTTCATCCACCCCGATCTACGCTGGGACTTCCGCCTGCCCAATGTCGTTTCCATCAATGTTTCCGGGCACAAATATGGACTGGTCTATCCCGGAGTCGGTTGGGCCATATGGCGGGGCAGGGAACACCTTCCCGAAGGCCTCGTCTTCCACGTCAACTATCTTGGCGGCGACATGCCTACCTTCACGTTGAATTTTTCCCGGCCCGGTAACCAGATCGTTGGTCAGTACTACAACTTTCTGCGTCTCGGCCGCGAAGGCTACACTCGCATCATGATTACCTTACGCGATACGGCCATGATGCTTGCCGAGCGTATCGGCAAGCTCGGTCCTTTTAAGTGTCTGAGTGACGGCAGCACCATCCCCGTGTTCGCCTTTCGTTTGCAGGATGTTTCGCACTATTCCGTTTACGATGTTTCCGAACATCTGCGTATCCGGGGGTGGCAGGTGCCTGCCTACACCATGCCGCCGGCCGCTGAAAATGTTGCGGTGCTCCGCATCGTCATACGCGAAGGCTTTTCCCGCGATATGGCCGAATTGCTGCTCGGAGATCTTCGCAAGGTCATCGTTGAACTAGAGCGCGAGCCGCCGGCACACCCGCGTGGGCCGAGCGGCCGGTTTCATCACGGCTGACAACTCCTAACCGAATGGGAAGATTCGGTATGAAAACGGAGCCGCCCGGGATTCAGCCGGAAGCAATGCTTTAGCGCTACATTTGACAATCAGGAGACAACCCCGCTCTATCGTGCTTTCATCCGATTCAATATCAGCCGATATCTTTAAACTTTATGCAGTGTAAACAATAAGTTGAACTATGTTTATATAGAGTATCCGGATTTTGCGGATCGGGTTGTTACAATCCGGTTACTCAAAATCGAGTCTGTCATTCATTTTCTCCAATCCGGGAGAATATGCCTTATCCGCCCCTGGATGGCTGTCCCATGTTTGAGACCTGCTTAAATTCCTAAAGAGTTAAACTCATTTCTGGTGTATGGAGTGGGTTGAGAAGGGCCGATAAGAAAATAAGTTTTTGCTGCGCTCTACTCCATTTGGTTTTCGGTGTTATCATTATTTAGATTTGAGTCTAAGCCTGTTACTGGGTGAGAGGTATTTTTCATCCTATATTCAATCTGTTGTCGATATTTATTTACTGAATTCAAACTCCGAAGCTTGAGTATCGATGAGTAAATTCCGTTCCGAGCATCACGACGTACCCGATGTTATAGCTATGGGAGTCCCCATTGCCTTGCGATTTAGCCTGCATAAGGGGGTGGGACGTAAACTTTGGCGTACTCTGGTTCGACCCTTGTATTGGGGGTACGAACGCCGGCTCGAGCGGGAAGTCGGCGCAGGGCCGATGCCGGCGCATATCGGGCTGATTCTCGATGGTAATCGGCGTTTTGCCCGAGGGCACGGGTTTGAGTCCGTAATAGGGCATCATTTTGGTGTGCGCAAGCTGCGTGCATTTCTTGAATGGTGCGTGGAGTTTAGCGTTCGCCATGTCACGCTCTATGTATTCAGCACCGAGAATTTTAAGCGGGCTCCCGCCGAGGTGGAATACCTGCTGAATCTATTTGTCCGCGAAAGCGAAGAATTATTGCTTAGTCCGCGTTTGCGCGCCGATCGGATCCGGGTCAAGGTCATTGGTCAGCGGTATCGCTTGCCTCCCCACGTGATCGAGGCTACCGAAGCACTGGAAGTGTCCACGGCGAGCCATGACGGAATGCTGTTGACCATCGCACTGGCCTATGGAGGGCGCGAGGAAATCGCCGATGCGGTACGGGATTTGTTGCAGGAGGCGGCAAGTAAAAAAATCTCTATGGAGGAACTGGCCTCCAGCCTGAGTGCCGATGAACTCTCACGTCATTTGTATACCGCCGGTATGCCGGATCCGGATTTTATTATCCGCACCAGCGGGGAACAGCGTCTCTCCGGGTTCCTGCTATGGCAGTCGGCCTACAGTGAGTTTTATTTCTGTGATGCGTTGTGGCCGGAGTTCAGGCGGATCGATTTCTTGCGGGCTTTGCGCAGTTATCAGCGGCGCGAGCGCCGCTATGGGAGCTAGGCGCCTAACGCAGCAGCAGGACGACCGCGGCGTTGCGCCCTTCACTCAGCACGATATTCCAGGTTCGACAGGCCGCTGCGGTATCCATGATCTCCAGTCCCATCCCCACGGCCAAAAGCGGGGCAAGAGTGTCTCGATCCGGGAATTGCTGCCGTTCACCGGTGCCGATGAGCAGTGGTCGGGGAGGGGGCACCAGCGTGAGCAGGCGGGCCAGATGCGTGGCTGTAAGTTCGGTGTAGGCTTGCGGCATCCAGTCCTGATAAATGGTTTCCGGGGTAAGGACCAGGCTCGATCGGTAGGTTTTCTCATGAATGAGAATCTCGCCTGGCTTGTAGCTCCGTACCGCCGGTTGATGCTTGCCTAGTAAGAAGTCGCGAACTATTTCCATATTTTATTATCGTAGCACCGTGTCTGGTATGACTGAATTTTCTATAATAGCCCGCCGTTCAGTGAGGATGCAGTCGTGGTTGAAATTATGCCGATCCGGGAGAAAATCGTTGATTTGAAGAGCCGCAACGAAGCTCTTAGGGGGTATCTTTAACTACAATGATTGCCTGATGCGCCTTACCGAGGTTGAAAGAGAGTTGGAAAGCCCCGGCGTTTGGTCCGACCCGCAACGGGCCCAGAATTTGGGCCGTGAACGGGTGCGTCTTGCCGCGCAGGTGCACGGACTGGATGAGATATCGCGGGGGCTGGATGAAAATGAAGCCCTGGTGGAGATGGCGGCCGGTGAAAACGATGAACTTGCCATTGAAGAGCTCACCGCCGATATCGAGCGGATTGCGCGCCGAGTCGAGGCGCTTGAGTTCCGGCGCATGTTTTCGGGCGAAATGGATTCCGCCAATGCCTTTCTCGATATTCAGGCCGGTTCGGGAGGAACCGAGGCCCAGGACTGGGCGGAGATGCTGTTGCGGATGTACTTGCGCTGGGGGGAACGGCGCGGGTTCAAGACCGAATTGATTGAAGTATCACCCGGCGAGGTGGCGGGGGTCAAAAGTGCTACTATCGGTTTCGAGGGCGACTATGCGTACGGCTGGTTACGCACCGAGACCGGGGTGCACCGGTTGGTGCGCAAGAGCCCCTTCGATTCTGGGCATCGGCGACATACCTCCTTTGCGGCAGTGTCGGTGTCCCCCGAGGTGGACGATGATATCGATATCGAGATCAACCCGGCGGATTTGCGCGTGGACGTATACCGTGCGAGTGGAGCGGGTGGACAGCATGTGAACCGTACCGAGTCGGCGGTGCGCATCACGCACCTTCCAACCGGGATCGTGGTGCAGTGTCAGAATGACCGCTCCCAGCACAAAAATCGGGCAACCGCCATGAAACAGCTCAAGGCGAAACTGTATGAATTCGAACTTGCCAAGCGGCGTAGCGCTCAGGCCGAGATCGAGGCGGGCAAGGCGGATATCGGCTGGGGCAGCCAGATTCGCTCCTATGTGCTCGACCAGTCGCGCATCAAGGATTTACGCACCAACGTCGAGGTCGGTAATACGCAAGCGGTGCTCGACGGGGATATCGATCTGTTCATAGAGGCCACCCTGAAGGCGGGGCTTTAAAAGTAAGGAAACCCGATATGGCGGAGACAGGACAGAAGCCCGATTTATACGTGGAGCGCCGTGCGAAGCTCGACGCACTGAGGGCGGCAGGGTTTAATTATCCCAATGACTTCCGGCCGGATGTGACCGCAGCGGAAATTCTCGGAACTTATCGGGATTTGGATGCCGCCGCGCTCGTAGAACGCAAGGTGCGTGTACGGGTGGGTGGGCGCATGATGACCCGGCGGGTCATGGGCAAGGCGAGTTTTGCCCACCTGGACGATGGCAGCGGCAGGATCCAGATTTTCCTACGCCGGGACGAACTTGGCGAAGAGCCCTATAGCCGGTTCAAATCCCTTGATCTTGGCGATATCGTCGGTGTGCAAGGGATGTTGTTTCGGACCCGTATGGGGGAACTCAGCGTGCGGGTTGAGAAGATCGATTTGATCGCCAAGTGCCTGCGACCCTTGCCGGAGAAGTTTCACGGCCTCAAGGATGCCGAGTTACGCCATCGTCGCCGTTATCTCGATTTAATGATGAACCCGGAAATACGCGAGATTTTTCGCAAACGAGCGGAAATTTTGCGTATTTGCCGGGCATTGCTCGATGCCCGAGGCTACCTCGAAGTAGAAACCCCCATGATGCAGCCTCTCGCGGGGGGCGCGGCCGCGCGGCCCTTTGTCACCCACCATAATGCCTTGAATATTCCACTGTACCTGCGCATCGCCCCTGAGCTGTACCTGAAGCGTTTATTGGTCGGTGGGTTTCAGCGGGTTTATGAGATTAATCGTAGCTTTCGCAATGAAGGCACCTCAACCCGGCACAATCCGGAATTCACCATGCTCGAAGCGTATCAAGCCTATAGCAACTGTGATTCGATGATGAGCCTCACCGAGGATCTATTGCGTTTGCTCGCGCTTGATGTGCTCGGCGCGCCGACGGTACACCAAGGTGGGGTAGAGATCAACCTCGGCGTACCCTTTCGCCGGCTCGGCCTGGGCGCTGCGGTACTCTCGGCCTGCCCCGATCTGCGGCCCGAGAATCTGCGCGAAGTGACCGCGTTGCGTGGCGCGATGACAGCGCGGCGGATTGAACCACCCGCGGGGGATGCCGGCTGGGGAAAACATCTTCTCGCCCTGTTCGAGACGCTGGTCGAGCCGGGCCTGATGCAGCCGACATTCATCACCGATTACCCGCGGGAAGTATCACCGCTCGCTCGCGCTTGTGACGAGGATCCGGAGCGGGTGGATCGATTCGAGCTTTTCATCGGGGGGCGCGAAATAGCCAACGGATTTTCCGAATTGAACGATCCGCTGGATCAGGCGCAACGCTTCGAGGAGCAGGCGCGGGAGCGCCAGGCCGGTGATGTGGAGGCTATGGTTTATGACCGCGATTACGTGCGGGCGCTGGAATATGGTATGCCTGCAGCGGGCGGTGTAGGGATCGGCATCGACCGGGTGGTGATGCTGCTTACCGGAATCGAGTCGATCCGCGAGGTCCTCCTTTTCCCCTTGTTGCGCCCAGAACCATTCATAGACTGACACTGTAGCGGGGAGAAGGTGGATTATTTTCGCCCACGGGATCCAACGCGGCGGTGGATCAAATCACCGAGGGTGAGAGGCTCGTGCAGGCGCTCGTTTCGTAGTTGATGGCGGGAGTTGAACAGTTGTCGGTAAGCCAGCAAGATCATTCCCAGGGCGCCAAGTGCAACGGCCGCCGCAATCATGAACACGATGACGATCTGATAGCGAACCGCCGAGGCGGGAGCCACCCCGGCGAGTAATTGGCCGGTCATCATGCCAGGCAGACTCACGATCCCCATTACCATCATGGAATTGATAATTGGAATCATTCCGGTGCGTAGGCTATCGCGGACCAGGTCGTGTGCGGCCTCCCAGCGAGTGGCGCCCAGCGAGAGGGTGGCTTCGATACGCTCCCGTTCTCCTATTACGCCATCCATAAAGCGGTCCAGTGCGAGCGAAATTCCGGTCAGGGTATTGCCAAGTACCATGCCAAGCAAGGGAATGCTGTACTGGGCCTCATACCAAGGATGCACCTGGATGATGCCACCGAGTGCCACACCGGTTACCACAAAGGATGAGGCAAATACCGCCAATAATCCGTTCCAGTAAATACCGATAAAGCGACGCCGCGTTCGGCGCACCGCGGCTATCCCGGCGAACCCGGCCATGACGATTCCTATGGCGAGGATCGGTAAGGGGGTATTCAGGGCGAAGATGTACTCGAGAATGAAGCCGAGCAGCAACAGTTGCGTCACCATGCGTAGGCCGGCAATAACCAAAGTTTTGGTGAGTCCCAGGCGCAGCCACAGCGACAGGCCCAGGTTGATGACGATCAGTAGCGCCGCCAGGCCCAATTGCCAGTTGCTGATGGCAAGATAGCTGGCCTTCATGCTGCGCCGCTCAGCTCGATGACCCGATCGGCGATACGTCCGCGCTGCGAATGGTCATGGCTGGTCCAGATCCAGGCCCTGCCCGGGTTTGCCCGAAGCCAGGCATCCAGCAATTTTTCGATTTGACCGGTACTGGCCGAATCCAGTGAAGCGGTGGGTTCATCAAGAAGCAATACCCGCGGCTCAAGCAGGAGGCAACGGATCAGCGCGATCAGTTGGGCTTCACCACCAGAGAGGTAATCGGTGTGTTGAGCCAGAAAATCCTCGTTCCGCCCGAGAGGCTGGAGATATTCAAGGACCTGGTTTTTGCAGAAGGTTCGGTGACGGTGAGTGCGGTAGGCAAAGGCGGCGGCGAGGATAGCCTCGACTCGGCCGAGGGGCAGCGCGGGTTGCTGGGCAAGCAGCATTACCTGAGCCCGGTAGGCGGGCATGGACCAGTCCTGGAGCAACCGGTTCTCGAAGTAAATTTCCCCTTCGCTGGCGTTTATCAGCCCGGCCAGCATACGCAGCAATACCGTTTTTCCTGTACCGGATGGAGCATTTATGGCTAGCCGTTCCCCTGCGTGAAGAGTGAGGTCCAGTCCTCGCCACAGGGGTCGGCCAAGGAAGTAGCAACCCAGGCCGCGAACTTCTAGCAGGGCATCCGAGCCGCTGGGGGTTGGGCGGAATGCAATCATGGAGACACCAGGGCCGTCAGATCTGCGAACACCGGCACAAACCATTGGTCGCCGATCTCGACCGGGTCTGCCGGATACAGGTCTGTGAGCCGGGGCACTACTATAGCGATAGTACCGCCCCGGTGGGCATGGACATTGTGGCCTGTTTTCCCCATTACAGTCGCCCGTCTACCCCCTCGCGAGGTAGGACGCTCTTGACGTCGTAGAGTATCGCTTGTGGGCGGCCCCAGGCACGAATCCCCTCGCTGCCGATACGGATAAACTCATCATGTGCCACCGCCAGCACGATGGCATCATAGACACCGTTTTCGGGTTTGGCAATCAGTTCGATTCCGTATTGGTCGTGCCCGGCTTGCGGCGCCACTAAGGGGTCGTGTACATCAATCCGGGCATGATAGCTTTCGAGTTCGCGGATTACATCAATTACACGGCTGTTTCTCAGGTCCGGGCAGTTTTCCTTGAAAGCGAGCCCGAGGATGAGAATCCGGGAGCCGGCAATATGTACCCGTCGGCGCACCAAGTGCTTCATCACCTGTTCGGCGACATAAGTTCCCATCTGATCGTTGATGCGTCGACCCGCAAGAATCATTTCCGGATGGTATCCCATAGCCAGTGCCTTGTAGGTAAGGTAATAGGGGTCCACGCCAATGCAGTGGCCACCGACCAATCCCGGGCGAAAGGGGGCGAAGTTCCACTTGGTTCCGGCGGCGGCAAGCACTTCTTGCGTATCCAGGTTCAGCCGTTCGAACAGGATGGCGAGTTCGTTGATCAAGGCGATATTGACATCCCGCTGGGTGTTCTCGATCACTTTTGCCGCTTCGGCCACACGAATACTCGAGACTCGGTGGGTTCCGGCGCGAATGATGCGCCGATACAATGCATCGACGAACTCGGCGGCCTCGGGAGAGGAACCCGAAGTGATCTTGATGGTGTTGGTGAGGCGATGAATCCGGTCACCAGGATTGATACGTTCGGGACTGTAGCCAACAAAAAAATCCCGGTTCAGTATCCGCCCCGAGGTTTGCTCGATCAAGGGAATGCAGACCTCCTCGGTAGCACCGGGATATACCGTGGACTCGAACACGATTACGGCGCCGGGGGAAAGCGCCCGGCCTACCAGGCGGCTGGCCCTCTTGAGCGGCTCGAGATCGGGGATCTTGTGGACATTGACCGGAGTGGGAACGGTGACGATATACACATTGGCGTGGCGCAGGTGATTGGGATCGGCGCTGAGCTGAAGCTTTTGGGACAATGCAGTGGCCAGTTCCGGTTCCGTTATTTCCCGGATCGAATCGTGGCCGCCGGCGATCTCTGCAACCCGCTGGGGAGAAATATCGAAACCTAGTGTGGGAAATTCACCCGCAAATGCCACCGCAAGAGGCAGGCCCACATAGCCCAGGCCAAGTACGGCGATGGAAATTTGATCTGGTTTGAGCACTCGTGATTCCCCGCGCCATCATGGAATGGCGTCAAGTGTAGCCGATGCCGGCTTGCGCTGAGTACCGCCGTACCGTTAGCATTTCAAAGTTCTGAGCCTTATGGGGGAGTGCATGATCCGATTTTCCGGCAGCATGGTGGCCCTGGTCACACCGATGCAGGTATCGGGCGCGGTAGATGAGTCGGCGTTGACCGAGCTGATCGAATGGCACATTGCGGCAGGTACCGATGCACTGGTTATAGCCGGAACGACGGGAGAGTCTCCGACCCTGACCTCAGAGGAACACGCCCGACTGATAGCATCTTCGGTTCAGGTAGCTCGAGGGCGGATCGAGATTATTGCGGGAGCGGGTTCCAATTCCACCCGGCAGACTTTGGATATGTCGCGCCGGGCCGCGGCGGCGGGTGCCGATGGCCTCATGCTGGTGGTACCCTATTATAATAGGCCGCCGCAACGGGCGCTGGTTGAACATTTCCGGACCATTACTCGGGCACTGGATTTGCCCATTGTGCTTTACAATGTGCCTTCACGTACGGGAACCGATCTACTCCCGGAAACCGTGGCCGAGCTGGCGCAGGAGAGTAGAATCGTTGGCATAAAGGAAGCCAGCGGACATTTGGAGCGGGTGGTTCAACTGCGGCGCTTGTGCGGGGCGGATTTCGCGCTCCTGTCTGGTGATGATGCAAGTGCCACGGCTTTCATGCTGGCCGGTGGGGACGGAGTGATATCGGTAACCGCGAATGTAGTGCCGGGGCGGGTGAAGCAATTGTGTGAAGCCTCCCGTAAGGGTGATGTGGTGCGTGCGCGGCAGCTTGATGCGGAGCTTTCGCCACTGAACCAAGCATTATTTATTGAATCGAATCCAATACCAGTCAAATGGGCACTTGAACGTATGAATAGAATCAAATCGGGTATCCGTCTTCCTTTGCTTCCGTTGGCAAGATCCGCGCGTCCTCGCGTCGAAACCGCGCTTGTAGGACTGGGGCTCGTTACATGATGCGCATCGGTATGGCATTGCTCCTGCTTGCAGTAGTTACGGTTCTTTCCGGTTGTGCCGGCTCATCTATTCCCGATGGCTGGTACACGGCCCATGCCGTAGCGCCGCTGCGCCACCCGCCTGGAGTTCCGGCCATCAAGTATAGTGATGCCTACAGCATTCCGGGTGGAGCACCGGAGGGGTATCCTGCACATAGCAAACATTCCTTGATTACCCCGCCCAATGTTTTAACCACTGCCGGTGCGGCCAAGGCCGTTGGCGGATGAATGCCAGGGTATTGCAGCGTAACCGGAAATCCATGGGAACCGAGTAGAATTTTTAGTATGAAGCAGGAGAGATGTCCGAGCGGTCGAAGGAGCACGCCTGGAAAGCGTGTATGCGCTAACCGCGCATCGAGGGTTCGAATCCCTCTCTCTCCGCCATACTCGAGCGGGTTATGGTGGTCTGCATCCGCACCTCGCGACGATATGCCGTGAACCCCGTCAGGCCCGGAAGGGAGCAGCGGCAGCGGCGGATTCGGGTGCCGGGGATCGGCGGGTGCAGGCCGCCTCCATTATCACCGGAATTTTGCTGATGGCCTATCTTGCACTTGCCCGACGGTATCGCCCGCGCACTTTTGCGGAAGTAGTAGGTCAGGATCATGTAGTGCGGGCTCTGGGCAATGCTCTTGAGCAGGGGCGGCTGCATCATGCCTACCTGTTTTCCGGCACGCGTGGGGTGGGAAAGACGACGCTGGCGCGAATTCTCGCCCGGTGCTTTAACTGCGAGCAGGGTGTGACCGCCAAGCCCTGTGGTCAATGCAGTGCCTGTCAGGCTATCGATACGGGACGGTTTGTTGACCTGATCGAAGTCGATGCCGCATCGCGCACACGTGTCGAGGAGACCCGCGATCTCCTTGACTCCGTACCTTATGCGCCGGTTCAGGGGCGTTACAAGGTGTATCTCATCGATGAGGTTCACATGCTCTCCACCAGTTCTTTCAATGCGTTGCTCAAAACGCTTGAAGAGCCGCCGGAGCATGTTAAATTTCTGCTTGCCACTACCGAGCCCGAGCGGGTTCCGCTTACCGTTCGCTCCCGGTGCCTGGTCTTTGCGTTGCAGCGGGTTCCGATTGCCGCAATAACCGCCACCCTCGTGCGGATTGCCCGGGAAGAGGGAATCGGTGCGCCCGTTGCGGTGTTCGAATTGCTGGCCCGGGCGGCGCGGGGATCATTGCGTGATGCCTTGTCATTACTCGACCAGGCGCTTGCTTACGGGGGAAATAATCTATCAGCAGAGGATGTCGCGGCTATGCTGGGGATGGCGGGTCGGGAAACGGCCTACGACCTGCTTGAGCGCCTCGCTGCCGGTGACGGACCGGGCTTGCTGGAATGCCTGGCCAATGCAGTGCGCGGAGTAGCCGAACCCGGGGGAGTGCTCGTTACGTTGTGTGAGGCCCTGGCTCTGATTGCGCGCCAGCAATTGGTTCCCGAGGCGGTTCAGCCCACAGGTATTCCATTCGAGCGAGTGCGTGCTCTGGCCACCGGGTTTGCGCCTGAAGTTGTTCAACTGAACTATGACATCGCCCTGGCCGGGCAGCGGGATGTGGCGCTGGCCTCCAATCCCGAGATCGCCCTGGAAATGGTCCTGTTACGAATGCTGGCTTTTCGTCCCGCCTCGGTCGAGGTGGATCCGGTGCGGACACGGCCGGCGTCCAGTGGCCGGCCCCCAGTGGTATCTCCCTCGAACCCGTCCGTGAAACGCAGTGAGTGCCGGGAGATCGATCAGAGCTTCGAGAAAAACATTTCCTCCGGTCCCAGAGCAGTCCCGGATCCGGATAGCAGCCCCGAGTCGATGGATTGGGGCATGGTTTTGTCGCATCTTACCCTGGGAGTTATGACTCACGAGTTAGCACAACATTGCGCCTTCGAGTCCAAGGACGGCAACAATATTCGTTTGTGCCTCGATCCCCGCCATCAGCCTCTGTTGACGCCCAAACTGAATGAGGAATTGAGGCTCGCTCTGAGCCGGTATTTCGATGCGCCGATTACCCTTCGGATCGAGACTGAATCAGGAGTGAAATCGCCGGCTACGCGACGGGCTGCCGAGCAGGCCGCGCGTCAGGCCGCGGCGGTCGAGGCTATAGATAAGGATGAGAACATCCTGGCCTTGCGAGAGGCTTTTGGTGCCGAGGTGTTAGCCGGTACCATACGGCCGGAAGTGCCGGGCGATGGTGATCCACCGATGGACTGATGCCGTTATCGCGAGTCTGCTCAAGGGCTGATGATTAGCCCGTGGTGGGGTAACACGGTTGGGAATGGAATCCGGATGTTTCACGGTGACGGAACCGTTAAGGGAAGCTTGGTCAACTGTTAAGATTGCATTATTGTTATAAATTATCACGGAGATACGAAAATGGTGCCTGATTTTGCAAGCATGATGCGTGAGGCCAAAAATTTAAAAGTGCGGCTGGAGCAGATACAGGCCGAGCTGGGGCAGCTTGAATGTACCGGCGAGGCCGGAGGGGGGTTGGTTCGTTGTGTTATGAATGGGAATTTTGAAGTTCGCCGCATGCAGATCGAACCGGCAGCGGTAGAGGATGCGGAAATGCTTGAAGACCTTCTTGCCGCTGCCGTGAATGATGCCGTACGGCGGATACGCGAGGCGATACAAGCGCGTTTTTCCGGGCTTACTGGAGGGCTGCCGTTTCCTCCGGGTCTGATTCCCGGACTCTAATCGAGATGACCAACGTTTTTCCTCCGGCCCTGAGCGAATTGATTATCGCGCTACAGTGCCTACCCGGGGTGGGTCCAAAATCAGCCCAGCGTTCGGCCTTTCAACTACTGGAACGCGATCGAGGTGGCGCCCAGCGGCTTTCCCAGGCGTTGGCGCAAGCCGTATCCTTGTTGGGGCATTGTCCTCGTTGCCGCATGTTTTCCGAAACCGGGAATATCTGCCAAATATGTGCGGATCCGCGTCGCGATGCTACAGCCTTGGTAATAGTCGAAAATCCGGCCGATATTGTTGCAATTGAAAATGCCACCGATTATCGGGGAATGTATTTTGTCTTGATGGGCCACTTGTCACCCTTAGATGGGATAGGCCCGGGACAACTCGGTGCGCAGCAGCTCGAATCCCGCCTCGATGAGGCGATCAAGGAAGTAATTATTGCGACCGGCGCCACCATCGAGGGGGAAGCCACGGCTCATTGGGTCGGAGAGATGGCGCGCCGACATCATGGCGTGCATGTGACTCGGATAGCCCATGGCGTGCCGGTAGGGGGGGACCTCGACTATGTGGACGGTACAACCCTGGCGCGTGCCTTCAGCGGCAGGCGTGAGATTTTTTAAAATCAGGAGATTGGCATGAGTGATTGCCTTTTTTGCCGTATTGTAAGTGGTGAAATCAAGCCGCAAATGGTGTATGAAGATGAGCAAATTATCGCCATTCGTGACATTAATCCCCAGGCACCCGTGCACATTCTCATTATACCCAGGAAGCATATTGCGACCACCAATGATCTACACACCGAGGACACGGCCTTAATAGGCCATATCGTGTTGATGGCGACCCGAATCGCCCGGGAGGAAGCCATCGCCGAGCAGGGATATCGAACCGTATTTAATTGTAATTCGGCCGGCTGTCAGGCTGTGTATCACCTGCACCTGCATCTACTAGGCGGGCGTCAGTTTGGATGGCCCCCGGGGTGATCCATCCTCTATTTTACGGAACCGTAAAACATTACCATTCCCATATTCTACGTGTGCATTTCTGCACTTGGTCATTAAAACCGTCCTGTTCAAGGCTGCGTGTGGAATGAATAAACTTCGGCCCGGGTTCACAGCGGCCCGGTGTCGGGCAGGCTGGCATTCAGTGGTCTGTCTACCAGAATGGCCGGGCTAGTTTAGCCGTGTCTTCCGGCGTGGTAAAGGTTGCCATATCGCCGAGCATTACTTCAAAACCGGTGTGATCATTACGGGACCAGGGACTGTAGTTCGCCCGCACGACGGTGACAACGCGTAGTTCCAGGCGGCTGCTTTCATCTTCTATCATTAACAAGCCCAGGTTGTATCCATTGCGCTTGAGACTGCGATAAAACCGCTGGGTGTTGACAACCCCTGCAGCCAGTGACTCCCACGCCAAATCCGTCATTTGTCGCAGTGAGGTGGTGTATGGAAGAATTCCCCAAATTTCAAAAAAACCTTCGGGTGCAAAGGCAGCCACCCATTCCCACCGGCCGGTTTGGCCGATATAACGGGTACCGTCCTCCTTTTCGTGGCGTAAATAATCGGAAAAGATCTCTACGCCGGTGGCCTGAAAATAACTCGCTGCGCGTTGCCGTAAGAAACGTTGGTGGTTAGAGGCCATGCTGTCTGCATGGACTTGTAAGTGCGGATGCACCAGCGAGCCTCCGGCAGAAGGCAGGTGATTTTGGGTTACAGCCAAGTAAATAGCACTCGAATCATGATTAGTAACATGTTGCAAGTATTGTGCACAGGTCAAAAAACTATTGGTATATGAGGCAATAGAAGCCGTGCCGATTTCAGTAAAGTGGTTGTTGTCTATTACACACACTGCCGAGTAATTGCCGTAGGGGAACAGGTTGGGGAACAGAATGGATTCGCCTCGTACCAGTCGCCCTGACGGCACGAGGTTGGGCACGATTTGTGGCGTTACTGTGAAAACACGGGGCCGGCAAAAGGGGCAACTTGCGGTATCGCCGGCATTGGGTGGTGGAAGCGGCAGGGCGTCTGTATCGGGTTCGGTTTGACCGGCCCGGCTGAAGGTGATCCGGCCGGTTCGTTCGGTAATGGGATTAGTGCGCACTTCGATTACTTGTTCAACAGTCTCGCCGGATGGGGAAATGAGTTTCGCGCTGAGGGTTTGCTTTTTAAAAACAAGGGGCGTGATATTATCGGGTGATGATTGAATAGACATTAAAGTACCTTACAAGATATTCTAAGTAACCAATTGAAAAATAATATTTTTGTATTACTACTTGCTTGAGTCCAGTGGCCTTTCCCATATTTTTCCACTCGATTATATACCCCTCGAATTTAACGCTTGGCTGTATGGCCCAGTACATATCACGTAATTGATCTGCGATATGTATCAGACACTCGACGAGGAGGAAGGTGCTGGTCAAGACCTGTGGTGAGTGCTCACCGTTAAGCCAAGTTAGGCAATCGTAGGGGCGGTCGCTGAAGCTCAACAAATTGCTGTGCAGCAGTATCTCCAGTCTGATTTTTGGCATTACGTTCCGCTAACCGCGCCCAGCGGAGGAGCGATACGGGAGGTGGTATCACTTGTCAACTGGATTACCTAGAAAAAACTAGATTGGAGTCAATAGGTTATGTTCGATATTTGAAGCATCGCAGAGAAGTGGAGCAAGGCGGACTACGTGGCGCGGCCCGATGGCCATTGACATATGCAGGGAGGGTGTGGGAAAGTGAATAACAGGGCATAATTACGAGTGCACGGTTTGCTTGAATGGCTATCAGTCTGCGATTATTGGCAGCCTTGATATCGGATGCACCCCCATTTATTTGTTTTTGATGATGCTGCCGAGGGTTCGGCAGGGAGGCTAGCATGGCCAAGAGCGAACATATTTCCCAGCGTTATAACGATGAGCTTGAAGCTGTACGTAACCATGTACTGGCGATGGGTGGGGTGGTTGAGCGGCAGATCGATACGGCGTTGTTGGCACTTGCGGAAGGCGATTCCGCGCTTGCCGAGAAAGTTGAAACAATGGATCATGAAGTTAATGCGCACGAGGTGGCCATTGATGAGCAATGCTCGCTCATTCTCGTTAGGCGGCAGCCTGCGGCAAGGGATCTACGGTTGATTGTGGCGATCATAAAAACCATCACCGACCTCGAGAGGATCGGTGATGAATCCGAAAGCGTGGCGCGTCAGGCGGTCGTAATGAGCGATTCGGGCGATTTGGTTGATGCCGATCTGCTGGATCTGGAACATATGGGGCAGCGGGTTAAGAAGATGGTTCACAATTGCTTGAATGCCTTCGCCAGGCTCGATGCCGAGGCGGCGCTTAAAGTCGCGCGCAAAGACAGAAAGGTAGACCAGGAATACGAAGGGCTGATACGTAAATCGATTACCTACATGATGGAAGATCCACGTACAATCCGCCGGGAACTGGCGGTATTGTGGTGCGCGCGATCCTTGGAGCGCATCGGTGATCACGCTAAGAATATTGCCGAATACATTGTCTATTTGGTGCACGGTAAAGACGTGCGCCACTTGGGCCTGAAGCGCATGGAACGTGAGGTGCATAGGAGCAATCCCGGAGCGGGCGACTCCCGGAGCGTTACCTCATGAGTCTGAGACAAGTGGGCAATCTGCTTGGATTCCTGGCCACTGCGGCGATGCTGGGGTTTGCCTATTATCTCCAGTTTGCCCGCGAATTGATTCCGTGCCCTCTGTGCATTTTCGAGCGGGTCATCACGGCAGCGCTGGGGTTGGTTTTTCTGGCGGCCCTGTTACAACATCCCCGGCGTTGGGGGCGGTACGTGTATTCTCTGCTGGTGATGATCGTTGCCGCTATCGGCGTTTTTGTGTCGGCTCGTCACCTTTATATTCAGCATTTACCGGCTGGTCAGGCACCAGTCTGCGGCGCTTCTCTTGACACGATGATTCGCCATTTGCCCCCATGGGAATGGATTCGCCTAGTTCTGCATGGCTCCGGCGAATGCTCGAGGATCAGCTTTACCTTACTGGGGTTGTCACTGCCCGGTTGGGTTATGGTCTCGATGATAGGACTCGGTTTTTTTGGTATCTGGGTCAACTCCCGGCGTTAATGGATTCCCGGTTTTTTATCACACCGACCGATCCATAGCTTGAAATAAGCGGGCAAAGTGAACCTTCGGGTAGGGGAGAGGGCTAGGCAATGGGGTTGGATTACTAAATGTTCATGTTTGTCGGGTGTGGCTCTGGATGGCTCGCCTGCTATACTCGCGCCAATTTCTGAATCAGCAGAGGCACATCGATGAGACTCGGTTCGCGCAATCGCGCTCTTGTCGTGCTGGCGGTTTTTGCCCTAATCTGGTTTTGGGGCTTGGGGCATCGCCCATTGTTTAATACCGATGAAGGTCGTTATGCCGAGATCTCCCGGGAGATGCTGGTCAGCGGAAACTGGGTTACACCGCGGCTGAATGGCTTGAGATATTTTGAAAAACCGCCGCTTCAATACTGGGGTGAGGCGCTGGGATATAAGATTTTTGGTGTGCATGACTGGGTCGCGCGACTCTATTCGGCACTTGCCTCTTTTCTAACCGTGCTGTTGGTGGGATGGTCGGCATCGCGGCTGTACCAACCCTCGACCGGATGGCTTGCCGGAGCACTGCTTGCCGGTAGTTTTTATTTTGGTTTTCTCGGCCATTTCAATACCTTGGATGCGGGACTCACCTTTTCGATGACCCTAACCCTGTTCGGATTTTTATTGGCGATTCGGGCCCCACCGGGCTCACGCAATGAATTGTTGTGGATGCTGGCCGCCTATGCCGGCGCCGCACTTGCCGTGCTATCGAAAGGTCTGGTGGGGGTATTGTTACCGGGTGCGGTACTGGTGCTATATCTATTGATCCGCCGTGACTGGGGCCTGATGCGGCGGTTACGGCTATTTCCGGGTCTCATGCTGTTTTTCGCCCTGGTTCTGCCCTGGTTTGTTGCCGTATCGATCCAAAATCGGGATTTCCTATGGCAATTTTTCATGGTTCAACAGTTTCTGCGGTTTTTGACTCCTGTATCTCACCGTTCGGGGCCGGCATGGTACTTTATTCCGCTGTTATTAATCGCCATTATGCCCTGGTGGGGCGCGGCGGTGCAGGGGCTTTGGGGTCCGCTGCGCAAACAGTTTGACCCCCAAGCCCGGCGGGGCTTCGATGCCGATTTGGTGCTTTGGTTGTGGGTGGTCTTTATCTTTGCGTTTTTCTCGGTCTCCCACTCCAAGCTTCCGAGCTATATCCTGCCGATCATGCCGGCTCTTGCCGTGTTGCTCGCATCGGAGCTGGAAGTCGGATCTCACACTTTCTGGTCTGTGCCGATGCTAAGTTTACTCGTCGGCCTGATCCTGGTGCTGGCTGGGATATTGAGTCCCCGATGGTTTATTGGTAAACCGGCTGCGGCTTATATTCCCGGACTTTTGCCCTGGTTGTACGCGGCCGGTGGCGTTTTGATCATTATTGCCCTGGTTGCCTGGGCGCTGCGGCAGCGGCGCTTTTCGGCGTTATTTCTGGTGGCCGGGAGTTGGGTAATCGCAACTCGCCTGATCCTGCTTGGCGGCGCGGCGCTGGGACCGCTGTATTCGACCCGGGCACTGGTGGCGGAGGTGGCAAGTTATAATCGCCCCGGGGTGGCGGTCTATTCCATCGGGGGATATCAGCAGACCCTACCGTTCTATCTGAGGCGTAACATGATTCTTGTGTCCTATCAGGGGGAACTACAATTCGGGATCGATCATGCCCGGTACTCTTTACAGAAACGCTACATCCCGACCCTGCGAGAATTCTCCATACGGTGGCGTCTCCGGCACCGGGCGTTGGGATTCGCACCGCGCACCGTGCTCTCCAAGCTCGATGCGCTCGGCGTTCGCTATCGCATCGTTGGGGAGAATCCGCGCTGGGTCGCGTTGGTACCGGTTGGGATGAAGCCATGAGTCTGCCCGCCTTTTTCTTGGTGCTCGCCGGAGTGTTGCTCAATGCGGCGGCGCAGGTGTTGCTCAAGGCCGGTGTCGATCGCCTCGGCGGTGCTATCAGCTTACAATTCGGGGCGTTGGTGCGGGCCGGGATGGCCTTGTCCTTGAACCCGTTTATTCTGGCGGGGCTCGGCTGTTATGTAGTGAGCGTCGGGGTGTGGTTGCTTGCCCTATCGCGTACCTCGGTAAGTATCGCCTATCCCATGTTATCTATTGGTTATGTCGTGGCCGCCCTGTTCGCCTGGCTTTATCTGGGGGAGCACCTTAGTCTGAGTCGCTGGCTGGGGATAGGCGTAATTATTCTTGGTGTTTTCCTGGTGGCTAGACCTTGAAATGAAAGATTTTTTACCTTTTGTCCGACCGTCGATTGCGCCCCAGACCCGCCATGGTGTCTCCGAGGTGTTGGCCTCGGGCTGGATTACCAGTGGACCCCAGGTGGAAGCCTTCGAAGCCGAACTGGGGACTTATCTTGGTAATCGTCCCGTACTCAGCTTTTGCCATGCGACCGGGGCGCTCGAAGAATCCTTGAGGGCGCTCGGAATCGGGCCCGGTGATGAGGTGATCGTTCCGGCGATGACTTTTGCCGCTACCTTAAATGTCGTTTTTCGAGTCGGGGCCCGACCCGTACTCGTAGATGTGGATTTCGCCACCCGCAATCTGGATGTCGAGCGGGTGAAGGCGGCCTTAAACGAGCGAACCCGGGTCATTATGCCGGTGCATTTTGCCGGGCTCGCAGTGGATCTCGATCCCCTGTATCAACTAGCCGAGCAGAATCAATTACGGATCGTGGAAGATGCCGCGCACGCGATCGGCGCCTATTATCGGGGCCGAAGGATTGGCAGCTTCGGCGACATTGTCTGCTTCAGCTTTCATGCGAACAAGAACCTTACTACCATCGAAGGTGGCGCCGTTTCCACCCGGGACGAAGTGATTCTGGAAAAATTACGGCGGCTGCGATTCCATGGCCAGAAGAAACTCGAGGATGGCAGTTACGACATTCTGATGCCAGCTAGTAAATATAATCTGAGTGATGTCAATGCGCGTATTGGGCGAGATCAACTCGCCGTGCTGGAATCGCGAAATTCTCGGCGCCGAGCCTTGGCAGATCTGTATTTCGAGGGCCTTGCGGATCTGGCCGGTTCCGGGGACTTGAGCCTTCCTGCCCGCGGCGATACCGGCCATGCCTGGCACATGTTTGCCGTTTGCATCCCCTACGCCGAGCGATCCACGAGTCGGCGCGAGATTCGCGAGGCACTTGCCGCACGCGGCGTAGGTACGGGAGTTCATTACCCGGCACTGCATCAATTGACCGTGGCCCGCGAGATGGGGATTACCGCGGGAGAATTTCCCAATTCCGAACGCATCGGCTGCGAGACACTGACTCTACCCCTGTTCCCGGAAATGCAGGATCAAGACGTGGCCCGGGTGGTCGATGCGCTTACAGGGGTACTTCATGGCCGACCCTAAAAAATTTGACAAACAGCTTTCAGTGGTCATTCCCGTTTACAACGAGGAGGAATCCCTACCCGCGCTGTCCGCACGGATCTACCCGGTACTCGATGCACTGGGCATGGATTATGAGCTGGTATTCGTCGATGACGGCAGCGGTGATCGCAGCGTAGCGTTTCTTCGTGAGCAGTTTCAGCGCCGGCCCGATGTGACCCGTGTAGTGTTGCTACAGTCCAACTTCGGTCAGCATGCCGCCATCCTGGCCGGCTTCGCCCATGCGCGTGGCCAATGGGTCGTCACGTTGGATGCCGACCTGCAGAACCCGCCCGAAGAGATTCCCCGCTTGCTGGAGAAAATGGGCGAAGGGTACGACTATGTCGGCACCATTCGCCGCAAGCGCCAGGACAGCTGGTGGCGGATGGCGGCATCGAGGCTGATGAACCGTATTCGAGAACGTATTACACGGGTGCGAATGACCGACCAGGGGTGCATGCTTCGGGCCTATTCGCACACGATTACCGATGCAATCAATTCCACTGCAGAAGTGACCACCTTCATCCCCGCGCTGGCTTATCTGTACGCGAGCAAACCGACCGAGATCAGCGTTGAACACGAAGAACGGGCTCATGGCAAGTCGAAATATTCCTTATACAAGCTGTTGCGGCTCAATTTCGATTTAGTGACCAGCTTTTCCGTGGTCCCCCTGGAATTGTTTTCCTTTTTTGGGTTGATTCTGGCAAGCCTCTCGGCGATGCTGGTGATCTATTTAGCGATCCAGAGGATTTTCTTTGGTCCTCAAGTCCAGGGGATTTTCACCCTGTTTGGAATCGTGTTTTTCCTGATCGGCGTGATTCTGTTCGGTATCGGCCTTTTGGGCGAGTACATCGGGCGAATTTACCGTCAGGTTCAACAGCGGCCACGCTACCTGATCTCCGCGGTGCTTGAACGGAACGATCCCGCGACATGACCCGTGCAGTTGTTTTTGCCTACCATGATATCGGCGTACGTTGCCTGGAGGTGCTACTGGCCCGTGGCATCGAGGTGCCACTGGTCGTCACCCATGAAGATGATCCTGCAGAACGGCGTTTCTTCGCCAGTGTCGCCGATCATGCCGGGTGGTATGGTATCGATACGATAAAACCCGGGGCCGAGAATTTGGGAGACTTGAGGTCGCGGTTATCTGCACTTGCTCCCGATTTTCTGTTCTCCTTTTACTATCGGTACTTGCTGCCTCCTTCGCTGCTTGATGTTCCCATCTCGGGTGCGTTGAATATGCACGGCTCCCTGCTGCCTCATTATCGTGGTCGGGCACCGGTAAATTGGGCGGTCCTGGCCGGGGAGCCCCAGACCGGGGTGACACTCCACTATATGACGGCACGTCCCGATGCCGGTGACAAGGTGGCGCAGGGTGTCGTGCCCATTTTGCCGAATGATACGGCCGGCGAGGTTATGGAGAAATTAAGCTGCGCCGCCGAGAATCTGTTGTGGCGAATATTGCCCGACTTGGTCGCAGGGCGAGCCCCCCGCATGCCTCTGGATCTCACTCAGGGGAATTATTGCGGGCGCCGTCGCCCCGAGGATGGGAAAATCGATTGGCGCCAAGGAGCCTGGGAAATACATAATCTCATCCGTGCCGTGGCGCCTCCTTACCCCGGTGCTTTCTGCCAAGTCGCCGCTGGGCGCCTGTGTATCCTGCGCAGCCATTATCGTGGCGAACAAGCGCGGGGAAAGCGTCCGCAACTCTATCTCGAAGCGAATCGAATCTTCGCCGATTGTGTCGCCGGTGAACGTTTCGAGGTGTTAAAATGTCTATTAAATAATCAACCACTTACCGCTATATCTTGGGCTCATCTGCTACAAGGTGAAACGCTTGCTTTAGGAGATTGAATGTGAAGAAGGTTCTTATTCTTGGCGTCAACGGCTTTATTGGGCATCATCTGACCCGGCGCATTCTTGAAACGACCGAATGGGAAGTTTTTGGGATGGATATGGCGAGCGACCGAGTGGAGGAGTGGATCGGTCATCCCCGTTTTACCTTCTTCGAGGGCGATATCACGATCAACCGGGAATGGGTTGAATACCATGTCAAAAAAGCCGATGTCGTGTTGCCGCTGGTGGCGATTGCAACTCCATCCACCTATGTGCAGCAACCTCTCCAGGTTTTTGAGCTTGATTTCGAGGCCAATCTGCCTATCGTCCGCCAGTGTGCCAAATATGGGAAACGAGTGCTTTTCCCCTCGACTTCGGAAGTCTACGGTATGTGCATGGATTCGGCCTTCGATCCCTACCAGTCTCATTTGATCCTCGGTCCCATCTCCAAGCAGCGCTGGATCTACAGCTGTTCCAAGCAGTTGCTTGATCGAGTAATCTGGGCCTATGGAATGCAGCACGGACTCGATTTCACCTTGTTTCGTCCCTTTAATTGGATCGGCCCGGGACTCGATAGCATCTATACACCCAAGGAAGGCAGCTCTCGGGTGGTGACCCAGTTTCTGGGGCAGATCGTTCGGGGCGAACCGATCAGCCTGGTTGATGGAGGGCGGCGTCGGCGTTCCTATACCTATGTCAGTGATGGTATTGATGCACTGATGCGTATTATTGATAATCGTGCTGGGGTGGCAAACGGACGTATTTACAACATCGGCAATCCGGAAAACCAATATTCGGTGCGTGAACTGGCCGAGATGATGCTTGCCATCTCCCGCGAGATTCCGGAATATCGCGAAGGCGCCGCGCGGGTCGAGCTGAGAGACGTGAGCGCGGATGATTACTATGGCGAGGGTTATCAGGACATTGAGCATCGTGTGCCTGATGTGAGTTATACCGAACATGAACTCGGCTGGAAGCCGGAGGTCGGGATGGAGGAAGCACTTCGGCGTATCTTCGAAGCCTACCGGGTCGACGTCGCACAAGCGCGCCAGTTGGTTTCCGAGGGTGGCTGAGCGCCGATGCGCATAGCGCTTAAGGTCGATGTCGATACCCTACGGGGTACGCTGGAAGGTGTGCCCACACTCACACGCCTTTTTGAACGCCGGGGCATCCAGGCAAGTTTTCTGTTTTCGGTGGGGCCCGATCACACCGGGCGGGCGCTCCGGCGTTTGTTTAAACCGGGATTTCTGGTTAAGGTATTGCGCACCTCTGTTCCCAGCACTTATGGTTTGAAGACCCTGGCCTATGGCGTGTTGCTGCCGGGACCGCACATTGGCCGACGTGCCGCTGAGGTGATGCGCGCCGTTTGCGCGGCGGGATTCGAGGTGGGGCTGCATAGCTGGGATCATGTACGCTGGCAGGATGCCGTGGCCCGCAAGGCATCCTTTTGGACCGAGCGTGAATGGCGGCGGGGGGTCGGCACATACCGGGAGGTATTTGGCGAGGAACCGTATTGTTTCGGTGCCGCAGGCTGGCAAGTTAACGAGACCGTGCTGGAACTGGAGGCGGCATCCGGGCTTCGCTGGGCCAGCGACACCCGGGGGTCGGAGCCATTTCTGCCCCAGATTAGATCCCGGGTGTTGGGATGCATACAGTTGCCTACCACGCTACCGACCATGGATGAGCTGATTGGCCGTAACGGAGTCGATGCCGGAAATATCAGTCGCCACTTGGTGCATCGGGTTGAGGCAAGCCCAGATCCACTGCATGTTTTCACCTTGCATGCCGAACTCGAAGGGGGGGGGCTGGCAGGAGCCTTCGAACAGGTGATCGATGGCTGGGTGGCGCTGGGCGCCGAGTTATGTTCACTGGGTGAAGTGGCTGGTGAGATCGATCTTCACCAACTTCCCGTGGCCACGGTGACCTATGGTACGGTGCCCGGACGTGCGGGTCGACTGGCGGTGCAGGGGCCGACTATTCCGGACCGTGCAATTTTAGATTTACCTTATAAGGAGCATATGGCATGAGCTATCAACATGTGAAGTTGCCGGAAACCGGTGATAAAATTCGTATCCGGGACGGCGAGGTACAGGTTCCGGATCATCCAATTATCGGTTATGTCGAAGGGGATGGAATCGGCGTCGATATAACCCCGGCCTGCCTGCGTATCTGGGATTCCGCGGTCGAAAAAGCTTACCACGGCAAGCGTAAGATTCACTGGGCCGAACTGTATCTGGGCGAGAAAGCCGCGGGCATTTATGAGGGGAATTACTTTCCTGAAGAAACCCTGGATGCGATCAAGGAACTCGGTGTTGCCGTCAAGGGTCCGCTGACCACTCCGGTAGGCGGCGGTTTCCGGTCCTTGAATGTGAGCTTGCGCCAGTCCCTGGATCTGTATGCCTGCGTGCGGCCGGTTAAGTATTATCAGGGAATTCCTTCGCCGTTGTGCCATCCCGAGAAGGTGGATGTAGTGATTTTTCGCGAGAATACCGAGGATGTCTATGCCGGAATCGAGTACGAATCCGGTTCGCCGGAGAACCGAAAGGTAGCGGATTTTTTGCGGCGGGAGATGGGAGCCAAGTTTTTCGACGATAGCGGGATCGGGATCAAGCCGATCAGCCCCTTTGGCACCAAGCGGCTGGTGCGCAAGGCGATCCAACATGCGATTGATTACGACCGCCGTAGCGTAACCCTGGTACACAAGGGCAACATCATGAAGTACACCGAGGGTGCTTTCCGAAAGTGGGGCTATGAGTTGGCGCGTGAAGAGTTTGGGGGGGTGACAATCAGCGAAGATGAGCTGTGGGAGAAATATGACGGCAAGCAACCCGAAGGCAAGATTGTGATCAAGGACCGGATTGCCGATATTATTTTCCAGATGATGTTATTACGTCCGGACGAATTCGATGTGCTGGCGACACCGAATCTGAACGGTGATTACCTGTCCGATGCCATAGCTGCCGAGGTCGGGGGTGTCGGTATCTCACCGGGGGCCAATATTGGCGATCGCGTCGCCGTGTTTGAGGCGACACACGGCACTGCACCGAAGCATGCGGGTAAGGATGAGGTCAATCCGGGCTCACTGTTGATTAGCGGGGTGATGATGCTCGACTATCTCGGATGGAGCGAAGCGGGACGGCTAATCGAGACGGCTTACGAAAAAACGGTTTCCCAGAAGATCGTGACCTACGATTTCGCCCGCCAGATGCAAGGGGCGAGGAAGGTGAAAACTAGTGAATTCGCCGGCGCCCTGATCAATAACCTTTGAGTGTCTCCATGGCATGTGAACGTATCAGATGTTCGTGCCAAGTCCTCATTATGAGGACTTGGCAACACCCTATCCCGCTCACGGTCAAGCCCCGTACCTGTCGCTGAGCGGATATGTACCGGGGCTTGAAGCTGGACACGGTGTGCTGGCGGTGCCAGGGCCGACTCGTTTTGCGATACCAGACGGGCAGCCGGGCCGGATAGAGGAGAAGTGAATGGTGAAGTTTGCCTTGCCCGCTTGAATCCGGTGACTGGGTCAGCGAGGAGCGGGGAAAGCCATCACCCGGGGACTTGGGAGGCAAGCGACGAGCGATCAGTGCCGAGTTTCTGATGGCTTTTATTCTCCTATCTGGAATGGAGCCCGGTGCAATTCCCACTATTCCGGGGGTCATTGCCTATTTGGATAAGGCTCGGGCAGTATTTTCCAAACCATAAATGAGTCTGAAGCAGGGTAATAGAAGTAGGTCTGTCGGCCGGTTTTCAGAGTCCGTCCATGAATGGTTTTGAAGAGTGTCTGGCGGGCCTTTTGTAGCTGGT
>JALUYA010000002.1 GCA_027018875.1 Gammaproteobacteria bacterium
TGCCGTTCGGGTTAGGGAAGCTGCGCTCGATCCTGCGCCCGAGCGGGCCGTATTCCATGGCGATTACCTGGCCGCGGGCGTTGGTCTGGCGCGTGATCTCGCCGAGCGAGTCGTAGGCGAACTGGAGTGTCCCGCGGTCGGGGCCCACCAGCTTCGTGCGGTGCCCGGCGGCGTCGTAGGCGAGATTCGTCGTGGCCGTATCGACGCCCTGAACCTGGGTCAGTTCGGCGAAGGGGCCGTAGGTGTAGTGGCTGGTGTTGCCGTCGGCGTTGGTCACCGCGGTGATCTGCCCGAGCGGGTTGCGGCTCACCGTCTTGGTGAACCCGTCGGGGCCGGCGACCGTGGTGCTCAGGCCGTTGTAAGTATAGGTGACGGTGGTGGTCCCGCCGCCGGTGACAGGGGTGGTGAGCGTGTGCAGCCGCCCGAGGGCATCGTAGGTGCGGTGGATCCAGTAGACGGAATTGCCGCTGTAGAAGGGCATGCTTTGCTGTGCGATCTGGCCCAGGGCGTTGTAGCGGGTGATGGTGTAGGCAACTGCGCCGCCGGCGCGCTCGATGCCGCGCTCGTAGAGTCGCCCGTAGCGGTCGTAGTAGGCCCAGCGCTCGCCCGCCGCACTGCCGTTCGCGGCATAGGCCTGCGTCAGCGTGTAGTAGGCCCAGGTGTTGCACTGGCTGGCGCTGCAGGCGTGAAAGCTCACGCTGCGCTTCGCCCCGGTGGGTAGCGTCACCTGGGTGATGCGCCCGAAGCCGTCGGGGGTGTAGTCGGCGACCGCCCCGTTGGCGGCGGTCGCCGAGCTCTTCACGCCAAGCGCCCCGTCCCAGCCGGCCCGCGTCACGTCGCCTGCCGCATCGGTGGTCTGGATACGGAACTCGCCGTGGCTGTCGTAGGCGTAGCTGGTCACGCGCGGGCTCATCGCGCTGCCGTCGGGCTGGTGCCCGGTGACAGCGACTTGTTTGACGTTGCCGAAGGCATCGTAGGCGTAGCTCACGCTGCTCTGCAGGGCGGGCGCGAGGTTGGCCTCGAGCGTCTTGGCGCCGTAGCGGCAGTGGGCGAGATCCGGCGTGGTGGTGGTCTTGCGGCTTGCGCTCGCCCCGGAAGGCAACGTGTCGGTCACGGTGACGGCGCTCGCAAGGCGCATGCACCAGTCGGTGCTCGTGGCGCTCTCGTCGTTGGCGCGCACGATCTCGCTGATCCACTGCGCGCCCGTGGCCGAATCCGTGGTCGTGGTCTTGATGTCGTCGGATACATAGTGGGCGTCGTAGCGGTAGCTGCGCTGGCGGGTGTAGAGCGGCTGGCCGTCCTGATCGTAGTGCGTGGTGGTCCAGGCTCTCAGCTCCAAGGGGTAGTTAAGCCGGGGTGGCCCCCAGAGGTAGTCGTCGGCGCGAATCTTGTCGCCATTGGCCTGGGCCACGGTGCGACCTGTAAGCAGATCGGGAGTGTAGCGGTTGATCTGGTACACGTCGCGGGTGGTGTCGCCGTCCCGGGAGTCGGTCGCGCTGACCTGGTGGATGCCGGCAAAGCCCGCTCCGGCCTGGGTCACCGGGGTGTCGTAGCGGTAGCTCATGGTGTAGTTGCCGCCGATGCCGTCGTTGTGCTGCACGGAGGCGAGCACGTAGGGGCCGCGCCGATCCAGCTCGAAAGTCTTGTCCCCGGCATAGGTCGCGGAGACGATTCCCGCCGAGAGCGGATTCCAGGCGAGGGTGTCGGTGTTGCCGAAGCCGTCGGTGATTCTCGTCACCTGATCGGGGTAGGGACCGCGGCGCAGCGCCAGCTCGATGTCGCCCGCGCCGTTCGCGCCGACCAGATCGGCGAGCAGGCGCCCCCCGCTGTCGGCCACCAGCGGGTGTGCCCCGAAGGCGCCCGAGGCGATGCCGGTGTCGGCCGGGGCGGCAAAGCCCGTGCCGGTGGAGGCAAGTAGCATCCAGTCGCCGCTCGCGGTGCTCGGCACCAAGAGATCGTCGCGCCCGTTGCCGCTGTAGTCCAGCGCCACCGCCGCACCCAGGTCGAGGCCGCTGGTGCTCGCGCCGTAGGAAACGCTGGCGAAGCCGCTGCCCGTGTTCAGCAGCAGCGTCGCGCTGCCCGAGGGCACCAGGTCGGTGAGCCCGTCGCCGTTCGCATCGAGCGCAACCACCGCGCCGCCCGCCTCGGCACTCGCCGATCCCGGGGCAAAATCTCCCCCGTAGGACACGAGCGCGCCGTTGGACCACACGAAGGCCTGATCGTGATAGGCGGTCAGGTAATGGTAGCGGGTGCAGCCATCGTTCAGGCAGACTTTTTCATGATGCTCCACGCGGGCAATCAGCCCCGCTTCGCTGGTGCGCGTAAAGCGCAACGCCCGCGCCGGCCCGCGTGCCGCATCCGCACCGGTTGCGCGAAAGCCGACGAAGAAATCGTAGGAGCCTGCCGGCAGGGTATAGGCGGTTTGCGCCGAGCCGAAACCCGGTCCGGAACCGGGCGCGGTGTTGAGGCGCACGATGAGGCTCGAGCCGCCGTAGGTCAGCAGATCGTCGTAGCCGTCGCCGTTGACATCGACCGCAGCGGCCGCGCCGGTGACGGCAATGCCGGTGTTGGTCGTGGCGAACCCGCTGCCGGTCCACGAAACGATCGTCCACTCGCCGGCCTCATCGACCAGGATCTGCTCGCCCGCGCCGGGCTGGTAGTGTATCGGCTGTGCCCAGCCGCCCTCCACGACCCCGACCCCGGTGTTGTGCGCGGCTCCGAACCCACCCGCGGCCTCGCCGAAGCGTACGCACCACTCGCCCCCGCAGTCATAGACCAGGTCCTGGCGCCCGTCTCCGTTCACGTCCTCGGCGAAGGCATAGCCGCTGGTGGTGAAGGACTCGCCGGTGTTGGTCACCGCCCCGTAGCCGGGGCTGCCCTGTTGCCAATCGAAACGGGTCGCCGCCAGACAGGCCCCCGCCGCATCGCACTCGGTAATCGAGGCCAGCCGGCTGCGATCCGAACCCTGGCCGTCGGCAAGGTAGCCCGGGGTCCAGGTGAGCGTGGTGGCCCCATTGTACTCGAGGGTGATCTTCGACAGGCGTTCGTTCCAGGTGATCTTGTGCCCCACAAGATAGCGATAGCGCGTCGCGTCGGCACCCACCGTGGCGTAGTGGAAGATCAGGCTGTGATCGGCGTTGGTACCGGCGCCCGGGTTCGCCCCCCAGTCCACCTCGGTGAGGTAGTATGCGCCGCTCCCGCTCGGTTGCGTGTAGTGAAAGCGGATGGTGTTGCCGCTCGCATCGGTGATTTTCTCGAGCGCCCACACCCGCCCGAGCGTCTGCCCGCTCGCATTGGTGGCGGTTACTTCGGAATCGGCGGTGTCCCCGTATTCCCACACGCTGCCGTCGGGATGCAGCACCTTGAACCACTGCGGGCCGACGGCGTTGTTCGAGGTATAGGAGATCTCTTCCATGTGCGAGGTGGGTGTGGTCGCGTAGACCGCTTCGTTGTCGCCGTAGGTGCCGCTCTTGAGCGCCAGCTCTTGGCCATCGAGGCAGAACCGGTCGCGGCTGGTGAGGTTCACCGGCGCCGTGGTGCCATCATACGGCCAGCTCGAAGGGCAGCGCTTGATCGCCGAAAGGCCGCCGATCGTCGTGTCCCAGCCGAGCAGACCCGGACCGGAACCGCTGGCATAGACCAGGGCGAGACTCGGCGCGAGCCCACCGGCGCCACCCGGGGCGGGGAGCGGGATCGTGTAGGCGGCCCCTCCCGTCGGAGTCACTACAAAACTGCCCGCAATGGAGCCCACCGCGGTGGCGGCCTCGGCCAGCGCATCGCCAAGGACGATCAGCGCCAATGCCGCCAGCGCCGTGAGAATCAGGCGCGGTGCGGCACCCCGCAGACAAGAAGGGAATCCCCCGATCCGCGGAACTTCACGCACAGCCACGAGTTGCGGGTTGCGGGTTGCGGGTTGCGCTTATCACTTGAATGGGCATTGGCCTTCTCCGGTTAACTGGCCCGCCACTCTGACCCCAGGGCGGCATTGAACTGTTTTTGTATAGCACAAAATTTGCAGTTTGTCCAGACCAAAATTGCTCATGCTAGCCCAAAGCCGTAATCTTCCCTTTGGGTATCGGGAGGGGAGGTGACAGTTTGGAATAATGGCAGAATCAATGGCGGCGTATGCTCAACCTTTGCTCGACGAGGCAGGCGGCTCTCAGGAGCAAATGCAGAATGCGATTTCAATTGCTCAGACGGAGAAAGAACAAAGAGATAGCCTAGCCAAAATGCAGCCCGCGCTAAAAATGGACAACGACGAGTTTAATGAGTTTTGTGAATCAATTGTCGTGCCAATGATTGGGCACCATCACGAAATGTTTCCAAGTATGATGCACGCAGCTTCCGAAACCATACATATTAAGGAAACTCTGATCAATTCCGCTTTCGGCGACAATACGAGCATTGTGTTGCGAGCATGAACGAGGGAGGCGGAATGCGCCAGGGAAGCCTTGCCGAGGAAGGGTTCGAGAAGTAGCGCAAGCCGAAGCCTCGCGAGCGGTTCCTGGAGGGGATGGAGCGGATTATTCCGTGGGCGGAATTGGCGGCGGCGATCGATCCCTACTATCCCAAGCCCAAGGGTGCTGGCCGGCGCCCGATCGGGATTGAGCGGATGTTCAAGTCTAATAATGTCATGTGTGTTATGTTTTGATATGACATGAGCGTTTCGTATCGTATACTCGGGCCGAACCTGCAAATCTGTCGAGCGCTACTAACTTATCATCTAGGGTAACATAGGCTTTTCAGTGCCCCCTGCATGCAAGATCAGTTGAGATGCCAAAATCCGCGTTAGTAGTGCCACCCGGCAGGGAGAAATCCTTTGGGATTGCTCAAGGATCCGGAATATTTGCTTAAGGCTAATCCATAATGAATCAACTACTGGGTGCCGTAAAGCCGATTACCCCGGCGCTGGGGCTGCGCGTGCGTGGCTATCTGGGATTATGTAAGCCGCGCATAGTATCGTTGATATTATTTACGGCCCTGGTCGGCATGTTGCTCGCGGTGCCCGGATTTCCCCCGTTGGGGTTGGTGTTGGCCGCCACCGTGGGCATCGGGCTGGCCGCCTCTTCGGCGGCAGCACTCAACCACGTGATCGACCGCCGCATCGATGAGCGGATGCGCCGCACCTGTTACCGGCCCTTACCGCAAGGCGTCCTGGGAACACGCGGGGCGCTGTTGTTTGCCGCCGTCCTGGGCATCGCCTCGATGGGGATACTGGCGCTTGCGGTAAATCCCTTTACGGCGGTTCTGACCTTTTTTGCTCTGATCGGCTATGCGGTGATCTACACGGCATTCCTGAAGCATGCAACCCCGCAGAACATTGTTCTCGGGGGTGCCGCCGGAGCGGCCCCTCCCTTGCTGGGATGGGTGGCGATGACCGGCCATGTCAGCCTCGAAGCCCTGGTTCTGGTCTTAATTATCTTTGTCTGGACACCCCCGCATTTTTGGCCGTTGGCAATTGCCCGGCGGGAGGATTATACCCAGGCCGGGGTTCCCATGTTACCGGTGACCCACGGGGTTGAGTTGACTCGCCTCCATGTTTTTCTCTATACCGTTTTGCTGGTGTTGGTCAGCACGATACCCTGGTTGATCGGTGCCAACAGTTGGGGTTACTTGATTGCCGCGCTGGTGCTGGGCGCCGGGTATCTCACGCATTCATGGAAACTCTGGAGGGGGAAAACTCCCGGCGCGCCGATGGCGACCTTTCGCTATTCACTCCTGTACCTGGGCCTGTTGTTTGCGGCCCTGCTGCTCGATCATTACCTGGGCGGATGGCTGCCGCACATATGAAAGAGATTATCCGATTTATAGGTTAGCGTCTTGTTGTATCCCGAGGCTGAAATTCAGCCGGTCATGTTAACCCGAAGTTTATCGATGGCACCGGCTTCGATCTGACGTATGCGCTCGGCGGAAACTCGGTATTCGGCGGCAAGTTCCTGCAAGGTTTGCTTGCGTTCACTCAACCAGCGACGTTTGAGGATATCGCGGCTGCGCTCGTCAAGCGTTGCCATTGCCTGTTTCAGCCGGCGTTGCCCGTTGTGGGCCCAATCGGCCCGTTCCAGAGCGATGGCCGGATCGGTATCGGTGGGTGCTACGAGATAGCCGGCCGGAGAAAATCCGGCCTGGTCGTCGACGGTCTCCTTGGGCTGCGGGTCGAAGGCCACGTCCTGGCCGGACAAGCGCGACTCCATCTCGATGACCTCTTTGCAGGATACTCCCAGATCCTTGGCTACGGCTTCGACTTCTTCACGATTGAGCCAGCCCAGGCGGTGCTTGAAACTGCGTAGGTTGAAAAACAGTTTGCGTTGTGCCTTGGTGGTGGCAACTCGCACGATCCGCCAGTTGCGCAGGACAAATTCATGAATCTCGGCCCGAATCCAGTGTACGGCAAAAGAGATGAGCCGGACACCTATTGCAGGGTCAAACCGTTTGACTGCCTTCATCAGTCCGATATTTCCTTCCTGGATCAGGTCGGCGTAGGCAAGGCCATAGCCCCGGTAGCTGCGGGCGATATGAGCGACAAATCGAAGGTGTGAAAGTACCAGGGAGCGGGCGGCGGCCACATCGCCTTCATTGCGAAAGCGGCGGGCTAGTGCGCACTCTTCCGCAGCGCTGAGAATCGGAATTTTACGCACCTGGGCGAGATAATGCTCGACCCCGGATTGGGGAGACAATACCAAGTTGCGCGAACTAACCGCCAAGCTTTGCGCCATGTTTCACTGCTCCTGTTGAACATCAAATTTTAACATATGCTTCGACTTCCAGGCTGAGTGGAAGTTCAATCCGGTTCCACTTCCCGCAAGTGGCGGCCAAGGGCGATGAGAGCACCCAGCCATCCCAGTCCCGCACCGATGCCGAGCATGGCGAAGAATCCCGGAACCCCAGGTCCGTGGAGGGTAATGCTTCCCTGGTACAAGTTACCCAGGCGGGCAATGGGTCCTGCCAGCAGGGTCAGCGATAATGTCACCAGGAGCCAGGCCATCAATCCCGCGGCCGCTCCATACCACAGGCCTCCATACAGAAATGGCCGCCGCACGAAGGCATTGGTGGCCCCGACGAGTTTTTGCACCTGGATTTCGTTGCGGCGGGATTCAATTTCCAGCCGAACGGTATTACCTACGATTCCAAGCACGGCCAACGATAGCAGGCCTGCGAGTATCCAGATGGTTCGCCGGGCGATGGTGAGCATGGCATTCAGTCGGGCGATCCAATGAGTGTCACTCACGACCTGGTCGATACCATTGATTTTCCCGAGTGTTGTGGCTAGTTTTTGAATGGCTTGAATCCGGGTATCGATGGGGGTGACTTCAAGCACGGGGGGCAGGGGGTTTTGTCCCAGCGAGGCGAAAGCGGAGCGAAAGCCGGAAAGCTGATTGAACTCCTTGAGCGCTTGATCGGGGGTGACCAGGCGGACGTGTTTTACGCCAGAGAGAGTGCGGATTCGGCGTTGGAGTGATTTTATTGCAGGAGATTTCAGGCCGATATCGAGGAATGCGGAAATGCGGGCGGAGTCTTGTGTTACTCCGGTCAGCTGAGTGGCGTTGTTGACCAGGATGGCGAGCCCCAGGGGCAGGGCGAGGGAGATGCCGGCAACTCCGGTGCTCATCAGGCTTGCCGCGCCGCCGCGCCAGAGGCGTCCGAGGCTGGCGAGAGCAGCATGTGCATGGTGTGCGGGCAGGCTCCGCAACCGAGTTGGCCAGCCGGGGCCGCGCACCCCACCGGGTTCAGCCATGGTGCAGCGTAAGCCGGGGGGTAATCAATTGGCCGTGCTCGAGCGCGAGTACCCGATGGCCCAGGCCGGCGATCAGGGCGTGATCGTGACTGGCGACCAGGACGGTGACTCCCACGGCATTGAAGCGTTCGAACAGGTGCATGACTTCCAGAGACAGTTCGGGATCCAGGTTACCGGTCGGCTCGTCGGCAATCAGTAGCGGTGGGCGGATGACGACGGCACGTGCAATGCCCACCCTTTGCTGCTCGCCGGCGGAGAGTTCAAGTGGGCGGGCACGCTCGCGTCCGAGCAGATCCACCTGGTCCAATGCCGCCCGTACCCGGCGTGCCATCTCCCGGTGGGGGTACCCGGTGGCTACCAGCGGCAGGGCAACATTGTCGAATATTGTGCGGTCGGTGAGTAGTTTGTGATCCTGGAAGACAACGCCGATACGTCTGCGATGGTAGGGGATTCGCCAGCGTGGCAGGCGGGATACATTGCGCCCGGCAACATAGAGTTGGCCCCGGGTGGGTCTTTCCAACAGGGCGATCAGCTTGAGTATGGTGGATTTTCCGGCCCCGGAATGGCCGGTGAGAAAGGCCATCTCACCGCTAGCCAGATCAAAACTGATTCCACTTAGGGCATCATGGCCGCCCGGATAACGTTTACTGACGGAGGTGAAACGGATCATGGTGTGAGTGTGGTTTCGATGCCTAGAAGTGCATTGGCATAGTCCTGTGCCACGAAGGGTTCAAGGTCTTCGCTATTTTCACCGATGCCGACAAAGCGGATCGGCAGTGCCAGTTCACGGGCAATGGCTACCAGCACGCCGCCCTTGGCACTGCCGTCCAGTTTGGTGATGGCCAACCCGGTGACTCCGATTTCGTCCGTGAAACGTCGGGCCTGAAGCAACGCGTTTTGGCCGATGGTGGCGTCGAGAACCAGCAGAACCTCATGCGGTGCGGCGGGATCCTGCCGCGCGATTACTCGCCGCATTTTGGCCAGCTCGGCAAGCAGATGATCCTGGGTATGCAGTCGGCCCGCGGTGTCGATAATCAAAATCTCGGAACCGCGGGCATGAGCAGCCTGCCATGCATCGAAGGCCACCGCGGCTGCGTCCGCGCCACTCTGTTGCGCGATAACCGTTACCCCGAGGCGTCGGCCCCACTGTTGTAATTGTTCCACCGCTGCGGCGCGGAAGGTATCACCGGCGGCGAGTACCACCTGCCGGCCTTGGGCGGAAAGCCGGCGGGTAAGTTTGGCCGTGGTGGTGGTTTTCCCGCTACCGTTGACTCCAACCATTAGGATGACATAAGGGTGCGCACCGGGGTCTATTTCCAGTGGGCGCTCGACCGGCTTGAGAATGGCGATCAGCTTGTCGCGCAGCGCCCCGGCGATGTCGGCGGATGTTCCGCTTCGCCCCGTGATCCGGTGCGTGGCGGCCAGTAACTCCGCCGTTACCGTGACGCCGACATCGGCGAGCAGTAACCGGGTTTCGAGTGTCTCGGGGTCGATGTAGGTCTCGGTGCCGGATGCGAGTACGGGTGGGGTTCGTCCGAGTTTTCGCAAGCGCTTGAATAGGCGTCCGACCATGGCGAGGCAGAGAGCATAAATAATTATGCTAGCAAATGTCGGGTGCTTCGCGGTGGCCGGGGCCAAGCTGTTTTTGTTTCCACCGGCTGTAATGGAAGCACTTAAGTCCGATTCAGTGCCACCGTGATGGGGGAGGATAGCGCCTGCGGGCGGTAGAGGGAATAAGAATATCCACGAGATAATAGGGCGGCCCGAAGGCCGCCCTTGTGTTTCCGTTGACTCGCCGTCTTCAGGGTTGTTGCACGACACTCGGGAAGGCGATATCGAGCGTCTGGCCATTGGGGGGGCCTCCCGTTGTCGGGCAGCCTGGAACAACGCCGGGCAGGCAGCCATAGGCGAATACGCCCATCTGCAACTGCATCTGCTGGGTGACGGTGAGGCTTGAAGTAGGATCCAGCAGGGAGCCGTGATCTCCGGCGAGGAAGCGGGTCACCGCACGCAACCCTTTGGGGTTGATCGTCGATGCCCCATACTGGGTGAGCCCCATGACATTTACCAACAGATTGGTAGCGGAGTTGGGCACGACCTGGTCGGGCGGGTTTTGGGTGGCCGGGTCGCCGACGACCTCGAGTAGATCGATGGGGGTGTTCTTCGCCGCGAGCGCGCCGTAGTTGATGGGATCGCCCGCATCCACGATGGTTTGTGTCCACTGGAAAAAATCAGCGTAAGGTTGGGTTCCGGGCACGATACCCTTTTGCGCCAGGCCCGCGTTGATCTCCGGGGCAAAAGTCGGTGATTGCTGCAGCAGGTAGGCGATTTTGCCGCCGGGATTGCCAAGCGTGGCCGAACGGACGTCTATGCTCGAGCCGTAGCCCGGCAGGTTGGTGACCTCGGCAAGATAGGGAATTCCGCTGATGGCGCCGAGGGAATGACCCACGAAGTAGGTATCCTGGGCATTGAATTTTTCCGTCAACGTGGTAATGACTCCACCTACCGAGGTTTGTACCTTGAAGCTGGCCCCGGGCAGGCTTTCGGTGAGCTGCAGCAGATCCGCCTCGGATTCGCGTAGATTGTCCCGGCTGGTGAGCAGGTAGCCCAGGTTGATGAAGTAGCTTCCGGAGGAGGCGATTCCCGTGGTGGGAGCGCCCGTAAACAGCCCCGGCGGCAGGTTGAAGGTGCGTTCACCGGTAACCAGGCCGGCGTAGGGGGTTCCCTTGAATAGCTGGTTCTCGTAGAAGGGATTCGTGGTGTCGGTAATCCCGTGTAGCGGCAGGTCGATGGCGATCATCGCATAACCGGCTTGGGCGAAGGTATCGGCTACGGCCAGCATATCTAGCCGGTTACGGGTAATTCCGTGCTGAAAAACCACCACCGGCCAGCCGGTTGCCAGAGGATAGGTGCCTCCGTTCTGGAAGTAGGGTGAGTTCGGAGCCGGGATGGTCATCAGCACCGGGATGGTGACGGTCCCCGTGGCGACCGGTAGGGGGTTTGCCGGGGTCAGCAAGCTGCCGTTTTTGCCGTGCCAGAAATCGGTGAGCGGGGCGCCGGGGTCGCTCGCGGAGGGAATCCCCAAGTAGTACGGGATGGTAATTGTCCCGGCATAGATTTCGGCATATCCGGGTAGTTGGGAATTGATCGTATGCGTCGTCATTCCGGTGGGAGCCAGTTCGATTGGGGCAGGCTGCATCTGTTTGGCGAGCGCGGTGAGGCTGGTGCCGATGGTCTGGGTGGTCAAGGTCCAGGCAAGTACGACATCATTGGCGGTTACCTGGCCGCCGGTTGCCTGGGTGCTCGCCTGCAACATGGCGCCGATCAGGGGGGCGACCTGAGCCAGGGCTGGGTTGGAAATGGAACCCTGCCCGGCCAGTGAAGCCTCGACCTGTTGAAATTCGGCCGAGGGGGTGGCTGCCGCGCCGGTAGTGCTTTGGATGCCTCGGGTCAGCACCACCATGTAGGAACTTGCGGGTGCAAGTGCCGTTGTCGGGGTGATGCTGAGCACGCTCGGGTCATCCGGGGAGACGCCCAGGGTGTAGTCGGTACCGGGTGTGAGCAGTCCCTGGACACCGACTACGGCAAATCCCTTGGTGGGATCGGTAGTGACCTTGAAAACGAAAACGGTCTTGTTCCCGATCAGGCTCTTGGGGTCGATCGGTGCAGTAAAATGCTCGGTAATAGGAGCCGTTGTGGAGAATCCATCCAGGGTGTTGATCGCGGCCAACGGGTTGCTGTAGTCGGTCGGGTTGGGAATACCGGGAATGCTGACTAGCCCGTTGGTCGAATTCAGGAAGAAGAAATCATTGGGGAAGGGGAGGATGTAGCCGGTGTTGGAAAACGCGAATCGCGCACTGAACCCGGTGTTCGGGTTGGGGCTGGGAGAGGGGTTGTTAGTGTTGGCCCCGCAACCGGCCAATAGGGCAAAGGCGCCGATAAACGCCAGGGAAAGGAATTTACGCATCGCTCCATCCTCCGTTGGTTTGTATCACTACACTCTCGTGACTGGCCTATCCAGTCAAGCGTTTGTAAGTAAACCACGTTCGGCGCCGTAAAGCAATGCCTGGGGGAAAAAACACCCGGCGAGGAGCGGTGCGCATCATCGGGGGACGGTGGCGCAGTCGGCGGATTGCATTCCCCGCGGGGGCGGGGTTACGCCCCACGCCGGCGCGGGTGCGGGAAACGCTTTTCGACTGGCTGGGGGGCTGGATCGAGCAGCGCCGGGTTCTGGATCTGTTTGCGGGAAGCGGTGCACTCGGCATTGAAGCGCTGTCTCGAGGAGCCGCTTCCGCGGTCTTCGTCGAGCCGGTTCGTGCCGCACGCCGGGCCCTGCAGGCTAACCTGCAACGCCTCGGTGCCGTGCAGGTCGAGGTAATCCCGGGTGACGCCTGGCGCTATCTGCGGGGAACCACGTCGAGCTTCGATCTGGTTTTTCTAGATCCGCCGTTCGGGGGGGATTGGCGGGCACATACACTCGATATTCTCCAAAACCGGGCCGGCCTGCTTGGCGGATCGTCTCGAATCTATGTGGAATATCCGGTGCGCGGTACGATTTCATTTGACGAGAACATGTGGCAAATTCTGCGCCAAACCCGGGCCGGGCAGGTTCAGGCCGCACTTTTAGGCAAAAAAACCCGTGAGACTGGAGGGTCTCACGGGTTGAAGTAGACATATTTTGGATTGAGTCTTATTGCATGCGCCGCCGTTTGATGAATAGGCTGAGCGAAACAAGACCGACCAGGCCCGCCAGGCCCAGGAATCCAAAGCCGCCACCGCCGCCACCGGGCGCGGTGGCTATCTGAATATTCTTAGTGGCGGGCTTCGCCGCCGTTACTCCCAGTGCATTGGTGCAGGTGAAGCTGACATTGTAACTGCCGGGATTACTATAGCTCACGTTATCTACGAGCTGACCGGTACCCTTGTTGCCGTTACCGAAATTCCAGTTATAGTCCGGGATGCCGGGCAGATTGATGCCGGGCATGTAGCAGTAGCCGTTGAATGCGAGCTTTTCGTTCACGAAGGCGCTGGAGTTGAGTGGATCGGTGATCACCGGGATCGGCTTGGGTCCGTATTGCTGGATCGCCGCGGCGGCGTTGATGACGCCGTAGCCGTAGACCGGATCCCATACCTTGGTGGGTGAGGCCTGTGCCGCCGGCGGGGTGGCCGTAGTGGTAATGGCCTGGGTAATCATGTTTTGCGGAACGCCCGCGCTCATGAGCAGCGCCCCGACCGCGGCAACCGCCTCGGAGGTGGCCGAGGTGCCGAAGAAACGGAAGAACTTATAACCGGGGGCCTGGCCCGAGGGGAAGGCGGTAAGCGCCCCGTCGGGGGCAACCACCTGGGGTTCTTCGGCCGCCGTCATGGGACTGAGCGCGACGTAATTACCCGTCGTCGGGTCGAATTTCCAGCTCAGTAGCTGCGGGCCGGCACTGGAAAAGTATTCGGCCACATCGGGGCCGCCCGGGTTGTCGTAGGGGTCGATAGCACCGGTGCCGATTACGCTCGAACCGCTGTCCAGCTTGCCTGCCATCGCCGTGCCCGTGGTCCAGTAGGCCAGGCTATAGGCGCTTTGCGAGCTGGGGATGGCGGCATAGAGCTTGACGGCCAGGTTGCTTGCGCTTCCCGACATGAGCAGGATCGATGCCTTCAGGGTCACGGCGCTGCTGCCCGTATTCTGATAGTAGAATCCCATGAAGTCGCAGTTGCTTGCCGTATTGGTTACGAGGTTTCCGCTGGCGTCGGTCAGCACCAGGGCCAGTACCGGGTTGGTGGCGACACAGCCGCTGCTGGTGTTGGGATCGTAGTTCGGATTGATATTGCTGTCCATGACCAGGGCCACGGTTTGGCCGGCGGGAAGCGTGAAGCTGTCGTAGGGATCGCTGGCCCCGCCCAGGGATTTGCCGAAATCCTGTGCCGGGTAGCCCAGAACCGTCGTGGGGGCCGGTAGCCACTGGCCCTGGTAGAACCCTTGTCCACGGGAGTTTCCGGAGGAACTCAGCAGGATTACGTCCGGGTACTGGGCGTGAACCGCGGAGTAGCCGATACCGATCGAAAGAGGGTAGAAAAAAGTTGGATAGGTGTAGCCGATATCATCGGCGATGATATCGGCATTGAAGCCCCCCTTTGCGGTCGGGCTGGCCAGTAGCATGTCGCAGCTGGCGACATCGAAGCCGGTGGAAAGCCCCGGGCAGGCGCCGAGTATGGCCTGGGGTGCGGTCTGGTGTACCACCTGGAGCATCCAGTCGGCCTCGTCACCGCCGCTGCCATAGATTGGGTTGCCGTTGGCATCCTTTGGAAAATACACGTTCGCGGGCAGAATCCCCGCCTGGGCAAGCACCGGGTAATTGGCCGCCGCATCGGAGATGATGCCAACGCGCACGCCTTGGCCGGCTACTCCGGCGGGCACGAACTTCTGGGCATTCATGGCGAGAGTCTGGATCGGGGTTTGCCCGTTGGGACCGATGCCGACGCCTTGGGTCTGGATGCCGCTGAAGTAGCTCTTGGGTAGGCGTGAGGGTGGCATGTACTGCGTCTGGACGTAGTGTGGCAGGGCGATGTTGCGTACCCAGGAAAGTCCGGCTACCCGGGAGAGTGCGCTTACCGGAACCCATGCCTGGAGCATAGGCAGTGCCGGTTGATAGCCGATGCGGGCCGCACCGAGCGCCTTGAGTTGGGCCAGGTTGGGCTGCATGGCGGGGGTATGGAACAGGTACACTTGCACCTGGTCGCAATTATTAACCCGGGGGCGTAGCGGCAGCGGGGGGATATTGAAGTCGCATGCGGCCAGGCCCCGGGTGTGAAGTAGTGATTCCGCTTGGATATTGGGTTTGAGACTGCGTAACGGTAGCGCCAGCTTTGCCGTGATGGGATTTGCCGGCGCCGCCCTGAGGGCGGCAATTTGAGCGGGGGTGGGCAGGCCGGCGGCGAGAGCGGGCCCGATTGTCAGTGCGGCAAGGGCCACACCGGCGCCCAGGGAGAGTCGAAACTGGGTAGTCATCAAGAGTCCTCCTTCGATATTGCAGGAATAATTCGGATTTTCCACGGTCGCGATGCAAGAAGCTGCGGCCGGAAGCCGCAGACATTGAAGCACCTGGATTTCTATTTGTCAATGAAATCGGGGGGTGGCGAGAGTGGATCCGGGTGATCCCTTGGTGTCGGCGGCCAGCCGGAATGGGAGCGCCAACCTGGACGCGCATGCTTGCGGCGGGTATCATTATGCTGCTGTTTCTAGTTGATTTCCGATGATTGCCCTCTATCCCGGTACTTTCGATCCACTGACCAACGGCCACGAAGATCTGGTACGCCGGGCGGTGGGGTTGTTCGACCGGGTGATTGTCGCGGTTGCCGCCGATACTACTAAAAAACCCTTGTTCGATCTGGCCCGGCGGGTGGAACTCGCCCGTACGGTATTCGCCGATGAGCCCCGGGCCGAGGTGGTGGGCTTTAGTGGGTTGACGGTTCGCTATGCCGGGGAGCGCGGGGCGGGGGTGATTCTGCGGGGTTTGCGGGCGGTCTCGGATTTCGAGTTCGAGTTTCAACTGGCGATCATGAACCGGAGGCTGGATCCGCGGGTGGAAACGGTGTTTCTTACTCCGGGCGAGAATACAACCTTCATTTCTTCCACCTTGGTGCGCGAGATCGCACGGCTCGGCGGGGACGTGGAGGGATTCGTGCATCCGGCGGTGGCCCGGGCTTTGATCGGAGTCTATGGTGCGGAAACCGGACCATGAGGCCGGGTCGTTTTCGCGGGTTGCTGCTTCCAATCTTCTTGATGTTCCTCTGGGGAGTCACTGGTCCGGCGCGAGCCGCCGCCGACCTGCTTGGTGTGGCCATCCATATCGAGCGCTCCGGCTCGGGATTCGAGTTCTCCGGGAGAAAGCACGACGTATGGATTTCCGAGTACGGCCTGGATCTTGCGCAATGGGTATCACCGCAGGCCACACTATACCTGGAGGCGGGCTATGCTAATGCCGCGATTACCAATGATCCCGCGGGTGCCGGCCGATCTCCCTCGGGCTACTATGGCCGCCTTGGCGCTCGTTATCGGTTGCCGCTTACGGCTCACTTGGGAATGGGCTTTCGCGTTGTGGTAGGGTACCATCGCCTGGAGGATGCCTCGGCCGGGTCGGCGGAGATATTGCGCTGGTGGAGTTACGCCGTGGCCTGGGGCCCCAGGCTGGGGTTCGGTCCCGCCGCCATCGAGGTAGGGGCGGTGTATCGAGGTGCCGGCGGCGACCAGGCCATGACCGGCGGGAGCCCCGCGACACGTGATTTACGCTACACGTTCCGGATTGATCCCTATGCCGACTTGGTATTTGCGGTCAATCCCGGCGGTACCGTCGCAATCCATGTCGAAGGGGGTGCGCGCCGATCCCTGGGCCTGGTTTTCGGTTTCCGGTTCGAGTCGCCATGAGCCCCGATTCGGTGGCCGGGCGCCGACTTTCCCGGCGCCTGTTGCGGGCTACGGGGAGGGCCGTTGCCGACTACGGCATGATCGGCGAGGGCGATCGGGTCATGGTATGCCTGTCGGGGGGCAAGGATTCCTACACCTTGCTTGATTTGTTGCTGCGGTTGCGGCAAACGGCCCCGGTCGCTTTCACTTTGACCGCCGTCAACCTGGATCAGAAGCAGCCCGGATTTCCGGCCGCTGTTTTGCCGCGTTATCTTTCCGCCCGGGGGGTGGAATACCGTATCCTGGAGCAGGACACCTACGGTGTGGTTCGGGATAAAGTGCCGCCGGGTAAAACGCCGTGCGGACTGTGTTCCCGTCTGCGTCGCGGGGCATTGTACCGGTTTGCCGCTGCGGAGGGTTACACCCGAATCGCCCTTGGACACCACCTGGACGATGCCCTGGAAACGTTTTTTCTCAACCTGTTCCATGGGGGGCGAATCAAGACCATGCCGCCCAAGTTGCTTGCCGATGATCGCGAGAATATCGTGATCCGTCCTTTATATTATTGCCGGGAACGTGATATCGCCAAATATGCGCTCATGCAGGGGTTTCCGATCATACCCTGTCGGTTGTGCGGCTCCCAGGGTAATTTGAGCCGCGACAGGGTCAAGTCAATGATCGCGACGTGGGAGCGTGAGAATCCGGCGTGGATTGCCTCGCTGGCGACCGCCTTGGCGCATGTCGAACCGTCGCAATTGGCCGATCGAACATTATTCGATTTTATCGGGCTCGATGCCCTGATGGCCACCGCTCGCACCCGGCGCCGTGCATAGCAGGCCGGGGGCGTGAGGCGCGCCTTGGATCAGGCGTTGAGGTCCGGGATCAGGGCGCTCTTCATCTGCTCGATCTCGTCGCGCAGGTATAGCTTGCGTTTCTTCAGCCGCCGCAGGGCGAGCTGGTCGCAATAGGCGCTGGTTTCCAGGAGGGTGATCTCGGCATCGAGGCGGCGGTGCTCTTCCCGGAGGTGCTCCAGCCCGGCGCGTGCCCGGCACCGCTTCTCGAAAAGATACTCCTCGCTCACGGGTTACGTCGGAGCCAACGCGGTGGAGAAATTTTACACCGCTTCGCCCGTGCGACAATAAGGGTGGGATCCGCGGGAAGTCGGGCATGGAGATTTACAAGCATTTTCAGATCGAGGCGGCCCATCGATTGCCGCGGGTACCGCGGGGACACAAGTGCGCCCGGCTGCATGGTCATTCGTTCCGGATCGAAATTCGCATGGCGGGTGAGGTAGAGCCGGCAGCGGGATGGGTAACCGACTTTGCCGATATTAGCAATGTCTTCAAGCCGATTTTTCAACAGTTGGATCATCACTACCTTAACGAAATCGAGGGCTTGGAAAATCCTACCAGCGAGAACCTTGCGCGCTGGATCTGGGATCGGTTGGCACCTCGCCTCACGGGCCTTTGCGCGGTCTCCGTTGCCGAAACCTGCACCGCGGGGTGTACCTACCGGGGGGAGGACTGACGGGCAATCCGGGCATAGTCGCGGGCCAGGTCGCCGCTGGCGATGAAGCTGGGATTGATTAGCGTGTCGCGGGTGTTGTAGCGCAGGGGCTCGCCCGATAGGTCGGTGACGCTCCCGCCTGCGGCTTCCAGCACTGCCTGGCCGGCGGCGGTATCCCATTCCGAAGTGGGTTTGAGGCGGGGATAGACATCCGCCCCGGCCTCGGCTACAAGGCAGAATTTGAGTGAACTGCCAATGTAGTGAAATTCATGGGGTCCCAGCGCCCGGGCAAAGTTTTCCAGTTCCCCTCCGGTGTGTGAACGACTCGCCACAACGCGCACCGGTCGTTGGGTTACCGGGCCGGCGACCCGCAGGCTTCGGCGCGTCTCATCGCGCTGGTACCGGTACGCACCATGCCCGAGCAGACCTACGTAGCTGCATCCATCCACGGGCACGTTGACGATGCCCAGCACGGGGCGCCCGAATTCAATCAGCGCTACGTTGACGGTAAATTCCCCATTGCGCTTGATGAATTCCTTGGTTCCGTCGAGAGGGTCCACCAACCAGTATTTATTCCAGCTGTGGCGTTTCGCCGGCGGTGTTTCCCGGGTGTTTTCTTCCGAAAGGATGGGCAGTCCGGGGTGGAGTTCGGCCAGGCCGCGGGTGAGGATGTGGTGACTGGCCATGTCGGCCGCGGTCAGTGGAGACCGATCGTTCTTGGTGTGGATATCGAAGCTGTTGCGGCTGTAGATTTCGAGTATGGACTGAGCCGCCGCGGTCACGAGCTGCAGCAAGGGCTTGATCAGGCGATCCGGAGGGGTGACTTTTTTCATCCGCTTATGATAACGGTCCACTGGGGCCGTGACCAAGGCCCCAGTCTCGTGCGGTTACACCCAGCACCCTAAACGGCGACCTTGCGCCGATAGACCTTACGCAAATAGTCCAGGTATGCGGGGTCGGGGGAAATCGCCTTGGCGGGGTCATCCGAGAGTTTGGCGACCGCCTGGCCGTTGAGGCGAGTCATCTTGATGACGATATTGAGCGGCGCGGGGCCCAGGTCATTGGTGAGGTTGGTTCCGATCCCGAAGGCGAGTCGAGCGTGGTGGTGGTAACGCGTAAAAATCTCCAAGGCCCGCGGCACGCTGAGGCTGTCGCTGTAAACCAGTGTTTTCTCACGTGGATCGATGCCGCAGCAGCGGTAGTGATCGAGCATTCGCTCGGTCCACTCGAACGGATCCCCGGAGTCGTGGCGCACGCCGGTGTAGGCTCGGGCCAGTGGTGCGCTGAAGTCGGCCAGAAACGGCTCGATTCCATACGTGTCGGACAGCGCGATCCCGAGTAGGCCCGCGTATTCATCGAGCCAGGTCTCCAGGGCGAAACGCTGGGCCTCGACCAGCGTGGGCGCAAGCGCCTGGCAGCCCTGGAAGAATTCGTGGGCCATGGTGCCGCTGGGGGGAATATGCAGACGACGGGCAAGATCCGTATTGCTGGTCCCGAGCAGTTGGGCCGGGGCCAGGCGATACAGTTCGCGTAGTACCTTTTCGTGCCATGAGCGTGAGAATCGGCGCCGGGTGCCAAATTCTATAACCCGGAAGTCAGGCCCCGCCCGGCGCATCAGTTCGGCCTTGCGCCCGAGCCGGGAAAGCCCTTCGCCAGGATCGGGGTGGGGATGGAGGGAACGGAAGTAAATCTCATTGACGATGGCCAACAGGGGAACCTCGTAGAGAATTGCGCCGTGCCAGGGGCCGCGGATGGTGATTTCGATCTGTTTCGAACCCGGACGAATCGTGACCTGGCGGGGGTCGAAGCGGTATCGCTCGAGGTGCGCGAGAAAGTCCGGTTTGAAATAGGGCAGGGTCCCCAGCCAGGCGAATTCGGCGGCCTCCAGCCGGAGATCGGCCAGCGCCTCGACCTCGGCATGGATTGCATGCACGTAGGGGCTCAGGTTGACTCCCGGGGTGCGGCAGCGGAACTGGTACTCGGCCTGCGCCGAGGGAAAATGATGCAGGATGGCCTGCATCATCGTCAGCTTGTACAGGTCGGTGTCGAGCAGGGAGCGAATAATCACGCGTTTTCTCCTCGTGGGTGCTGAAGGGCGGAGGCCCGATCGATGAACCGGGCCCCGGCCTGCGCCATGGCCTGCAAGGCTTCGCGGGTGGTCTGGGGAGCAACACCACGGATTGCGGCGCGATTGACGACCACATCGAATCCGGCTTCACGTAATTCGATGACCGTGTGCTTGACGCAATAATCGGTTGCCAGTCCGCCGACGATCACGGTTTCGATATCGCGTGAGTGCAGGTATTCAATCACGCCGGTCGAGAGCGTTCGGGCCAAATCGTGCCAGCAGGCCCCGTAGGGGTGCATGTCGGGTTCGATGCCTTTCCACACGAAAAAATCGTAGGAGGTAACCGGGGGCAGGCCGGAAATCAGCTCGAAACCCCGGGTACCCGGAACCGCGTGGGCGGGCCAGCGGACATCGACGTTCTTGCCCGCGACCGGGCTTAAGGGGGGGTGCCGGGGGTCGGCCGTCCAGACGGCGTGGGGAGGGTGCGCATCCTTGGAACCGAGACGCCGGGAGGCGCAGGCAGCCTGGATATTCAACTCGGGGACGATCGCCAGCGCATCGGGTACCGGTAATTCGGTGGGGCACTCCGGGGTAAAAGCGTACTGTGCGTCCACATCGAAGGCGGCCACATGTTCTCGCGGGGGGAGGAAGTTTGATCGGGTCATGGCGTTTTACGGTCGGGTTTGAGGCGGTATAGTCGTGCTGGGCGGGAAGCTCCCCTTTGGAGCTGTTCGCCGGTGGCGTCGAGGCAGTCCAGGGCGAGCAGCCGGCGGCGGAAATTGCGTTTGTCCAGCGCTTGTCCACGGATGGCTTCGTGAACCGCTTGGGCTTCGGCCAGGGTAAAAAATTCGGGTAGCAACTCGAGGGCGATGGGGGTGTATTCGATTTTAGCGGCCAGTCGGTGGCGCGCCTTGGTCAGGATCTTCCCATGGTTGAAGGCCAGGGGAGGCAAGTGGGAAAGCGGCTGCCAGAACAGGTCTGCACGGAGGCGCGGGTGGAGTGCGGTAAACGGGACGAGACCGAAATAGGCAATGTTAAAAACCCGTCCCCAGCGACCGGGATAATGTGAGGCGAAGGTGTAAAGTTGCTCGAGATAAACCTGCTCGATACCGGTTTGCTCGGACAGAACGCGCGCGGAACACTCATCGAGCGCCTCTTCGGTCCGAATGTAGTCTCCCGGGAGTGCCCACCATGCGGCAAACGGTTCCCGCCTGCGCCTGACCGTGAGCGCCACCAGTTCGTTGTCGCGTACCGAGAACAACGCGGTATCCACGGTTAGCGCGGGGTGGCTGTATTCCTTGGCGGCAACGATGCTCATCGGTCTGGAGATAACAACTAAAAAATCTTAGTGTCAATATAACACTTAGTCAGCGATGGGGTTGTCGCCGGGATCGCCCTTGCCGGGGCGGTCGAGATTTGCGGTGCCGGGAAGGAGGGGGGAAGGCAATGTCGGCGAGCATCCCGGTGTGTTTATAAACACGCGGGATCTCATGGCCGATGAAACTTTCGATGGCAGGCAGGGAAAAAGCATAATTCTCGCAGGCAAAGGAGATCGCCTCGCCGCTGGCCCCGGCACGCCCCGTTCGGCCTATGCGATGGACATAGTCCTCTGCATCCTGAGGCAGATCGTAGTTGAAAACATGACTGACGGCGGGAATGTGTAAACCGCGTGAGGCGACATCGGTGGTAACCAGTATGGGCGATTCCCGGCCCTCGAAGGCGGCCAGGTAGGCCAGGCGTTTAGGTTGCGGTACGTCCCCGGATAGAACCCGTGCGGGATAGGTATTTAACCGCAGCAACTCGCCGAGCCACTCGGCCGTGCGGCGGGTATTGACAAATATCATGGCGCGTTCGGGGTTTAGGTGACGGAAAAGCCCGATCAGCAACCGGGGTTTTTCGATTATGGCGGGGAAATATAGCTGTTCACTGATCGAAGCTGCGGTGATTTGTCCGGGGTCTATACGGATCAATTCCGGCATGTTCATGTGCTCATGTGCCAGTTCCATGACCCGGTAGGAAAGGGTAGCCGAATAGAGCATGGTCAGGCGCTCGCCCGGCGGAGGCAAGCGCCTTAAGAGGTAGCGGATATCACGAATGAAACCGAGGTCGAACATGCGGTCGGCCTCATCCAGCACCGCGACTTCAATGGCCTGCAGATTGTAGAGATGTTGCTTGTGGAAATCGATCAGCCGTCCCGGGGTTCCGATCAGGATGTCGGCTCCCGCCGCTATTTTCTCTTTTTGCCGTTCGTAGCCGGTGCCGCCGTACACGACCACAATGCGCAGACCCGTCTGGCGGCCGAGACTTTCGGCATCCCGATGAATCTGGACCGCCAGCTCGCGGGTCGGGGCGATGATCAATGCCCGGGGTCGATCCCGGCGCCGGTGTCTGGATGGTGGACTGGTGAGTAGGCGCTGGAACAAGGCCAGTAGGAATGCGGCGGTTTTGCCGGTTCCGGTTTGGGCTTGCCCGGCGACGTCCCGTCCGGCAAGGGTAAGCGGTAGCGTGCGTTGCTGGATAGCGGTGAGGCGTTCAAAACCGGCCTCGGTAATCCCGGCGATGAGTGTAGGCTGCAAGTCGAGTTCAGAAAAATATTGCGGCAAGTGCGTGGGCTCCTCAAGAGTGAGTTCGGTGTCTGGATTTATGGGACTTGCATTTTGAAGGCGAATCGGACCAGAATAACGGCCTAAGAGAATTCGGCCTGAGTCGAAATTGCCTTTTAAGGCTGTATCCGCAAGGAAACCCGGTCAAACCATCAGCTTTATTGTGCCTTAAGTGGCTTGCGCTCGTCCCGATTCGATCGTTTCTGCTTTTTCTAGGCGATTTGAACAAGACCCAATATCCGTTGGGCTTGGCAATCGGCGTGAGGGGAAATGAACTTTACGCGGAGCAGATTAGCCCTGAATCAAACCATTAATACGGAGGAACCGACGTGAGTGAAAACGTTACCCATACCTCGGATGCCGACTTTGAGGCCGATGTGCTTAGATCCGAGGTTCCGGTGTTGGTCGATTACTGGGCCGAATGGTGTGGACCCTGCAAGATGATCGCCCCCGCCCTCGAGGAACTGGCCAACCAGTACGGTGGTCGGCTCAAGGTCATGAAATTGAATATTGATGAAAATGCCGCGACCCCGCGCAAGTACAATATCCGCGGTATTCCGACTTTGATGTTGTTCAAGAATGGTGATCTGGTGGCGCAAAAGGTGGGGGCTTTGCCCAAATCGCAACTTGCGGCCTTTCTGGAAGCCAACCTTTGAGCGGGCATGCCTATCGGCGGCGCAACTCGCGCCAGCGTAAACCACGTGATAGCGAGCGCGCCGACGTTAATCTCGCGCTTGAGATGGAAAACGTGGATGAAACCGAATTTGAAGAAAACGATTCGGCCAATGGACCAATTCTGAACCTGGCCGAACTCAAGCGCAAAAGTGTCGTCGAATTATCCGATGTCGCCGAAGCGGTCGGCCTGGAAGGCGCGGCACGGATGCGCAAGCAGGAGATGATCTTCGCCATTATCAAGGCCCATGCGCGCAACGGGGAGCGCATCCGTGGCGAAGGGGTGCTGGAAATCCTCTCTGACGGATATGGTTTTTTGCGCTCGGCCGACAATTCTTTCCAGGCGGGCCCGGCCGATGTGTACGTCAGTCCGAACCAGATTCGACGATTTAATTTACGTTCCGGTGACACGGTAACCGGACGCATTCGTCCGCCCAAGGATAACGAGCGCTACTTCGCGTTGATTAAGGTCGATACCATCAACGCAGATGATCCCGCCGCAGCCCGAACCAAGATTCTGTTTGAAAACCTGATACCACTGTTCCCCAAGAAATGGCTGAAAATGGAGTTGGGGAACGGCTCCACCGAAGATCTCACCGCCCGGATCATCGATCTGGTGGCGCCTTTGGGTAGAGGGCAGCGCGGGTTGATCGTCTCGCCGCCGAAAGCCGGCAAAACGATGATGTTGCAGAATATCGCCCATTCGATTGCCCATAATCATCCCGATTGCGTATTGTTGGTGCTATTGATCGATGAGCGCCCCGAAGAGGTCACCGAAATGTCCCGGTCGGTCAATGGAGAGGTGCTTTCGTCAACCTTCGATGAGCCGGCAACCCGCCACGTCCAGGTGGCGGAAATGGTGATCGAGAAGGCCAAGCGGCTCGTCGAGCACAAGCGGGATGTCGTGATCCTGCTCGATTCGATCACCCGCCTGGCGCGGGCCTACAATACCGTTGTGCCCTCTTCCGGTAAGGTGTTGACCGGGGGGGTGGATGCAAATGCGCTACAACGGCCGAAGCGTTTCTTCGGGGCGGCGCGCAATATCGAGGAAGGGGGATCGCTCACCATCATTGCCACCGCACTGGTTGAAACCGGTTCGCGCATGGACGAGGTGATCTATGAGGAGTTTAAGGGAACCGGTAATTCCGAAATTCACCTGGACCGGCGGATTGCAGAAAAGCGGATCTTTCCGGCCATCAACATCAATCGGTCGGGAACCCGCCGCGAAGAGCTCCTGGTAGGGGAAGAGGAGCTGCAGAAAATGTGGATTTTGCGCAAGCTGTTGCATCCGATGGATGAATTGGCGGCCAGCGAGTTTTTGATCGACAAGCTCAGGGGCACCAAAACCAATGTCGAGTTCTTCAATTCGATGAAACGCTGAGCCGGCGAATGAATATTACGTAAGTATTCGGCTGCGTTTCGTCGCTGCGGGCCGGGCGCTTGTGTCTAGGGGTTTTTTGATCAAAACCGATTCATGGCGACGGTAACCGCGGCGTTCATAAAAACCAATGGCACCCGGGCGGCTGTCCAGAAACACCTGGAGCAGGCCGTGATTGCGGGCAACGGCTTCGGCGTATTCCAAAAGACGCCCGCCGGTGCCCTGGCCGCGGGCATCGGCGGCTACGACCAGGTCATCTATATGCAGGTGCGAACCGCGAGCGAAAGTGTGTACCTCGCGCATCCCCAGCACGCCGACAAGCTTTCGATCTTCGAACGCGCCGATGAGTTCATAACCATGGGCTGCGCTCTGTTGCCGGAGCGTCTTGCCGAAGTCTTCCCTGCTGAGCCCGGGCCGCAACTCGAGTAATATCTGCCATGCGGCAGTCAGTTCCGCGGCGGTGATAGGACGGACCTCGGTATTCATCCGGGCTTCTCGTTCAACGCCCTGTGAGCAATGTCGTGACGGTATTGTATGCCGTCGAAGTGGATGGGCTGGAGCCCGGCGTAGGCCTTGTTCCGGGCGGTGGCAATATCCTTGCCCAATGCGGTAACGCAAAGTACGCGCCCTCCGGCCGTGAGCACCTTGCCGCCTTGTAGGGTGGTGCCGGCATGGAAAATTTTCACCCCTTCAGGCAGAGGGGTCTCCAGTCCCGTGATGGCGCGGCCCTTTTTATAGTCGCCGGGATAGCCCGCGGAGGCGAGGACCACCCCGACCGCCGCTTGGGGTTTCCAGGTTACGGCAGTGTCCTCGAGGTTACCGTGGAGCAGCGCCGTAACCAGCTCGATCAGATCCGAGTCCAGGCGCATCAGTAATGGCTGGGTTTCGGGATCGCCGAGGCGGCAATTAAATTCGAGCACGCGCGGAGTGCCCCGTGGCCCGACCATGATTCCCGCGTAGAGAAAACCGGAATAGGTGATGCCCTCCGCAGCGAGGCCGGCCAGCGTTGGTTGAATGATCTCGGCCTCGATGCGTTGGGCCAGGGTCGAGGTGATCAGCGGTGCCGGCGAGTAGGCGCCCATGCCGCCGGTATTGGGGCCGGTATCCCCGTCACCGACGCGCTTGTGGTCTTGTGATGTTGCCAGGCAGAGATAGGTTTTGCCGTGGGCGAGAACGATGTAGCTAACCTCGTCTCCGGGAAGGTGATCCTCCACGACGATTTCCCGGCCCGCGGCACCGAAGGCTTGCCCGGACAGCATGGCGTCGGCTGTCGCCAGCGCCTGCTCCCGGGTCTCGGCAATCACGACCCCTTTGCCTGCCGCGAGGCCGTCGGCCTTGATGACCACGGGGAGTTTCCACCGTAGCAGCGCCGCCCGTGCCGCCGCGGGGTCGGTGAAACACCTCGCCCTTGCGCTCGGGATGCCGTGACGCTCGCAAAAGCGCTTAGCGTAGGCCTTTGATGCCTCGATCCGGGCCGCGGCCCGGCTGGGGCCGAAACAGGCGAGCCCCGCGGCGGCAAAGGCATCGGCTATGCCCTCGGCCAAGGGGGCCTCGGGGCCGACGAGAGTGAGATCAATATGGTGTTCGCGGGCAAAGGCGAGTAGATTGGGAATATCGGCAGCGCCGACTGGGATGTTCTCGCAGCGCGTTTCGCAGGCGGTGCCCGCGTTGCCGGGGGCTACATAGACGCACTCAACCCGGGGCGATTGCGCGGCCTTCCAGGCCAGGGCATGTTCGCGTCCGCCACCTCCAATCACCAGTATGCGCATGTTTGAAACCTCGTCCAACAGCGTAAAACCATAGAATACCCTGTCTATGAAAATTCTTCGTGGCGTCGCCTGGTTGTCATTGCTCGCCCTCGTCCTGGCCGCGGCGACGGCGGTCGCACCGGGTCTCCCCCTTGGCTTCCCGCCACGGTTTATTTTCCTTGGTCTGGTTGCCTTCGGCGTGGGTGGCATGGCTCCGCGTGAGTCGAGCGGAGCCTGGGGGTGGATGATCCTGGTGCCCATGTGGGGCCTGTATGGAGTTGCGGCTGTCGCCGGCTGGCTACAGTCGCATGCGTTGTCGCTTGGAGTCTATCCTTTAGTCGCCAGCGTGGGGATGGCGGCGGGGTGGGTGGCCCTGGGAAGCATTCATGCCGGGTGGGAGCACAGGCTCCTCGCGAGTGCCCTGGCCGCCTTGGCGATCGGTGGATTAGCGGTCCTTGCCGGGGTACCGGTCCGGGGGGAGTCACGGTCGTCATATTACCCCCCCGCCTTCATGTTGCCGCGGCTCGGGGCCGGGATGGTGTCATCCCTTGCACTGCGGGGCCGGCCGGTGGTGCTTTCATTCTGGGCCAGTTGGTGTCCACCTTGCCGCGCGGAATTGCCCCGGCTCGAGGAGATCTACCGCCGCTACCATGCCCACGTTCGCTTCTTCGCCGTCGATGTGGCCACCGGGGGAGAGACCCGCACACGGGCTCGGACCTTTTTGCGGCGTCACGGGATCACCATTCCCGCGGTCTGGGATGGGTCGGGACGACTGGCACGAATTTTTCGTACCCGGCGGGTGGTACCGGTATTGGTTCTTCTGCGGCCCGACGGCCAGGTGATCTTCGAGCATTACGGCTATCCACCCGACGGCTCTAGCCTGCGGCAACTGGGCGCGTACCTCAAGCCCTGGCTGCGGATCTCGGCAAGGCCCGAAGGCTAGCCCGAGGCTTAATGGGTTCAGTAAAATTCGTATTCGAGGCGCAATACCAGGGTGGTGCCGGCGGCGGCCTGGCTGGTGCCGAAAAGCACGAGCGCCGCGTAGCGCAGGCTTTTCCCCGGGCCGGTCGCGATGCGCCCGGTGAGTCCGGGGCCGATCAGTTGGCGGGCGTTTCCCCGGGCACCGACTTTTCCTGCCGGCTGCCCGTAGGCTTCCAATAGGGGAGAGAGGTCTTGCCGCCAGCGGTAAAGCAGGCGGGCACGGTATTCCAGTTCCACCCCTGGTTCGGCGTTATGGCCGTATTGGCGCGAACCGATCAGGTTCAGCAACACGGTAAAACGGCCGATATCCCTGCCGAGTAGCGGACCGAACTTGGCCTCGTACGGGGTATCGGCAAAGTGCGGGATTTCGATTTCGGTGAGCAGTCCGACGTCCAGCCAGGACCGGCCTTGGGGCGTTAACTGCACTCGGTTTTCCCATTCAAATTCTTCGAGCTTGAATGGGCCTCCATAGCGCTGTGCGCCGGCGATGTAAAACTCGCTGAACCAGCGGTTGCCGAGGCCCCGTCCGAAACCCAGCTTGAATGCTCTGCGGTCGTCGCTCGAATTCTTGCCATTCCAACCGGTGTAGGCCCGGGCCTCGATTTCGTTCTCACCGGGTGATACGGTGGGGGCATAGACGATAAAATCCTCCGCGCGTGCCGCAGGAGCGGAGACCAGGCCGAGGCCGACGAGTAGGAGTATCGGGGCCGCCTCGGCTGCCACGCCGGGAAAACGCGGGCGGGCGGAACGTACGAGCATGAGGCCGGCGATGATGCTGAAGCTCGCAATCCATGCCAGCACCTGCATGAGCGAAGGCGCCGGCGTGTAGCCGGCCAGCGCGCCAAGGCTTCGACCGGCAAGGCTGTTGCCGGAGAGGATTCGCTCGCTGTTCCAGACCCGTTCGATCAGCGCGGGGAGGTACCCCATCTGAACGAGAAGTTCGACTCCCTGGGCGATCATGCCGGCGGCGATGAAAAGAATCAGGATGGCGCTTACCCGGAACAGGCTTTTCATGGGGATGCGTGACAAGCCCGCGAACAACATCAAGCCGGTGGCGGCGCTGGCGGCAAGGCCGAGCACGCCCCCGACGAGAAGCGCCATGTGCTCGGTGCCGCTCGCGACGATGCCGTAGAGGAACAACGCGGTCTCCGAGCCTTCACGCAGCACCGCGAGGGTGGTTACGGTAATGAGAACGGCAAGCGATTCCCTGCCGGCCAGCACGTCCGAGCCCAGAGTTTTGAGCTTTCCCGCCAAGTGGAGCCCTTGTTTGGCCATCCATAGGTTGTGCCCGGCAAGCATCAACCCTGCGGCGAATAGAATCCCGACGGAGAAAATCTCCTGACCGCTGCCGCCGGCAAATTGGGAAATCTCTCCGATACCGGCAGCGACGGCGATGGCTCCGCCCGCCCCGAGCACCACTCCGAGTGTAATCCAGCGGCCGCGATGCCGCAGGCCCTTGACGGCGGCAGCGACGATGCCGATGACCAGAGCCGCCTCGAGGATTTCGCGAAAGACGATGATGAAGCTGCCGATCATGAATGATTCTCTCCGCCGGTCTTGCCGGCGAGCGCCTTGCGGGTTGCGATGATCAGTCCCCGGGCGGGGGGGTTGAAGTCATCGAAAATCGGATATTCTCCGGGTTCGAGCGGGCCGATCCAAACCGTGATCGTCGCGCCTGGCGGCAGGATTTTCTCGCGATTCAGGGCATAGCTTTCAAATTCCGCCGGACGGGTGCGGGGGTTGCGAATCCGCAGCCGGATCCGGGTGCCCGCGGGAACCCGAAGTGAAGCAGGGTGAAACCCCTGGGTACGAATTTCGAGTGCATAGGTGGGGACTTCTCCAGTCTGCGCGGGAAACGCGGCGGAAAGTCCGAGGAGCAGGGCAAGGCCGGGCAACAATACCTTCATGGAAAGAGGGGTAGTTAATTTATTGCAAATGATAACGATTTGAATATATAAAAACAACTACTACTCTCTCGGCCCCTCATCATCGAACTTGTGATGCTCGGTTCAGTCGGTTGCCGGCCTGGTTTTTACTTCGTATCGGCGCCTGAAAGATTTCCCCGGCGAATAAATTACGGCACCTGTTCTTTTCATACCGTTAAGGGGTAACAAGATCCGCGCCACAATGGGAAGGGCCCGTAGTTATGCGAATTTTTTGGAGTGGTGCGAAGATTCGAGTCTTCGAAGCGATTCCCGGTATCGGGAAGGCCGGTGGATTACGAAATAGGGTTTTCCGGGCTGGTTTTATAAGTGAATTTGGTCTTTAGTGCCGGGAGGCCGTGTCACAGGAGTTCCCGTGGCCCCCGGTTTCGAGTTGAATGGCCGCGTGCCCAATGTCGAAGCGCTCATGCAGATTTCGGTCGATCTCGCGTAACAGGGCGTCATCGAGCTTCCCGTCGGGCTTGACCAAGTGTGCCGTGAGCGCGGTCTCGGTGGTGCTCGTGGCCCAGACATGCAGATGGTGTACGCCATCCACCCCCGGCAGGGTACACAGGTAGTTTTCCACTGCCCGCGTGTCGATACCGCCGGGAACGGCATCCAGGCTTAGATTGAAAGATTCACGCAGCAAGCCCCAGGTACTCCACAGGATGGCGAGCACAATGACCAGGCTTAGCGCCGGATCCAGCCAGTTCCAGCCGGTGACGAGGATCCCGACACCGGCAAACACCACCCCCAGGGATACCGCGGCATCGGCGGCCATGTGCAGGAAGGCGCCACGCAGGTTGAGGTCGTGTTTCTGGCCCTTCATGAACAGCATTGCGGTGAAGGAGTTGCCGACAACGGCGATGGCGGCCACCGCAATCACAAGGTTTTCTTCGACTCGTACCGGGGCCAGGATATGGACGATCCCGGCGTAGGCTAGGGCGCCTGAGACCAGGATCAGCAGCAATGCATTGGTGAGTGAGGCGAGAATGGTGGCGCGCCGGAACCCATAGGTACGCCGGGGTGTGGCCGGGCGCCGGGCAAGCCACATCGCGCCGCCCGCCAGTACCAGGCTCAGGATGTCCGAGAGGTTGTGTCCGGCATCGGCCAGCAGGGCGGTGGAGTTGCCAATGAATCCGGCCAGGGCTTCCCCGGCGACGATCAGGACATTGAGTCCGATCGCCAGCAGAAAGATTCGTGTCGATTGTTTGCCGGAGATATGTGAATGGGCGCCGGACATTCAACTTATGGAGTCGGGAAGATCGCAATCTTAGCTTCTGCGAAATGAGTTTGCAATGCGGCTGCGGTAAGGCTCGTTCCTTTCCCCCGGCCCGGGCCCGGTGCCCAGGGGTGCATTTTCCCGGGGCAGGCCGCATAATGAGAACAATGGCGTTTACCACCCGTGTGTCGGTTATTGCTCGGTGGGTAGGTAAAGATTTTACGTAGGAGGGCAATCGGCTTGATGCCATCGAGGAGGCCGCGATGAGTACCAGCCCCGGTTCCATGAGGCCGGTGCGAGAATCCGATCGGCGCCGCAGCGACCGTCGCCGGGCAGGGGTGCGAGCGGTTTTCGATCGCGACGAGCGCCGAAGTGTTCGGGGGTTTTCACTCACTCCGCCGCGTTCCGCTACCTTTATTCCGGCGTTGATCGATGTCTGTCTGGTGGGACTTGCGCTGCTCATCACCGTATATGCATACGGGACGCCGTGGCGGGAAATGTATTATCCGCCGGTGTTGCTGGCCGCGATAGTCTACCCCTCGCTCGCGGGTTATCTCGGAGTTTACTCGGTTTTGCAGGGCAGAATGCCTGCCTTGCGCCATCTGCGGATACTATTTGCCTGGATGCTGGTTATGGGCTTGTTGCTGATCCTGGCGTATGGTGAAAAGCAGTCGGCGCTGTATCCGCGCCGCATCATGCTTACCTGGCTCGGGGTAACCCCCCTGTTGTTGATGTTGGTCGATGTGCTGCGTCAGCCCTTGTTGCGGGTATTGAGATCTCATGCCAAAGTCCGCACGGAGCGTGTCGCTGTATTCGGGTTCAACCCGCTGGCCGAACGGCTGGTGGCCTGCCTGCAGAGCCGCAACGAGGGGCGAATGGAGTTTACCGGCTATTACGATGATCGTGGCAATGAGCCGGTCGCCGCCGGGGATACCCTTGCCGGTAGTTTTGAACAATTGCTGAAAGATGTCGGGCAGGGGTATGTCAACAGCGTTTATATCGTGTTGCCGATGCGGGCCGAGCTGCGCATCCGGGAATTGCTGGAACATTTGTCCGATACCACCGCCTCGGTGCAATGGGTGCCGGATCTGTTTGCCTTTCGGTTGCTGCGCTCCGAATTGTCGGTGATCGATGGCATTCCCACCATTGGTCTGTTCCAAACGCCCTTCCGCGAGGTCAACGCGGTATTTAAGCGGATCGAGGATATCGTTCTGGCGAGCCTGATTCTGATCGTTATTGCCCTGCCTATGTTGGTGATTGCCCTGTTGATCCGGTTGAATTCGCGGGGACCGGCCCTGTTTCGTCAACGGCGCTACGGAATCGATGGCCGGGCAATCGAGGTACTTAAGTTCCGCAGCATGTCGGTGTCCGAGGATGATCCAAACACCATCGTCCAGGCGAGCCGGGATGACCCGCGGGTCACCCGGCTCGGGCGATTTCTGCGGCGCACTTCGCTCGACGAGTTACCGCAATTTTTCAATGTGCTCGGGGGCAGCATGTCGGTGGTCGGCCCGCGCCCTCATGCCATCGCCCATAACGAGCAGTACCGGCGGTTGATCGGCGGCTATATGTTGCGGCACAAGGTCAAGCCCGGGATCACCGGCTGGGCGCAAGTCAACGGTCTGCGCGGCGAGATCGGCGATATCAAGGAGATGCAGCAACGTATTCGCTATGATCTCGACTATATCGACCATTGGTCGTTGTTGTTCGACCTTTATATCGTGGTGCTTACCGTTTTCAAGGGCTTTGGGGGTGAACGTGCCTACTGAGCCGTTGATGTGGCGTTGAGCCTGCGTCCCGATGCGCCTGCTGCTTTCGGCCTATGCCTGTGAGCCGGACCGGGGTTCCGAACCGGGAATTGGCTGGGACTGGGCGCACGCGCTGGCCCGGGCCGGCATCGAGGTATGGGTACTTACCCGGGCCAACAACCGCGAGTGCATCGAGGCAGCACTCGCCCGTGAACCGCAGGCGGGCCTGCACTTCCTCTACTATGATCTTCCGCCCTGGTTGGGCCGGTTCAAGCGTGGCGGACGCGGCGTGCGAACCTACTACTACCTGTGGCAGGTCGGCGCGCTGGGGCGGGCGCGAAGGGCTCACCGGGAACATGGCTTCGACCTGGTGCAGCACCTGACCTTCGGCGTTTTTCGTCTGCCGAGCCTCATGGGGGCATTGGGTATTCCTTTTGTATTCGGCCCGCTGGGCGGCGGCGAGCGGGCACCCTGGCGGTTGCGCCGGGGCGGCTATGGCTGGCGGGGATGGCTGGCCGATCTTTTGCGCGACCTGGCTAATTTTGCGGTATGGCTTGATCCGCTGATGCACTACAGTTTTTCCCATGCTGCTCTGATTTACACCAAGACGGCGGCGACCCGCTCGCGCATTCCCCGTCCCTACCGGAGCAAGGTCGAAGTACAGTTGGAACTGGTCGCATCCGGGGAGAGCAAGACCGGCGATGAGTCGGTCGTCACCCCGGGGCGCCTGCGGGTTTTATTTATCGGGCGGCTGCTCTACTGGAAAGGGCCGCACCTGGCGCTGCGGGCACTGGCTCGCGCCATCCGGCAGCGGCCCGACCTGGATTTCACCCTGACCTTGGTGGGGGAGGGGCCAGCGCGCGCCCGGCTCGAGGCCTTGGCCGCATGCCTGGGGATTGAGCCGCACCTGTATTGGCAGTCGCCGGTGGCCCGGGAACGGGTTTGGTCGATCTATGGGGCACATGATGTTTTGTTGTTTCCCAGCTTGCATGATTCGAGCGGCAACGTGGTTATCGAGGCATTGTCCTGCGCTCTGCCGGTAGTGTGTTTACGTCTCGGCGGGCCGGGACAGATCGTAACCTCCGAGGTGGGGAGGGCGATCGGGCCGATGGGCCTTGCGGACAGTGTTGCCGCGCTGGCCGCCGCGCTGGTAGAACTGGCCGACGATCCCGCGTTGTGTCGGCGCCTGGCAGCGGCGGCCCGGTGCCGGGTCGAGGCGCAATATGCCTGGCCGGTTTTGCTTGCTCGCCTGTTTGACGGGTATGATCGGGTCTTGGGGCACCGGGCGGAGGCGGTGGAAATCCATACACCACGGAAAACGAAATGACCGATACAGGCAACTCGAATGTTCCTCGGGTGATTGCCCAGCCGCTCAACTGGAATGCCTGGGAGGAGACTGCGGACTGTATTCGCAGCCTGTTGGCGCAGGACTATCCCAATCTCCATGTACGGGTGATCGATAATGGCTCCGATGATGATTCGGTGACCCGCCTGAGGGCGGGTTTCCCGGGACTCGACCTGGTGGAAAATGGCTGGGATCTCGGCTATGCCGCGGGACAGAATGCCGGGATCAGGCGAGCACTCGAGGAGAACGCCGATTATGTGCTGCTGCTGAACAACGACCTCAAGCTTGAGCCCGACGCCGTCTCGGAGATGGTGGCCGTGGCCGAGCGCTCGCCCGCGGTGGGGGCGGTAAGCGTGGTCATGCGCTACCGGGAGGCGGCGGACGGAATCCAGTTCTGGGGCGGAGGGCGGCTTATCTGGTGGCGAGGCAAGTTGATCAATTGTCATCGGCCCGGGGAGCGTCTCGATTATCTTTCGGCGGCTTGCTTGTTGTTGCGGATCAAGGCGGTACGCGAGATCGGACTGTTCGATGAGCGTTTTTTCCTCTACTGGGAAGATGTCGACTACTCGGTGCGCTTGAGCCGGGGGGGATGGCGGCTCGCGGTGGCGGATCGGGCGGGCGTGCGCCATCGGGGCTCGGCAAGCTACGGCAACCGCAGTGCCGCCCGCGATGGGTTCATCGCCGAGTCCACCGTGCGGTTTTTGCGCAAGCACCTGCGCTTTCCCTGGCCCGAGATTGTGATTTCCATCGGGCTGCGCCTGGGGCTGCGCCTGGCGCACGGTGACCGAGATTACTTTATATCCACTTGGCGCGGGGCTCGCGCAGGGTTTAAGCCACCGACTCATCTTCCCCCGCGGCCGGGGCCGGGGTTCCGGGAACGGGGCGCCGGGGACGGCAACCCGGCTTCCTGAGTTATCGCCGCCTTGCGTATTCTCGTCGTCCACAACCTGTATCGGTTGCGCGGGGGGGAAGACGGAGTGGTCAAGGCGGAAGCTGCGTTGCTGCGCGGGCAGGGACATGCGGTCCAGTGTTACCTGCGGCGGAATGACGAATTCAACCGTCCCGGGCCGAAAGAGGCGCTCGGGACCTTCTGGTCGGTTGGCGCGTACCGGGAACTGGGACGGAGAATCCGTGAGTTTGCGCCCGACGTGGTCCATGTGCATAACACTTTTCCGTTGGTGTCTCCCGCGGTTTTTTACGCCGCCCGGCACGGCGGAGTCGCCGTGGTCCAGACGCTGCACAATTTCCGGCTGATGTGCGTCCAGGCCATGCTGCTGCGCGACGGGCGGGTGTGCGAGGATTGCGTGGGACATTCGCCCTGGCGGGGTGCCTGGCACGGTTGTTACCGTGGCTCGCGGATCCAATCGGCCATTGCCGCGGCGAATCTTGGGCTGCACCGTATGCTCGGAACCCCCCGGCGGGTGACGCTTTATATCGCCTTGAACGAATTTTGTCGCGGCGTGTATGCAAGAGGGGGGCTGGCGGGCGAGAAAATCCGGATCAAGCCGAATTTTGTCCCGGCGCCGCCGCGTCGCGATGGACCACGTGCCGGGGGGCTCTATGTGGGGCGCCTTGCGCAGGAGAAGGGAGTGCGCCTGCTGGGCGAGGCGGCGCGGGCCGGAGCCGGTTGCATCGACGTGATCGGTGAGGGGCCGCTAGAGGCGGGGCTGGTTGCGAAGGAGGGGATTCGCTTGCATGGCTGGCGCAATGCCGGGGAGGTCGGTGAGCGGATGGATCGCGCGGCCTGGCTGGCATTGCCCAGCCTTTGGTATGAGGCTTTCCCGAGGGTCCTGGTCGAGGCCTATGCCCATGGTTTGCCGGTGATTGCCAGTCGTCTGGGCGCGCTTGCCGAGCTGGTGGAAGAAGGGACGACCGGGCTGCTGTTCGAGCCGGGATCGGGTGCGGACTTCACCCGCTGCATCGCTTGGGCCGAGGAGCATCCCGAGCGGATGCTCGCCATGGGCCGTGCCGCCCGCCGTCGCTATGAAAAGCTCTATACGCCGGAGGTGAATTATCGGCAATTAATGGGTATCTATCGCGAGGCCGTGATGTTGGCGCGTGGCGATGGCTAGGAGGGTGGAACTGTTGGGCCAGGCGGTGGATGCCCTCGGCTGGGACGAGGCGTTGGCGCGGATTGGCGCCTGGGCCAAGGCCCGCGAATCGCGTCGGGTGTGCTGCGCCAACGTGCATGTCGTGGTCACGGCCCGCTCCATGCCGGGCCTTTCCGAGGCTTTGTCGGGCGCGGATCTGGTGGTTCCCGACGGGGCCCCGGTTGCCTGGATGTTGCGCCACCTGGGGGAACCGCGTCAGGGCCGGATCGCCGGGCCCGACCTGATGTGGCGGCTCTGCGCAGAGGCGGCTGCCGCCGGCATCGGCATCTACCTGTACGGGGGCGCGCCGGCAACGCTTGCGCGGCTTTCCAAGCGCTTGCGCGAAGCCTTTTCCGGGATCCGGATCGTCGGTGCCGAGTCGCCGCCGTTCCGCGAACTCGATCCCGCCGAGGAGCGGGCGTCAAGGGATCGCATCAACACCGCGGGCGCGGGGTTGGTGTTTGTCGGCCTGGGTTGTCCGAAGCAGGAGCTGTGGATGGCCCGCCAGGAGGGGTTGGTCGGCGCGGTCATGCTCGGCGTGGGGGCGGCCTTCGACTTCCATGCCGGCACGGTTCGGCGGGCCCCGCCGTGGATGCGACGCATCGGCCTCGAGTGGTTGCACCGGTTGTTGCAGGATCCGCGGCGGCTGTTGCGGCGCTACCTCGGCACCAATACCCGTTTCCTGTTCCTGGCGCTGCTCCAGTTGCGGCGCGGAAAAAGGCGCCCGCATAGATAGCATGAGTCACCCGGGGGCAAGCCGGTAGAGTCGTGCCACGGGGGAATTTTATCGTCACGGAAATGCGCCGGGGTCGGCGGCCTCGCTTGCGAGGCCAGATGAGGTAACCTGGTTTTATCCCGAGAGGTGATGTGAAAGCCCATGTCTATTTCGTCCCGATTCCCGGTTTTAATTCGGCCCCTGCTGCTTGCCGGCCTTGGATTGGTTGTTATAGCGGCGCAGGCGAGTCCCGCCGCCGCATCGAAGACGCCCCTGCGAAGGTATTTTCCGGCGCCGGTTTACGTGGCGCTCCAGAGGGAAGGCGCGGTGGAAGTCCTGCCCGGAAAGACCATCTGCCCCGGGTTTCCCCAGGCCCACTATCTCGGCTTGGGGCCGCGGGGGCGGTGGCTGGTCATCAGCGGATTTGCCACCGGCAATGTTTACTTGGCCGATACCGCAAGCGGCGGGAAAGTCGCCACGCTACGCCTTGGCGGCCGGATCCAGGGCGTGAAGATCGATCCGCTCGGGCGTTTCGCCCTGGCGGTCGATGCCCCCGGTGGTAGCGTCAAGGTGATCGGCCTGGAGCCCCCGAGAATCGTTAAATCGATTCCGGTGGGGCCGGTACCGCACAATGTGATTTTTTCTCCCGATGGGCGCTACGCCTATGTCACGTTACAGGGGGCGGACAAGCTGGCGGTCATCGATATGCAGCGGTTGAAGGTTGTGCGGCGGATACCGCTTCCCGGCATGGATGGGCCGCACAACCTGGATCTGAATGCCGCGGGTACCCGCCTGTGGATTCGCAGTCGTGCGACGCCGCGGCGCGACGGGTCCGTGGCCGTACTCGATCTGCGGACGGGAAAGATCCTGCGGTCTTTCCGGGTCGGGCGCTTTCATGGAGGGATTGATATTGTGCCGGGCGGGCGCTACGTGTTTGCAACCAACATCGGTTCCGATACGGTCGATGTATTTGATCCGCATGCCTTGAGGCGGGTCAAGCGCATCCGGGTCGGCCGGGGTCCGCACGGGGTGCGTGCAAGCCCGCGCGGGCGCTGGGTCTATGTGAGCGCTGCCCGGGGCACTGAACTGGATGTTATCGACACGCGCACGCTCGAGGTGGTCAAACGCATCCATCTGCCGCGCGGCAGTTTTCCGTTCTGGCTCGCTGTGGTGGGAAATCCGTAGAGGCAAGGGAGTTGCCCAACGGTACCGCCGGAATCGGCTCAGGTGCCGCGGCAATAGGCCTCGTAGTCGATGTAGCCGGGAAAATCGGCTCCCTCGCGGCAATAGCGGCAGGCGGGATCGGGTGTGATGGCCAGTTCGCGCCAGCTACCGCCCAGCGCGTCGTAGAGCAACAGGCGCCCAATCAGGGGGCGGCCGATCCCGAGGATCAGCTTGAGCGCCTCGGTGGCCTGGGCAACCCCGATTATGCCCGGAACCACACCCAGGACCCCGGCCTCGGCGCAGGAGGGGGCGAGCTCGGGCGGCGGCGGCTCGGGAAACAGGCAGCGGTAGCAGGGACCACGCCCATCGGGAGCGGCTGGCCAGAAGACGCCGATCTGCCCGCTGTAGCGTTCCACCGCCCCATAGACGTGGGGTAGGCCCAGCTTGAGGCAGGCATCGCTCGCCAGGTAACGCGTGGGGAAGTTGTCGCTACCGTCCACCACCAGGTCGTAGCCCTGGAAGATGGACTCGACATTACTGCTCGTCAGGCGGGTTTCATGGCTTACCACGCGTACCGACGGATTGAGCCCATACAGGGCGTGGCGCGCGGATTCGGTTTTTTTTATCCCCAGCCGTTCCTGGCTATGCAGAACCTGGCGGTGCAGGTTCCCCAGCTCGACGCTGTCATCATCGACTATCCCGAGCGTGCCCACCCCGGCCGCGGCGAGATACAGGGCCGCGGGAGAGCCGAGGCCGCCGGCGCCGATAAGCAGCAGGCGGGCCGATCCGAGCTTTTGCTGGCCCGCCTCGCCGATTTCGGGCAGCAGGATTTGACGGGCGTAACGGCGCCGATCCTCCGGGTCGAGCCGGGAGGGCGGGCTCGCGCAGGGCAGACCGGCGGCCTTCCAGGCCGAGTATCCTCCGGCGACCGAGTACACCTCGCGGTAGCCGAGCTGTTGCAGGGACGCGGCCGCGAACAGGGAGCGAATGCCTACCTCGCACAACAGCAGCAGCGCCTGGTCGCGGTCCGGCGCCTTTTCCTCGATCCGCAGCTCCAGGAACGAGCGCGGCACGTGCAGTGCCCCGCGAGGGCTGCCGGCGGCGAGTTCGTCGGCTTCGCGTACATCCAGCATCAGGGCCCCGGAAGCCATCCGCCGCGCGGCTTCGGTGGGGGAGATCTCGGGCACCTGGGAATGCAGTTCAGCCAGGCGTTGGTCGGTGGTGGTCATGCAGTCGATTTACCGTTCATCCGGCTCGAATGTCGGGGAAAGAGGCGCTGGTTGCTTATATTGTACTGCTACTGCGAATCATCCGAAAAGCAGCGAGAAACTACCGCGGGGTGATGCCGTTCGCTGGTGGACTCTTTTCCCGCCGGCAGCGGATCCTGCGGCCCTGGAAAATGTGGGTCGGGATTTTCAGGGCTTCATATAAACAGGCCTTGCAACCGGGCCCAGCCGACGAAAGCGACGGGAAAGAAAATTGCGCCTAATAGGTGCATACTCCGGCGAAGGTGAATACCTATTCCGGAGGAACGTGAACGGCTGACTTCACAACGCATCACGCAGTGTCCTTGTCACAGCCGTTCAACCCGGATGTTGAAGCACTCAGAAAATCCCTGGAGATGAAATAATTTCCTTATTCTGGCTTCACTTGGTGATTTCGCTTGCACCGAGTTCACATCGCTCACGCCCGGCGCGGCAGCCCGTCACCCGGCCGGGCTTGAATTGTTCTTGAACCGAAGGCGTACCGGTTTGGTTTGTCGCTGGTTGGTGTGTCATTTCGGTGTAAATCAGCCGCGTTGGTAGGTGCCGATGAGGCGGTTCATACCGAGTACATGGGGTTCGACCTGCTGCAGGAATTGCCACAGGGGCAACTCCGGTTCGATGTCCGGCTCACAATCCATTGCCAACACCCAGAAATAGTAGTGGTGGATGCCGTGGCCCTCGGGCGGCATGGGGCCACCATAGCCCGCCTTGCCGAAGTCGCTGATGCCGCGGGTGCCGGCCTGGGTGTTTTCCTCCAGTGTCGTTACGGCTGCGGGCAGGTTATAGAGAACCCAGTGGGTGAAACCGTAGGCGCCCGGTTTCACCAGCGGAGCGTCGGGGTCGTGACAGAAAACGGCGAAGGATCGGGTCCCTTCGGGCCAATCGTTCCAGGCGAGTGGAGGCGAGACATTGGCGCCCTCGCCGGTGAATTGACGCGGAATCCTGCCATGATGCTCAAAGGCCGGGCTTATGAGCCGTATTGGTGATAGTGCAAATCCCATATTGATCTCCTCATTCAAGTTTGGCAACCGGGTACTAGTGTACTGCGGCGGGATCGCACGGGCTCGATGCCGCCGCAGTCGGGCGCGGTATCTTGTGTCGAGATATTTCCCATGTCGGGATATATCGGGAAAATTTCGGCATCGACAATCAGCAGGATTTTGGGTATTACCCTCAAGCAAGCTCGCCGATGTGCGCAAGCTCGGCCTGCAGCCGCCGGCGATCCCGCCCGGGCTCATCGAGCGGCAGTGCGAGGAAGGCCTCGACCCGTCGCCGAAGTATCCGGTAGGCACGCTCGAAGGCCGCCTCGATCTCGGCCTCCGTACCCGTAACGCAAGCCGGGTCGGCCACGTCCCAATGAGCGCGCACCGCCGGGCCGAGATACGCCGGACAGGTCTCGCCGGCGGCGTTCGCGCACACCGTGATCACGACGTCGGGCGTCACCGGCAGATCGTCCCAAGACTTGCTGTGAAGGTCCTCGATCGGGATGCCTTCGTGCGCAAGCAGGGCGAGCGAGCGCGAGTGCACTTTACCTGTCGGGTGACTCCCGGCGCTCAGCGCACGCCGGCCCGCGGGAGCGAGGTGATTGAACACGGCCTCGGCGAGGATCGAGCGGCAGGAATTTCCGGTGCAGAGAAAGAGCACGTTCATGAGCGGGCACTCCGTCGGGAAGTGGTCAGGGGCGGCAGCACGGCCTCGTCGCAGGGCGAGGCGGCGCGCAACGCCGCGCAGGCCTCCGGCTGCCCGGCGCAGCATTCGTCGGTGAGGTAGGCGACGAGTTCCAGCATCAGCGGGATATTGGCTCGATAGCGCTGGTAGCGACCCTCCTGCGCCACACGGAGAAGCCCCGCCTGAGTGAGTGCCTTGAAGTGGAACGATAAATTCGATGGCGGGAGGCCGAGCGACTCCGCAATCTCGCCGGCCACCATGCCTTCCGGCCCTATTCTGACGAGCAGCCGAAAGACATCGAGCCGTACGCCCGAGGCGAGGCATTCCAAAAGCGAGACGCCGATGGCCTTATTTATGCTGACATCACTCATATTTCAATACTACAACAATTATTTAAATAATTCAATTCCGATGCGGTTCAGTTGCCGCCTGTCGCCGGGGTAATGGCGGGGATACCTGGGCCGCGGGTGACGCGGTGGGCCGTTCATCGGGGGGGTGAGAATAGAGCAGGCGGAGGCGGAGGTTTGTTATAGTCGCGCCAGCGTAAATAATTCGCAGAGGTGTCGCCCATGAAAAGTTGGCTGGCGGTAATCGGTATCGGTTTCATTGTTGCAGGAGTTCCCACGATGGCACAGGGCGGTCCCGGGCGGGAGGTGGCGGAGCATCGAGCAGGCTTCGCTTATCCACGGGCATATCGGGACAAGACGGTCGATGTTTATTTCGGCACTCGGGTGGCGGCACCCTACCAGTGGATGGAAAACCTTCAAAATCCGGAACTCAAACATTGGGTGGCCGCCGAAAACCAACTAACCGACGCCCACCTGGCGAAGATCAAGCTGCGGGAGGTGTTGTACCGGCGGCTCGAGCGGCTTTGGGACTATGCCAAGGAAGGCTCGCCGATCCAGGCCGGGGGCAAGTTGTTCTTCAGCCGTAACCCGGGGCTGGAGAATCAGGCGACGGTGTATGTGCAGGATGGAATAAACGCCAAGCCGCGGGTGCTGTTCAACCCCAACAGGATTTCTCCAAATGGTAACATTGCACTTGCCGGTTACCAGCCTTCGCCCGACGGGAAATATCTCGCCTACGAGTTGTCACTGGGGGGTTCGGACTGGCAGACGATCCATGTACTCGATGTCGCGACCGGCAAGACGTTACCCCGGGTGGTCCGCTGGGTGAAGTTCGCCAACATCAGTTGGACCCATGACAGCAAGGGTTTTTTCTATTCGCGCTTTCCCGAGCCACGGAAAGGCGAGGCGATTAGTGAGCGGCTCGCCAACCAGAAGCTCTACTACCACTGGGTGAACAAGCCGCAAGCCGATGACCGCTTGATCTATGCCCGCCCCGATCTGCCGAAGTGGATCATCAATGGCGCGGTTACGGAAAACGGCCGGTACCTATTTATCTATCTCGAATACGACATTTCCAAGAACGATCTTTATTACGTCGATCTCGGCAACCCGGATCATCCCGATCTCGGGGCCCCGGTACACCCGTTGTTTACCTTGAACAACGCGGCCTATACGCCGATTGGGGTGCGCGGGAAGACCGCGTTCGTGCAAACGGATTACCGGGCCCCACGCGGGCGGGTGGTCGCCGTGAAGCTCGACCGTCTGGGGCCGCGACATTGGCGCACCGTGGTGCCCGAGACCGACGGCGTGCTCGAGTCTGCGCAGATGGCCGCCGGGCGGGTTCTGGCCAATCGCATGGTAGTGGCCAAGAGCCGCCTTTCCCTTTACTCCACGGATGGGAAACTGATCAAGAATCTGAGGCTTCCCGAACAGATGGGGAGCGTCAGCGGGATTTCATCGCGGGACGAATCTCCCAATGTGTACTATGAATTCACCTCGTTCCTGCAACCCGCCGGGGTGTACCGCTACGATGTTGCCAGCGGCGGGACAAGCGCGTTTTTCCGCCCGAAGCTCGATTTCGACCCGGCGCCCTACCAGGTGCGACAAGTGTTCTACCGCTCGAGCGGAGGCACCGAAGTGCCGCTGTTTATCATTGCCCGCAAGGGGGTCAAGCTCGACGGGAAAAACCCCACGATCCTCTATGGCTACGGCGGGTTCGATATCACCATTACCCCGTACTTCAATCCCATGCTTGCCGTTTGGCTGGAGCTTGGCGGCGTCTATGCTATTCCCAACCTACGCGGCGGCGGTGTCTATGGCCAGCAGTGGCACCATGCCGGGATGCTTGGCAAGAAGCAAAATGTTTTCGATGATTTCGCCAATGCCGCCCGGTGGCTTATCCGCCACCGCTACACCTCGACGCCGCACCTCGGCATCATGGGCTACTCGAACGGGGGCCTGTTGACCGGGGCGAGCGTGACCCAGCAGCCGCATCTTTTTGGCGCCGTGTATATCGGCCATGGTGTGCTCGATATGCTGCGGTTCCAGAAATTCTCCGGCGGGCAGTACTGGGTGTCCGAGTATGGCACCTCGGCCAAGAAGAAGGACTTCAAGTGGTTGTATGCCTACTCGCCGTTACAGAACCTCAAGCCTGGTGTCTGCTACCCGCCGACGCTCATCACCACTTCCACCGACGACGACCGCGTTGTGCCCAGCCATGGTTACCAGTTCGCGGCGAAGATGCAGTATGACCAGGGATGCGTGAATCCCATTCTGTTGCACGTGGCCATGACCACCAGTCACACCTACATGCCTACCGATAAACGGATTCGTCACTTGGCCGATGACTGGGGATTTATCGGGGCTCACATCGGCATGCCACCGGGCGGCTTGGGCGGTACGCGGTAAGGTGGTTTTTCCGGCCATGGTAACGGGGGGTTTGACCTGCCCCGCTCGTTACCGCGATAATGTACTATCTTGCGCCCGTAGCTCAGTTGGATAGAGTACCTGGCTACGAACCAGGTGGTCGGGAGTTCGAATCTCTCCGGGCGCGCCATATAAATTAAGCACTTAGACGAATACGGCGGCTGTATTGGCCGCCGTTTTCATTTCGGGGTAAACACAGGGGTAACATTTTGCAGAAGTTAGGAATGGGCGCTTACGGTGGTATATTCCGGCGCACCCTTTTCATTCATGCGTGCCCGGAAGGCTTCGGCTCACGACGACCAGAGAAACCATGATTTTGTAGAAGTCCGTTCGGTTCGCGCGCTCCCATTCCGTTAGCGCGGGGGGTACCTCCGATCCCTTCAAACGCAAAGCTATTTCTGACGTTATTTCACTCCGAACCTCAAATCGCGCGCGCGTATAGTGGCATACGAAAAATTAGCGGCGATATTGTTTCAGATTCGCCAGCGCCCGGCGCTTGCCCGCTGGGGTGCGCGGACCAGTGGACAAGCCGCCGTGGTGTCGGCATCGCCCGTTTTCGAGTGCATGCGCGCGGCAGGGCTCGCCGGTACTTTTGCAATGCGCTCCGCAACGCGGCCAGTCTCCACGCTTAGGTTTGCCGTCGGTACGCCATGAGAAACGGATACCGGGATTCTGGCCGCGCCATTCGTACCAGCAGATCGGCATCATCAGCCGTCCTTCTTGATTTTCTCAAGTTTGTGGCGCTTCATCTTCATGCGGCGACATTCAGCGACCAATTTTTGTAACGGGTGTAGTCAAACGGCCGCCATGTTCTGTGTGAAAGGTTGACTGCGCATTCCGGTGAAACTGGACAGTCATTCCGGCGCAAAGTGGACAGCTGATCCGGCGCAAAGTGGACAGCTGATCCGGCGCAAAGTGGACAGCTGATCCGGCGCAAAGTGGACAGTTGTCGGAGCGAAGCGACGCGGGGTTGTCATTATGAGTTCAGGTGTCCAGTTTAGGTCAACTTTTTTCTGCGCTTTCTCATGGAATCTCCCTTGAGATTAATCTGGTAGGCGTTGTGTATGAGCCGGTCGAGGATGGCGTCAGCCAGGGTGGGATCGCCGATCAGTTCATGCCAGTTTTCGACGGGGAACTGGCTGGTTACGAGTGTGGCGCGCACGCCATAGCGGTCCTCCAGGATCTCGAGTAAATCGCGCCGATGTTCGTCCTTGAGTGCGGCGGTGCCGAAGTCATCCAGGACCAGGAGATCCGATTTGGCGAGGGCATTCATCAGCTTGGGATAACGGCCGTCCCCTTTAGCGGTGGAGAGGTCCTGGAAGAAGCGTGATACCCGCACGTAGAGGGCGTTCAGCCCATCACGACAGGCCTTGTGAGCCAGCGCACAAGCCAGCCAGCTCTTGCCGATGCCGGTGGGGCCGGTGATCAGCACATTGTGGTGGTCACGGATCCATTGCGAGGTGGCCAGTTTGGTCATCAGGGCCTTGTCCAGGCCCCGGGGATGACGGTAGTCGATGTCCTCGATGGCCGCCTGATGCCGGAGCCTGGCGCGGCGCAGCCGCGTCTGAAGGCGACGGCTGTCGCGTTCGGTCATCTCTCTGTCGGCCATCAGGCCCAGGCGCTCCTCGGTGGAGAGCGCCTCGATGTCCGGCATCTTGAGTTGTTCTTCAAAGGCGCGCGCCATACCGGTCAGGCGCAGGGCATGGAGTTTGTCCAGTGTGGGGGGTGTCAGCATCGCTTTCTCCTTATCAGTCAGTGGTAATACCCGCCACCCCGGATATTGGGGTGGGCAATGGGTTTAGGGGTGGCTTCCTCCGCTTCTGGCAGCGCCTGGCGGTCGAGGCCGTTCTTGAGGATGGATTGCAGGCTTTTGTAACTGGTCGCACCTAATCGCAGTGCCCGCTGGCAAGCGGCCTCGAGCCGTTCATCCCCATAGGACTTGCCCAGCCGCATGATCCCTAAACAGGAGCGGAAGCCCTGCTGAGGATGGGCGCGGGAAGACAGGATGGTGGCGACCACCTCGGCGGTGGCCGGCCCGGTCTTTTCCGCCCAGTGCACCAGGCGTTGAGGGGTCCAGTGTGCGTATTGCTGGTGGGCCTTGGGCATGTGCCCGGTCAGTGTGGTATGGCGCCCTTTCAGGGATGAGCGCCGATGACTGGCGACCCGCTTGTTATGGTGCAGCAGTTCCACGGTATGCGCCGTGATGCGCACGTCCAGTTCCTGTTTCACCAGCTGGTACGGGACGGAGTAGTAATGCCCCAGCACCTCGACATGATAATCGATGTGGACCCGGGCCTTCTTCCACTCGGCATAGGTGTAGCGTTCGGCAGGCAGGGGCTTCATGGCTGGCCGGTCCAGCTGCTCAAACAGCGCCTGGCGGCAGCCGGGCAGTTTCTTGAAGGGCTTGGTGTTTAACATATCCAGCAGTTCCCGGATGGCGGCATTGAGTTCGGGCAGAGAGAAAAAGGTGTGGTGACGCAACCGGGCCAGGATCCAACGTTCTACCAGTAAAACGCTATTTTCCACCTTGGCCTTGTCACGGGGGTGACGGACCCGGGCCGGCAGAATGGCGGTGCCATAATGATCTGAGAGATCTTCGTATGTGGCGTTCGCCTGGGGTTCATAGCGACAGGGCCGGGCAACGGCACTCTTCAGGTTATCCGGAACCAGCAATGCAGGCACGGCGCCCAGAAATTCCAGGCAGCGGATATGCGAGGCAATCCAGTCCGATAATCCCTGGGTCCAGGTGGCCTCGGCATAGGTGTAGGCGCTCGCGCCCAGGGTGGCGACAAAGATCTGGGCCTCGCGGATCTCCCCCGTGAGCGGGTCAACCACCGGCACGGTCTGGCCAGCGTAGTCGACGAACAGTTTCTCACCCGCACGGTGATGCTGGCGCATCACCAGATCCAGCTTGCCCGCCCAGGCCCGGTAACGATCACAGAACTGGCTGTACTGCAGCCCGTCGGGATAGTCGGCCTTGTACTCCTCCCAGAGCAACAGCAGGGTCACCCCCTTGCGGGCGAGCTCCCGATGAACCTCGGCCCAATCCGGCAAAGGGCGGGCGTCACGCGCTGCTTTTGGCAAGGTGGGAAACAGCTGCGCCTCCAGTTGGCGGTCATCCCATGCTTCGGGCAGTGGCCAGCTGAGCCCGGCCATCGTCGCACGGCGCAGGTACTCCGCCACCGTGGTCGGTGACATCGACAGACTGCGGGCAATCTGCCGCCGTCCCAGACCAGCCTCCCAGACCAGCCTCCCAGGCCAGTCTCAATACTTGTCTTATCTTGCGCATGGATTTCCTCTTATTGGCCATGGTCCCTCCTCAAAAAAAGCGAGAAGGATGCCATAGGCGTTGTGGAAATCCCGCGTCTGTCTTCGTTCAGCCGATTCCGGTCAGCAGCGAAAAACTGTCCAGTTTCAAACCGGAATCACTGTCCAGTTTGCCCCGGAATTAGTGTCCAGTTTCAGTCGGAATGGGTGTCCAGTTTGCCCCGGAATCAGTGTCCAGTTTGGACCGGAATACGCATGGTGACAGCGACGCGTATTTCTTGCATTATTTAAGTACTGCCTGCGGAATTGCTACAAACGGCGCGGTGTTTCGGCGTCCTTTGGCTTTGCTACGTCGGCTCATGCCGCTTTTCCCTCAATGAAGCGCTCGACGTCGCTTTGGCGCCAGCGCTTCGATCGGTCGCCCACCGTGATGGGTGCGGGAAGTTTTCCGGCCTTCAGCCAGCGCCAAATCGAAGCGCGCGAGCAGCCGAAAAGATCGGCTAGCTCGCGATCTGTCAGCAACCGTAATGTCGTCATTTTCGCGTCCCTTGCTTCGGTGTTTTTAGTATTGCGGGCGCAAAATTGCGATTTACATTTTGTCGGATTTCCCCTTTTTCAGGATGCGCGCTACGTGGTCGCGGGACAGGCCCAGCGCGGCGGCAATGCGTTTGACGCGCCCGTGCCGGGCGTCCTTTGCAGCAGCAGCGAGCACGCGCTCGCGGGTTTCATCGCCCTGCTTGCGGCGAGTTGCATTCGCCGATTTGACGCGCGTGCGCTTGTTCTCCGGTGCTGTAAATTGATGCTCCAGGCGGTCAAGCACGGCTTCCAGCGGCGCCTTCCCGGCCCAGCGTCCGCGCCCAGTGCGCCGGTGCCATTCCCATTGTCCGGTGTCGGGGTTTTGGATCGCGCAAGCGCCCAGCGCGTCCCGCACTTCGTCAGGCAAGCACAGGGCGCCGCCGTCGGGTTTACGCTCACTGCGGGCCTGCTCGATCAGTGCGTGCTTGCGGCTCGATAATTCGTTTTCAGACTTTGCCTGCCTGCGCATTGCGTCATTGATCGCCTTGACGCGGTCGGCATTTTCCGCCAGCAGGGTTTCACCGCAGAACACGCGCTAGCCGTGCGGCGTTTTTTCGGGGCGTAGCGGCTTGCTCACCGCAGGCGCACCACGGCTTTATCCGTTCACCGCGCGCGGCGTGGGGATGCGCTTTACCTCGGCGGCCATGCGTCGCTCGGCTTCCCAAAGGTCATGCTCGGCCTGCATCCTGAGCCACAGGCCGGGGCCGTTACCGGCGAGCTTGCCGAGTCGTACGGCCATGTCGGGCGAGACGCCTATCGTGCCCGCCAGCAGGCGGTGCAGGGTCTGCCGACTCACGCGCAAAAGGCGCGCCGCCTCGCTGACCGAAAGCCCAAGCGCGGGCAGCACGTCCTCGCGCACGACCTCGCCCGGATGCGTCGGGCGCATCCGGGGCCGCTCCTTCACGAAATACTCCTGCTTGCTCATTGCCTCGTTCCTCAGTGATACTGTTCAAGGTCCACGCGCCATGCGTCGCCCTCGCGCCACTCGAAGGTGATCCGCCACGGGTCGTTAACGGCGATCGCGTAACGCTCCGGCTTGCCGTGCAGCGGATGAAAGCCCAAGCCCGGCACTCGCAAGTCTTCAAGCCCGCGTGCCTGCCTTAGCACGCTCAGACGCGACCGACAACGTTCCACAAGGTCCGGGCGGATTCCGCGCGGGGCATCGTCGTTAAACAGCACCGCTAACCCCTTGTGGCGGAAACTTCTAATCACTGCGACACTGTAACACGGTATGCGACGTATGTAAACGACCTTATTACAGGTGCCATTAGCGCAGCGCCACCACGGTTGCCGTCTCGGGCCTGCCGATAATCTCGGCCACCTTGCGCCCGAGTGCTTCCAGCGCGCGGCGTTTCTCGGCGGCGTAGGCGTGGCGGTCGTAAATCCCTGTCATGGAAGCGTCCACGTGGCCCAGCACGCGGGCAATGACAAACCAGCTTACTCCAGCCTCGCCCATCAGCGTTGCCGCCGTGCGGCGCAGGTCATGCACGGTGTAATCGGCCGTGCGGATGCGTGTCAGCGCGCGGGTGATTGCCGCCGGGCGGATCGGCCCGTGCAGACTCGGGTTCGGCAGCAGCCAGCGCGTCTTGCCCGTGAGTTCGCGCAGGCGCGCGAGCGTTTCCAGTGCCAGCGGCGACAAGGGCACCACATGCGCCGTGCCGGTCTTGACGTGTTCGCTCGGAATGCTCCAGGCATCGCCGTCTATTTCGTACCATGCGGCGACTGCCAGTGATCCGCGCCGTTGTGCGGTCAGCATCAGCAGACGGATTGCCAATGCGACCGGTTCGCTGACGCCCGCGTGCGTTTCCGTTGCCTCCCACAAGCCGCGAATCTCGGCCGGGGTCAACGTACGCTCACGCCGCACCTTTTTTGCGTACCGTGGCAATTCCTGACACGGGTTCGCTTCGAGCCGCCCGCGCCTGACCGCAAAACGAAAGGCGGCCAGCAGCACGCCTCCGGCATGATCCGCCACGCTGGCACTCGCCGAGTCGGCCACGCGATCCATTGCCGCTACAACGCTCGAACGGCTTAACTCGCGGGCCTTCAATCGCCCGCAGACAGGCTTCAGATTCACTTCGATCAGGCGCTGAAACTCTTTGACGGTCGCCGGTCGGCAGTGCTTGGTGACGTGGCGGGTCATGTATTCGTCCAGAATATCGCCCACGGTCGGCGCGGTGCGCTTCGCCCGAAACGCATCGCGGCGCGTCTCGCGTTTCTCGGCCGCTTTCTCGGCCGGATCGGTGCCGGTCTCGCGTAGTGCCTTGGCTTCGGCCAGGCGTCGGCGGGCCTCGGTCAGGCGCATGTGCGGCCACTCGCCCAGCGTGAACACGCGCTGCGTGCTCCCAGGATCACGATAGCGCCACAGGTAGGCTTTGCGCCCGGACGGGTACACGCGGATACGCAGGCCGCCGGGTTCGCTTTTTTCGTAGCGGGTTTTCCTCGGTTTCAGGGTCTCGATTTGCCGATTCGTGAACATCGTTTTCGCCTCCGGTTTTTGTTACCCCAAGCGCTCGGGGTAAACACTGGGGTAAACAAATATACTGCGTTTGCCTGTTACCCTCTTGAGACAAGTTTAGACGAAAACATACGATATAGCAAGGTGTTACGGGGTTTGAGTCGCCTTATTTTGAGACGTGATAAGTCGTTGTTTTACCGTGGAATACCTGGCTATGAACCAGGTGGTCGGGAGTTCGAATCTCTCCGGGCGTGCCAATAAAATCAAGAATTTATATGGGTTCGGCGGCTTTCATGGCCGCCGTTTCCATTTTGAGGTAAACGAATGCGAAAGTTCAAACCGTGCTCGGTCCCGCGGCGTCGATGGCCATTGTCCGGGATCGGCTTAACAACCGGTGGGGTTTCCGGATCGAAGCCCAGGCCGATATTTACGCCGGAGTGGCCCAGGTCGTTCGGTTGCCCCTGGTGGAATTATCCCTGTGCTATCAGGGGATTTAATTTTTACTGTCATGCCGGTAAGTAATGGCTATGCATAGGTGCTCATTACCCGCGGGAAGCGCTACCGCCGCCTGCTCAGTGCAACCGGCGTTTAAGTCGGTCCAAGCGCGGCACGCATGAGGCAGAACACGGTATCACTTTCAGGACCAACCAAGCCCAGTAGTCAGTAACACAGGAGCCCCTAAAGGTTGCATCAGTGAAGGCAATGGCACACAGGTCGCACCGCGACGGGTCAAACCCGAGGAATCTCTCGAACCTCGAGTTCGTTATTCAGATTGGATCCCGTCGGCGCATATCATGGAGGCCAGGCGCAACCCGCGCCATCAACAGGCCGGATGTAAGAGCGCAACCACTTCCTGTTCGCTGTCCCCCTTCACTTGCAAAACGGGCGGCGTCCATGTAAAAAGGTTCCCTAAGCTTAACATCTTGACCTTGCCTACGAATGATAACGGAAACGCCACAGTTTCGAGCCATTCGGCCTAACCTCCGATACACGGCCCAAGGTATCGGCCACGCGATACAGCAGGATTCGTGGATCCAGGTTTCGCAGCCTGGTATCGGTTAACATAATAAATACCGTCTGTGAGTATCTTTCCGGATTTCTACCGTATTTCAGCGACCATACCGACAAAGATTCTTACAGCGTCTTTGGGCTGTCAAGGAACGGCCTGAAACAGGTTTATGGTGCCGAGGAGAGGACTCGAACCTCCACGGGGTTACCCCCACTAGCACCTGAAGCTAGCGCGTCTACCAATTCCGCCACCTCGGCCAAGCAGCGCATTTTCCACAATTTATAGAGTCATTGTCAATGATAGTCCGAAAACAGAACTCATCCCAGCCGCAGCCGGGTTGGCGGTACTGGCGCGAACAAGACCCGGAGCATGCCTCCGAGGCCGAGCGTTACGCGCATCCCATTCCCAGCCGGGGTTATTTGCGCCGCTATTTCGAGGCCCAGGCCAGCCCGATGCCCCAGGTACGGGTAGCGGCCGATTTTGGGCTCGAAGGCGAGGCCGGACAGGCCCTGACCTATCGGCTCGAGGCAATGGTCAGGGCGGGGGATCTGATCCGGAACCGGAGGGATGAATACTGTCTGACTCAACGGTTGCCGGTGAAGGTTGGAACGGTGCTGGCCCACCGGGATGGCTACGGTTTTTTGAGCTCCGACGATGCCGGCGAGGATATTTTTCTGCCCCCGCGCAGCATGCGTTCGTTGATGCATGGCGATCGCGCCGCGGTACGGGTGCAGAAGAATCCGGATGGGCGGTTCGAGGGTCGATTGGTCGAGGTGCTGGAGCGTTCCCATCGGCATGTGGCGGGCGAGTTCTACCGGGAACATGGGCTGTGCTTTGTTCGCCCGGACGACCCGCACATCGGCGCGGATATCCTGGTTCCGCCCGAGTGTTGCGGCAAGGCACAGCCGGGTGAAATGATCACGGTGGAATTGACCGCTTATCCCGATCGGCGCGGGCCGGCGGTAGGGCGGGTAGTCGAGGTACTGGGGCCACGCGAGAAGCCGGGTATGGCGGTGGAACTTGCCATTCGCAACCACGATCTGCCCCATGTCTGGCCCACGGAGGTCATTGAGCAGGCGGCCCAGATCCCCGAGGGAGTGTGTGAATCGGAGCGGCGGGGAAGAAGGGATCTGTGCGATTTCCCGTTCGTTACGATCGACGGCGAGGATGCGCGTGATTTTGATGATGCGCTTTGCTGCCGACCCGAGGGCGAGGGATTCCGGCTCTTCGTTGCAATTGCCGATGTGGCGCATTATGTGGGCCCGGGAAGCGCAATCGACGCAGAGGCGCACCGCCGGGGTAATTCGGTGTATTTTCCCCAGCGGGTTTTGCCGATGCTGCCCGAGGTGCTCTCCAATGGGCTCTGTTCGCTCAACCCGGAAGTGGATCGGTTGTGCCTGGTGGCCGAGCTCAGGATCGATCCGGCGGGGAAGGTGTCTCGCAGCCGGTTCTATCCCGCGGTGATCCACTCGCAGGCCCGGCTAACCTATACCGAGGTTGCCGCGATTCTCGTGGCCGGGGACAAGGCGGCCCGGGCCCGGCGCCGCTCGCTTTTGCCTCATCTCGAGGCGCTTCATGGCGTTTATCGGGCCTTGGCCGAGGCGCGTTCCCGGCGGGGTGCGATCGACTTCGATTCGGTCGAGACCAGGTTCGTGTTCGATACCGCCGGGCGGGTCCAGGCACTGCGTCCCATAGTGCGCAATGAAGCCCACCGACTGGTCGAGGAGAGCATGATTGCCGCCAACAGCGCGGCGGCGAGGCATTTGATCCGGGCCGGAATTCCCGCGATCTACCGGGCGCATGAGCGACCGCCGAGCGACCGCTTGGCCGAATTGCGCGATTTCTTGGCGCCGCATGGACTTAGCCTCGGCGGTGGGGATCATCCCGAACCCCGGCACTATTCCAAACTTCTCAAGGCCGTTGCCGTACGCCCCGACCGGTTGCGGGTCGAGACCATGCTGTTGCGCTCGCTGGCCCAGGCGGTCTATCAACCCAAGTCCATTGGCCATTTTGGCTTGGCGCTTGAACACTATACGCATTTCACTTCGCCGATCCGGCGCTATCCCGACCTGGTCGTGCACCGGGCGCTGAAACACCTCGCCGAGGGGCACGGGGCCGAAGGCTTTGCGTATGGATTTGAGCGTCTCGAGGCCTTGGGGCGGCACTGTTCGGCCACCGAGCGCCGGGCCGACGAGGCAACCCGCGAGGCCGCGGATACACTCAAGGCCGAGTTCATGAGCGAGCGGGTCGGGGAGGAATTCGATGGCGTGGTCACGGGAGTCACGGGCTTTGGCCTGTTCGTGCAGCTCGAAGGGCTGTACCTTGAGGGGTTGGTTCATGTCTCCACCTTGGCGTCGGATTACTACGTGTTCGATGCCCGGGTGCATCGCCTGCGGGGAGAGCATTCGGGGGCCAGTTATGGCATTGGCGACCCCCTGCGGGTCGTGGTTACCCGGGTGAGCATCAATGAACGCAAAATTGATCTCGCCCCCGCCGGGGAATCAAAACGGACGGCGGGATCCGGGGGCACGGGTCGCGGCAGAAGAAGAGGGCGGCGGAAGTGAACCGGGTCTGTGGCCTGCATTCCGTGCGCCTTGCCCTGGAACGGGGGCAGGTGCGGCGGTTATTGCTCGCGCGCCGGCGCAAGGATAAACGCTTGACCGGGTTGCGTGATATGGCGGCCGCGAAAGGCGTCGCCGTGTTGGAGCGGGAGGCAGGGGAACTGGATCGCCTGGCCGCAGGGGTGCGCCATCAGGGTGCCGTGGCCGAGATCGAAGGCGCGGCGCCGCTGAGCGAGAACCAACTGGAAACCTGGCTGTATGAGGCCCGTGAGCCCCTGGTGTTGGTGCTCGACGGGGTCCAGGATCCACGCAATCTCGGTGCCTGTCTGCGCGCGGCGGATGGCGCCGGGGTGGATGCCGTAGTGCTGCCGCGGCGGCGGGCGACGGGATTGACTCCCGCGGCGCGCAAGACCGCGAGCGGTGCCGCCGAGGCGATGCGGCTGTTCACGGTCACCAACCTGGCCCGTTCGCTCGGTACCCTGGGCGAGGCTGGCGTGCTGCGGGTCGGCGCCGTCGCCGCGGGCGGGGTCCCGCCCTGGGATCTGGATCTGCAGGGTCCGCTGGCCCTGGTGCTCGGTGCCGAGGCGGGTGGGCTGCGCCGCCTTACCCGGGAGCATCTCGATGCCCGCGTTACGTTGCCCATGGGCGGGGTCGTGGAGAGTCTCAATGTCGCGGTAGCCTGCGGCGTAGTGTTGTATGAGGCGAGGCGCCAAAGAGGTCGGGAAACATGAATCGGGGCAGGTTCGTATAATCCACGGGAGTTTCAATCGCGGGTAATGTGTGGATATTGAACTCAAGGGCAAACGGGCCCTGGTGACCGGGGCCAACTCCGGTGTCGGCCGGGCCATCGTGCGGGCCTATATCCGGGCGGGGGCGCAGGTGGCGATCAATTACGTGGCCCATCCGGGTGCGGCCCGGAACCTGGTGGAAGAATTGACCCGGGAAGGCGGGCAGGGGTTTGCTTATCGAGCCGATGTGTCCGATCCCGAGGCGGTGAGCACGATGTTTGCCGGTATCGACGATGTCTGGGGCGGGCTGGATATCCTGGTCAACTGCGCCGGCATCGATGGACCGCGTGAGCTGGCCTGGGAAGCGCGGATCAGCGAGTGGCGGCGCGTGATTGAAACCAATCTCTTCGGGGCCTTTTACTGCGCCCAGGAAGCGCTGCGGCGCATGGTTCCGGCGGGTTCCGGCGTGGTGATTAACTTGACTTCGGTGCATGAGCAGTTGCCGTGGAGCGGCTATTCGGCCTATACCGCGAGCAAGGCCGGGCTGGGCATGTTGACCAAGACCTTGGCGCAGGAGGCGGGACGGCATGGGGTGCGGGTGCTGGCGCTGGCACCGGGGGCGATCCAGAGTCCGATCAACCGCAGCGTTCTGGAGGACAAGGAAGGGTTGGCGCAACTGCTGACCCGGATCCCGACGGAGCGGCTGGGCGATCCCGAGGATGTGGCCGGCATGGCGGTGGTGCTGGCCTCCGATGCCGCGCGATATATCACCGGGACAACCGTATACGTGGATGGCGGTATGTCGCTATTTCCCGGGTTCACGCACTGGGACTGAGGCGAAATGAACGATTATGATTCAGAGAATATCCCGGATTTCAAGCCACTGGAGGCCTACGGGCTGATCGGCGACTGCCGTACCGCGGCCCTGGTCGGCGAAGATGGTTCGATCGACTGGGTGTGTATGCCGGATTTCGACAGCCCGGCGGTGTTTGCGGCGTTACTGGATCCCGCGGCCGGGCGGTTCGTGATCCGTCCTTGCGGGGAATTTCGTTCCCGTCAGTATTACGAGCCGGGTACCAATATCCTGGTAACCGAATTCGTGACCCGGAAGGGGCGCCTGCGGATTCGGGATTTTATGCCGATAATCGCCGAGCGGCGCAGCCCCGCGGGGGAGATTCATCGCCGGGTCGAGGTGGTGGACGGGCATGTGTCCCTGGAGCTTATCTTCGCGCCGCGCTTCGATTTTGCGGCGGGGCGGCATGAATTGCGGCTGGGGGATTACGGCGTACTGGCCTATTGCACCGCCGCGGATAATGGCACGTTGGCCCTGGCTTCGCCGATTCCGCTGCGGATCGATGGCGCCGATGCCCATGCCGATTTTTCCCTGGATGCCGGCGACGTGTTGTGGTTCGTTCTCGACTGGGACAGTCATTCGAGCCAGCCGGTTTCGGCGTATCGATCCCAGCAGCGATTAGGGTTGGCACGGGCTTACTGGCGTGACTGGATTGCGGGTCTGAGTTACCAGGGGACCTTCCACAGTGAGGTGCAACGCAGCTTGCTGACACTGAAACTTCTCATCTATGGCGCGACCGGTGCGGTGATCGCCGCACCGACCACCAGCCTGCCGGAATGGCCGGGGGGCACCCGCAATTGGGATTATCGCTACACCTGGGTGCGCGATTCCGCATTCATTCTTCGGGCCTTGTTCAGTGCGGGTTATGTTGCGGAGGGCACGCTCTATTTCGACTGGTTGCTCGAGCGCTGCGTCTGTGACGATGGCGGCATGCGCATTATGTATGACGTGCGCGGAAGCGCCGAGTTGGATGAGCGGGAACTGGATTTGCGCGGCTACCGGGATTCGCGCCCGGTGCGGATCGGCAACGCGGCGGTAGATCAGTTTCAGCTGGATATCTATGGCAGTTTGATTGAAGCTGCGTTTCGTTATCACCGGGCCGGCGGCGTGCTGACAATGGTCGAAATGGAGCGACTGGCGGCGATTATCGAATGGGTGAGCCGGGGCTGGCGCGAGCCCGATGACGGCATCTGGGAGGCTCGCGGCGAACGCCGCCACTATACCTATTCCAAGGTCTGGGCCTGGGTGGCGCTCAGTTGCGGGGTCCGCTTGGCGCAGGAGTTGGGGCTGGATCTGCCGTGGGAGCGCTGGAGTGTCGAGGCCGAGGAGATTCGCCGGCAGGTACTCGAGCGATCCTACAATGAGAAAATCGGTGCGTTCACTCAATCTTACGATAGTGACATACTCGATGCCTCTGTTCTGGTGATGCCGATCACCGGAATCATCTCCGCTAACGATCCGCGGTTTCGCTCGACCCGGGCGGTGCTGTGCGAGCGGCTGGCGGCCGGCCCTTATCCGCTGCTTTACCGCTATGATCCCAAGCTCGCCGAAGATGGGGTAGGCGGGCCGGAGGGCGCCTTTCTGTTACCTTCATTCTGGTTGGTCGAGGGGTTGGTATTGTCGGGAATGCACAAGGAGGCGCGAGCCACCTTTGAGGCGCTGCTTCGCCATGGTTCGCCGCTGGGGCTGTACAGTGAAGAGATTCACCCCGAGACCCGGGAGCTTCTAGGGAATTTTCCCCAGGGGTTCAGTCATCTGGGCCTGGTGAATGCCGCGCTCGCCCTGGAGCAGAGTCCCTACCAGTCCCGCCTGATTATGAATGCAGTTTCCTGATATGTGTTGATCCATCTGTTTCGTGGCGTCACGAACGGTTTCGGCGCTGGGCCGCCCCGAAAGCCACTGTGTAGTTTCGGCTCGGCTGAGTACAAGCATCATCGCACTGAGAAGACTCAGCATATTTCGCGAGGGGGGACAGGGTCCTTGGTATCTAACCTAACCTTGGGCCGGTAATGAATCGGGCGTGACAGCGGGCCGTGGGGGATGACGGGGAACGTTCCTGCGGGGAGGAGCCCCGGGGTATCACCCGGGCGTTTTTCCAGGTTCCCGCTCGCGCAGCAGCACCTCGGCCCTGGGAAGATCTTCGGGGGTGTCTATGGCGATAGATGGGACTTGTATTCCCACCGCAACCCGGATGCGCAAACCCAGCCACAAGGCCCGCAACTGTTCCAGTCCCTCCGCCCGCTCAAGCGCACAGACCGGCTCGGTGGCGATTTGCTCCAGGGTGCCTGCCCGGTAGGCATAGAGCCCGACATGGCGCAATATCTCCGGCGGGAGGTCGGCCCCTGCTTCCCGTGGCCAGGGGATCGGGGCACGACTGAAATACAGGGCATAACCGGCACGGTCGGTTACCAGCTTGACCACATGCGGGTCATGGAAAGCCTGCTCTTGGCGCAGGCGGCAAGCCAGGGTCGCCATGGCGGCATCGGGATCGGCAGCCAGCGTTTCGGCTACCAGGTTGATCGCCGCCGGCGGCATCAAAGGCTCGTCTCCCTGGAGGTTGACCACGATTTCGGTCTCGCGCCAACCCGAGCGGGCAGCCAGCTCCGCAATTCGGTCGGTGCCCGAAGCATGTGCGCTCGAGGTCATGGCCACCTGGACCCCAAGCCCTTCGCAGGCCGCGGCAATCCGCTCGTCATCGGTTGCCACCCAGACCTCGGAGGCCAGGCTTTCGAATGCCCGGGCACAAACATGGCGGATAAGCGGCCGGCCGGCCAGGGGGATCAGCGGTTTTCCGGGGAGGCGACCCGAACCGTAACGGGCCGGGATCACGACCCGAAAATTCACCGTTCCAATTCCTCTAAACTCAGGTGCCGTGCCTCCTCCTCGAGCATCACCGGAATACCGTCGCGAACCGGAAAAGCCAGGCGATCGGCACGACAGATGAGTTCCGGGGTTTCACGCACATAATCGAGCCGGCCCTTGCACAAGGGACAAACCAGAATTTCAAGTAATTTTGCATCCATGAATATCTCCAGGGTTCAAGTTGCACCGCGAACCAGGGCCAGAAGATTCGCCGCATCGGATTCCGAAAATATTACCCGAAGTGGGACCCGCCAGACATGTTCGAGTCGCTCAAGGGGCAGTTTGACCGCATCTTTTTCGGTGATCAGTAACGGGCGGTCGCTGGGTAGGCGGCGTATAAAATCGGCAATCGGCGCGTGGTCGGGCAACGCATGAGCCTCAATTTCAAGCCCGTGGAGCCGCAACGCACGAAAAAACCCTTCGGGTTCGGCAATTGCGGCCAGCGCGCGCAGCGGGCGGCCGCGGAACCACTCGAGAGTCCGGGCCGGGCCTCCGGCCAACGGGACGGCCTGCTCCAGCGCATAGTTCATGACGAAATTCGGAGTTCCGTCGGCCTCGGTCGGGGCCTCGCCTGCTCCCTTGAACACCACGGCATCGGCTTGTGCCAGTCGTGCGGGAAGTTCGCGTAGCGGCCCCGCCGGCAGCAATGCGCCGTTGCCAAACCCCCGGATCGTATCGATGGCGACAATTTCCATATCGCGGGCGAGACGATAGTGCTGGAGGCCGTCATCGGCAAGAATCAGGTCAGGGTGACAGGTTTCACACAGCGATCTGGCGGCCGCCACACGGTCCCGACACGCCACCACCGGGACTCCGGTCAGGCGTGCCAGCAGCAGCGCTTCGTCGCCCGCGTGCGCGACCGGGGTAGTGGGGGTTACCGTAAGCGGATAATGCTGCCGTCCACCATAACCCCGAGTAACAATGCCTACTCGCACCCCCGCGGCGGTCAATTGGCATGCCAACCAGGCGACCAGCGGGGTTTTGCCGTTACCGCCTACCGTCAGGTTACCCACTACAACCACCCGCGCGGGGATAGCAATACTCGCCAGCCAGTCCCACCGATACAGTTTCCGCCGCAGCCCGCTCACGGCTCCAAACAGTCCCGCCGCCGGGCGCAGGTAAACCGGGGGCCGGGCGCTACCATACCAGCGCTTGTCAAGCCAGCGGGCCAGGCGACCCCTCACGTTCGCCCGCGTATTTCCAGCCGATACAGGCTGGCATACAAGCCGCCTGATTCGAGCAATTCTTGATGCGTGCCGGTCTCGACGATGCGTCCCTGGTTCAGTACCAAGATCCGGTTGGCCCGCTCGACCGTCGTCAGCCGGTGCGCGATAACGAGCGTCGTTCGCCCGCTCATCAAGCGGTCCAATGCCTCTTCGACCGCTTGTTCGGCCTCGCTATCGAGTGCCGAGGTCGCCTCATCGAGCACCAGAATCGGAGCATTATTGATTAGCGCCCGAGCGATCGAGAGCCGCTGGCGTTGTCCTCCCGAAAGCAAGAGCCCGCGTTCGCCGACCACGGTCCCGAAGCCTTCGGGAAGCTGCTCGATCTCATCGAGTAGCCGGGCGGTTCGGGCCGCTTCGCGTATCGCCTCCTCGCTTGCCCCTTCGGGGGCTCCATAGGCAATGTTATGCGCGATCGTATCATTGAACAGGATGACATTCTGGGTCACCATGGCGATCTGGCGCCGGAGTTCCGCGAGCGGCACGTCACGCAGATCTATCCCATCGATCAGAATACGTCCCCCGTCGGGGTCATAAAAACGTGGGACCAGGCTTGCCAGCGTGCTTTTACCGCTTCCCGAGCGGCCGACGAGCGCAATGCGTTCCCCCGGATGAAGATCGAAACTGATATTTTTCAGAACCGGAGCCCGGCTCGATGGGTAAGCAAAATCCACCTGCCGGAAACACAATTCCCCCCGTACCTGGGCGAGTGTATGCGTACCCCGGTCCTGCTCCGAATCCAGGTCCAGTAACTCGAAAATGCTCTCGCCTGCGGCAATTCCCCGCTGTACCGCCGCCATGACATCGGTCAGCCGCCGCAGCGGCGGCAAGAGCAGGGTTACCGCGGTCAAAAACGAGGCGAAATCGCCGACGTTGTTCCCGGCCTTAAAAGGCTTGAGCGTCAACACGTAGAGTACCAGCGCCAGGCCGGCACCGGCGATCACCTGAATCACCGGGTTGGCGACGGCGCTGGTAAAGGCCAGCTTCAGGTTCTGGCGTAGATTCTGTTGGTTGGCCAGTTCAAAGCGGGCCGTCTCGGCCGTCTCGGCACTGTAGAGCTTTACCATGCGATGCCCCGCGATCACCTCCTCGGTGGTGCGGGAAATCTCCCCCATGCTGTCCTGGATGCGAGTCGATACCTTGCGGAAACGCCGGCTGACATAGGTTGTCAACCCGGCAATCAGCGGTACTATGACCAGGATCAGCACCGTTAACAACCAGTTCAGGTAGATCATCCAACCGAGCAGCGCAACCACCGTCACCGTGTCGCGTACCGCCACCTTGACGGAGTTGGTGGTGGACTCGGCTACCTGCTCGGTGTTGTAGGTCAACTTGGACAGCAAGGTGCCGGTGGCATTGCTATCGAAAAAGCTTGCCGGCAGGTTGAGCAATTTACGGAACAGGTCGCTGCGCAGGGCAAGAATGACGCGCCGACCGATCCAGCTCATCGAATAGTTCAAGGTAAATCCGGCGAGACCCCGCACGAAAAACAACAGCAATATTTCTCCCGCGATCAAACGGATGACCATCGGGTTACGATTCACGAAGCCACCGTTCATGAGCGGTTTCATCAGTGCGGCAAATGCGGTTTGAGTCAACGAGTAAATGATCATTGCCGCGAAGGCGAGAAGAAAAACCAGCCAGTAGCGTTTGACATAGCGCAACAATCGGGCATAAATCGCCAGTGCCGCCGGATCCAGAAGGTGACGCTTTTTCATCGCCGCGGGTCGTGAGTCGTGAGAATATTGATACGATCGAACCCCAGTGACCCGGCCACGTCCATGACCGTCACGATGGCCTGGGTCGAAGCCCGGGCATCTGCGCGCAGAATTACGCGACGCCGCCGATTCCGGCCCGCGAGCCGCTCAAGCGCTGCCCGCAATGTCGCCGCCCGGGAGTTGATCAGGGCGCGACCGTTAACTAGGTACAAACCCCGTCGGGTCACGGTCACGGTGATGGGCGAGACGCCGGGCGGCGCGGTCACGCTGGCTTTCGGCAGCTCTACCCGGATACGCGAAGGATGGATGAAGGTTGTCGAGAGCATGAAAAAAATAAGCAGCATCAACACCACGTCGATCATCGATACCAGGCTGATTTCCGGGTCTTCGCCCCGGCGAGGACGCAGATTCATGCCCCACTGCGGGAATGTTGGGGTTCGGCTTTACCCGAATGTAGTGCTTCGACTAACTTTATCGCATCCGCTTCCATCCGCACGACCAGATCATCCACCTTACCGCGAAAATAGCGATAGGCGATCAAGCTGGGAATTGCGACCGTCAATCCGGCTGCCGTGGTAATGAGCGCCTCGGCAATGCCGCCGGAAAGGACTTGGGGGCTGGCCGTTCCCTGGCTGGTAATCACCGCAAAAACCTTCATGATGCCGAGCACCGTGCCTAGCAGGCCAAGCAGGGGGCTGATTCCGGCGATGGTGCCGAGGGTGTTGAGGTAACGCTCGAGCTCATGCACGACATGGCGGCCGATATCCTCTATCGACTCCTTCATCAGGGCGCGGCTGTCACTGCGGTGCACGAGCCCGGCGGCCAGGATGTTCCCCAAGGGGGAATGGCGGCGAAGATACTCGATGCGGGCGGCATCGAGTTCTCCGTTTTTGATCCATAGCCAGATCTCGGCCAGCAAGTGTTGCGGACAAATTCGGCTCGAGCGCAGGGTCCACAAACGCTCGAGCGCGATCCCGAGCGCAATGACCGAGCATAGTAAAATTGGCAACATCAGCCAGCCGCCTTCGCGGACAGTTTCCAGCATATTTCGGCTCCGCCGGGTAGGTGACAATCATTTTGATCGAAACATCATAACAAGCCGAATCGCATGGCTTGCAAGCGATCGGATACAGCCCGCCTATGGATCGGTCCAGGGCCGACGATGATCCAGCCGGTAGCGTCCGCGTAGCCGTACGCCTTCGCCCGGCACAACTTCAAAGCGTAGCGCCCCGGTATAAGCGGTATTGAACAGGCGCGCCGGGGTTGAACCGTAGCGGGCCAGCACCGTTTGGCGGGGGAATCCATAGCGGTTGTGGTACCCGGTGGTAAAGATTACAAACCGGGGATGCACTGCCTTGATAAAGGCCGGGGTCGAGGAGGTGGCACTGCCATGATGCGGGGCTATCAGTACCTCGGCCGCCAGTGCCCGGCGCGCATGAGTCACCAGCCAGTGCTCACCTCCCCGTTCAATATCACCCGGTATCAGTACACTGCCGCCGGAACCGCTGACCTTCAGCACGCAAGAATGATTATTATCCGGATGCCCCGACCCCGGCGGCGGAGACAGGATGAAAAAGTCAACCCGGTCATACCTCCAGCGTTGCCCCGCCCGGCACATCCGTCCTATCCCCGGGGCGCTGGAAAATACCGGCACATCGGGCCAGGCCGCGGCCAGGGCGGGCAGCCCACCGGCATGATCCCTGTCCGCATGGGAAATGACGATCAGCGACGGCCTATGCAAACGATACGCGGCGAAATAAGGCAGCAATATCTCACTCCCGGCGCTGCGCCCATTCCATCCTGCCGGTCCCGAATCCACCAAAACTATGTGGCGAGCGGTCTGGATCGCCACCGCCGAGCCTTGTCCGACGTCGAAGACGGTGAAAAAAAATCCACCTGCCGGTGGCTCACGGATGAGAGGCCACAGCAACGGCAGGCACAAGGCCGCCCCGGCCAGGCGAATTCCAAGTCCCCGTGGAGCGAGCAAAGCCACCGCCCCGCCAATGGCCGCCGCCAGCACCAACCCATCGACAGGGGCGATGGCAAGGGTTGCGTGGGGCACGTGGGCCAACCAGTCGAGGGCAATAAACAGGTGCCGCAGGCCCCAGGCGGCGGCCCGGAAAAAAACATCCCCCCAACCCGGGTGCAGTAAGGTCGCCATAATTCCCAGGAGCGCAAATGGAACCACCAGCCATCCCACCACCGGCACCGCAAGCAGATTTGCCACCGGTCCGATGAGCGAGATCCGGCCGAAAAAAGCGCCAACCAGGGGGATCAGCCCCAACGATACGACCAGTTGCGCGCGCACCAGGCCGCGACCGCTGCGGGCCGCAGCCAGGCCGTAGAGTAGGGCCGCCACGGCACCGAAGGATAACCAGAAACTCGCGGTGATCACCGCCAGCGGGGAAAACAGCGTCACCACGAAGGCAGCCAGACCGAGGGCATCGCCCAGCGCGATGCGCCGCCGCAGCATCAGGGCTACCAGCGGTAGGGCCAGCATGACCAGCGCCCGCCGGGTAGGCAGCCCAAAACCGGCTAGCGCCGCATAGCCGAGTGCGGCCAACCAGGCCAACACCGCGGCCGCGAGCAGTACCGGGATATGCCGCACCAGGGCGTGAGCCCGGCGCAAGATCCCCCGGGCAAGGAAGAACACCAAGGCGGCAATCAGACCCAGGTGCAACCCCGAGATAGCCAGTAAATGGGTGGTACCCGTGGCGCGCAGCGTTCTCCATTGGGCCTGGCTCACTTCGCCCCGTTCGCCCACGGCGAGCCCGGTCACCAGGCCTGCTGCGGGATTGTTGGGTAATGCAGCCTGGATTGCCCGTGCCAACCGTTCCCGCCATTGGAGCAGTCCGCCCGCGGCGCCCGCAAGGCGGGTTGCCCGGTTATGGTAAACATAGCCGCCGGCGCCTATCCCATGGGCCAGGGCCCAGCCCGCATAATCGAATCCCCCCGGGTTGGCGCGGGAGCGAGGACGGCGCAAACGCACCGCAAACCGCCACACCTCACCCGCCTTGGGGGTCGGGCCATGAGGTGGGCGGTACCAACTTAGAACGATCTTGCGGGGCAGGGAAACCGGGTGTCCGATACCGGGTATTTTGCCCCGGCGCACCTCTACCTCGAAGCGTATCCGCCCCACATTGCGATGGGGAATCGTGGCGATACGCCCGACGATCTCCAGGGTTTTGCCCGCCAACGCAGGTGCCAGGCGATCCCGCAACGCCCGATCGGCCGCATGGGTCGAGTAGATTGCCCCCAGCACGGCCATGAACAACAAGGCAAAACGGCGGTCGTAAAAACAGGCGCCGGCCGCTATCCCGACTCCTGCTCCAAGCACAACAAATGAGGGGGGAGTCGATCCGCCCAGCGCCAAAGTGGCGCCGATAACCCATGCGGCTCCCAGCAGCGAAAGCGCGGGCCAGCGCCCGTGCGGTATTGTTACCCTACTCGTGGCGCAGCGCCTCGGCCGGGGAAATCCGCGCGCCGCGCAGGGCGGGATAGACCGCGGCGACAAGAGTGAGTCCCAACGCTACCGCCGCCGTGGCTGCCAGTTCCTGCCATTGGAACCGCGCCGGCAGTTCGCTGATCAGGTACACCGAGGGCGGCAGCAGACGGGTGTGGAATGCGGCATCGAGTCCGGCAAGCAGGCGATTGACGTTGAGAGCGAGAGCGGCGCCCAACCCGAGGCCGATGCCCGTGCCCACCACGCCGAGCATCAGCCCCTGCAGGAAAAATACCCGGGAGATGGCCCCCGGGGTGAATCCCAGCGTCGCGAGCACTGCGATTTCGGGTTCGCGGTCGAGCCCCGAAACTACCAATGTGGCAATGACCGTGAAGGCGGCAACCGCGAGAATCGCCGCCAACACAACGAAGACCATTCGTTTTTCGAGCCCAATGGTCGCGAATAGGTCGGCCTGCCGCTCGGTCCAGTCGGACACTTGATAACCGGGCCCCAAACGCGCCCGCAGGCCGGCGGCCAGCGCCGGTGCGGCCAGCGGTCGATCCAGGCGCAGTACCACCCCGACCGGCCCTGCATGAGGGAACAAATGTTTCGAATCGGCCAGGTCGGTATAGCCCATCCGGCGCTCGATTTCATAGATTCCAATCCGGTAAATTCCCCGGATACGGTAGCGGGACAAGCGGGGAGTAAAATTACCTTGGCCCGCCCGAGCGGTCAGCAGGGTCACCGGGCTGCCCAGCCGCAAATCCAGTTCCCGGGCCAGGGCGCGGCCGATGATCAACCCGTGACCGCCCGGTGTCAGTGCCTTGAGTCGGCCCGCAACCAGGTGTGAACCCAGATCGGAAACCCGGGCCTCGGGCGCCGGTTCGATTCCCCGGATACCCATCGGAGCGAGGCGGTTACCGGCAAGCAGCAATGCCTCCCCATTCAGGCTTGGAGCCACCGCCCGCACTCCCGCTTGGTGCCCGAGCCGCGCGGCCAGCGGCCGCCAATTCACACCCGGCGGCGGCGTAATGGTCAACTCCGAACCCAGCGCTACCAGTTTCTCGGATAACACGCCCTCGAAGCCACTCATGACCGCCAGTACCGTGGTCAACACCAACACCCCCAGTCCGATGCTGCCCACGGCGACTACGGCCAGCAATGTGGTCAAGCGGCCAGGAGCAAAAAGCAGCTTCCATGCCAGGCGCAGGCTCATGCCGCGGTAAACCGGCCACGCTCAAGATGCAATAATCGCCCCGCCGCCCGCGCAATTGCATCATCGTGCGTGGCGATCAAAAAGGCCGTCCCGGCCTGCTCGGAGATCTCCAGCATCAACGCATAAACCTCGGCCCCGGTCAAGGCATCCAGGTTGCCGGTAGGCTCGTCGGCCAAAACCACTGCTGGTCGTCGTGCGAGCGCGCGCGCAATCGCCACCCGCTGACGTTCGCCACCCGAAAGGCGTGCGGGGCGGGCGTTGGTGCGGTCGGCGAGCCCAACGCGGGCGAGCAATTCACGGGCTTGCGCCCGTGCCCGCCGCGCGGAGATGCCTCCGATGAGCAGGGGCAAGGCAACATTTTCCAACGCCGTAAACTCCATCAACAGATGATGGAACTGGTATATAAATCCCAGCGAGCGGTTGCGCAATCGGGCGGCGGCCGCCAAACCCATCCGCTCGATATGTTCTCCGACCAGTTCTACCATCCCGGCGTCGGGTCGATCCAGGCCGGCCAGCAGGTGCAGTAAAGTGGATTTTCCGCTGCCCGAAGCCCCCAGCACAGCCACGCGTTCGCCTGCTTCAAGATCGACATCCACTCCGTCGAGTACCCGCTGCGCCACCCCTCCGGTGTAATAGTCTTTGAGCAGTCCGCGTGCGCGGAGTACCACCTCAGCCATCGGCCAATGCCTCGATCACCCGGAGTCGCGCGGCCCGTCGAGCGGGGAGCCAAGCCGCCGCAAGCACCAGAACCGCGGCCATGGCAACAATTCCGCCTACTTGTGCCGGATCCACCCGAGCGGGCAATCCGATGACCTCGACTCCCCCCATTGTCAGCAGCGGATGACCCAGCCATCGACCCACCTGCTCCACCACGGAGTTGATATTGAAAGCCAGCGCCAGGCCTGCGCCCAACCCCAGCATAATTCCCAGGGAACCAATGGCTACGCCCAGGCTTAAAAACGTCGCCAACAAGGCCCGCGGAGTCAGACCCATGGTGGCCAGCACGGCAATCTCCGCCCGCTTGTCGGCAACCAGCACGGTCAGTACTCCAAGTACATTGAAGGCGGCGATCAGCACGGCCAGTCCGACCAGCAGGAACATCATTCTTTGTTCATTGGCGAGGGCGGCAAATAAGGCTTGGTGTTGTTCCTGCCAGGTACGCACTTTGAGCCCCGGCGGTAAGCTCGAGCGCAACCTTGCGGCCACCGTATCGGCCTGGAAGGGATGCTTGAGTTCAAGGACCAGCTCGTTGGGAGCCGACAGTCCGAACAGTCGCAGGGCATAGCGCCGGGCGGTCAATGCGAGCCCCGCGTCGTAGCGGGCGTTACCCACGGCAAACACGCCGACCACCCGGAAGCGGCGCAGCCGGGGTACGAACCCTACCGGTGTTATCAGGCCGCGCGGCAAAACCACCATGACGCGTTGACCCGGAACCACGTTCAATCGCAGGGCTAAATCACGCCCCAGTACGATCCCGTAGGGGGTCGAGGCGAGTTGCCCGAGTGAGCCGATCAGCATGTGTTGACCAATACTGGTCATGGCCTGCTCCCGGCGGGGCAAAACCCCTTTGAGCCTTACCCCCGCCAGCGTTCCGTTCCGGCTCAGCACAACCTCTCTTGCCGCATATGCCATCCCCGTGCGCACATCCGGCTGTTTACGTAAACCCGCCAACAGTTTCGCCACCTCGGGCAGGGCCTTATGGTTACGGGCGAGTACCGTGACTTGTGCGCCGAGAGCGAGGATACGATTCACCTGAAAATCCCGCATGCCGTTCATCACCGAGAGTACGACAATCAGCGCCGCAACCCCCAGTGCAACTCCGAGTATCGCCACCAGCGCTACCACCGAAACGAAACGGCTCCGGCGCCGCACCCGAAGGTAGCGCAAACCAAGAGCCAGCGGTAAGGGGCGCAACATGAGCGCATTTAAGCATATTCTCCGTACCCCATCCGGATTGGCATACGATGCTATAGTTTGCGAACCAGGTGAAGGGGAATGCATATCGATGAAGATTCGGGGTTTTCTGTTAGTGATCTTGATCTCGGTGCCGGCGCTGGCTTGGGGCGCCCCGCCCGGTGCGGGAAAACCCGCCGCTCCCGCCTATAATCGGCCTTACCCGGTCCGCGGGATGGTCATGGCCAACGTGCGCCGGATATTCGGCGCCCCCGTGCGGGTTTTGCCGCCGGATCCCCTGACGGCCGGCGGACCTTTGCGCCCCCCCATCAATCGCTGGGTATATCGCCACTTTACGGTCTATTTCGAGCGTAACCGGGTCATCCATACCATACCGACCCACTCATTCAAGCCTCCCAGGGTTTACGCGCCGGTGGCCGGCAGTAGCGACCAAGGTGGGTTAAAAGATCGCTGAATCTCATTGAACGGGCGCCCGAAGGCTCTTGGTATGGGGTTCAAATCACGCGGAGCGGCCCTCCCGATGGTTAGGTTAGGGAAACGGGAACCATCCGGAGGGCCGGAATCATCAGTCGTCCTGATGTTCTGGTGCCTTGGCGTCGGCCGCCTGCTCGCGCTGGTACAAGGCCGCCAATTGCGGAGTATCCGCCTTCCGGGGAACCGTTTTGTCCTGGACCCGGGTTTTCTGCCTGGGGGTCGATGTCGCCTCGTGTTGCGTGGTGGATTCTTGGCTTGGACCGGGGGTACCCGTGTCCGGTGTGGCGCTGTCGCTAGCGACATGGTTTGAAGTTGCGCGCGCGGTTCGGCGTCGGCCACCGCGGCGTCCGCGCCGTGTCCGGGGATGGGTTGAGTGGGACTGGGTCGCATTCTGATTCGGATTGTCTCCGGGGGGCGGGGATACTTGTGCCGTGGTATCCGTGGGCTTGACAAGTTTATCGGGCTTTTTTACCGGCTCGGCCTGGGTCCTTTGACCCGGGGTGATACGACGAGGCGGTGAGCCCGAAGGGGTGATCTTCTTACCGGTATTGGTTCCTGTTCGTGAGCGGTTATTTGAGCGTTGGTTTCTCCTTTGCCCCCGCTTTTGAGTGCTGCCGCGGCGAGGGGGGTGGCGGGTGGCGGGCGATTTTGCGAGTTTGGGTTCGGGCTTGGCCTTGGCCTTGTCGCCGAGGAGGGTGCTCAGCAGGCGGGTGAACCAGCCACCGGATTTGGGTGTTGCGGCGGGAGTAGCGATGGGAGCGGCGGAAGAGCGCAGAACGCGGACCGCCGGTTCCGGAGGTGCTGCGACGGTTCGCGGCGCCCTCGGAGGGGGTGGCGCAATGCCGGTGTAGGAGGGAGCCGAATGTTCAGTCAGTTGGTCATCGCGGATGCGTTCGATATCGAATGCCGGGGAATCCAGGTGCGGGCGGGGGATCAGAAGCACTCGAGTTCCGCTGTGGGCTTCAATATCCACCAATCCGGTACGTTTTTCATTCATCAAGAAACTGGCCACCTCGACCGGGACTTCAACCCGAACCAAGGCCGTCCGATCCTTGATTGCCTCCTCGTGAATGAGGCGTAATATCAGGATGGCGAGCGATTCGATGGAGCGGATTCTGCCGCGGCCCTCGCAGCGGGGGCAACGCTCGAGCACCGTTTCTCCCAATGAGGGGCGCAGACGCTGGCGGGATAGCTCGAGCAGGCCAAATCGCGAGATGCTCCCGACTTGCAGACGCGCTCGATCCAGCATGAGAGATTCGTGAAATTTTTGTTCGACTTCGCGATGGTGGCGCATGGAGCCCATGTCGATGAAGTCGATCACGATGAGTCCGCCTATGTCGCGGATACGCAATTGACGGGCAATTTCCTCGGCTGCCTCCAGATTGGTGTTGAGGGCGGTTTCATTGATATCGCTTCCCTGTGTCGCCCGGGCGGAGTTGACATCGATGGCAACCAGAGCCTCGGTGGTATCGATAACCAGCGAGCCCCCGGATGGAAGCCGAACCAGGCGGTGGTAGGCGGCATCGATTTGGCTCTCGATCTGAAAACGAGTCAGCAAGGGTACCGGATCATCGTAGAATTTGAGCTTGGAAAGTTGCTGGGGCATAACCATTTTCATAAACCCCTGCGCTTCTTCATAGACCTTTGCGTCATCGACCAGGATCTCTCCAATGTCGTTGGTGTAGTGATCCCGGAGTGCACGGATAATGACGTTCGATTCCTGATAGATCAGGAATGGCGCGGGGCGGTTCGCGGCCGCCTGGCCGATGGCCTGCCAGATCTGGGACAGGTAATCTAGATCCCACTGCAACTGTTCCAGGGTTCGTCCAACCCCAGCCGTGCGGATAATGACGCCGCTGCCGTCGGGGATATTGAGTTGACCGAGGAGTTCGCGGATTTCCTCGCGTCCGGTTCCCTCGATGCGCCGTGAAACTCCGCCGGCACGGGGATTGTTCGGCATCAATACCAGGTAGCGGCCGGCCAGGCTGATGTAAGTGGTGAGCGCGGCCCCCTTGGTTCCACGTTCCTCTTTTTCAACCTGGACGATCAGTTCCTGACCTTCTTTTATTGCGTCGTTAATGGTGAGCCTCTCGCCGGAGGCGGGCTCTCGATGGTGATAGGCGGGGGAGATATCCCGCAGCGGCAGGAAGCCGTGACGGGCACCGCCGTATTCGATAAAACAGGCCTCCAGGCTGGGTTCCACTCGGGTTACACGGCCCTTGTAGATATTGGCTTTTTTCTGGCCGCGGCCGGGAACTTCAATATCGAGGTCATATAGGTATTGTCCATCAACCAGCGCAACCCGGACCTCTTCGGGCTGCGCTGCATTGATCAGCATGCGTTTCATCTATTTTGGTATCCGTACTTGAGCGCTCGTGTCAATTGGCACGGCAGGCATTCAGCGTGACGGAGAAGCGGGTTCTGGTGCTGCGTTGCGGCATCGATAGCGCGCACCCGGAACCGGTTCCATCTGTGCCAGCGCTTTGCAACCATGCAACAGACATGGGAGCGCTATGGTTTATTTTCCCGCCGTATGTTCCGGCGGACTCGAAAATCCAGGCCTCATTCCGAACTGCCGGGCACTCCGGGCACGGCGATCGCAGAAAGTGACGTTGCCTGATGCAACGGGCGTTACTATAACAGTCCGCTCTTCGGCAAACAAGTTCAGGGTGGACAAAAAACCGATCACACAGGGAGTTAGGCATTACGCGGTGAGCCATGACGAGGCTGGGCAGCGACTGGATAACGCCTTGCTTCGGTTGCTGAAAGGCGTCCCCAAGACCCATGTTTATCGCCTGTTGCGAACCGGCCAGGTGAGGGTGAATGGAGGACGCCGGGGTCCCGGCTATAGACTGCGGGATGGAGACCTCTTGCGTCTGCCGCCCGTGCGCCAAGCCGAAAGGATACCGCAGGACGGCCCCCTGGCCAGGGTGAAACCCGTGCTTGAGGCGGGTATTCTCTATGAGGATGCAGATCTGCTGGTAATCGATAAACCGACGGGAATCCCCGTGCATGGGGGGAGTGGACTTGCCGGCGGCCTGATCGAGGCGCTGCGCCGTTTGCGCGAGGAACCCCGGCTGGAGCTTGCGCATCGCATTGATCGGGATACCTCGGGGTGCCTGATTATTGCCCGTCGTCGCAGTAGCCTGCGGGCGCTCCATGCCGCTTTTCGGGAAGGGCGGGTACGCAAGCGCTATCTGGCACTGCTGTTGGGCGAGATTCATGCCCCTTTCGAAAGCCGCGCGCCGCTGCGGCGCTACGTTCAGCGAGGCGGAGAACGCCACGTTGCGGTAGCCGCGGACGGACGCCCGGCCCGTACCCGGTTCTTGCCCAAGGTGACGTCCGGGGCCCTGAGTTTGGTCGAGATTGAATTGGGCACGGGACGTACCCACCAAATCCGGGTTCATGCGACCCATGCGGGGTACCCGGTTGCCGGAGATCCGCGGTATGGGGATGAAGTGCAGAACCGACGACTTCGTGCCTTGGGGCTGCGCCGCTTGGCCTTACATGCCGCCCGGCTGCAGCTGGAGCATCCGCGTACCGGCCAGGCGCTGGATCTGCACGCGCCGCTCCCCGCCGATTTGCTCGAGGTGCTGGAGCGCCTTGAGATGGACCGGAGCGAAATCCCTACCTATGGATCCAGCCTGCGAACTTTATAGTCCCCGATAGGGGATCCGCAGGTCCCTCGTTTCCAGGCCACGGTTGGGAGTCTGCCGGGCTTAGGCAATCACAGCGGGCACGGTGGGAAAGGGAGTCGGAATCGTTCTATTTATGAGGCGCATAGTGGATCAGCGCAAAAGCGGAGATTTTTCGGCCGCTATCCCGCCTCCGCAGCAGGTGGTTCCCAACTCCGGCGGATTCCCAGGCGGCTGATTTATGCTGAACGGATGGATGTTCTACAGGCTGCCCCTGGTGCTGCCGTATGGGCGCAGGACGAAGCCGTTGGAAGCGGTGTTGCCCCGGCTGTATCAGAAGGGTGTCTCCAATGGAGAGATGGGGCGGGGCCTTGAAGAGATTGGTAGGCGAACAAGCCACCGGTTTGCCGGCGAGTACGGTATGGCATCTGAAGCCGGTCCGGGGGAGTAAGAGTACCGGAGCGGTTGGAAAGAAGCATTGGGTTATGGTGCGCTTTCCCCGGTGGAATCGGTCGAGCGGGAACCGGAAGGCCGGATGAGTTGCGGCGCGGCTTCCCGAATGACACCGGCGGCGGTGTGAATCAGTACGGTCGCGATCACGGTGGCGATGACTAAATCCGGCCACTTGGAGCCGAACAGCACGACAAGGCTGCCGGCCAGGATCGTTCCGGCGTTGCCCAGCGCGTCATTGCGGGTGCACAGCCAAACTGCGCGCATGTTAATGTCCTCGTGACGGAGTTGAATTAGCAGAGCGCCACAGGCGAAATTTGCGCCGAATGCGATGGCGGCAACGACCATGATTACGGCACCCACCGGGGTGATGGACGTAAACGCATGATCGGCGATCTGTGCCAATACGGCCAGGGCCAGCACGAGTTCCAGGATGCCGTTCGAGAGGCCCGCGAAGGCGCGGGCCTGTGGGCTTCGGGTAAGGACGAAAAGACTCAGGGCGTAAACCAGTGAATCGGCAAGCATGTCCAGTGAGTCGGCCTGGAGTGCCGTCGAGCTGGCCCACAGTCCTACTGCAAGCTCGAAGCCGAACATCAGCGTATTGATGGCCAGTACGATGCCGAGAATGCGGCGCCGGCGAGGATCAACACTGAACTCGGGATCGATGCTGCAACCGCATCCGCTGCAATCAGTCATCACATGCTCTTTTACGCTGAACCTGAGTTTATAATGAACCCTGTAATCGTTACAGGGTCAAGGGGTCATGCTGCGTACAGAACTTTCGAGACGCGCCTCCTGCAGCCCGGAGACCGTGCGCCACTACGAGCGTATCGGCCTCATTGAGGCACCGCCACGTTCGACGGCGGGTTATCGACTCTATTCCACCGTGCACCTGCGCCAGGTCTGTTTCATTCGCGCCGCCCGCTCACTGGGTTTCGATCTCGATGAAATTCGGAGAATGTTGGTGCTGGCACGGCAGCCTGATGCTCCGTGCCGTCCGTTGGATGCGGTGACCAAGACCCATCTGCGCCACATCGACGAGAAAATCGAACAACTCCGGCACTTGCGCGAGGCGCTTGCCCGTATTCTCGCCAGCTGTGAAGGCGGTAAAATTGCCACCTGCGGAATTGTAGAAGCTTTGCACGGCGAAGACTGTCAGACCAAGCCGAACCCATCTGGTTTCAATCATGGGGGGGCACATATCACACGTTAAACTGGTGATGGAAGATCCCGACTTCAGCTCTAACTTTTAATTTCCACCGCTAAAAATCCCGCCCGGCAGCGGATTGCTGCACCGACTTGAATGCGGGTGACCGAATCGTTGATGATTCCGGGCCTGCCATGGGTATCCCTGACCGGTGGAAGTCGCATGCATATACCTTCAAGTATCGCCGGGAGGCGCCGGTCTACATCGAGGCCAAGTTGCTTGCCACCACCGGGGAAGTACATGGCGGTGATTGCCGGTGTGTCCAAGAGGGCCGGATCCATAAGTGTTGCGGCTGTGGCCGTGGGGAGGTTACGGGAAGCGAAACCCGGATCTTAGGGAAGATGCAGTCCGCAGCGGCGGAGCAGGCGGGAGGTGGCGATCAGCGGCAAGCCGATCAGCGCGGTGGGATCTTCGGTTTCAATACCTTCGCAAAGGGAGATTCCCAGTCCTTCCAGCTTGAGGGCACCGGCGCAGTCCAGGGGGTGTTCACGGATAAGATAGCGCTCGATTTCGCTTTCCTCGAGCCGGCGCAGGGTAACATGGCTTATGTCGAGGTGGGTGACGGCCCGCCGGGTATCCGGCCGGTAGAGCGTTACCGCGGTGTAATAGCTGACCCGCCCGCCCGACAGGTTCACCAGCAGATCCCGGGCCGTATCGATGTCGCGGGGCTTGCCAATGGGGGTGCCATGAAACGAGGCTAATTGATCACCGGCCAGGATGAGCGCGTCCGGGTATCGTGACGCAACCTCATTCGCCTTGGCCCGCGCCAGGCGTGGGGCGGCGTCCGCGGCGGTTTCCTCCGCCCCGATCGTTTCGTCTGCTTTGGAGGAGATGACGCTAAAGCGCAAACCGAGCCGCGCCAGCAACTCGCGGCGGTAGATCGATTCCGAGGCTAAAATAAGTTCCGGTGGCAATGCCTTTGACCTCATCGAACGGACTTATTACGATACCCGCTTATGTCAGACCCGAGTTCCCGCTTGCCCCTGGAGGATCTTGCCGCCGCCGCGGAACGCCGGGCGGGGGAGGTTGATGCCGCGTTGCTGGGTCCCCGCCTGGCCGAGGCGCTGGCGCACGATATGGCGGGAAAGGTGGCTTATACCCTGGATTTCGCCTTTGCCCCGGTGGGAGGGATCGCCATCAGCGGAACGATTCATGCCGAACTCGAAGCCCTGTGCCAGAGGTGCCTGGAACCGTTTCGATTGCAGCTGACGGTGCCGGTTCGGCTTATCGTGCCGCCCGATGAGATCGATGCCGAGGCGCCAGCGGGTTGGGAGTTCAGCGCGCCGGATATGCGGCCAAGTCTGATCGAGTTGATCGAAGAGGAATTGCTGCTGGCACTGCCCCTGGTACCGCGCCATCCGCCCGGGGTGTGTCATCCGCCAGGGGATGCGCCTTGACCGGGTTGGCGGCGGAAATCAGCCCGATATTAGGGTGGAACTCGGGTTTCCGGTTAAACTATTCTCTTACTTCTTCAACCATACCGAGTCATGGCCGTACAGAAAAGCCGTAAGACGCCGTCCAAGCGCGGCATGCGCCGGGCGCACAATGCACTCAAGTCACCCACCTTGTCTCACGACAGTACCACGGGAGAATTGCATCGCCGTCACCATGTAGGGGAGGATGGATATTATCGTGGTAGGAAAATAGTCGATACCGTCATTGACGAAGATTAAGCATAGCTTGCATGCCGGGGCGTGGAGGAATCCGCCTGGCATGAATCATGAATAAGGCCGGCGTGCGGGTCCGGCTCGCCATCGATGCCATGAGCGGGGATCGCGGCCCGGGCGTTGCGGCGGCCGCCGCCTTGCGGGCGCTACGCGCCTATCCGGGCCTGGAACTTGTTCTCGTGGGGGATGAAGCGGCTCTGAGTGGCGCCTTGCATCAAGCGGATGACCGGCAAGCAGAGCGCCTGAGAGTTCATCACACGAGCCAGGTGGTGACCATGGATGAGCCGGTGCGCCAGGCGTTGCGCTCCAAGCGGGATTCTTCCATGCGGGTTGCCATCGATCTAGTTAAATCGGGTGAGGTCGCCGCTTGTGTGTCGGCGGGAAATACCGGTGCCCTCATGGCTACCGCGCGCTATGTGCTGAAGGGTTTGGAGGGGGTCGATCGTCCGGCCATTTGTACCGCGGTGCCCACTCGGCAAGGCCGCACCTATATGCTGGATTTGGGTGCCAACGCGGATTGCACTGCTGGACACCTGGTACAGTTTGCGGCCATGGGTGCCGCCTTGGCGGCGGCGGTGGGAGGGGTTTCAAGCCCAAGCATTGGGCTGCTGAATATCGGTTCCGAGCAGATCAAGGGTAGCGAGCGGGTCAAGAAGGCGGCGCGAGTTCTCGAGGCGAGCCGACTGAACTATGTGGGTTATGTGGAAGGTCATGATATCGGTTCCGGGCGGGTCGATGTCGTGGTTACCGATGGGTTTACCGGCAACGTGGCGCTGAAGACCATGGAGGGTACGGCGCGGCTGATCGCTACGATACTGCGCGAGGAGTTTACCCGTAATCTAGTGACCCGGGCCGAAGGTTTGATTGCCTGGCCGACTTTGCAGCGTGTGCATCGGCGGTTGGATCCCCAGCGTTACAATGGCGCGAGCTTCCTTGGATTGCGGGGTATTGTGGTGAAAAGCCACGGCAGCGCCGATGAAGTGGGGTTCGCTACCGCGATTCGCGCGGCGATGATCGAAGTCGAACAAGCGGTCCCCGAACGTATCAATTGCCTCTTGGCGGAGGCTTTATCCGGAGGACTGGCTGCATGAGCTATGCGCGCATCATTGGTACCGGTAGCGCTGTGCCCGAAAGGGTGTTGACCAATCACGATCTCGAGGCCATGATCGATACCAGTGATGAGTGGATCCGCTCGCGCACGGGTATCGAGCGGCGCCACATTGCCGCCACCGGAGAAACCACGGCCGATTTGGGGGAATGTGCGGCCCGGGCGGCGCTTGCGGCGGCGGGAGTCAAGCCGCAGGAGCTGGACATGATCATCGTTGGAACCACCACCCCGGATCTGGTGTTTCCTAATGTCGGTATCCTGATCCAGGAACGTATTGGTGCCAACGGGTGCGCCGCGTTTAGTTGCGAGGCCGCCTGTGCGGGATTTTTGTATGCACTTTCGGTGGCCGAGAAATTTATACGGCTCGGGGAGGCAAGGCGGGTGCTGGTCATCGGTGCCGAGACCTTATCGCGATTCGTGGACTGGACCGATCGTTCGACCTGTGTGTTGTTTGCCGATGGCGCCGGGGCGGTTGTGCTTGCCCCCAGCGAGGAAACCGGAATTCTCAAGACCCATCTCTATGCCGACGGCCGTTATAAGGACTTGCTTTATTTTCCATCGGGGGTTTCCAAGGGGTTTGATTCTCTCAAATCCGGTAAGGATTTCGTGCAAATGCGGGGGAACGAAGTCTTCCGTATCGCGGTGCGTGAACTTTCCCGGGCGGCGGTACGTATCCTGGATGAGGCGGGGATCCCGGGATCCGATCTGGATTGGATGGTACCGCACCAGGCTAATTTGCGGATCATCGAGGCCATTTCCAAGCGGATCGAACTGCCCATGGAACGGGTCGTGGTGACGATCCAGGAGCATGGCAATACCTCGGCGGCTTCGGTTCCCCTGGCACTGGACGTTGCGGTTCGCGACGGGCGCATACAACGCGGCCAGAGCCTGCTTCTAGAGGCCTTTGGCGGGGGCTTTACCTGGGGCGCCGCACTGCTGCGATTCTGATCCACCGCCGGTGTCGCCGTTCCCGCGTTACGGACCTGCCCGATCCGGATGCCGGGGGGCAAGATCGCACTCCGTCTGATCCCCCTTGCCCTTGGGGGCGAACCGGTTCGAGGTAAAAGTGGCAGGATGCCCGGGCGAGTGGTTTCCGCAGGCTTGGGCGCGAAGGCCTGGTGGTGGATATTGGCTCGCCCTGCTGTCCGGATCCGGGCGCGTCGCCTGGTGACGATTATTACCGCCTAGCAGCCGATGTTCCGGGATGATCCCGAGCCGAATCACCGCTTCGCCATGGTTGCTGCAGGGAACAATCGGTTTCCCGCCCGGGAACCGGGAGCCTTGGTCGCTTCGATTGCAGCCGTTTCTCCAAGCTGCCTTATAGTGAAGGCATGAGCCAGTCGCCAAGTTACAAGAACCCGGGGCCCTGTATCTACTACCTCTGGCTGCCCCGCGCGGGAGAGCCTTCCGGCTGGGACCGGTGGCTCAGGCGGGCGCGTGAGCTGGGCTGCGACTGGCTGTACCTGGGCGGCATCGAGCCGCTGGCGGCGGGCTCCCACCCGTTCGCCAGCGAGCGGCCGGGAGGGATTTCACCGGCGCTCGCGCCCGGGGCGGATGCCGCGGCCGTACTGGCGCGATTCGTGGCTCGTGCGCACCGGGCCGGGATGCGGGTTGCCTGTGATTTCGTGCCCGCATTCGTGGCCCGCGATTCTCCCCTGGCGCGGCGCCATCCCGGGTGGTGGGTAAAGGCGCCGTTCGGCGATGCCGCGGTGCCGGGAGGCATCTCGCCCGAAGAGTTGTCCGGATACTTGGTTGAAAGCGATTTTTGTGGAGAATCACGCGATGCCCTGGTGCGTTACTGGGGGCGCTTGGCCCGGGAGCGAATCCGTTTTGGCTTCGATGCGTTGGTTTGCCGGGCGGCGCAGCGCATAGGCGCCGATGAGTGGCGGGCTATGCTACGGCCCGCGCGTCGGCTCAACCCCGATAGCCTCTTTTGGGCCGAGACCCTCGGCGCCCGCATCGAGCAGAATGAAGCACTTGCCGCAGTCGGTTTCCAGGCTTTTTTCTCCAGTCTTTGCTGGTGGGATCTGCGTGCGGATTGGTTTCTCGAACAAGAATCCCGGTTGCGTCGATTGGCCCCTACGATCAGCTTCCCCGAGGAGATTTTCGGCCCGCGCTTGACACGGCAATCGATCGATGCCGCCGCCGAGCAGCGGGCACGGTTTCGATATCGATTGGCGGCGGTGCTCGGATGGGGCGTGATTCTGCCCATGGGATACGCTCGGGGCTGGCGGCAACCGCTTATCGGCGTGGCCCCTGAGGAGCCGGATTGGTTTAATATCGAGCGCGAGATCGCCGCCGTCAATGCATGCAGGCGCAGGATATCCAGCATGGCCCGGCCGGCCATGCTGGAGCGGATTTCACCACCGGATGCAGCCATCGTCGCGTTCGCGCTTCGGCCCCTGGAGGCCGACGGGAACCTGGTGCTTATCGGCTGTAATCCGGACCCTGTACGCAGCGGCAAGATGGGGGTCGGGCCGGTGTTTACCCGGCTCGATGTTTTGTATGCGGCGGCCCGGGAGATCACGCCGGGGCGCAGTCCCCAGAGGTTACGCCCGGAGGTCAATCTCGTCCTCGAACCCGAAGAGTTGCGCTGGTTCGTGATGCAATCCGAACCGCGGGCTTTGGCGGTGAATTTCCGGGCGCCCCGCCCGCCGCCGGTACGTTGCCGGGATAGCATCGCAATTGAAGCGGTGGAGCCGACCCTGGAATGCGGGCGCTTTGCCGTCAAGCATTTACTGGGTGACGAGGTCCGGGTACAGGCCGATATTTTTGCCGAGGGTCATGGGCGGCTTGCGGCGGTTGTTTCTTACTCCGGCCCCGGACGAAAACGCCGGCATGAGGCTCCACTGGTTGAATTGGGGAATGATCGTTGGGAGGGGATCTTTGTCCCGGATGTCGTCGGTGAATGGCAGTTTCGCATCTTGGCATGGCGGGATCGGTATGCCGGTTGGCGCGAGGACTGCCTCAAGTGCCGTGATGCCGGCGAAGCCCCCGGCGCGGAAGAGTTAGGCGAGGGGGAACGCCTGCTGAGCCGGGCCGCGCAGAGTGCGCACGGCGAAGACGGACGTCGCCTGCGGGCGCTGCTCGAGCGGGTGAACGCAGCGGCGGGAGATATGGCGATTCGCGGTGAAATACTACTGAACCAGACCACCACCGAGTTGGTGGGAAGATCGTTACCGCGTGCGGGACTTAGCGAGTCGAACGAGTTTCGGTTGCAAGTCGAGCGGGGGCGTGCGGCGTGCGGCGCCTGGTATGAAGTCTTTCCCCGCTCCCTCGGTTCGGCGGCAAGATCCGGGAATTTTGCGGACCTTGGCGCGCATTTGCCCTATATCGCCGGCATGGGATTCGATGTGGTTTACCTGTCTCCGATTCACCCGCTCGGACGCACCCACCGCAAGGGGCGCAATAACGCTCTGCGGGCGGGCGCGGATGATCCCGGCAGTCCCTGGGCCATTGGCGGCCCGGAGGGCGGACATACCGCGGTTCATCCCGATCTCGGTACGCTTGAGGATTTCCGGAATTTGCTGGTCAAGGCCCGCCGCCTGGGGCTGGAGATCGCACTGGATTTCGCCATTCAGTGTTCTCCCGATCATCCCTGGATCCGCGAGCATCCGGAATGGTTTCGCTGGCGTGAGGACGGAACCATCCGCTATGCCGAGAATCCACCCAAGAAGTACGAGGATATCGTCAATGTTGATTTCTACTCGGAGCAGGGGGAATCACTGTGGCTCGCCTGGCGTGATGTGTTGCTGTTCTGGTGCGCCCAGGGTGTGGGCATTTTCCGGGTGGACAATCCGCATACCAAGCCGTTCCGCTTCTGGGAGTGGGTGCTGGGCGAGGTGCGCGCACGTTACCCCCGGACCGTGTTTCTGGCCGAGGCATTTACCCGTCCCCGGCCGCTGCAGCGCCTTGCCAAGCTGGGATTCTCGCAATCCTACACCTATTTTATCTGGAGAAATACCAAGCAAGAATTGATCGCCTATCTGAGCGAACTTACCACGGGCGAGTCCAGGAAATACCTCCGCCCCAATTTTTGGGTAAATACGCCCGATATTAATCCTTATTTTTTGCAGCAAAGCGGGCGGGCGGGATTCGTTATCCGTGCCGTTTTGGCGGCCACGCTCGCGCCTTCCTGGGGCATGTATTCGGGATATGAACTGGGCGAAGCCACCGCGCTTCAAGATGCCGCCGGTACACCTCGCGAAGAGTATCAGGATTCGGAAAAATATCAGTTCAGGCACCGCGTGTTCGATACTCCGGGGAATATTTGCGCGGAAATATTCCGGTTAAATACCATTCGCAAGCGTCACCCGGCCTTTTCCCGGTTGGAGGGGTTGTGCTTTCACACCGCCTGGAACGATCGAATCCTGTTCTATTCCCGCCGCTGCGAGGAGGATCTGCTGTGGCTGGTGGTAAGTCTTGATCCGCATGACCCCCAGGAGGCGGATCTGGAGTTGCCGCTGGAATCCGTGGGGGCGAGCGAGAGTGATACGCTTGCCATCGAGGATCTGCTGAGCGGGGAGAGATGGCATTGGCAGGGACGACACCAGCACCTTCGATTGGAACCCCAACGCCCGGCGATGATCCTAGTTCCCCGGAAAAGTTGATGAAAGATTGTGCGCCCACGGAAAAGAGGAATGTAACCTTGTCCAGCGGGATTCATGACTGGTACAAGGATGCCATCATTTACCACACCCACATCAAGGCTTTTTTCGATGCCAATGATGATGGCATCGGGGACTTTGCCGGCCTGACGGCCAAGCTGGATTACATTGCCGAACTAGGGGTAACGGCCATCTGGATTTTGCCTTTCTACCCCTCGCCGCTGCGCGATGACGGGTATGACATTTCGGATTACCGCGGAGTGAATCCGAGCTATGGAACGTTACGGGATTTTCGTCGGTTCGTACGTGCCTGTCATGCGCGAGGGCTGCGTGTTATCACCGAGCTGGTGGTCAATCACACCTCCGATCAGCATCCCTGGTTTCAACGCGCGCGCCGCGCCCGCCCCGGCTCGGCGGCACGGAATTTTTATGTCTGGAGTGATAGCGATCAGAAGTATAGAGGTACGCGTATTATTTTTCTCGATACCGAGCAGTCCAACTGGGCCTGGGATCCGGTAGCCAAGGCCTATTACTGGCACCGATTTTATTCTCACCAACCTGATTTGAATTTCGATAATCCACGGGTGGTTGCAGAAATCTTGAAAATATTGCACTACTGGATGGGTATGGGCGTAGACGGGATGCGGCTCGATGCCGTGCCCTACCTGATCGAGCGCGAAGGCACCAGCAATGAAAATTTGCCGGCGACCCATGAAATTCTCAAGCGTTTCCGCGCCGAGGTGGATACGTATTATCCCGGGCGGATGCTGCTGGCCGAAGCCAATCAGTGGCCGGAGGATGTATGCACCTATTTTGGAGATGACGATGAATGCCACATGGCATTCCATTTTCCGCTGATGCCGCGAATTTATATGGCCATTGCCGAGGAGGATCGGCACCCGATCACCGACATCATGAACCAGACGCCGGAGATTCCGCCGAATTGCCAGTGGGCCCTGTTTCTGCGCAACCACGATGAGTTGACGCTGGAGATGGTTACCAGTCGCGAGCGGGACCACCTGTGGCGCTACTATGCCAATGATCCGCGCGCGCGGATCAATCTCGGCATCCGCCGCCGGCTTGCACCGCTGGTGGAAAATGACCGGAGTCGCATCGAGTTGATGAATGCCTTGCTGTTTTCCATGCCGGGGACACCGATTCTTTATTACGGGGACGAGATCGGCATGGGCGACAACGTGTTTCTCGGGGATCGGGACGGAGTCCGCACTCCGATGCAATGGTCTCCCGATCGCAACGGTGGATTCTCCCGTGCCGATCCCGCCCAGCTTTACCTGCCGCCGGTTATGAATGCCCAGTATGGCTACGAGGCGGTGAACGTCGAGGCCCAGCGGCGGATTCCGTCGAGCCTGCTTAACTGGACGCGACACTTGATTTCGGTCCGGCGCGAGGAGCCCGCCTTCGGGCGGGGCGGACAGCGGTTTTTCTACCCCGCCAACCGGCGGATACTGGCGTATCTGCGCGAACATGAAGGCCGGGTGATCCTGTGTGTATTCAACCTGGGGCGCAGCTCCCAGGCCGTGGAACTCGAACTCGGCGAGTATCGGGGGCGGGTGCCGGTGGAGTTGTTCGGGCGGGCCGAGTTCCCGCGTATCACGGATTTACCCTATGTTCTGACCTTGCCTGGATACGGTTGGTTTTGGTTCGTACTCGTTCCCCCCGATGAGGCCTCGGGCTGGCATGCCCCCTTGCCCGACCTCAAGCCCGAGTTTCCCACCCTGGTGGTTCGGCGAGGACTCCCGGGGCTTGCCGATGGGGAAGCCCCGGTTGCTCTCGAGCGCCAGGCATTACCGGCTTTCCTGCCGCTACAGCGGTGGTTTTCCGGTAAGGGAAAATCGCTGAGTTCGGTGCGTTTGAAGACCCTAGGCATGGTGGCGGAAAGCGATGGGGAAGGGCAGGGTTATTGGTTGGCGATGGTTACGGCACAAGTGGCGGGCGGGCGGCGAAGCTATTTTTTGCCCCTGGCCTTGGACGATGAGGATGGTGCCGAGGATGCGCATCGCTTCATAACGAGCATGTTGGCACGGGTACGTCAGGGATCGGCGCTTTACGCCCTGGTCGATGCCGTTTCCCGCCCGGGATTTGCCCGGGCACTGGTTGCCGCCATGGTCGGCTCGCCCGCCGCGCCCAGTGCCGCGGGCGGGCTGCGTTTCCGGGCAAACCCGGCCTTGGCCCGGGAAGGAGGGTTATCCGGGGCGGTCCGATCACTTGGCGCCGAGCAATCCCATTCCTCCCTGCGCCTGGGGGAGCGCCTGGTGCTGAAGATTTATCGGCGCCTGGCCACCGGGGTTCACCCCGAACTGGAAGTGACGCGATTCCTGAACCGTGCCGGGTATGCCAACACGGCGCCATTGCTGGGAAGTGTCGAGTATGTGGATAGGCGGGGACGGGCAACGGCCTTGGCCGCCGTCTTTGGATTTTTGATCAACCAGGGGGATGGATGGGGCTATACCCTTGATTATCTTGAACGGGCGCTGGAGATGGCCGGATTGGCAGGAGAAGGCGCCACAAATTCCCCATTTGTACTCTATGTGAATTTGGCCGCCACACTGGGTCGGCGTACCGCCGAGCTACATCTGGCGCTCGCTGCCGGAGCCCGTCGGGGTCCGTTTGCACCCCAGCCGATCACCCCCCGGGATGTGGCCCGCTGGAGCCGTGAAACACGGGCCATGGCGTGGCGGGGGTTGCGCGCGGTAGCCCATCCGGAGCGGTTGGCGCAGGACTTGCGCCCTGCGGCTCGGGCTTTGTACGGGCGCCGGGAAGAGGTGCTCGAGCGGATGCGGGATTTAGGCCCGGCGTTGGTGGGATTACGGAAAATACGCATTCATGGCGACTATCACCTGGGCCAGGTGTTGATTCACGAAGGGGATTGGTTTGTGCTCGACTTCGAGGGTGAGCCCGAGCGCCCGCTTGCGGCGCGACGGGAAAAGCGCTCTCCGCTTAAAGATGTTGCCGGCATGCTGCGATCATTCGACTATGCCGCGGCTCAAGCCCACCGTGCGGCCCTGGTGCGGGGTGTGTTGAGCGCGGAAGATTTGCGTTGGGCGGTGGCCGAATGGCGAGAACGGGCCGGTCGGGCCTTTTTGGAGGCCTATCTCGATACCGCGGCGGACCTACCCGGTATTCCCGAGTCGCGGCAGGAAACCATGCGGGTGATTCGGCTTTTCATGCTTGAGAAGGCGCTGTATGAGTTGGGCTACGAGGCCGCTAACCGACCGGATTGGCTTGGAGTTCCGATCGAGGGGGTCCTGGCGCTTTTGGAGCCGCAGGAGACGGAGTGTGACTGAGTCGCTGCGCGAGGCGGCGACGGCTTTGGCCGAGGCCCGCTGCGCCGATCCCTTCGCGGTATTGGGGCCGCATCGACGGCGGCGCGAAACCCAAGTCCGGGCTTATTTTCCGGAGGCAAAACAGGTGTGCCTGGAGAGTCGGGCGGGCGAATTGCTGGGCGAGGCGCAAGAGTTGTTTCCGGGTTTTTTCATGGCCTGCCTGCCGGCCAAGGTGCCGGCTTCGGCGTATCGGTTACGGGTCGAGTGGCCTGGCGGGGGATCGGTTTTTGAAGATGCCTACCGGTTTGGACCGATCCTGGGCGAGCTGGATCTTCATCTCATCGCCACGGGTAGGCACTCGCGCCTATATCGGGCTTTGGGAGCGCACCCTTGCGGGATGAATGGCGTGGCCGGGGTGCGTTTCGCGGTTTGGGCGCCGAATGCCCGCCGCGTTTCGGTGGTGGGGGATTTCAACACCTGGGATGGGCGGCGCTTGCCGATGCGGCTGCGCCATGACTGCGGTGTGTGGGAACTGTTCGTACCCCAGTTGCGGATCGGCGCGTGCTACAAATACGAGATTCTGGGAGCCGATGGACGGTTGTTGCCGCAAAAAGCGGATCCTCTCGCGTTGGCCGCGGAGTCCCCCCCCGGCACCGCCTCGCGAATATATGATCTCGGACGGCTGGCCCCGATTGCCGCAGCCGACACCCACCGCGCCGAGGCCCGCGCGGCGCTGAACGCCTACGAGCGGCCCATCTCGATCTACGAGGCGCATCTGGGATCCTGGCGCCGGGTTCCCGAGGCCGGACGGCGCTACCTGAGCTATGATGAGTTGGCCGTTACCTTGGTGCCCTACGTACAACAGATGGGGTTTACGCACCTCGAACTGCTTCCGGTGAGTGAGCATCCCTTTGACGGCTCCTGGGGCTATCAGCCGTTGGGGTTGTATGCGCCGACCAGCCGTTTCGGCCCGCCCGAGGCCTTCGCCCGGTTCGTGCGTCGCGCCCACGAAGTCGGCATCGGGATCATTCTCGATTGGGTCCCAGGGCATTTTCCCACTGATCCGCACGGTCTCGGCGAATTCGATGGAACCCACCTGTACGAGCATGCCGATCCGCGGCGGGGTTTTCATCCGGACTGGGATACCTATATCTACAACCTCGGACGCACCGAAGTGATGAATTACCTGATTGCAAATGCCTTGTTCTGGTTCGAGTATTACGCTATCGATGCGTTGCGGGTGGATGCGGTGGCCTCCATGCTGTATCTCGACTACAGCCGCAAATCCGGGGAGTGGCTCCCCAACCGCCACGGCGGGCGGGAGAATCTGGATGCGATCGCTTTTCTCAAGCATTTCAACGAGCGGGTCTTCGGGGAATATCCCGGGGCGAGCACGATCGCCGAGGAGTCGACCGCCTGGCCCGGTGTCTCTCGTCCCAGCTATGCGGGCGGGCTCGGATTTGGTTATAAGTGGAACATGGGCTGGATGCATGACACGCTGGAATATATGCGCCGGGATCCGGTGCATCGGCGCTGGCACCATCAGTGGATGACCTTCGGTATGGCGTATGCCTTCAGCGAGAATTTCATTTTGCCCTTGTCGCACGATGAGGTGGTGCACGGCAAGGGGTCGCTGCTCGGTAAGATGCCCGGTGATCAGTGGCAGCGGTTCGCCAATCTGCGGGCTTACTACGGGTTTATGTATGGTCATCCCGGCAAGAAGCTGCTGTTCATGGGAGGCGAGTTCGCCCAGTGGCGCGAGTGGGATCACGACACCAGTCTCGATTGGCACCTGATCGCCGAGCCGGCCCATCGCGGGGTTCGGAACCTGGTGCGTGATCTGAACCGCGTGTATCGTGAATTGCCCGCGCTGCACGTCCGGGATTTCGATCCCGGCGGCTTTCAATGGGCGGTGCCGGACGATGCCGAGCAGAGCATCTTCGCCTTCGTGCGTTACGGCGGTCCGGATGATCCGCCGGTGCTGGTGGTGTCTAACTTCACCCCGGTTCCGCGTACGGGGTACCGTATCGGTGTACCTCGCGGCGGGTATTGGCGCGAGCGGATTAACACCGACGCGGCCGGCTACGGCGGCGGGAATATGGGCAATCAGGGTGGGGTCGGTGCCGAACCGGCACCGAGCCACGGCCAGGCGCAGTCGGTGGTACTGACGTTGCCGCCGCTGGCGACGTTGTTCCTGGTGTACGAATCCTGAGTAACGGAAAGAAGGCACACAGGGGAGACGGCGAATTTTATGGGTAAGGCAGACTACCGGTATCGGCTGGAGCCCGGCCGATCCCATCCGCTGGGATCGACCTGGGATGGACGGGGAGTTAATTTCGCCCTGTTCTCCGCTCATGCCGAAAAGGTGGAACTGTGCCTGTTCGATACCCAGAGCCTACGTGAGTGCGGGCGCTACCCGCTGCCGTGTCGCAGCGGCGACGTGTGGCACGGCTATCTCAACGAAGCCCGTCCGGGGTGGCTTTATGGCTACCGGGTTTATGGTCCCTATGAGCCCGGACGCGGCCACCGCTTCAACCCTCATAAGCTGCTGCTCGATCCGTACGCCCGTGCGTTTGCGGGACGATTCCACTGGGTGGATGCGAACTTCGGGTATCGGTCGGGCTCCCCGCGGGCGGACTTGTCGTTTGACCGGCGCGACAACGCCCGCGCCATGCCCAAATGCATGGTCGTCGATCCGACCTTCGGCTGGGGGCGCGAGCGCACACCGCGAATCCCCTGGGCCGAAACCGTGATCTATGAGGCTCACCTGAGGGGCTATACCGCGCGCCACCCGGGTATTCCCGAGCGTCTCCGGGGTCGAGCCGTCGGCTTCGCCGAACCCGGGGCCATCGAGCATTTACTGCGGCTGGGGATCACGACGGTGGAATTGCTGCCGGTACAGGCCGCCCTGACCCCCCGGTGGCTGGCTTCGCGTGGGCTGGTGAACTATTGGGGCTATAACCCCATCGGGTTTTTCGCGCCGGACCCGCGGCTAATCGGCAATGATCCGGGTGAATTCCGGGCGATGGTTTCGCGGCTGCATGCGGCGGGGATCGAGGTGATTCTGGACGTGGTCTACAACCACACCGGCGAGGGGAACGAAACGGGTCCGACACTCATTTTCCGGGGCCTGGATAATGCGAGCTATTACCGCCTGGCGGAAAATCCCCGTTATTATGCCGATGTGACCGGCACCGGCAACAGCCTGGATTTGTCTCATCCCGCGGTACTTGGGATGGTCATGGACAGTTTGCGGCTGTGGGTCGAGGAGTATCACGTGGATGGGTTCCGTTTTGATCTGGCCACCACCCTTGCGCGCGATGGCAGCGGGCAGTTCCGCCCAGACGCGGTGTTTCTCGATACCCTGCGGCAGGACCCGGTGCTTGCGGGCGTGAAGTGGATTGCCGAACCGTGGGATCTCGGTGAAGGGGGATATCGGCTGGGGCAATTCGGCTTTCCCTTCGCCGAGTGGAATGACCGGTTCCGCGATGTGACCCGGCGCTTTTGGCGGGGCGACCCGGACCAGCTGGCCGAGTTGGGGACCCGCCTTGCTGGATCCGCGGATCGGTTCGAATACCTGCACCGCCCACCCTGGGCAAGCCTCAATTACGTTACCTGCCATGATGGCTTCACCCTGGCGGATCTGGTCAGCTACAAGCACAAACATAACGAGGCCAACACCGAGGATAACCGGGACGGGATGGAGGCGAACTTCAGCGCCGGTTACGGGGTCGAGGGGGACACCGAGGATCCGGCTATTCGCGCCTTGCGCCGCCGCCAGCGCCGTAATATGCTGGCGACCCTGCTGCTGGCCCAGGGAACCCCGATGCTGCTTGGTGGCGACGAGTTTGGCCGCACTCAGCGGGGCAATAACAATGCTTGGTGCCAGGACAACGAGATCGCCTGGTTCGATTGGTCGGGAATCAGCGCCGAGGACGAGGCGGAAATCGATTTCGTCGCCCGCTTGATCGCCTTTCGCCGAGCGCATCCGGTGTTTCGCCCCCCCCGGTATCTTCACGCGCGGCGCCGGGACGAGGAAGGGGTAGCGGACCTGTCCTGGTACGGAGTGGACGGCATGGAACTGTCCCATGATGCCTGGCACCGTAGCGATACCCACAGTATCGCCATGCTGTTGAATGGGCGCATGGGTATTGGAGTGGACTCCCGGGGGGGCGAGCTGCGGGATGGCTGCCTCCTGGTGGTACTGCATGCCGGAGTCGAAGCGCTCGAGTTTTCCCTGCCGGCGCGCCCGAGCGGGCGCTGGCAGGTGTTGCTGGATACCGCCTCGGAGCCGCCGTGGCGCGAGCGTCCGGCGGGGCATTCGTTGCGGCTCCAGGGGCGTTCGCTGGTGCTTGCCGAGTTGCGTGAACCGGCGCGGTGAATCGACGGTCGGGCCCTTGAACCCGGGTTGTGTAGAATCCGGAACCCCGCGGGGGGTATCTTTTCCGCCGGGTGGTGAGAGCCGGCGGTGAGGGCGAGTGCCCTGCGGCGGCGGGCGGCCGCGGTCGGAATCGCGGGCAGTTACCGGGATGGGATCGGGCGCCGGGTTCGGGTTCCGAGCGCCACGCTTGGGGCCGTGCTCGAGGCCCTCGGCGAGGCGGGCGAGGCCACGATCCTGCCACCGGTGACGGCGAGCTTCGAGCCGGATCCGGTGGCGGCGCTGCTCGATTCCGAGTGTCGCGAAGCGGTGTCGTGGCGGCTCGAGGGCGAAGGCGAAGTGTTCGCGGGGAAAATCGGTGCTGTCCGGCTTGAGGCCGACCGCGGAAGTTTGCGCTTGCCGCTGCCGTCGCTTTCCCCCGGCTATTACCGCCTCCAGGTCGAGTGCGGGCCCCGGCACGCAAGGGGACTTTTAATCCGGGCCCCCGCCCGTGCCTGGTTACCGCCGGATCTTGCCAGGCACCGTGGCTATGGTGTCGCGGTTCAGCTCTACGAAATGTTGGGGCCGGGTAGCCTCGGCAGCGGCGATTTCTCCGATCTGGCCGGCCTGGTGGCCGCCGCCGGGCGCATGGGCGCGGTCACCGTCGGAGTGAATCCCCTGCATGCCTTGTTTCTGAGCGCGCCGGAACGGGCGAGCCCCTATTCGCCGAATTCCCGTTTCGCGCTCAATCCCTTGTACCTGGATCCGGGCGCATTGGAAGGGCTGGACGGGTGGCTTCGCGGCATCCTTGCGGCACCCGGGTGGCAAGCACGGGTACGCGCCCTCAACGACGGGAACCGGATTGATTACCCGGCCGTTATCCGTGAAAAACTGGGGTTTGCCAGGACCGTATGGAATCGAGTTCGCAAACATGATCTTCCGGCTGCCTTCGAGCAGTTCCGCCGCACCTGTCCCGGTGGAATCCGGGATTGGGCTTGCTACGAGGCCCTGGCGGTGCATTATGGCGCCGATTATCGGCGCTGGCCGCACGAATTGCGGGATCCATGCGGGGCGCCAGTCGAGCGGTGGCGAAGCGCGCATCGCGCGGCAGTGGACTGGTATTTGTGGCTGCAGTGGCAAGCGGAGCGCCAGTTGGCCCGGGTGGCCGCTGCGGCGAGCGATGCGGGGCTGGCCGTCGGCTTGTATCGTGATCTTGCGGTCGGATCTGACCCGGCGGGCGCCGAGGCTTGGGCCGGGCAGACGGATTTAGCCACGGATCTGGATATCGGCGCGCCACCCGACAGGCTCAACCCGGCCGGGCAGAACTGGGGGCTTGCCCCGGGCATCCCGGCGCGTCTGCTTGCGGGGTCGCTGAAGCCGTTTATCGAACTGTTACGCAGCAACATGCGCCACGCCGGGGCACTGCGGATCGATCATGTGCTTGGTTTGAACCGACTGTTCGTCATTCCCGCCGGCCATCCCGCCCGCGCGGGTACTTATTTGCGCTTTTCTTTTGCGCCCCTGGTGGCCGCCTTGGTGCTGGAAAGCCACCGTGCCCGCTGTCTCGTCGTCGGTGAGGATCTGGGCACGGTGCCGCGAGGGTTGCGCCGCCGGCTCGCGCGGCGGGGGATATTTTCCTTGCGGCTGCTATTGTTCGAACACGACGGATACGGATTACCCCGACCGCCCGAGGACTATCCCCGGGATGCGGTGGCCGCGGTTGGAAGCCATGACCTGGCGCCGTTTTCCGGCTGGTGGCGCGGCGCGGACTTGGAACGGGTCGATCGGCTCGGCTTGTGGCCGGATGCCAAGACCCGGCAGCGGGAGCGGGCGCAGCGCCAGCGCGAGCGGGAGCGATTCCGCGCCGCCTTTGTCCGAAAGAATCTCCCCGGGGCGGACGCGGCGGTGCCGGTAACGGCGGCTTACCGCTGGTTGGCCCGTACGCCCAGCCGGCTGCTGCTGATCCAGCCCGAGGATGCCCTCGGGATTACCGAGCCGGTCAATGTACCGGGCACAACGGCGAAGGAGCCAAATTGGCGGCGCCGGCGCCTGCCGCCCTGGCCGCGGTGGTTAACCGATCCACGGTGGCTGGCGCTGCTGCGGGCGGTGCAGGAGGAGCGCCCGCCTGTGCCACCGGGCGGGCCGGTGCCATGACGGGGGGTGCCTATTTTCCGGATAACCGCAAGGCCCGATTACCGCTGCCTTTTGGGATATACGCATAGTGAGGTTTAGGATGAAAAAAACGAGATATAACGGATAGAGGAGGAAAATATATAATTTTCAATCAGTTATGCAAGCTGGTCGGTGGTGAGGCGAGGTTTGGTTTGGTACGTGTTTTTTATATCTTTTTAAGAGAAATACCTGAAAAAGACACCTAAGAACAGGCGAAGAATAGGCTTAAAACCAGACTGTGGGGCGGACTATGTAGTCGCGGATGAGATCGAATACGGCAGCTCGATCCGCAGGTGTGGAGAGCCCGGGACAGGGAGGCGGCGGAATGTTGCCCCACGGGATCGGGCCACCCTCTTCGATCCGGCTTTTGGTCTGTATGGTGACCTCCTCCCCGATGGAGCGCATCAGGGGTGAGAGATTCGAGGCGCGCCGGGTTAAATTCTGCAACGCCGCGATAACGGTGGCGCCTTCCGTGTGGATATTGATGCCCGCGCCTGCCATGATCTATATACCGTGCATACGGTCAGTGGCATGGAGCGTACTCCCAGTCGCTTCCGGCTTCCCCGACCCGTGCGCACGGAGTGAGGGGGCATTTTTACGGCCGCCATAGTAACTCTGAACGCTGTCTGTTGATAGAGGAGAGCAAAAAAGATCCAACTTGTGGGGACTCCATTTTGCTTGCCGAACATTACAACAAATAGACTATACGATCTCGCGGGCGTGTTGTCCCGGCGGGGGCAGGATCTATGGCACTGGGGGACAAAAAGCGCGTGTCTTCGCGAGTCTGCAAGAACATCTGTCTCCTGTTTCCCGTACCCGCAACAATTGCCCAGGCCCGATGGGTTCCGGGAACAGCGAACGGGTTTTCCGGGTTGAAAATCAAGAGATTTCATGGTGGGCCTGCCAGGATTCGAACCTGGGACCAAGAGATTATGAGTCTCCTGCTCTAACCGGCTGAGCTACAGGCCCGAAGCATATAAGCCATAACACGTTACAATAACAAAATACAAGATATTTTTACACCCACGTCTGCAGGGAGGCTTGATATGTTCCGCTGGCTGACTCGGATGACTCCGACGCCCCGGCTCGTGATCCTGAGCGTGTTCATCGGGGTGATTGGAGGACTCGGCGCCAAGCTGTTTCTGGTTCTTATTCACCTGGTTGAAACCTACTTCTTAACGCCCGTTACGGGGTATGTCATGCTTAGCGTCGTCCAGGCGCACGCACTCGGTCATGTGGTCACGCATTCCTGGCTTTGGTGGATTCCGGTTGCGACTACCGTCGGCGGGTTAATTTCCGGTTGGTTGGTATATACCTTCGCGCCCGAGGCGGAGGGACACGGCACGGATGCCGCGGTCAAGACATTCCACCGCACCGGGGGGCGGATGCGGATGCGGGTGCCTTTCATCAAGACCGTCGCCAGTGCGATTACCATTGGTTCCGGTGGCTCGGCCGGGCGCGAAGGGCCGACGGCACAGATAGCGGCGGGCATCGGTGCGATCGTGGGCGAACTGCTCAAACTTTCCGATGATGAGCGCCGCTGGTTGGTGTTGATGGGCATGGCGGCGGGGTTGTCCGCGATCTTCAAGAGTCCGCTCGGAACCGCCATTTTTGCGGTGGAAATCCTTTATTCGCGCATGGCGTTCGAAGGGGCGGCGCTGGTCTATACGATGATTTCGGCCGCGGTGGGCTACACCATCATCGGCCTGTTCGACGGGTTCACCCCGCTGTTTATTCTCCCGCCGACGGTCGGGGTCGGCTCGCCGGTGGACATTATCTGGTTTGCTCTACTGGGGGTAGTGGCCGGAGGCTTCGGCGCGGTGATGCCGTGGATGTTCTATGGGATGCGGGATCTGTTCCGCGACTGGAAGATTCCGAACCACATCAAGCCGGCGATCGGCGGCGCTATCCTCGGGTTGATGGCGATCGCTCTGCCGATGTTGCTTGGAGGGGGTTACGGCTACATGCAGTTTGCCTTGGCGGGCGGCGCCGGTCTGGGCTTATGGATGCTGTTTGTGCTTTCGGTCGGTAAGATGTTGGCACTTTCGCTTACGGTGGGTTCGGGCGGATCCGGCGGAGTCTTCGCTCCCAGCCTGTACGTAGGGGCGATGATGGGCGCGGCGTTCGGCGTTATCCTGCATCATTTCGGGCTTCACGGGATACCCATTACCGCCCTGGCGGTCGTTGGCATGGCGGCGTTTTTTGCCGGTGCCGCCCGGGTGCCGATTGCCGCACTGGTAATGGTGATCGAGATGACCGGCGGCTATCACCTGATCATGCCGACCATGCTCGCGGTGGCAATCAGTTTCATGGTGCAGTTTTACCTCACCCGCCATGCCAAGTATCCTACTTTGTATGAGGCCCAGGTGCCGACCCCGGCCGAAAGCCCAGTGCACCGCGGAGAGTTTTACCATGCTGCAGCCGAATTGTTGCGCCGGGAACAGGTGACGCTCGATCGCGATATTCTCTCCGCCGAGTTGCAACACAGCCTTGAACGCGGCGAGGGCATTCCTCTCAGCCGCCGCAAGGAGCATCTTTACAGCTTGCAGGTGCCCCCGGGAAGTTCTGTGGTCGGACGTGAAGTCCGCTCACTGGGACTTTCCGATTTACAAGTCCTGATTGTCGGGATTATTCGCGGGGACGGCGATATCGTGCCGCATGGAGGAACCACGATGCAGGTCGGAGACGGGCTTCTGGTTGCCTCGGATCCGGAGCATATAGATGCCTTTCGCTTGTTGCTCAAGCCCAGGGCCAGCAGTGAAATGCCGGGTAGTCCCACCGCCTTGAGTGGAGAGCAGGACCTGGGAATAATCGAAACCAACCCTGGCCAGGCGGGAAATGATAAACCCAAGCCTAAGCCCAAGCCGGGCGATTGAGGCCTTGCCGCCGGGATAGCCGAGCGGGGCGGGTCAAGCGGTTTTATCGCCCCCCGAGGACCAGCCGCTCGTCGAGGTTACGGGCGATGACGGCCGATGGCGCCGCACAGTCCCGGGCCAGGGCCAGCACCTTGAAGGTTTCGCCCATTTCATCGGGAAGCACGAGACGTTTGATTTCGCCCGCGAGGCGGTAGCGATCGATATCGCCGGTCGCCCGCCCGATGGCCGACCCGATGCCGCCCTCGAGCAGAAAGTTTCCCTGGGTGGTGTATCCGGCCACTTCCAGCCCGGCCGCGGTTCCGGCGCGTGCCAGGGCGCTGAAATCCACCCAGGCGGAAATGTCGGTGAGCCCCGGCCACCGGAACGGATCCTCGTGCGCGCGCTGCCGGAAATGGCAGATCAAGGTGCCGCGGTGGCGCGTGGGGTGATAGTACTCATGTTCGGGCAGGCCGTAATCGATAAAGAGCATCACTCCGCGCCGGAGAACCGCGGCGAGTGACGCAATCCAGGCATCGAGGTGCGGGTTGATCTCGGACGCATACGGTGGCGTCCAGGCGTAGCGCTTGCCGAGTGTCCCGATCCGGACCGCCAACTCGGGGGATAGATCCATCTCGGCCCAGGTGAAGCCGGCCTCGGTAGTCTTTACGCCGAGGCGGCGGGCGGCATCGGCCGACCACAGAAAACGCTCGACCGGCAGGGCGTCGGCTACCTCATTGGCCAAAATGATGCCGTTGAACGATTGCTCCGGAAGGCGATCGATCCACTCGACCCGGCGGGAAATTTCTGGATCCGCAGCCAGCGTCTCGCGCTGGCGAGACGCCAGGTCGCCACTGACTTCGAGGATGAGATACCGCGTGGGCAAACGATGTTCCGCCGCGAGTGCGCGCAGCAGCGTGAGCGCGAGCCGCCCCGTACCCGCACCCAACTCCAGTATGGTATCGCCGCCAGCGGCGGCAAGAGTCTCCCCGAGTTGACGCCCGATCACCTCGCCGAATAGCGCCGAGACCTCGGGTGCGGTGACGAAATCACCCCCTGCGCCCAGTTTTTCCGCGCCGGCCTGGTAATAACCGAGTCCCGGGGCGTAGAGCGCAAGGCGCATATATTCGGCGAAGGGGATCGCCCCGCCGGCGGTATCGATTGCGGAACGGATGGCGGCGGCAACCCGCCGGGAATGATCCCGGGCCGTGGGATCCGGGTCGGGAAGGTCGAGGTTGGAATCGGGCATCATGATGGCTGATGGTATGCAACCGGCAAGAGACAATGGGCGGGGAGCATTTTAACGGCTGGGCGGGACCGGTCGGCGGCCCCGCTGCGCCAGGAAGGTAGCCAGTACCCGGGCGGTGGGGCTTTTACGGGTCGCAACCCGCTCGGGTGGGCCGGAGGCGACCAGGCGCCCACCTTGTGCCCCGCCTTCGGGCCCAAGATCAAGGATCCAGTCCGCTTCGGCGATCAAGTCGAGATTATGCTCGATGACCACCACCGAGTGCCCGGCGGAGACCAACCGGTGCAAGACGCCTACGAGGCGCTCGACATCGGCGATATGCAGCCCAACCGTCGGCTCGTCGAGCAGGTATAGCGTGGGTTTTACCCGGTTCCCTCCCGCACGCGCCAACTCGGTCACCAGCTTGAGTCGCTGGGCCTCGCCACCCGAAAGCGTCGGGCTCTGTTGGCCGAGGGTGAGATAACCGAGCCCGACCTCGTCGAGCAGGGCGAGCGCCCGATGGATGCGTGGGTGCGCGGCGAAGAATTCCGTTGCGGTGACGACATCCATCGCCAGCACCTCGGCCAGGTTTCGCCCCCGCCAAGTGATGTCCAGGGTTTCGGCGTTGTAGCGCTTTCCCCCGCAGGTTTCACAAGGGACGGTGACATCGGCCATGAAGTTCATCTCGATGCGTTTTACCCCCTGGCCTGCGCAGGCCTCGCAACGGCCACCGCGGGTATTGAATGAAAATCGACTTGGGCTGTAACCCCGCAGGCGGGACTCCGGGGTCTGGGCGAACAGCTTGCGGATGGCGTCGAGTATGCCGACATAGGTTGCGGGGCAGGAGCGTGGGGTTTTGCCGATCGGGCTCTGGTCCACTTCGAGTACGCGCCCGAGGGAGTTGTAACCCTCGATCCGCGCGCAGCCTACCCACCCGGCGCTGCGGGTGTGCCGCCGTGCGAGCACTACTCGCAGGTTATCCCCGAGCACGCTTCGAACCAGTGAGGATTTTCCGCTGCCCGATACCCCGGTGACGCACACCAGCCGGGCCAACGGCAGGCGCACGTCGATACTGCGTAGATTATGCAAATTGGCGTTATACACTTGGAGCGACGGGGTACCCGCGGTCACCGTTCGACGGGCGAACCGTGGATGCATGGGTGGCGAACGCAGCACCGCCCCGGTTACCGAATCGCGGGCCCGGCGGATGGCGGCGAGCGTTCCCTGGGCCACGACCCGTCCGCCGGCCACTCCCGCACCGGGTCCGAGGTCGATCAAATGCTCGGCGGCACGCAGGGTGTCCTCGTCGTGTTCCACTACGATCACGGTGTTGCCCTTCTCGCGCAGCGTGTGTAACGCGGTGAGCAGCCGGGCGTGATCGCGGGAATGCAGGCCGATGGTCGGCTCGTCGAGTATGTAGCACACCCCGCGCAGGTTCGAGCCCAGTTGGGCGGCGAGACGAATGCGCTGGGCCTCGCCGCCGGCAAGCGTGGGTGCCGCCCGGTCGAGGGTGAGGTAGCCGAGCCCGACCTGGTCGAGAAAGGCGAGGCGGGAGTGGATCTCCGCCAGGGCGTCGGCTGCGATAATCCGGGCGCGTGGAGTCAGTTTGAGCCGGGCGAACCGGGCCGCGGCGACGGCGGATGACAGCACTGAGAATTCGGCGATCGAGCGCCCGGCGAAGGTGACCGCAAGCGCTTCCGGCCTGAGCCGGGCACCGTGGCAGACCGGGCAGGGCGTTGCGTTTCCCGGGGGCTCGGCATCGTCGTCGTGATGCGCCAGGCCGGTGCCGGTGCATGCGGGGCACCAGCCATGTTTCGAGTTGTAAGAGAACAGCCGCGGATCGGGCTCGGGAAAACCCCGGCCACAGCCGGGGCAGGCACGGCGGGTGGAATAGGTGATCTCGCTTCGTCCGGCCGCTACTTGGACCACGCCGTTGCCCAATTCCAGAGCCGACGCGAGCGCCCGGGCGAGTTCGCGTTCCTGCCTGGGTTCGATTTGTAAATCCGCCACCGGCAGTTCGATATCGTGCTCCCGGAAGCGCTCGAGCCGGGGCCAGGGCGAGGTGGGGATCAGCCTGCCGTCCACCCGCAGCCGGGAGTAACCCTTGCGTAGCGCCCAGGCGGCCAGATCGGTGTAGTAGCCCTTGCGGGCGACGATCAGCGGTGCGTAGAGGCGAATTCGCCGGCCGCGGAAGCGGTTTGCGATTGCCGCCCGGATCGCCTCCTCCGACTGGGGTTCGATGGGGGTACCGCAATCGGGACAGTGGGCGATTCCGAGGCGCACGTACAGTAGGCGCAGGAAGTGGTGAATCTCCGTCAGGGTGCCCACGGTCGATTTCCAGCCGCCCCGGCTGGTGCGTTGTTCGATGGCCACCGTCGGTGGAATTCCCGTGATTGCGTCCACCTCGGGCCGTGAGGCGGGGGCGACGATGCTGCGGGCATAGGCGTTGAGCGATTCGAGATAGCGCCGCTGGCCCTCGGCGAAGAGAATATTGAAGGCCAGGGTGGATTTGCCACTGCCCGAAAGCCCGGTGATGACATTAAAGCACTCGCGCGGGATGGCGAGGTTGATGCCTTTCAGGTTGTGTTCCCGGGCATTGACCAGGGTAATGGCCCGGTTCCGCCGCCCGGGCCCGGGGCGGGAGCGGCGCCCGGGGGCGAGCGCCAGCAGCCCCTCTCCGTCAAGGGCCCGCTCGTAATCGGCAAGGGCACGGCCCGTATGCCCGGCCGCGGTAGCGGCAAGCTCCGCCGGGGGGGTGCAGGCGATTACTTCCCCGCCCGCCTCGCCCCCCTCGGGGCCCAGCTCGATCACCCAGTCCGCGGCGCGCACGACCTCCAGGTTGTGCTCGATTACCAGCAGCGAATGCCCATGGGTGATCAGTTCACGCATGGCTCCAAGCAACAGCGCGATATCGGCAAAATGTAGCCCGGTAGTCGGCTCGTCGAACAGGAACAGTACCCGGCGACCATTATCGGCGGCGGCCAGGCGGGCGGCGAGTTTGAGCCGCTGCGCCTCGCCGCCCGAGAGCGTCGGCACCGGCTGGCCTAGGGTGAGATAGCCGAGTCCGACCGCCTGGAGAGGGGCGAGCCGACGCAACACTTCGGGTTCCTCGGCGAAGTACCGGGCCGCCTCGTCGGTGGTCATCTCGAGCACGTCGGCGATTGACATTGGGCGGGCGCCGTGCTCGATCTTGACCTCCAGCACCGCGTCGCGATAACGGCGTCCGTTGCAGTCGGGGCAGCGCAGATACACGTCGGACAAAAACTGCATCTCGATGTGCTCGAAACCGGAGCCCTCGCAGGTCGGGCAGCGGCCCTTGCCGGCGTTGAAGCTGAAGGTGGCGGGAGTATAGCCGCGTTCACGGGCCAGGGGTGCCTGGGTGAACAGGCGCCGGATTGAATTAAAGGCGCCGACATAGCTGGCCGGGTTCGAGCGCGCGGATCGCCCGATCGGGGACTGGTCGACCAGCACCACCTCGTCGAGATGTTCGGCCCCGGCGAGAGTACGGTAGGGGCCGGGCGCCTCGGTGGGCTTTCCCTGGTACCGAAGCAGCGCCCGGTAGAGCACCGTTTCCACCAAGGTCGATTTGCCGCTTCCGGATACCCCGGTGAGACAGGTCAGCCGTCCGAGCGGGATGGCGATGTCGATATCCTTCAGGTTGTGGGCGCCGATTCCCTCGAGCCGCAGCCAGCGGGTCGTGCTATCCGGCGGGTTGGCTGGAGTCGATTGGCTTCTGCAGCGGCCTATGATCCACGGGGCGGTAGGTGAAAGCCGTGATCGAGCGATGCCTCGTGGCGGGCCGAAATAGCAGATTTCCCCGCCGCCGGCGCCGGCGCCGGGACCGAGATCGAGGAGCCGATCGGCGGCGAGCATCACCTGGGGATCATGCTCGACCACCAGCAGGGTATTGCCCGCATCGCGCAGGCGTTCGAGTACCCGAATCAGGCGCTCGATATCGCGTGGATGCAGCCCGATCGAAGGTTCGTCGAGAACGAACAGGGCGTTGACCAACGAGGTTCCGAGGGCGGTGGTGAGGTTGATTCGCTGGACTTCACCGCCGGACAGAGTGCGCGATTGGCGATCGAGGGTGAGATAGCCGAGGCCCACCTCGACCAGGAAGTCGAGCCGGGTGCGGATCGCCTCGAGCAGGTGCTTGCCGGCCTCGTCGAGCGGAGCGGGTAATTCGAGATGGGCGAAAAAATCCCGGGCCCGCGACAGCGACAGCCGGTTCAGATCGTGGAGGGTCAGCCCGGGCAGGCGCGTGAGCGTGGTTTCATCGTAGCCGACTCCGTGGGGACGGAAGCGGGCGGCAGGGTGCAGCACCCGATCGGCTTCGGCCCGGGAGCCGAGGCGGAAGGCAAGCGCCGCCGGGCACAGGCGGGCACCGTCGCAGTCCGGGCAGGGAGTATAGGCGCGGTAACGCGACAGGAGTATGCGGATGTGCAGGCGGTAGCTTTTAGATTCCAGCCAGCGAAAAAACCGTTCGATACCGTACCAGACCCCGTCATCCCAGTCGCCCTCACCCGCAATGACCCAGCGTTTCGCCTCTTTGCCGAGATCGCGCCAGGGAATGTCGGTGGGGACACCCCGGGCGCGGGCAAAGCGCAGCAGGTCTTGCTGGCATTCCCGGTAGGCGTCGGATTGCCACGGGCGGATGGCGCCGCCTTCCAGCGTCTTCGCCGGGTCTGGGATGACCAGGTCGTAGTTGATGCCCTGGATGCGACCGAAGCCGCGGCAGGTAGGGCAGGCGCCGACGGGAGAATTGAAGGAAAACAGCCCCGGAGTGGGGGGGGAATAACTGTGATTGCAGGATGCGCAGTGCAGACTGGTCGAGAAGCGGAGCGGGGCACCGGGCCGGTGTGCGGCATCCAGCGGATAGACGCTCAGCCGCCCCTGGCCGCGGGCGAAGGCCGCCTCCAGCGATTCATGCAGCCGGGCGTGGTTCTCCTGCTTCGTGCGGAGACGATCCTGGATGACCTCGATCAGCTCGCCGTGGCGGGCGTGGATATGGGCATAACCTTGCTGGGTCAAAAACCGCTCGATCTCGGCGGCGGTAAAATTGGGCGGTACCCGGACCGTGAAGACGATCATTACCCGCTCGTTTGCGGTCCCGTCGCGGCGCAGCAGTTCATTGGCCACCGTTTCGGCAGTGTCCCGCTGCACTGCCCGGGCGCAACCATTGCAATACAGCGTCGCGGCGCGCGCAAACAGGAGCTTGAGATGATCGGCCAGTTCGCTCATCGTGCCTACCGTGGAGCGCGAGGTGCGCACCGGGTTGACCTGGTCGATGGCGATCGCCGGGGGAATCCCCTCGATGCGCTCGACCCGCGGACGGTCCTGGCGTTCGAGAAACTGGCGCGCGTAGGGCGAGAAGGTCTCGACGTAGCGGCGCTGGCCCTCGGCATAGACGGTATCGAAGGCAAGCGAAGACTTGCCCGAACCCGAGGGGCCGGTTATTACCGTGATCTCACCGAGCGGCAGGTCGAGGTCTATCCCCTTGAGGTTGTTCTGCCGGGCTCCGCGGATGCGGATTACGTCGCGTGTCATGGGGTCGCTATCCTAGCAGCAAGAAAACGGTTGTGGAGATGAGTCATGAGTTTTAGACACAATGGACCGGAGATCGAAATCATCCGTGGCGACATCACCCGGCAGGGTGACGTGGAGGCGATAGTCAATGCCGCCAATGCCAGGCTCCTCCCTGGCGGCGGGGTGGCCGGGGCGATACACCGTGCGGCCGGGCCCGGGTTGGCGGCGGAATGTCGGCCGCTGGCGCCAATTCGTCCCGGAGAGGCGGTTATCACGAGTGGACACCGCTTGCCCAACCCCTGGGTGATCCATTGCCTGGGCCCGGTCTATGGGCTCGACGAGCCTGCGGCGGGGTTGTTGGCCGCCTGCTATCGCAACGCCCTGCGCCGGGCAGAAGAGAGGGAGATCCGGCGTATCGCCTTCCCCGCGATTTCGACCGGTGCCTTCGGTTATCCCGCGGCCGCGGCCGCGGCGGTCACCGTGCGGGCCTTGCGCGAGGCGGCGCCGGAGCTGAAATCCGTTCGTTTGGTCCGCTTGGTGCTGTTTGGCAAGCCGCTTTTCGATATCTTTCGCGATGCATTGGCGGGCGAATCGGCGGGGGATGCCGCCGTGCCCTGACGCGCCGGGGGTTGGATCGGTGCCCGGGTGCCGGGAGCGGGATGGCCTTCGGGACTTGAAACGCGGCCCGGCCGTGGTATCGTCATCGCCTATATCCAACTATGGAGACCGGAGTGAGCATAGTGGGGTTGGTCGGGATAGGACTCTTCGCCGGGGCGCTGCTTGCCGGGCTCTGGGGATATATCCTTCGTGCCCGGGAGCGGGCGCTGCGCTCGCATGCCGAACTCGAGCGGGAGCGCTTGGCTACTCTTTTGGATGAAAAAGAGCACGTACTGGTACAGCGATTTGAAGAACTCGCCGGTTTGCGGGCCGTTCGCGCGACCCTGGAGGAACGCCTTGCCCAGGAGCGCAAGGCCGCCGCCGATAAGTTCGTCTTGCTCGAAGAGGCCCGCGCCAAGCTCTCCGACGCGTTCCAGGCACTGTCTGCCGAGGCGTTGAAGTCCAACAATGAATCTTTTCTCAAGCTTGCACAGGAAAACCTGCGGCGGTTCCAGCAGGGCGCGCAGAGCGACTTGGAAAAACGCCAGCAGGCCATCGAGCAGCTTACCCGGCCGATTCGCGAGCGCCTGGAAAAGTTCGACGGTAAGCTCGATGAGCTGGAAAAATCCCGCCACGGCGCCTACCGGGCACTCGACACCCAGCTCAAGGCCCTGGTTGAAACCCACTTGCCACAACTGCACCGCGAGACCGCCGACCTGGTCAAGGCCCTGCGCCAGCCCCAGACCCGCGGCCGCTGGGGCGAGATCCAGCTCAAGCGCGTGGTTGAGATGGCCGGCATGCTCGAGCACTGCGACTTCGAGCAACAGGTCAGCCAGAGCACCGACACCGGCAGCCGCCAGCGCCCGGATCTGATCGTCCATCTGCCCGGCGGGCGCCAGGTGATCGTCGATGCCAAGGCTCCGGTCGATGCCTATCTCACCGCCGTTGAAGCCCAGAGTGACACCACCCGCCAGGCGGCCCTGGCCCACCACGCCCAGCAGGTCAAGAACCACATCACCCAACTGGGTCGCAAAAGCTACTTCGAGCAGTTCGACCCCAGCCCTGAGTTCGTGGTGCTGTTCGTCCCCGGTGAAGCCTTTTTTTCAGCGGCCTTGACGCAAGACCCGACCTTGATCGAATACGGTGCCGAAAACCGGGTGATACCGGCCAGTCCGACCACCCTCATCGCCCTGCTCAAGGCCGTCGCCTACGGTTGGCGCCAGGAGGCCATGACTCAGAACGCCATCGAGGTCGCCGCACTCGGTAAAGAACTCTATGAACGCATTGCCACCCTGGCCGAGCACTGGAGCAGGGTCGGCAGCCGATTGAACCAGGCCGTGGACGCCTACAACAGCTCCGTCGGCACCCTGGAGCGCCGGGTTCTGCCCAGTGCCCGCAAGTTCCGCGATCTTCGCGCCGTATCCGCCGACAGGGAGATTGAATCGCTGGCCCCCGTTACCGTCGAAACCCGGCCGCTCACCGCGCCGGAAATAATCGCGCCAACCGTCCCCGGGCAGGACGAATCGGGGTCGTGACGCCACACTCTCCGGTCCTGGGGCTAAGGCCGGACCCAACTATTCCGATCAACCGCAATAGCCTCCGCCACCCGGAAGGTGCGTTTTTTATGTGTAATTTAGGGGTGTAGCGAGGACACTTATCCCGCTACCGGGAAGCCCGGCATGGCAAAAATCCGCCGGGGAGAGATCGTTCCGGAATATAGTGGGAGTGGAAGCGGGTAAATTGCGGATTTAGTGTTTCCCGCATTCTTCACCCATTTTCAATATGACCGAGCCGAGCAGGCGGCGCAGCAGCCGGCGCGGTATAAAGCGCGTGAGCACGACCCCCAGCCGGTTGTGCATACCGGGCACAACCAGGGCACGGCCACGCCGAAAACCCCGGTAAGCGACGCGAGCGACCCGGGCCGCGCTCATCGCCCCGAAGCGATATACCGAGCGGCCGTCGATCCCGGCTGCATCCAGGAATTCGGTCACGGTCACCCCGGGCGCCAGGCAGGTGATGGTTACGCCGCTGCCGCGAGCCTCCTCGTGCAGCGCCTCGCTGAGCGAGAGCAGGTAGGCCTTGGTGGCGAAGTAAACGGCCATGCCGGGGCCGGGTTGAAAGGCGGCCGTGGAGGCCACATTAAGGATGCCGCCGTGCCCCCGCGCAATCATACCCGGAAGAAATCGGCGTGCCAGCTCGGTCGGCGCCGCAACGTTGACCCGGATCATCTCCATCTGCCGCTCGTGGTCCAGTTTCTCAAACCGGCCCATGGCGCCGAATCCGGCGTTATTGACGAGAATATCAACGTTTACCTCGCCGAGGCGCTGGGCGATTTCCGCGCCGGCACCGGCACGGGATAAGTCGGCGGGAATGATTGTACAGCCAGTTCTGGAGCTTTGCTTTAATTCGTCGGCAAGCGCCCTCAGGCGCTCCTCTCTTCGCGCCACCAGGATCAGGTTGCTACCGGCGGCGGCAAACAGCCTGGCAAATTCCCGCCCGATTCCGGACGAGGCGCCGGTGACCAGAACCGTTTCGTGCATCATTCCTCTTACCGGTAGGGTGTCCCTAGTCTATCAAGCTCTGTTGGGCGGGTCGGTAAGGGTAACCATGCGAACAGAGTTCCGGGGAAATCTCCGGGCGGTTCGAGTAGGGCAGGGGGCAAAGTTGAGAGCCGGATTCGTGCCGGGTCAGCCCAGTGGGGACGGAGAGAATTCCCGGGTTGCATGCATCCGGATCTGTGGCCACTTCTCCTGCGTGACCGCAAGGACGGCGGCGCTGGGGGCCAGAAAGGCAAGGGCGCCCGAGGTGTCGGTGGCGAGGCGGTGCGCATTGTCGATCCGGAATTTGGCTAACGTGGCGGGGTCTTCGGCCTCGATCCAGCGGGCGGTATGGATGGCGACCGCTGCGAATTCGGCCTCGACGCGGTACTCGGTTGCCAGGCGGCCTACGACTACATCGAACTGGAGTGTGCCGACTACACCCAGGATGGCGTCTCCGCCGCTGATAGGGGTAAAAACCTGGACCAGGCCCTCTTCGCCAAGCTGAAGCAGGCCCCGGTGCAACTGCTTGGCACGCAGAGGATTGCGCAGGCGCACCCGGCGGAAAATCTCCGGGGCGAAATGCGGAATTCCCGCATAGTGGAGCGGCTCGCCTTCGCTGAGGATGTCGCCGATTCGTAACTGCCCGTGATTGTGGATGCCGATGATATCACCGGCAACGGCGGTATCGAGCCGGTGCCGTTCCTGAGCCATGAAGGTGCTGGCGTTACTGATGCGAAGTTCCTTGGCGCTGCGCAGGTGCTTGAGCTTTAATCCGGGCTGGTAACGCCCGGAACAGATACGCACGAAGGCGATCCGGTCACGGTGCTGGGGATCCATGTTGGCCTGGATCTTGAATACGATCCCGCTGAAGCAAGGCTCCTGGGGATAGACCTTGCGGATTCCACCATCACGCGGTTGGGGTGCCGGCGCCCAGCCGACCAGGGCGTCCAGCACTTCCCGGACACCGAAGTTGTTGATTGCCGAACCGAAGAAGACCGGTGTCTGCCGGCCGGCAAGAAATTCCGCGATATCCAGGCCCTCTCCGGCACCACGAATCAACTCGATCTCCGAGCGCAGGGCGGGTGCATCCTGAGGAAACAGCCGATCGAGGAGGGGGTTGTCGAGCCCCTTGATTTGCTCCGATAAACTGTTCGCGCGATCCTCCCCGGGGCGGAAGCGAAGAATCCGATCGTTCCCGAGATCGTAAACGCCGCCGAAGTGTTTACCCATGCCGACCGGCCAGGTGACGGGGGCACAGTCCATGCCCAGCACCGATTCGATTTCATCGAGCAACACGAGTGGTTCGCGCACCTGGCGATCCATTTTATTGATGAAGGTGATTACCGGTGTTGCCCGCATGCGGCAAACCTCCAACAGCTTGATAGTCTGGGCCTCGACGCCCTTGGCGGCGTCGATGACCATCAGAGCGGCATCGACCGCGGTGAGTACCCGGTAGGTGTCTTCGGAGAAATCCTGGTGCCCCGGGGTGTCGAGCAGGTTGATCACATGATCCCGGTAGGGAAACTGCATGACTGAACTTGCCACCGAAATGCCCCGCTGTTTCTCTACCTCCAGCCAGTCGGAGGTGGCATGGCGACGGCTTTTCCGGGCCTTGACGGTACCGGCCAACTGGATTGCACCGCCGAACAGGAGCAGTTTTTCGGTCAGTGTGGTCTTGCCGGCGTCGGGGTGAGAAATGATTGCAAAGGTGCGCCGCTTCTCGACCTCTTTGGCGAGGCCCGGATCGAGGGCGAATTGCGGAGTATTCGTGGTTGCGCTGGTTGGATCCATAGAAAATCCCTGTTTGATGACCGCAACAGGCGGGGTATCGACGGTCGCGGTGGTGTTGATTCTGCGGCAAAAAAACCATAAATTATAATTGAGAAAATAACTCGGCCGGATTCGGCTGCTTTGAATAGGCTGATAAGTACGGTTGGCGGTTTAGCCGAATTTTGCGAGCCGACTTTCCTGGGAGCGGCGCATTCCAGGCTCCATCACGGATCTTGCCGGTAGTGCGCGGTAGCCTGACATGACGATAATAGCAATGGGAATTGCTGCCAGCCAAGTGTTTGATTATTTAATTTTATACTCACCTTTTCTCGCCGGGAGAGTTCCCACGCTTCGGTATATTACCACTTGGCTAAGGCAATGAATCGCCTTGTGTGCCGGTGGATCATCCGGGTTAGCTCTGGAGTAACAAAAGCTCTGGCCATATCCCGATACCGCTGAAATTTGGGTTTGGAGGATTTTCAAGAGTCGAGCCGTAGCGCTTGGTATAGTAGCTAAGGATATGAATTATTTCAGGACAAGCACAAGCTTTGCCGGATGATAGTGAGGCATACGGGAAGGGGTGATTTGGTAAACCACATTCGGGTAAATCAATATCCGGGGATAGAAGCCGAGCGCATTCGCCAGTTGTATGTACGCGGTCCTAAGGCGCTTGCGGCCAGTCTCGTGGTGGCGCTAGTCAGCGCCGCCATATTATGGCAGGTTGCACCGCCCATTTGGGTCGGCGCCTGGCTCATGGTTCAGTCCGGGGTGTCCGCCCTACGCTTCGGGCTCATTGCGATTTTTCGTCGACGGACAAAGGGAAAGGGCGATTCCAAACCGGTACGCTGGGAGCGACTCTATGGCCTCGGTTGTCTCGCGGGGGGGCTCGCCTGGGGATCTCTCGCGGGGTTCTTCCCCTTCATAGCAACCGATTTTCAGGCCATCATCGTTATGGTGATTGCCGGTATCGGCGCCGGGAGTATCGCTGCGGGGGCGCCGAGCCGTACCTGTGCCATTTTTTTCCTGGTACCGGAAACCTTGCCGTTGGCCGGAATATTATTTGCGAGCGGGGGATCCAACTACCTTGCGCTCGGAATTCTAGTCATAGTGTTCTGCTTGATGATTCTCGTTATCGGGCACCAGATCCGTGCCGATATGCTCGCCAGCCTGCATCTTGCGCAGGAGAAGGCGGAACTCGCCGCGCGGTTGGAAACGAAAACCCATGGGCTCGCTGCCGAGCGGGATCGGCTATCGCGCCTGGCGCACACTGACCCGCTGACGGGGCTGGCCAACCGGAGGGGGCTGGAGGTGCAGCTGGAGCGGGCGCTGGCGGCGGCGGGGCGGCGGGAGACGTTGCTGGCGGTAGGTTTGCTGGACCTGGATGACTTCAAGCCGCTCAACGATCGGCGTGGGCATGATGCCGGGGATGAGGCGCTCAAGCGGCTGGGGGAGCGATTACGCGAGAGTTTGCGTGGGGCGGACACCGTGGCCCGGGTTGGGGGGGATGAGTTTGTGATCCTGCTTGAGGATCTGCCGGCCCCCGAGGCGATCGAGCCGACGCTCGAGCGGCTGCGCCGGGCGCTCGAGGCGCCGATCGAGGTAGCCGGCGAGCGGGTACGGCTGCGCGCCAGCCTGGGGCTGGCGCTATATCCGTTGAGCGAGGGGGGCGAGACGCCGGGGGCGTTACTGCGCCTGGCCGACCAGGCGCTGTACCGGGCCAAGGCCCGCAAGGGGGAGCGCAGCGAGGCGGAGTGGTGGATGCTGGCCGGCGAGGTGGAAGAGCCGCGAGGGGGGGAGTGGGGAGCGGAAGCGGGGGCGAAGAGCGTGCCCACCTATGGGGCGGGGGCGGCGCGGCGCCTGGCCCCGTTGCGGGCTCCGCTGAGGGCGGTAAGCGAGCGGTTTGTCGAGAGCTTCTACGCCGGGCTGGCCCGCGAGCCGGGCCCGGCGGCCCTGATCGAGGCGCTCGGTTCCGAGGAGCTCGCCCGGCTCAAGGGCAAGCAAAAGCAGCATCTGGAGTTTATCACCGATCCCGAGCTCGAGGAGCCGGCCCACCGGGAGGCCTCCCGGCGCCTGGGACGGATCCATGCCGCCGTGGGGGTAGATCGCCCCTGGCTGATTCAGAGCTACGGCTTGTGGCTGGACGGGCTGCAGGATGTGTTTGCGCGCGAGCCGCTGCGCCTGCGCCTCGCCCAGCCGGTGCTTGCCCGGCGCCTGGCCCGGGAGACCGCATTCGAACTTGAAGGCTACGCCGAAGTCGAGCGCGCCCGCGACCAGGTTCGGGACGCGATCGAGGAGTTGGCCTGGCATGGCGAATGCTATGCCGACCTGATCGAAGGGGCGGTGCTCGCCCTGCTCGGGCTGGAAGAGGTTGCGGCGGCCACCATCGCCCGGCCCGATCCCGCGGGGGTGCTGCAATACGAGGCGGTCGCCGGCGAACCCTTCCGGCATTATCTTAAGCTGCTCGAGGCGGGAGAGATTCCGCCCATTCGCATCGATTCCGAGCATCGCGAGGGTCGGGCGACGGGTGGGGAGGCCTGGCGTAGCGGCGAAATCTGCCACGCAATGAATTACGCCACCGATTCTCGCCTTGCCCCTTGGCAAGAGCTGGCCCAAAGTCTCGGGATTCGCTCCCTGGCGGCGGTGCCGCTACGCGTCAAGGACGCCCCGGTGGCCTTGCTCCTGATCTACTCCTCCTATCCCGGCGGCTATACCGGCACAGCGCAGCGCTCGCTGCTCGAGCACCTGCAGCGGGTACTCTCGCTCGGGCTCGAGCGCCTGCGCCAGGCCCCCCGGGTGCAGGCCACGCCCGAGCGGCGCCGCTACCGCCGCCTCCTTACCACGGAGGGGCTCGAGATGCTCTACCAACCGGTGGTGGATCTGAAGCGGGGGAGCCTGCTCAAGGTCGAAGCGCTGGCGCGGTTGCGCGAGGGCGGGAGCTGGTTTACCCCGGAGCGGTTTTTACCCGCCTTCGGCCACGAGGACCTCTATACCCTGTATCGGCTCGGCATTGAGCAAGCCCTTCAAGCCCTCAATGCATGGCGGAGCCTGGGGCTGGTCACCGGCATGAGCCTCAACCTGCCGCCGCGGGGCCTGGCCGAGCCGCGCTACCTCGAGGCGACCCGCCGGGCGCTGGCCGCCCGGCCTCTGCCCGCGGGGCATCCACTTACGGTGGAGATCCTCGAGACCGAAGCGTTGCAGCAGTCCGGCTCGGTTGAATCGATGCTCGCGCCGTGGCACGAACTGGGCGTGGAGTTCGCCCAAGATGACCTGGGAAGCGGGCACTCGAGCCTGGTACGGCTGCGCCAGATCCCCTTCGTGGAGGTCAAGATTGACCAGGGATTGGTGCGTAACGCCATGGTTGACCCGCTGCGGGTGCTCGGATTCATCGGGCGCATGACCGACCTGGCCCACGAGGCGGGCGCCCGGGTGGTAGTCGAGGGGCTGGAGAGCCCGGGGCTGATCGAGGCGGCGGCGA
>JALUYA010000003.1 GCA_027018875.1 Gammaproteobacteria bacterium
TGTACTTGGGAAACTTACAACCCATGATTACTCATACGCTGCTTCCCGGTGCTACAAAGGCATACGGATAACTCCTTTGATGGGACTCTAACCCATTAGATTCATTGCCGAAAACGGCATACGGCCAAGTCTTGGTCATGGATGCCCGCTTCGGCGGCATGAACGACGGCCTGCTAAAAGATAATTCCAATGATGCATCGCCAACCACGGACGATGGCAACGAATGGCTCCCTCCCATACTCATATCCGCAAAAGACAAGAAAAGGACAATTTCAGTCCCCGTCATCAGCTTTCGTGTACTTGAACGAAGCGAAGAAAGCGATGAAGCCATGGAAGAAAAGAAAGATGACGACTGGCGCGAAAGCCTTCGCTTTGACTTGAAACGCAACGACGACGGCGAAGCCACGCGCTGGCTTTCCATCCAGAAATGGCGCGACACCTCCAATACCGAGAACGACCGCGCCGAAGGGCGGCCGCAGGCGCTGGCCAAACACCTGTGTTATGCGGCGAAGCGCGCCGAAGAGATCGGCAAGCGGCTAGGCTTGCCGGACGACTACACCACCATGCTGGCCACCGCCGCGCGGCTGCATGACGAAGGTAAGCGCGCCGGCAACTGGCAACGCGCTTTCCGCGCCGAACGCGACGCGAAGAAGTTTAAAATCGACGGACCACTAGCCAAAACGCGCGGCCCCATCAACCAGGCCGTGCTGGGCGGTTACCGCCATGAATTCGGTTCGCTGCCGGATGCGAAGGACGACGCAGGTTTCAAACAGCTCCCGGGAAAACTGCAAGACCTTGCCCTGCATCTGGTCGCTGCACATCACGGCTATGCGCGGCCCTTGATCGCCACTGCTGGCTGCGAAGATGCGCCACCCTCCGCACTGGAAGAGCGCGCCCGCGAAGTGGCCCTGCGCTTTGCGCGATTACAAAAACGCTGGGGTCCTTGGGGCCTAGCCTGGTGGGAGGCGCTGCTGCGCGCCGCCGACGTGCAGGCCTCGCGCGACAACGACAAGAGGGAGAAGAACTGATGGCTGAATCCAAAATCCCCGTGGACTTGTTCAACCCCGGTCAGGTGTTCGCCTGCCTCGGCTTCATGGAACTGGCCGATGTGCTGCTAGGCGATGCCGAGGCGAAGTTTGACTGGAGTGATGCGCAGCAGACCCGGTTTCATCTATCGACGGCGGGTGACCAAGAGCCGGTGGAAGCCGTGCTGAGGTTTCTTGCTGACGCTACCGTGAATCGCGTCATGCCGGTCGGTTACACCGAGCCACCCAAGAAGAAGGCCAAAGGAGAGGACGATGCGGACAAGGAGGCGGAGGATGACGCCGTGACCGGGCAACTCGAATATTCGGACGTTTTTCCTGCCAAAAAATCCGACGCCTTGTCTTTGCCTGTGCGATTGTTCGCACAAGGCAAGCCAAGCGTGGAAGTAAGCCACTGGGCAGATGGCTCATCGCGCAACACCTTCAAGCTGTATTCCGGAAACCGTTCTGCCGAACGCATTGTCCACACGATGCTAAGTGGCGTACGCGAGAAACCCAAGAAGAACCAAACGCAAGGCGATCTAAAATACAAAGGACTTGCACATTTGTGGAGTGAAAGGCAGAGCGATCTCGTGGCAAGGCCTTTCGACGTACTGACGCCGCTCGGAGGCAGCTTCAATTTCGATCCGCGTGGCGCGTGGACAGCGTTGGATGCCGGGTATTCACCGAATATGCAAAAACACGGCGTGGCTGCATCGCCACTGGTGCATCTGCTCGCGGCCTCCGGTCTAGAACACACACGACCCGCTGAGTTCGGCATCCGGCAAGTGCGCTATTGCGCGTGGGGCGGCTTACTGCCCGTCATTCTGGCGCGCGTGGCATTCCAAGGCGGAATTCCTTTTCTTCCGACCAGACATTTCCATTTCGAGCTTGCCCTATCGGGTAAGAACAAAATTGTCACTTTCGCCCAACAGGAGAACGTACTATGAGCGCCGCTGAAATCACCATCACCACCGAACTGCTCGACCAATGGGCCACCGATCCGAACGGCCCTGTCGCCCTGCATTTGAAACAGAAGCTACTGCCTGTGGAAGGCGAAGGCGGCATAATCTTTCCGCCGACCTACGCGGATATCGGCTACAACATCGACACCCTGTCCGATGGCACCAAGGTAGCGACCATCGACAGCGTGGGTTCGCAAGCCAACCGTATGGAGCCGCTGTTCAAGTCCACGGGCAAGAACGACAGGGGCGAGGAACTGAACCCGCTGGCCGCATTGGTGCCGCAAATTGAGATCATCCTGAACGTCAAGGAAAAGGATGGCGAGAAATACGAAAGGCGGCAGTCGCTGCTCGACCTGGCACATCGCAGCGCCGACGCGGTCGTGAAGGCCACGCCTGAGCTTCGCAAGTTCATTGATCCAGCCTTTGTGGCCCTGAACCACCATGGCAACGCCTGGCCATTGTGCGCCGTGGCTCCAACCTCACTGCTGTTCGGCGTTTGGGATTCACGTGATGGCACGGGCGAAAAGCGGCCACGGCTTGTGCGCGCAGTCATTCGCGCATGGGATGTGGATGTTTTACACAATGCGGCGCAATTCAATTCTGTCTGGAAGGCGCTTGATGAAGATGACCAAAGGGCTCTAGAAGAAGAGAGCAAAAAGAAAGACAGAACAAAGTTATCCGTCGCTGGTCTGGCAGATGCTCCGTCTACGTTTCGAACCGACAAGATGCCGCATTTCGTGAATGGTGCTCCCAACCCGGAGGCCCGGGTTCTTGGCGGCGTACTTGCGAAAGGGCCAATCGAGCGCAATGTCACGATCAACCTCGTTGCACTGCGAGCATTGCGTGGCGGGAATGAGACGGAAACATCGCGGCTTCGAAAGTATCTGCTATGTTTGGCCTTGCTCGCCGCAACCACTGAACTCGATCTGTTTCTACGCGAAGGTTGTTTCCTGCGCTACGCCGATACGGAAGACGTATGGATGCAGGTTCCTCGTCGCGGTGAACCGAGCCATGTCAAGCTTCCGGGGCATGATGATCTTGTGAAGCTGGCAACAAATGCAGCCGAGCACTTCAAAGAGAAATGGCCAAAAGACGAGGACGGGAAACTTGTCTTGGAATACGCATTCAACGTCAAAAAAGCAAAGGAACTGCTGTCGAAAAAGGTTGAAGAAGAAGCCGCTGCATCATGACCCGTACCCTCATCATCTCCGTTCGCTTCCACGACGGTCGCTACCACGGCGCGGGCGACTGGCCGCCAGCGCCGGCGCGTTTGTTCCAAGCGCTGGTGGCGGCAGCGGCACGGTCTCGGCTTGGTCTTGACGACGCCAAACGCGAGGCGCTGAAGTGGCTGGAAAATCTTGACGTACCAACCATTGCCGCGCCCGCAGCGCTTCTTGGACAGCCAGATTTTAAGATGTATGTCCCAAACAATGACATGGATGCATCGAAGGTCGGTGGAGATCTTCGGAAGATAGGCAAGATTCGCAGTGCCATCAAACATATCCGCCCCCGTCTGTTCGATGCCACCGTGCCGCTGCTTTACGTCTGGCGCTTCGATGGCGACGAGAGCCAGGCCAAGTGCATCTGCGACATCGCCAATGGCCTCTATCAGCTTGGTCGTGGCGTGGATATGTCTTGGGCGGTTGGCGAGTTGATAGATGCAAAAAGGGCAGAAGAACAACTGAGCGGCTATCCTGGCGCCATCTATCGCCCATCACAAGGCGGCATGGGTTTGGCACTGGATTGCCCTGACTCCGGTTCGCTTGCCAGCCTGGAAACACGCCATAAAGCCAATGCCATGCGCTTTCGCCATGTCAAGGATGGACGAAAAATCCGGACAGAATTCGCCAACGCGCCCAAGCCGCATTTTCGCGCCGTGGCTTACAACAGCCCGGCGGCACGACTGTTGTTCGAGATGCGGCGTACCACCGCACCCGGCGCACCCTTTGCGCCCTGGCCGTTAGCGAGCGCGGCAGAGCTTGTACGGACGTTGCGCGACGGCGCATACGCCAAGCTTGATCCGTATTTCAATGGCAGTGGCGTGGTGGAGAAGGTGCTGATCGGCCGCAACGCCACCGAAGCCGACAAGACGTTGCGCATCCGCATCATTCCGCTGCCGTCCATCGGCCATCCCCATGCCGACCGTGGTATCCGCCGCGTGCTGGTGGAAGTGCCGCCGGATTGCCCGATCCGCGCCGATGATGTGGCCTGGGGCTTTGCAGGCCTGGAAGTCACAGCGCCCGTGCACGACAAAGAAACCGGTGAAGTACTGTCCTCACCGGTCGAACTGGTGAGAGCGGGTGACGATTCCATGCTGTCGCACTACGGCATTGGGAAAAACAAGGCGTCGCGCGTGTGGTACAGCGTAACTCCGCTGGCGCTGCCGGAAAAGGCGGCGCGGCGGCGTATTGATCCCGCTAGATTGCACGAGGAAGCCAAGACCGGCAGGGAGCGTACCGATGAACAGCAATACGCCTGCCACGCTGTTATACAAGCGCTGCGGCATGCCGGCCGGCGTGAAAAGGTGACTGGTATTCGCGTGCAGCGCGAACCCTTCTATGCCAAGGGCGAACGCGCCGAAACCTTCGCCGCCGGCACGCGCTTTTCCAAACACCAGCTTTGGCACGTGGAAATCGAATTTGCCCAACCCACCTCCGGGCCGCTGCTGCTGGGCAACGGTCGTTACGGCGGCCTGGGCTTGATGGCTCCGGTTCCACAAGTGGAAGGCGTGCTGGCCTTCAGCATTATGGATGGCTTGCATCCCGACGCCGAACCTTTGCAACTGGCGCGCGCCCTGCGCCGCGCCGTGATGGCGCGAGTGCAGGCCAAAATCGGCGCACAGAGTCAACTCCCCGTGTTCTTTACTGGTCACGAAGCCGATGGTTCCACAGCTCGGAGCGGCGATCACGTCCACATGGCCTACGTGCCCGACTTGGCGCGTCAACGCCTGCTTTTGATTGCTCCGCATGTCATTGAACACCGGCATCCGTTCAAAAAGGAGCGAGACCACCTGGACACGCTGGAACGCGCACTGGCCGATTTCCGCGAATTGCGTGCAGGGCGCACCGGCAAGCTAAAGCTGGAACGGGTGGATATCGACGCCGATGCCGACCCGCTGTTTGCCGCATCCGACGTATGGACGACGGCCACACCCTATACGCCCACGCGCCACGCGAAGCGAAACGGCCGCGACTCCATGAACGACGATGTGCTGCTAGAAGTACAGCGCCGACAGTTACCTGTGCCGCTAGCGGTGGAGGGCAAAGGCACGGATTTGCTATTGCAGTTCAGAGTGGCTGTGCCAGGTCCCGTGTTGCTGGGCAAGACGATGCATTTCGGTGGCGGCTTGTTCTCTTGCGGCATGGAGTAACGTGACCATGTATGGCCTTCACTTCCACCGCTTTCGCACACGCCGTGGCTTGGTGCAGTCTGACCGTCATGGTAGCTTTTGGCAATTGACCTTCCCCGAACCGATTCCCGGACCGCTGGCCTTGGGTTTCGGTTGCCATTTCGGCCTGGGGTTGTTCGTGCCGTGGCAATCTGATCCCGCCATCTCCTGACCCCCCCATAAGCAATCCCGTTAAGCGCGACAGATTCAATTGTTTTTCTCTGCTCTTTAACAACCTGGAATATCCACTCCGCAACGCCCAATCCGGGCAGGGCGTTGCGGCCCCCTGCGCTTCATGGGGCAGGTGGGTTGCGGTGAGCGAAATGAACCGCAACAAAAAGCTTCCGCGACCCCCTAGTAGGCATAAACCGCAACTGCTGGTTCGTCGCCTCGCCGCGGGCGCGGTGTCACCGACTCATGAATCCAGAGATTAAGCCGAAGGTAAAGGACGTATCTCCATTCAATGGGTTAGTGAGGATAAAGCCATGGACGATCAACAACCCGAGCTTCCTCTGCCGTTTCCGGAACTCTCCGGCGACCTGCCGCTGATGCCGGCGCGTATGGTCAACGAATATCAATACTGCCCGCGCCTGGCCTATCTCGAATGGGTGCAGGGGGAGTGGGCCGATTCGGCCGATACCGTCGATGGCCGCTTCAAGCATCGCCGCGTCGACAAGCCCGGTGGCGATCTGCCACCCTCCGGGACCCTGGACGAAACCACCCCTATTCACGCCCGCTCCATCACCCTCTCATCCAACCGCCTTGGCCTGATCGCCAAGATGGACCTCATCGAGGGTGATGCCGACTCCGTCACGCCGGTGGATTACAAGCGCGGCAAGCGCCCGCACGTTGCCCACGGCGCCTACGATCCCGAGCGCGTGCAACTCTGCATTCAGGGAATGATTCTAGAAGAACACGGTTACACCTGTTGCCAAGGCATCCTCTACTACGTTGCAAGCAAGGATCGCGTACGCATCGAATTCGACGCTGAGCTGCGCGCCCTGACCCATAACGCCATAGATGGTCTTCGCCTTATTGCCATCGGTGGGCAAACGCCCGAGCCGCTCGAAGACAGCCCCAAATGCCCGCGTTGCTCATTGGTCGGCATCTGCCTACCCGATGAAGTGCAGTTTCTCAAGTATCAGCGGACCGAACCTCGTCCGCTGGCCGTCGCCCGCAACGAGGCGCTCCCCATTTATGTCCAGGCCCATCATGCCAAGGTGGCCAAACGCGGGGAAACCCTGGAAATCAGCATCGACGACCACAAGGTTCAAACGGCACGGTTGATCGATACCTCCCAGCTTGTGCTCATGGGTAACATCTATGTCACCACCCCTACTCTGCACGAATTAATGGCCCGGGGTATTCCGGTTTCCTGGTATAGCTACGGCGGCTGGTTTCTCGGCCACACCATCGGCACCGGCCACAAGAATATCGAGCTGCGCGCTGCGCAATACCGGGCCAGCTTCGAACCCCACACCTGCCTGCGCCTGGCCAGGCAATTCATCGCCGCGAAAATCCTCAACTGCCGTACTCTTTTGCGCCGCAACTGGCGCGGTGCGGAAAAGCCCGAACAGATCCTCGCGCTGCTCAAACGCGACGCTGCCAACGTAACCCGTGCCGCCGATCTGCCGATGTTGCTTGGCCTCGAAGGGGCCGCCGCCGCCCGCTATTTCGCCGCCTTTCCTCACCTGATCAAACAACCCAACACCGGCAGCTACACCTTCGATTTCACCACTCGCAATCGCCGCCCCCCAAGCGACCCCGTAAACGCCTTGCTCTCTTTCGCCTACGCCGTGCTCGTCCGCTCCTGGACCGTCACCCTAAGCGCCGTCGGTTTCGACCCATATTGCGGTTTTTATCACCAGCCGCGCTACGGTCGCCCTGCGCTGGCCCTGGACCTGATGGAAGCCTACCGCCCCCTCATCGCCGACTCCGTCGTCATCCAAACCATCAACAACGGCGAAATACGCCCCAGCGATTTCATCGCCGCCGCCGGTAGCGTCGCGCTCACTCCCGATGGGCGCAAACGCTTCCTGGCCGCCTTCGAACGCCGCCTCAGCCACGAGATCACCCATCCCCTATTCGGTTATGCCGTGAGCTATCGGCGGTTGATGGAATTGCAGGCCCGCCTCCTGGGGCGTTACCTGCTGGGAGATATACCCGAATACCCCGAATTTCGTACCAGGTGAGCCATGTCCGAACATCTCTATATCGTCACTTACGACATTGCCGACCCCAAACGGGGCCGGCGCGTATTCAAACTTATGCGTGGTTACGGCGAATGGCTGCAACTATCCGTTTTTCAGTGTCGACTCTCGCGGCGCCGCCATGCTGAACTGATTTCAGATCTGGAACTAATCATCCTCCACGGGCACGATCACATCATCCTGCTCGACCTCGGTGATGCACAAGAGATCACCCCCCGCCTCATCAGCCTGGGAAAGGCCTATAATCCTATGGTTCGCGAGCCCATCATCGTTTGATCTGCCGAGTCGTTGCGAGCGCTTGGATGGTAACAGCAAACCCGGCGAGCGCTCGCAGTCAAACAAGTTCTTTTAAAACAAGTGATTATCTATGGATACACTCGCTCACATCCTTGCACTCAGTCCAAATCCGGCCTTACGAGCACAGCGCTCGCAAGACATTGGAATTTATGTTTATAATCAGTGGCCACCAAGGGGACTGTTATCCGGGGCAAAACGCCCCGGCCTCATTGAAGCCGCCCCCGCATTGCGCGGATGGCGGCCGTGCGCTGCTGTTATCCGGGGCAAAACGCCCCGGCCTCATTGAAGCTTCTCCCACCCACCGCATGCCTACTAGTTCAGCCGGTTATCCGGGGCAAAACGCCCCGGCCTCATTGAAGCGACTGCATATTGATGTTTCATTGCCATATCTCCTGTGTTATCCGGGGCAAAACGCCCCGGCCTCATTGAAGCTTCAGTTCGCCAGTCCTTCTGGCGGGCTTAATAATCGTTATCCGGGGCAAAACGCCCCGGCCTCATTGAAGCCTGGGGAATATAGCTACATCGTGCCAGAATGTGCATGTTATCCGGGGCAAAACGCCCCGGCCTCATTGAAGCTTGAGCTTGCGCGAAGACCGAGACGAATTCCACCCGGTTATCCGGGGCAAAACGCCCCGGCCTCATTGAAGCTATTTTGACGCCGCTTTCCCCTACACAACACCCACTGGTTATCCGGGGCAAAACGCCCCGGCCTCATTGAAGCACAAGGCGCCGTAACGGGCGCCTTGCGGGACGCCATGTTATCCGGGGCAAAACGCCCCGGCCTCATTGAAGCAAGATAGCCCCCCGGCATTTAGCGCCGCGTTTATACGTTATCCGGGGCAAAACGCCCCGGCCTCATTGAAGCTACGCTAACGGATTCCTGTACGACGCTGAACATAAGGTTATCCGGGGCAAAACGCCCCGGCCTCATTGAAGCTATCGCGCGCGTGGCTTTTTGCGCGCGTGGCTTTTGTTATCCGGGGCAAAACGCCCCGGCCTCATTGAAGCCCCAAGCACGCGGTCGCGCTCGGGCCCGCGTACGGGCGTTATCCGGGGCAAAACGCCCCGGCCTCATTGAAGCCGCGCAATGTGCCGCTCACCGTGTATGGCCTATGAGGCGGTTATCCGGGGCAAAACGCCCCGGCCTCATTGAAGCTCCATGGGGGGTGGCTGTTGCAATTACCGCGTCCGAGGCGGTTATCCGGGGCAAAACGCCCCGGCCTCATTAAAGCTGATCGTGCGTGGGTAATGGTAGAACGCCATGACTGGTTATCCGGGGCAAAACGCCCCGGCCTCATTGAAGCCAGCGTAGCACGAGCCGTGCTACCTCGTCCGGACGCGTTATCCGGGGCAAAACGCCCCGGCCTCATTGAAGCAGATTTCATACCTGTCTCCCGTCTGCAAGCTAAAAGTGTTATCCGGGGCAAAACGCCCCGGCCTCATTGAAGCGATAGGCATAGGTCAGGCACTCATCGATGAAATGAGTAGTTATCCGGGGCAAAACGCCCCGGCCTCATTGAAGCTTTCTATCAATCTTTCTTTATCTTGGTTAATTGAGGTTATCCGGGGCAAAACGCCCCGGCCTCATTGAAGCTGCATGTTTCGCGTTCCCACGCCTACCGCGTGGTGCGTTATCCGGGGCAAAACGCCCCGGCCTCATTGAAGCGCGCGCGGAAAGAGGGCGGGATGGCGGTATTTATCATGTTATCCGGGGCAAAACGCCCCGGCCTCATTGAAGCCTGGGCGATTCTTTCTTTTGCAGTCATTTCATTACTCGTTATCCGGGGCAAAACGCCCCGGCCTCACCGGGGCTGCGTGGTCAAAAGCCGCTTCCAGGAACTCTCCCGCCGCCAGGGCCTTCCTTGTACGCGCGCTCCCCGGCGTGGCTCATCACGGCAATCGAGAACGAAACGGCAACCCAGGCTTTCATGCCGGCACCATGGCTTACTGAACCGGCGTTCATTATCCATCAAGGCAACAGCGCCACCGTGATCGCCACAGCGCATCCACGCCAAGGCCCCCAGCGAGCGGGCGGCACCTGGCGGCATCGTTGACCCGCGCCGTTAAAACCCGCCCGGGCGGATCGTTTTCTGCGTCCCGCCGGGATCGTTCAACCGTTCCATTACGGCGGCACGCAATTTTCCGTCTCCGGTATTGCCGCATCCGGGCCGTATTCGGGAACATCCACGGGATGGGGCAAGAAAGGGTAAACCCCGCCTCCTTCCCCCGGGAAAAGCCTATAATTTAATGGTTCGGAAGTTCATCTTCGCTTGAGCCGACGAACCGTTGTGAACACTCGCCGCCGGATCAGTCCCTTCCCACAGCGGGTTATCCGCCCCGGCCTCATCGAGGCCCCAAACTGCATCGGAGAGAATCAATGTCCATTCAAGCCATGTTGAGCAATGATGACCTGGAACTACGCGCAAAAATGCAGCAATTCGTCGCCTCGATTCCGCGTCAACTACTCCTCGATATGGATGCCGACAAGCTGCGCTACCCGCAGGAGTTTTTGGAACAAGCCGGACGGCAAGGTGTACTCGGGTTACGCTTCGACCCGAAATACGGTGGTAGCGGCTTGCCGTGGACGGCGGAAATGGTGGCACTGGAAGAGGTCGGCGTGCTGGGTACGGCGCTGGGCTGCCTCTACTCGCTGGTATCGATTATCGGCGAAGCGATCGACAAATTCGGCACGGAGACGCAAAAAGAAAAATATCTTAAACCGATGATTGCCGGAACGCTCGGCGTCGCGGAAGGATTGACCGAGCCCCGCGGTGGATCGGACTTTTTTGCCGCTTCCACCCGCGCCCGCCGGGAGGGGGATACGTTTTATCTCACCGGGCAAAAACGGTTCGTAGTGGGCGCGGAAGGCGCCGACCTGTTTCTGATCTATGGTAAAGTCGAAGGCATCGCCGATCCGAAAAAAGCGATGACCGCATTTTTGGTCGAACGCAGCCCCGAGATAAAAGTAGCTCACAGCTACGGGTTGATGGGTACACGCGGCGGCGGCACCGGCAGGATCGTGTTCAAGAACGTTCCCGTACCGGTAGAGAACGTACTCGGCGGTGAAGCGGCGATAGGCAATGGCACGGCGGTATTTAACCAAATGATGATCCCCGAGCGAATGACATCGGCGGGAGCGGCGGTGGGAATGGGACGTACCGGAATCGAGATTGCGGCACGCTATGCCGATCGACGACGGGCATTCGGAAAAAAGATTCGCCAATTCGAGGCGGTGAGCTTCAAGATCGCCGATAGCCTGACGTTGCTGGATGCGGCACGCGCACTCAACTACGTTACCGCACAGGCCATCGAAGCGGGAGGAAATGCGGGGAAAATACGGCGGTTGGTATCGGAGTCGAAAAAATTCGCCACCGAAACCGCGTGGGAAGTGATCAATCACGCCATGCAGGTGTTGGGGGGTATCGGCTACACCAACATCTTCCCGGTAGAAAAATTATTGCGCGACGTGCGGCTCATCACTATCTGGACGGGTACGAATGAGATTATGGATCTGGTGATCCAGCACGAGTTTTACCGCGAATTCACCAAAACGCCGCCCAGGGGACGCAATGTGGAGGCCGATGCCGCCGGGGCGGAGTTTGAAGAGGAAAAGGAGTATAACGAATAGCCGGCGGGCAACCCCCCCACTGCCCGGCGCCCGCCTATGCGCGTGCTGGTAGGGCAGGCCGAATGCAGCCCGCGCGCCGGGATGCCTTCGGCATCCACCCGGGAAAGCCCCATGCTTCCGCGGGATGGGAGTTTATTCCCGCCTGCAATGCGCTCGGGCCTCGACCTGCCAACAAAGCATTACGCCTGCCTCGCCAAGAGGCAAGGAACACGTCCCGGCTCCCGCGGATTTGGTACAATGTATTTTTAATAACATATTGAACTAAAAGGAGAATCAGGAAATGGCTCATTATCAGGAGAGCAATATGACCAAACTTACCGGCCCTGACAAAGTACTTGGAACCAATTTTATTTTACGTCTAAAACTTGAAAATCAAATCGGGATTTTAGCTGCCGTAGCCCAGAAAATAGCTGAATTGGGCGGCAATATTGGTGCGATTGATATATCGCACCCCTTGAAAAACGGGAGTATCCGCGACTTTTCCATCACCACTCCCAGCCTGGAGCACACTCAGAACATTATCGATGCGATGAACAGTTTGCCCCACGTGGAGATGATTAACTATTCCGACCGGACCTTCCTGGTTCACTTGGGGGGAAAAATCGAAATCGGCAATCGAATTCCCCTGAAAACCCGGGATGATCTCTCCATGGCCTACACGCCGGGGGTGGCACGGGTCTGCATGGCCATTCACGATAATCCCGAAGATGTGTATAACCTGACCATCAAGCGCAATATGGTGGCCGTAGTCACCGATGGCACCGCGGTTCTGGGATTGGGAGATATTGGCCCCTTGGCCGCCATGCCCGTGATGGAAGGAAAAGCCATGCTATTCAAGTCCTTTGCGAATGTGGATGCCTTTCCGATCTGCCTGGCGACCACGGATATAGAAGAAATCATTGCGGCCGTTAAAGCGCTGGAGCCGACCTTTGGTGGAATCAATCTCGAGGATATTTCCGCTCCCAGATGTTTTGAAATCGAAAACCGCCTGAAACAAGAGATGAATATTCCTGTTTTCCATGACGATCAACATGGAACAGCGGTAGTCAGCACGGCCGCCTTGATCAATTCCCTAAAACTGGTCAATAAAAAAGCGCAAGACCTGAAAGTCGTGATCATGGGAGCCGGAGCCGCGGGAACGGCATGTGCCAAGATGTTTATGGAACTGGGCGTGCAAAATATCATCGGCTGCGACCGGAAAGGAGCGATCTATTCCGGGCGCGCGGGATTGAACGAGGCCAAGCAATGGTTGGCCGACCATACTAATGCCAATCACGAGAAAGGAACCCTCAGTGATGTGATCGCCGGGGCCGATGTGTTTATCGGCGTGTCTGCTCCCAAGGTCCTCACCGTGGATGATCTAAAGAAGATGAATCGCGATCCCTGCGTTTTCGCAATGGCCAACCCGGATCCGGAAATCATGCCGGAGGAGGCCGAACCTTATGTGGCGATCATGGCGACCGGGCGCAGCGATTATCCCAATCAAATTAACAATGTCTTATGTTTCCCGGGAATTTTTCGCGGCGCCCTGGATTGCCTGGCCAGCACCATTAACGAGGAAATGAAAATCGCCGCAGCCCATGCAATTGCGGATACGATCCAGGATGACCTGCTGCAGCCCGACTATATCATTCCCAGCGTGTTTGACAGTTCAGTGGCCGCCAATGTCGCCAAGGCGGTGCGGCAAGCCGCGATCGACAGCAATGTAGCCCGCCGAACCCAATCCGAGGACTCTGAATAGATTATTCCGGGTCTCCCAGAAGATTCGTTCCCCCGGCGGAATTTCCTGTTGCCGTGAACATCGGGTTGTAACGGCGGCTTCCGCAAGGAAGCCGGGGAAGTTTTGCCCAAAAGAACCGCGTAGCCCGACGCCGGTGCCGGCGCCTGCAAAACCATCCCGAAGGATCCCTGCCGGGCAATACCATGGAACCGTTTTCGTAGCCGGGAATCCGGGAGATGGCGGCGCGTGAGGGTGATCATGGACCGCGCCGGCCGGATCGGATTGGGGGATAAGGCAATATCCCATTGCCCCGCGCGGCGGCGGCCGGGTTCCTGCTCAAAACCGACCGGCGATCTCTACTTCCGGCGCGGGCATGGGAGAATGACTTTTTAATGTTATGCTGTTATAGTTATCTACAACATAGATTCGTGGTTGACATGACTATTCGCTTCCTGGCCGCCTGTGCCGCCGCCCTACTTCTCGCCTCTGCGGCGGCCGCCGCGCGCCCGGCAAGCGCGGTTCGGATCAGCGCGCCTGCCGTCGTCACCATACCCGGGCTCGGCCCCTGGCTCTCGGTATCGGGGCGGCCCACCCGCGCGGCATGGAGCCACGCCGCACATTTTCGCCTTGATAACGAGGTTCAGCCCGGCCACAATCGTGCGGCCCCGATTCGGACGGACGTTTACGTGGGGTATGGCCCCCAAGCCTTGTGGCTGCGCTTCCTCGCCTTCGATCCCCGGCCGCGGGATGTGCGGATCCACTACCGGCGTCGCGATGGCATCTCCGGCACCGGCGATGATTTCGTCGGCCTGTTGTTCAGCCCCTTTAATGATACCCAGTGGGCCTACGAATTCCTATGCACCGCGGGCGGGGTGGAGGCCGATGCTTTTCGCCAGCAAAAACAGGAATATTTTTCCTTCAACACCATCTGGGGTTGCTCGGCACACCCCACGCCCCGCGGCTACGAGGTGGTGATGCGGATCCCGTTCCGCTCGATCAAGCTGCCACAGAGCACTCATCCCCAGACCTGGCGACTCGGGTTATTCCGCAATTGGCCGCGCAATCTTCGCCGCGTGGTTGCGCAGTTCCGGATGAACTACAACAGCAACTGCCTGCTGTGCCAGACACAAGTCGTACGGACGGCAACGCCTATCACGGCCAAGGAATTGAATGTTCAAATTATTCCGGCGCTGACCGTCTCCCGGGCGGACACGCGCCCCGCGACAGATACCGCAGGCCCCATGCAGGGCACCTCCCAGGCTTCGGGCGGCCTCACCGCGCGCTGGATGATCCGCCCCGACCTGGAATGGGCGGCCACCCTGAATCCAAATTTCTCGGAAGTCGAACCCACCCGGCTGCAACTGACCGTCAACCAGCCGTTCGCCCTGTTTTACCCGGAGAACCGCCCTTTTTTCGAACAGGGCGCCTGGGTGTTCAACACGCCGTTCGAACTGGTCGATACCCGCCAAATTACCAACCCCCACTGGGCGACCAAGCTCGTGGGGCAGATCGGTGTCAACGCCATGGACGCGCTGATCGCAACCGATACCATGACGAATATTTTGTTGCCCGGCCCCGAGGACTCGGCTCTGCAAATCTTCAATTTCTCAACCCGGGACGCGCTGTTACGCTACCGCTACGACCTGAGCAACGACTCCGCGCTGGGCGTGCTGCTAACGAGCCGCCAAGGCGGCGGCTACCATAACCAGGTTCTTGCTTTCGATACAAGCTGGCAACTCGGCCCCAGCGACTCGATCACCGTGCAAGTAGGAAGATCGGCGACCGCCTACCCCGGAGAGGTGGCCGATGCCTTTGGCATCGCCGCCGGAAGCGTCAGCGGCAACGCCTGGACGGCCAGGTTCCGGCGCACGCGTAAAAATTACCTGATCAGCTTCGGCCTAAGCCGCCTGGGCAGCGGCTTTCGGGCCGACCTCGGTTACTTGCCGCAAGTCGGGTACCTGGCGACAACCTCACGGGGCGAATACAACTGGTACGGCCCCAATAACGCCTGGTACCAGAACCTCGGCCTCGGCGGCGCCGCCAGGTGGGTCCGCATGACGGGAACCGGCCCGATCCTCGAGCGCAGGGTTCAAGTGTACGCATTCGGCGACGGAGGCTACCAGAGTCATCTGTTTTTCTCCCTGTCTCATGAAGATCGGTATTTCGGTGGAACCTCCTTCACGCTCAATCAGATCCAGCTCTTTGCGAAAACTCAGCCAACAGACTGGTTCCGGGGCCGGGTCGGGATTACCGCGGGGGACGGTATCGACTACACCGGGATACGCAAGGGTAAACTGCTCTCGATTGCCCCCGCCGTCACGCTCTCCCCCAGAGCCCACTTCCAGTTATCGCTGGTTACCGACTTCGAACGGCTCAACATCACCGGCGGACGTCTTTTTACCGCAAATCTCTACGATTTTCGCCTCGCCTGGTACTTCAACCCGCGCCTGTTCGTGCGCGCGACCATCCAGGAGCAGGACGTGCGCAATAATGTTGCGCTTTACCCCCCCGGCACGGCAAGCCGGACACGCAATCTTGCCAGCCAGTGGTTACTCGGCTATGTCCTCAACCCCTGGACGGCCTTCTACGCCGGTTTTTCCAACGGCTACCTGGAAACCGGAAATTCCGGGCTACTCCAGCAACAGCGGACTTATTTTTTAAAATTCAGCTACGACTTTCCGCTTTGAGCCCCGCCAATACCGCCGCCCCCCGGTCAGCGTACGAAGACGGCACCGGCAAGTTTGAGGGAGGCCGGCCCAGAAATCCTTTCACCGCCGCAGTCGGGGAGCCAAAACGACACTCGCAAGATAGGCCGCGAAGGCCAGGCCAACGATCCAGAAGCTGGTCGGATAACCGATAAACCAGGCCGCGAGAACCCCCCCGGTCGCCTCCACCATCCCCAGCACCACGGCCAAAACGATGCCGGTAACCACCCGGCCCGCCCACAGCCGGGCCGCGGCGGGAGGCCCAATCACCAGGGCAAAGACCAGTAGCGCTCCAATCGCGGGTATGGCAATCGCGATGGCCACCGCAAGTAACAACAAAAAGGCCATGTTCAGCGCCCACACCGGAACCCCGCGGGCCTGTGCCGCCTCGGGGCTCAGGGTTGCAAACAACAGCGGCCGGGCTATTGCCGCCAGCAGCCCGAGTTCGCCCAGTACGGCACCGATGCTCAGCCACATCCGGGTGCGGTCAATGCCAAGCATGTTGCCGAACAGGATCGAGAAGGCGGCGTTGGCATTGGCCATATACAGGTTCAGAAACAGCACTCCAACCCCGAGCGCCAACACCAGCACCATGCCGACACTCACGTCGCGTTCGTGCAGCCGTTCGCCCAGGAGAGCGATCGCCACGGCGCCGGCGAGCGCAAATGCAAACAGCCCGGCATAGGGGCTGAGTCCGACCAGGATCGCCCCCGCGGCACCGGGGAACCCGAGGTTGGCTATCGCGTGCGCGGCAAAGGACTGGCGCCGCTGCACCACGAACCAGCCGGTGACGGCGGCCGCCACCGCCACGGCATTGCCCACCAACAGGGCATTTTGCATGAAGCCATAGTCGAGCAGGTTCATTTCAGGCCGGACGGATGGTGGTGATGGGTATCGCGCTCGGGCATGAAGCCGTGCGCCGGAAACACGAATATTCTCCCCGAATTTCTCACCACATGCATGGGGGACCCGTACAGGCTGCTCAACTTGTCGTCCCGTAACACCTCGTCGACCCTCCCCAGGCAGGCGCGCCCCGCGGCCATAAACAACACCCGATCCATGGCCGCGGTCAGCGGGTTGATGTCGTGAGCGGACAAGACGACGGTCAAGCCTTCCTGCCGGCATAGCCCGCGGACAAGTTCAATGAAATCCACCTGTGCCGCAGGGTCCAGGCTTGCTAATGGCTCGTCCAACAGGAGCAGCCGCGGGCGGTTGACCAGCGCCTGGGCTAAAAGAAACCGGTGACGCTGCCCTCCCGATAGCCGCTCGAGTGCCCGCTCGGCAAAGGCCGTGGCCCCGACCCGCTCGAGCGCTTCGTCGATCGCCGTGGCCGCCGCCGCGCGCCCGAGTGCGACTCCCCAGCGTTGCCCCCGCCAAGCCGCAGCGACAAAGGCACGTCCCGAAAGCGTGCCCTCAAGCGCGGCAGGGGCCTGTTGGGGCACATAGCCGACCCGGATCCGCCCCTGCCGTGGCGGCAACCCCAGCAGGCGGATCCGACCGGCCGAGGGCGGCAACAGCCCCAGCACCACCCGGAATAAGGTGGTCTTTCCCGCGCCATTGGCGCCGAACAAGCCGACGAAACACCCGGTAGGAATCTCCAGGTTCAGGCTCTCAAGAACCGCGCCTCCCCCCAGGTGCACACTGAGATTTTCGGTACATAGAGCCGGGAGGGTCATCGAGGGGAGGCCACGCCCCGGGCCAGGGCGGCGGCAAGACGCTCCAGCGTGGCGAGCTGCCAGGCCACATAGCCTTGCCCCGGTCGCGGCACCGGGCTTACGGGCACCCCGGGTACACCGGCCCCGCGGGCGATCTCCACCATTCGTTGCCCAAGGGGACCCAGGGCCGCCGGATTGTAGATCAACACCCGGAGCCGGCGCCGCCGCAAGGCGGTGACGAAGGCCGCGACGGTTTTAGGTGAAGGGCTGGAATGGTTCATCAAGGCCAACCGAAAGGAGCGAAACGGCGCCTCAAAGCCAAGCAGTCGCAGCATATAGCCATACACCGGCACGGTGGCCGCCACCCGGGCACCCGGATAGCGCGCCGCGAGCGCCTGGATCCGCACCCAGACCGGGAGCAGCGCCTGTTCGAACTCGATGTAGCGCCGCTCGTACCCGGGACCATGGGCCGGGTCCACCCGGGTAAAGGCCCGCCGCAACGCCGCGGCGGCAATCAAGGCCGCACGCGGATCATAAAAAATATGCGGGTTGCGCTCCGCCGGCACCAACCCCCGGGCCAATTCACCCACCACGATGACTTGGCGCCGGGGATCGGGGCGGGTCGCCAGTATTTTCCCCAGCCAGGGGTCGAAGCCCAGGCCGTTACGGATGATGACCTGCGCCTCCAGGGCCTCGCGGGCATCCCGTGGGTTGGGCATGAAATCATGCGGATCGACATTCGCATTGACGATAATACTCGTGACCTTGACCCGAGTGCCGCCGATGAACCGGGCGATGTCACCATAGCTGGACTCCGCGGCCAGCACCGCAACAGGCGCCGCTCGGGCCATCGTCCCATGAGCGGCAACCAGCAGAATCGCGCAGAGCATCAGTAAACGGGAAACACGCATCCGGGAACGCCTCCAGCAACAAGGATTGCTAAATATAACGGATGGGATCACCGACATATTCCCCGGCCGGAACCGCAGCTCGGAATCGCACCGACCGGCCTCATTTTAGCGCCCCGGGTCAACGCAGGATTCGCCGCCGGAAAAGCCATACGGCCACTCCCCCGGCGACCAGGAGGTAGGCGAGAATCACGCCGCCGTGCAGCCACGCCTGTTGCGGCACGGTGCCGGCCAGTAACGGGCGGATCAGCGCGATGGCATGCACCAGGGGGAAAAACTGCATCGTGAGTACCACCCCATGTGGCAACTCCGCGAGCGGAAAGAAAACCCCGGACAGCAGCAACAGCGGCGTCAAGACCAGGGTGAAATAGTACATGAAAAAATCGTAGCTGGGCGCAAAGGCCGTCACGATCATAGCCAGTGCGGCAAAGGCGAGACCGGTTGCCAGCGCCACCGGTAGCGCGAGAAGCGCCGTCCAGCCTCCGACCAACCCCAGTGCCGCGGCCACGATCAGGATCGCCGTGGTATTGATCAGGGCCTTCGAGCCGGCCCACAGAATCTCCCCGATGACAACATCCTCGACCCCCAACGGGGTCGCCAGCATCGCCGCCCAGGTGTGCTGAACATTAAGCCGGGTGTAGGCCGAATACATCGCCTCGAACGAAGCCGCGGTCATGGCGCTCGAACACAGGATGCCACTGGCAAGGAACTCGATATAGCTGATCTGACCGACCCGCCCCACCATGCGCCCGAAGCCGTAACCCAGCGCCAGCAGATACAGTACCGGTTCACCGAAGTTGCCGAGCAGGGACGGCACCATGAGCTTGCGCCAAACATGGAAGTTACGCAACCACACCGGCCAGGCATAGCGCCCCGGGATCGAATATCTTCCGCCCAATGGCATCAGCGGTCCCTCAGGTCGCGCCCGGTCAGGCGAAAAAACACGTCTTCCAGGTTCCCGGGGCGATACCAGTATTGCTCGCCCGCGCACCCCGAAAGCCAGGCACGCACCGGCTCGGGCGAGCGGGCATAGACCAGCGTGGTCTCCCCGACGCGTTCGATATGCACGCCCTCCAACCGCGCCAGGTCTGCGGCGCGGGAGACCAGATCCGGGGCGGTAAATTCAAATACATGCGCTTCGACATGTTCGCCGATCAGCGCGTGTGGACTGCCGATGGCCACCAGGCGACCGCCGTCGATAATTGCCACCCGGTCGCACAGGCGTTCCGCCTCCTCCATGTAGTGGGTAGTGAGAAACAGGGTGCGCCCGGACGCCAGCAGGCTGCGCAACCGCTGCCAGATCAACTGCCGTGCCTGCGGGTCAAGCCCCGTGGTGGGCTCGTCCAGCACCAGCAGCCGGGGGTCGTTCACCAGGGCCCGGGCCAAGGTGAGGCGGCGCTGCATCCCGCCCGACAGCTCATGAATGCGCGCGCCCTCCCGGCCCTCGAGGGCGGCGAATTCAAGCAGTGCACTCGTCCCCCGGCGCATCGCGCGGGGCTTGATGCCAAAATAGCGGGCATAGCTCAGCAGATTTTCCAATACGGTGAAATCCGGGTCGAGATTGTCTTCCTGGGCCACGACCCCGATCCGGGCCCGTGCCGCCCGCGCCTCGCCCGGCATCGAGTAGCCCAGCACCTCGATCCGCCCGGCCGAGGGTGGCGTATGCGCCAGCAACATCCGCAGCACCGTGGTCTTGCCGGCACCATTGGGTCCCAAAAGACCGAAGCACTCTCCCCGATCAATGGAAAACGAGATATCATCCACCACCATCCGCCCCGCATAGCGTTTCTCCAGGCCCTCGACGATGACCGCCTTTGATGCGCCGGCAACCGCGGGAATCAACACACGAGCGAGACCTTGCGAACACTCCATGGGTCATGCACTCTAACAAACGCGATCCGTTCACGGGAATGCGTGCGATACTTTCCCATCGGGAATGGTTTGCATCGGCGCCTCCCGAGCTGTAGCATTTTCCGCCTGCCGGAATCGAGGCCCCCCTCGAGCCCGACACCCATGCACCATGACAAGGAGTTTTATATGCCCAATCTGCCCAAACCGCTGCTTATCGGTGCGGCTTTTCTTGGATTTATCTACCTGTATCCGGGCGCGGCTCACGCCCAGGATCCGGGTTCCTACTTCATTTCCGTCGATGCAGGGCGCAGCCACCAGGGAACCGTGAACAATATAGGCAACAGCCTTGCCGTTCAGTTTTTACGGCAATTCAACCAGGGGCTGTTGAGCGCCTATGAGGTCAGCAGCGCCAATACGGCGACCGGATTCGGCATCCATTTCGGCTACCGTCTCGATCGCCGGGTGGCGTTTACGCTCGGCTACGAGGATTTTGGCAGTGCCACCGGCGACTACTCGCTTACCGGGTCCAGCGGCGGCAAGGCGGGGGGCAGCTTCAGTATCCGGAACCGCGGAGTACTTCTAACCGTGCTTTCACACTATAACTTCACCCAAGAGTTCCGCGTCTATGGAAATCTCGGCCTGATCTACGCCAAAACCGATTTCGCGCGTAATTGCAACGGCCCGGCCAGCCTGTGCCAGCCCCTGGTCGGCTCGAACAGCGTCCGCAAGTGGGCTCCCATGCTTGAGTTCGGCCTGGAATACCGGTTTATTCCACAATTGAGCGGCAGAATCGGCTACGGCTACTACTATCATCTTGGGGATGGCTCCATCGGCGGTAGGACAAATATCCGCTACCTCTCCCTGGGGCTCGTCTACGGCTTTTGAGGCCGGCGGTTCCACCCGCAGGATAGCCGCCCGGACGGTCACGGAGGATGGCCCCATGGCCGGGGATGCAAACGAGTACCGATCAGCGCATGTATCGATATACGCCGTGCCGATCGCGGGGTCGTTCGATTTCCCCCCGCCGCCACAGGTGGTTTAGATGCGCCACCGTCTCGCCCAGCGCAAAGGGCAGGCTCCCAGGGTCCAACTCATGCGGGAACAGCCGCAACAGCATCTCGGCGGCACTGACCGAGCCGGCCGTGCCAATGGCCTCGCGCAACAAGTCCAGCCGCGCCGCGTGATGTGCCTGAATCGCCGCTATCCGTTCGTGGATACCCCGATAGGGACTGCCGTGGGCAGGTAAAATCAACCCATCGGTCGGCAGATCCCGCCGCAGTCCATCCAGGGCCCGCAGGTAATCGCCCAGGGGATCGGCATCCGGATCCTCCGGCCAAACCGAAATGTTAGGGGTGATCCGGGGAAGCAAAATGTCGCCGGCGACAACGATCGGCGCCTGGTCCCGGGTCAGCAGGGCATGCGCGGGAGAATGTCCACCGGCAAAACGCACGGACCATTCCGGAGCAAAATCCAGTGCTCCTTTCAACAGGGCAAGGCTGCGCTCCGGCAATACCGGCACCATGTAGCGATACCCATTGCCACGCCCGAAACCGGGGGCGGAACCACTCAGGCCGTGGGCGATAAAAAACCGGCTCATGTGCAGCGTGAGTTCGTCCGCCCCAAGCGCATGGATCTGCCGAGCCTTGGCAATCTCGGGTGCGGGGACCAGGATCTTCGCACCCAGGCCTTCGAGAGCGGCCGCCTGGCCGATATGATCCGGATGGAAATGGGTCACTACCACCTTGGAACAGGGTGCCCGGGACCACAGGGAATCCCAAAGTTCACGGGTTTCGCGGTTGCCCAACCCGGTGTCCACCAGTATCGTGCCGCCCGAAGTCTCGATGCGATAGACGTTTACATGCCGCGGGGGAAAGCTCAGGGGCAGGCGAATCCACTCAACGCCCGCGGCCAGGGCCAGGGGGCTGGCAAAGCCCGGCTCTGAGCCAGGGTACTCAAGCATCGGCGTTCACCTCGGCCAAGGGCAATGTTTTACCACGATTCAATATTCCGTGAGGATCAAAAACCTGTTTGATCCCGCGCATCAGATCCAGCACCGGCGGCGCGAGTTCCATGGCGATAAAGTCCCGCTTGGTCAGCCCCACGCCATGCTCTCCCGACAGGGTTCCCCCCAAATCGAGTACCGCCTGGAATACCTTGGGCAAAGCAACGGCGGCTTCCTCGCGCTCGCGTGGGTCATCGGGGTCGAACAAGAGGTTGACGTGCAGGTTGCCGTTACCGACATGGCCAAAGCTCACAATGGGGATAGCGGCCTCAGCGGCCAAGGATTCGAGCCGCGCAACCAATGCGGGAACCTGCGAAACCGGCACTACGACATCCTCGTTGATCTTGCCCTCGCGCAAGCAGCGCAGTGCCGGCGACAGCGACTTGCGGGCCCGCCGGAGTTCGCCCGCCTCCCGCTCATTGGCCGCGGCATCGACACCCAGGCACCCCGGGCCCGCGGCCGCGCGGGAAACATTGCCGACGGCCCGGTCAAGTGCCCCGTGGGCGCCCTCCACCTCAATCAACAGCAAGGCCCCCGCCGCCTCGGGCAGCACGACACCTTGCCCCCGCACCAGGTCCAGGGCGGCGCGATCCATGAACTCCAGCACCCAGGGTAAATCGGGACGGGACATGATCCGGGTCACGGCAGCTGCGGCCGCCGAAACATTGGTATAGCAGGCCCGCAAGGTTATCACCGCCTCGGGCCAGGGCCAGAGCTTCAACGTGGCCCGGGTAATGATACCCAGGGTTCCTTCCGAACCCAATAACAGCCGGGTCAGGTCGTAGCCCACCACCCCCTTGGTGGTGTGCGTGCCGACCCGAATGATTTCACCGGTTCCGGTTACCGCGCTGAGCCCGAGGATGTTTTCCCGCGGTGTTCCATACTTGACCGCGTGCGGGCCCGCGGCGTTACATCCCAGGTTTCCACCCAGGGTGGAATAGGCCGCGGAACTCGGATCGGGCGGCCAGAACAGTCCCTGTTCCCGCGCCGCGGCCTGAATCCCAGTATTGCTCACTCCGGCCTCGGCAATAAGATAACGATCCGCCGCATGCACCGCTACGATCCGGTTCATGCGCTCGGTAGAGATCACCAGGGCGCCTTCGCTCGGCACGGTCGCCCCCACCGTGTTACTGCCCAGGCCACGCACGACCACCGGCCAGTACGCCGCGTGACAAATCCGCACGATGGCCGCCACCTCGGCTTCGGTTTGCGGGAAGGCCACCGCGCCCGCCTCCCCCCGCCGGCGGCTGTTGTCGTAGGCATAGGCCGTGCGTTCGGCCGCCTCGGTATGCAGCCGCCCGGCACCCAGCACCTTCCGGAGAGAGGCCGCAAGCGCCGTGGGGAAAGGAGCCGCTTTCATGAGCACATCATTCAGGGTACAGGCGGGCATCGACCAGGTCACACAGGCAGTGCAAAATCAGGCCGTGTACCTCCTGGATATGTGCCGTGCGTGTGCCCGGAACCCGCAATTCCAGATCGCCCGCCAGCAACGCCCGGGCCATGGCGCCTCCCTCCCGTCCACTCAAGATCAACCCCCAGGCCCCGGCCTGGTGTGCCGCCTGCAGCGCCGCCAACACATTGGGCGAATCCCCGCTGGTGGAAATGCCGATCAGGACATCGCCCGGACGCGCCAACGCCGTTACCTGCTTGGAAAAAACTTGGTCGAAGCCATAATCGTTGCCGATCGCGGTCAGTGCCGAGGTATCGGTCGTCAACGCGATCGCAGCCAACGGGGACCGTTCACGCTCGAACCGACCGGTAAACTCGGCGGCCAAATGCTGGGCATCGGCCGCCGAACCCCCGTTGCCACAGGCAAGGATTTTACCGCCCGAGCCCAAGGTGTCGGCAAGCCGATCCGCGGCCTCACCGATGCGGGCGGCCAGCTGATCCCGCGCCCGCAACTGGGTTTCCGCGGCCGTGCGGAAATACTCACGAACCCGTTCAGTTGCATTCATATCGTTTCCCCAAAAGCGTTCCGAATCCACTCGATATCCTCTTCCGGCCCTATCGCCACTACATCGATCCGCAGCGCTCGTCCGTCGGCCCCCGGTGTCGCGGCGACGTAGAGCCGCACGGCTCGCTCGATCCGGGCGCGTTTCGCGGCATTAACGCTTTCCAGCGCCCCCCCGTAGTCCGATCGACTACGATACCGCACCTCTACGAATACGAGGGTATCTCCCTCGCGCATCACCAAGTCAATCTCGCCGTAACGGTATCTGACGTTGCGCGCCACGAACTTTAATCCACGTGCCTTGAGCCAAGCCAAGGCACGGGATTCCGCCTCTGCGCCCCGGCGCATCGCCGGGGTAACCCTCATCGCCTCTGATCCAGGAGCGGAATCATGTTGCCACCGGCATCGTATTCAGCCCAATCGAGGCGCCGACCGATAATCCGCTCCGCTCCCAAACTCAATACCCCGGTCACCCCGCGCACGGGCTGAGCCAGCGGCCGCGGGTAGTTGGCCAACAGCGGAACCAGCCGCCATGAATCATAGCCAAGCGCATACAGCCGGGCCATTCGGCTCCAGGCCTCGGGAAACAGCGTCTGAAACCGTTGCCGCAGGGTGGCGACCGGACCGTCCATGGCCGCGAACCACGGCATAATGGGAAATACCACCCCGGCAAGGTCGGGGTGGGGGCCGCCCGGGCGGTAAATATTGGCCAGAGAATACACCGGCAAGCCCAGACCCTGATAGTAGGCGACCTGGGGACCGATCAGCCGCGCCGTGGCGAATGGTGCAGCAAAAAAAAGAAATTGGATATCCTGCCGCCGCCGGGGGGAAAACCCCAGGGTCATCCCCAGCACGGTGCTGAGGCGTTGCTCCCGGGCGGTGCTTGCATCCAGCCCGAACAATGCCGACAAGGGCTGAGCAAAGCGTTCCGCCCCGGGGCGAAAGCGGGCCGTCACCAACACCTGGCCTCCCGCCCGCTCCAATGTTTGCGCAAAGGCATCCCGCATGCGCTGCCCCCAAGCATTGTCGGGAATCAGAACAGCGGCACGCCTCAATCCCCGGGCCAGGGCGCGACGGGCCACGGCCCGGGATTCGGCGGCGGGACTCAATCCGAACTGATAAAAGCGATCGGGCGGCAATACACCGCCAAGATAATTCAGCGCCAATACCGGCGGCCGGTCTTGCACCTGCGCCACCCCTCGCACCCCAGGTGCGGTCAACGGCCCGAGAATAAATCCGGCACCCGCCCGCCGAGCCTTGTCCAATGCGGCGACGGCTCCGCTTGCGCTACCTTCGGTGTCATACACCTGCAGGGCCGGATGCGCCTCCCCCCCCTGGAAATAGGCCGCAAGAATACCGGCTTCCACCGCCCGGGCCTGCGAAGCATGAGGCCCGCTCAAGGGCAGAAGCAGGGCGACCACGGAAGGATATTTCGTCCGCTTCCGGGCGGCGGCGAGGATCTCGGCGAGCAACCCGGAATTTGCGGGGTGGTTGGGGTAGCTCTTGCGCCATGCGGACAAAGACTTACTGAACTCGGCAGGAGTCTCCCAGGAGGCCCGAAAAATTTTCGCCAGGGCCACCCATCCTCGCTCCTCCGGGGACAACCCCTTGAGAGACGGTAATTGCGCCACGTTGCTGAGGCCGTTCCAGATCAACCGGTCATTGGCCAAAATCCGGTCCGGCGCCTGTAATAACCGCCCTCGCGCCACCAAGGCATGCAGCGCCGCGCGCGCCGCATCAAGGGCGAATTGTGCCCGCCCCTCGAGGGCCAGGTAGCGGATCCGTCCGGCTTCATCCGCCGCGGCGGGAGCCGCGGCCAGGGCCGCCAAGGCCGCTCGGGGGCGATCCAGTTCGAGCGCCAGCCGCGCCTTGAACAGCGCCGCGACGAAACGGATGTCCACAGGCAGGCCATTGATCTTCACCGGGGCCAGAATTCGCCAGGCCGCGGCCGGCTTGCCTGCCCGGTCGGCGGCCCGGGCGGCCTGGAACCGGGCCGGGGCACTCGCACCCGGGGGAGGCACTGCCCGCATCGCACACCCGCCAGCCAGTGCGAGAACCACCGCCAGTGTGAATATCCTGAGTGAAGGCCCCGCTTGCATAAGTGGCTTCAAATGCAGAGGATAATCCCGAGTACTCCCATTGCGACGGACTGCAATCATGTCAATTTCTCCCGGCACCCTGTACGTGGTGGCGACACCGATCGGCAACCTGGACGACTTCAGCCTCCGGGCCCGGCGGATCCTCTCCACCGTGGACTTCATTGCCGCCGAGGATACACGCCACAGTAGCATCTTGCTCAAGGCCTTCGACATTACCGGAAAAGAACGCATTTCGTTGCATGAACACAACGAGGCCGAGCATTCGCAGCGGATCGTCGCCCGGCTCCTTGCCGGCGAAACCGGGGCGCTGATTTCCGATGCGGGCACCCCGCTGGTGAGCGATCCGGGCTTCCGGCTGGTGCGCGCCGTGCAGGCGGAAAATCTTGCGCTGAGCCCAATTCCCGGGGCCTCGGCCGTGACTGCGGCCTTGTCGGTGGCCGGGATGGCAACCGATCGATTCGCCTTCGAAGGCTTTCTCCCCGCCCGTGCCACGGCTCGGCGCAAGCGCCTTGCGGCGCTCGCCGAGGAAGCCCGAACCCTGGTTTTTTACGAGGCCCCCCATCGCCTCGTCGCCCTGCTCAGCGACTGCGTGGAACTGTTTGGCGGCGATCGGGAAGCCGCACTGGCCCGGGAGCTGACCAAGATCCACGAATCGATCCGCCGCGCCCCGCTCGAGAAAATCCTGCATCGGCTCACCAGCGGCGAGGAACCGGCGCGGGGCGAGTGTGTGGTGCTGATCGCGGGCGCCCCCGAGCGCGCCTCCGGGTACAGCACCGAGCCCCTTTTGAAAGCACTCCTGGCCGAAGGGCTTTCCCCTTCGGTCTCGGCAGGCATCGCCAGGCGCTTGAGCCGGCAACCGCATCGGCGACTGTACCGCCGCGCGCTCGAGCTGTCCCGGGAACTCAGGCAAGGCGAGTAAAAACCCGCTCGGCGGCGGTGAGCGTCGCGTCGAGATCGGCCCCGGTGTGGGCGCCCGAGACGAAGGCCGCTTCAAAGGCCGAAGGCGCAAGATACACCCCCGCTTCCAGCATGGCGTGAAAGTAGCTCGCATAGCGTGCGGCGTCGGCCGCGACCACGTCGGCATGGCAGTGAACCGGATTGGCGGTGAAAAACACCGAGAACATGCCACAGACCTGGTTGATGGTGAGCGCCACCCCGGCCCGCTTCGCCGCCGCGGCCAGTCCCATAGCCAAACGCCGGGTCGCCGCTTCCAAGCGGGAATAGAACCCGGGTTCGGTCGTGAGCTCCAGGGCCGCCAACCCGGCGGCCATGGCCAGCGGGTTACCCGAGAGCGTACCCGCCTGGTAAACCGGCCCGGTGGGTGCCAGCAGATCCATCAACTCGGCCCGGCCGCCAAAGGCGGCGGCCGGCAGGCCCCCACCGATGATCTTGCCGAGGGTGGTCAGGTCCGGGCGCAACCCGAACAACCCCTGCGCCCCGCCCGGAGCAACCCGGAATCCGCTCATCACCTCGTCAAAGATCACCAGGGCGCCGGCCTGGTGCGCGGCCTCGAGCAGACCCTCCAGGAACCCGGGCAGCGCCGGCACACAACCCATGTTCCCCGCCACCGGCTCGACGATGATCCCGGCAATATCATCCCCCTGCGCGGCAAATACCCGGCGCACGGCATCCAGGTCGTTATACGGCAACGTCAACGTAAGCCGCGCCAGCTCGGCGGGCACCCCGGGGGAAGAGGGAACGCCGAAGGTAAGGGCACCGGAGCCGGCCGCGACCAAGAGCGAGTCGGAATGGCCGTGGTACCCACCGGTGAACTTGATGATCCGCTCGCGCCCGGTCGCCGCACGGATCAACCGGATCGCGCTCATTGTCGCCTCGGTACCGGAATTGACGAAACGTAGGCGCTCGATCGCGGGAAACCGCTCGATTACCGCCTCGGCAAGCAACGTCTCGGCCTCGCAGGGAGCCCCAAAAGAGGTGCCCCGGGCCGCGGCTTCGCGGATCGCCTCGATGATACGGGGGTGGGCGTGGCCGGCGATCATCGGCCCCCAGGAACCCACGTAATCGATATAGCGCCGCCCCTCGATATCGTAGAGTCGGGCGCCCTCGGCGCGGGCGATGAATACCGGATCTCCACCCACCGCGCCGAAGGCGCGCACCGGAGAATCCACGCCTCCGGCAAGTACCCGCTTGGCCCGTTCGAATGCAGACATTATTGGATCCCCTGCTGAATCTATAAAGTCTAACTCCCCGGCCCGGCATCGCGCCGGGGTGCGGCGCAAAGCCCTACCAGCGATCTGGCCGTGGCCTCGATATCGCCGGCGGAGAATAGGGCGGAGACCACGGCCGGCAAATCGACTCCCGCGGCCAGCACCGCGGAGATATTCTCCAGGCGAATGCCTCCGATGGCGCAGATCGGCACCGCCAGCTCGCCCCGCGCCTGCCGAATCCGCTCCAGCGAGACACGCCGGGCATGGGGTTTGGTCGGGGAGGGGAACACGCTGCCGAAAGCGACATAATCGGCTCCCGCGGCGACCGCCGCGCGGGCCCGGGCCAGGCTGTCGTAGCAAGACACTCCAATCACCGCGGCCGCCCCCAGCAATTCCCGCGCCAGAGTCGGATCAAGATCTTCGCGCCCGAGATGAACCCCATCGGCTTCGACCGCGGCCGCAAGCCGGGCATCGTCGTTGATAAGCAGGAGTGCCCCGTAATTATGCACCAGGCGGCACAATCCGCGGGCTTCGGCTTCGCGCCGCCCCTGGCCGGCCCGCTTGTCGCGATATTGCACCAGCCGAACCCCTCCTCGCAGTGCGGCCTCGGTCGCGGCGAACAGTTCCCTGCCGCAACGGGCATCGGTAATTGCGTAGAGCCCGGCAAGCCGCCTCATCCCCAACGCCCCGGCAGGGCCTGGCCACGGCCGGGGGAAAAGGCCCGGGCAAGGCTTTGTTGAACGAAACGCTCGGCGACGGCGAGGGCCTCCTCGATCCCCATACCCAAGGCAAGCGCAGCGGCGATCGCGCTCGCCAGGGTGCACCCGGTGCCGTGAAACTGTCCCTCCCGGCGCGGTCCCACATCGATCTCGCGCCGCGAACCGGCGCCGCCGTAGAGCCACTGAACAACCCGATCTCCCGGCGCATCACCACCGGTCACTAGGCACCAACCAAGGCCCTGCTCCCGCCACCGTTCCAGTGCCGCCTCCCCTCCCAGTTGCTCGAATTCCTCACGATTGGGTGTCGCAACCAGGCTTCTCGGGATGAGTTTCTCCCGGTAGATCTGCACCAACCCCGCAGCAGTCAGCCGCCCGCCGCCCGTGGCGCCCAGCACCGGGTCGGTGATAAGAAGTAAATCCGCATGTCGCTCCAGAAACTCTACAACGGCACGGCCATTCTCGGCGCTGCCCAGTGCTCCCAGCTTGACCGCGGCAACCCGGCAATCGTTGAGCACGGCCTCGGCTTGATCCAGCAGCAACTCCGACCCGACCGGCTCCGCGCGCCACAGACGCCGGGTATCCTGAACCGTAATCAGGCTGAGTACCGGCGCCGGATGCGCACCGAGAGCGCTCAGCGTCTGAATATCAGCCGTAAGCCCGGCTCCCCCCGAGGGATCCAGTCCGCCGATCACGAGTACGGTTGGGCGCATCAGGCGGCGCTCATGCGAAAATGGTATCTTGCTTCATACACGGAGGATCACCTTAATGGCCTATAAAAAGTATATCTGCGTCGTCTGTGGCTATATCTATGATGAAGCGAAAGGGGATCCCGAAGCCGGGCTGAGCGCGGGAACCCGCTGGAGTGAGGTGCCGCTCGCCTGGGTCTGCCCGGACTGTGGCGTTCCCAAGCAAGACTTTGAAATGATGGAATTTTAACCCGAATTGCTTGACCAAACCGGCATGGCTCCAAATCGTGATCCGCCCTAGAAGATCCGCCGGGGCAATTATTCGAATCTGGCCGCAATATATAACCCGATGATATTATTACCAATATCCATCTATACGGTATAATGCCACTTGAGAATTAGCCCAAGAGGCATGCCGCCACATCCAGGTTCTGGAACGACGGCATCTTTCGGGTGACGAATCCGCTGATCCTGCCGAAGGCCTCGCCTACGCTGGGCAATCCGGGTACGGCAATCGCTCCATTGCCGCTTTACGGGCTGGGAAAACACGGTTTGGTCACCACCGGACTCATCCGGCCACCAACGGTAATCGTCGCCGAAAGGCGGTCTGGCATTCTGCACCGAATAAAGTAACGGATTTAAAATTTCTTGGGAGAACATAATGGTCGTTTCAAAGCAAATCAGAAAGGTTGTCGTATTTGGCGGGGGCGGCCTGGTCGGCTACCAGATATGCCGCTTGATGGCCCGTGAGGTCAAACCGGATTTCATCGTGGTTTGCACCCTGCTGAAAAGCGAGGCCGAGGCAACAGTCGCCCGCCTCGAGGCGGAATTCGAAGGCTCCCGCACCCGGTTTATCGGCGAATACGGAAACCTGTTCGTTCGCGAAGAATATACTCATCTCTCCAAAAGAGATATCCAGGGCGACAGTCAAACCCTGGACACGATTTATGCCGATGTCTTCGGCCGGCTCACCGAGGAGCCGGAAAATATCGCCACCCGTGGCCTGATGCCCAAGATAATCCTTACTTACAAGCCGGATGCAATCGTTGATTGTGTCAACACGGCGACCGCCATCAGTTACCAGGATGTTAAAAGCAGCTCCAAGGTCGTAAAGGAATTCCGCGATGCCCTGGCCGATATACTCGGCACGGACATCTCCGGTGTCATCGCCAAGGCCAAGGCCGGTGATCCTCAGGGCATTGCGCAGTTGTGCGATTTCGCCGCCAGAATAAACCATCTCAGCAAGGCGCCGATCGAGAGTTTTCCCTACCTGGATAACCTGAAAATGATCGACCTGCTGCTCATTTCGCAGGCCGTACCGCAACTGGTACGCCACGTCACCCTGTTGTACCAGGCCATGCTTAAAGCAAAAACCCATATTTATATAAAAGTAGGTACTACCGGAACCGGCGGCATGGGCATAAATATTCCCTTTACCCACGGTGAGGACAAACCCAGTTTTACGCTGATGGCAAAATCCAGTGTCGGTTTCGCCCACACGGGATTGCTGTTTTTGCTGGCCCGTTCGCCGGGACCCATTATCAAGGAGATCAAGCCCGGCGCCATGATCGGATACAAGCGGATTGTTTACAAGGATATCTCCAAGTTTCACACGCCGGTCATCCTGACCGAGCCAAAAAAGGAAACCCTGGGAACCCGCATCAGCGTGCGCGAGGATATCAGCCAATACAGGCAGAATGGCCACCTTTCCCTGGTTGGTATCGATACCGGGGAAAACGGATTTTTTTCCCGCGGCGAGTACGAGGCCATTACCTACATGGGCTCCATGGAATTTGTCACCCCGGAAGAGATCGCCCGCAACGTTTTATTTGAAATCGCCGGTTCCAACACCGGTAAGGATATCATCGCCGCAATCGACGGGGCGATCATGGACCCCAGTTACCGAGCCGGCCTTATCCGCCAGGCGGCCATTGATGAAATGCTGCAAAAAGAGAAAAAACACGGTATCCCCAGCATTGCCATCGGTGAGCTGGGACCACCTCAACTCTCCAAATTATTGTATGAAACCCATCTCTTGCAATCGGTATATCCCGATTTGAACGAATGGGCGGATGCGGCCAACACTCCCGAGCAGATGGCGGCGGCTTTGCTGAGAAAACTGGATGAATCTGCAATCAAGGCGGTAATCACCTCCCTGGGACTGGCTATCCTTTTGCCCGACGGGAAGAGCATCTACCGCGGCTCCACCCTGTTCATTCCGGAATCCAAGGTACACAAAATCGTTGATATACATGCCGGTGATGTGGACGCCTGGGCTCATCATGGCTGGATCGATCTACGGCCATCCAACATGCGGGTATGGAAAGATCGCGCCGGCAAAATGCTGGCTTCCGGTCACCAAAAATATGCGGAAGGTTCCGCCGCCGTTGGGCCACAATATTATTCATCCAGTAATATTCGCACGGGAGAAGTAGTCGGCTGGATACTCAGTACCGAGTTCGAAGGCTCCCGCAGAAAATAAACGAGGTCATCGTGAAAAAGAGCATTCTGTTATCGGGCAACGAAGCCTTGGCCCGTGCGGCCTGTGACGCGGGGGTAAAGGCCTTTTATGGCTATCCCGGAACGCCTTCCACCGAAGTTTTCGAAACGGGCGCACGCCATATCGCGAAACTGGATGATGGGCGGGCCGCCGAGTGGGCCGCCAACGAAAAGGTCGCCTATGAATTTGCCCTGGGTACCAGTTACACCGGCTACAGGGCCGTAGTCACCATGAAGCACGTTGGTCTGAATGTGGCAATGGACGCCTTTGTAAACTCGGCCCTCACCGGCATACAAGGTGGGGTCGTAGTCGCCGTAGCCGATGACCCGGGCATGCATAGCAGCCAGAACGAGCAAGATACCCGTTTTTTGGCGGACTTTGCCAATATCCCCTTATTGGAGCCAAGCAGCCCGCAGGAAGTGTATGATTTCACCCGCGAAGCATTCGAACTTTCCGAGCGCGAACAACTGCCCGTGGTAATGCGCATGGTTACCCGCCTTTCCCACTCGCGAGGGCCGGTCCAGCCCGCGGCCACAACCCTGGCGCCTACCTCCATCGGGCTGCCGGGCGGCGAAGATAAAAACCACTGGATGCTCATCCCCTCCTATGCCCGAAAGCGTTACCGCAGCCTGCGCGACAAACTCCCCGAGCTGGTCTCCAACGTGGGCAAACATAACCGGTTGACGCTGCACCGCGGTTCCAGAACCGGGGTGGTAACGGCCGGGATGGGCCGCGCCTATTTTGAGCAGTATCTCCAAGACAATCGCATTCCCCCGGAAAAATATAACCGCTTGGAAATCAGCGGCTATCCTATCGATCCGCAACAGCTCGAAGCGTTGGTCCGCGCTTGTGAAACCATCTATATTTTCGAGGAAAACTACCCTTATCTCGAAGACAAGGCCATACCCTACGGCAAGGGAGTTTGCACCATTCATGGCCGCCGGGACCAGACCCTGGACATCGACGGTGAGCTGAGCATCGCCAAGCTGCGGGAAGCCCTGGAAGGGCGCACCGTGCGGGGCAAAGTTGATGCCACGATGATGGCCGAGATCTCCGGGTTAATCCAAGTTCGCCCGCCTAAACTATGCGTCGGCTGCGGGCACACCGATGCTTTCCGGGCCATCACCACCGCCCTGGAAAATCTCGGCATCGAGGACCATCGGATTTTTGGGGATATCGGTTGTTATTCCCTCGGGATTCTTCCTCCATTAAGCGGAATGAATACCGTGGTGGAAATGGGGGCCTCCCTATCCATGGCCCTTGGAGCAGCCATGGCCGGGATGAGTCCCAGCGTCGGTGTTATCGGTGATTCCACCTTTTTCCATTCCGGGATGACCACCCTGCTTTCGGCCGCTAAATCCCACTTGAATTTAAACCTGGTCATCCTGGACAATTCCATCGTCGCCATGACCGGTCAGCAACTTCCCGTGGCCGCCGATATCGCCCCCGTGCTGGCCCGCGCGATCGGGTTCGGTCCGGATCAAATCCATACACTGGCACCACTGCCGAAACAAACAGCCGCCAATATCGAGAAACTGGAAAAGATCTTTTCCGAGGAAAGGCCCAGCCTGATCATCTTTAAACGCAAATGCATCCAGGCTATCCGCCGCAAGGTTTACCCCGCCTCGAAAAAGCAGGAGATCCAGGATGCGTAGCCCCACTACCTTTGGTGTGATCGTGGCCGGCGTAGGAGGACAGGGCGCCATAACCATCGCCCAATTGATATTGGCCGCGGCCTGGATGGGCGGCCTGCACGCCATGCAATCCGAAGTGCATGGGATGAGCCAGCGCGGGGGGGAAGTAAACGCCCAGGTCCTTTTCAGTAACGCCGGGATCCGCTCGCCCATCATCGAAGCCGGCACCGCAGACTTGCTGATCGGCCTGGAACCACTGGAAACCCTGCGCCATCTGCATTACCTGGGCCAGGCCGGCCATACCGTTACCGCATCGGAGCCACTGATCAATATGGACGCCTATCCCGAGCCGGAAAAATTGCTGGCCTTACTTCACAAGACGCCAAACGTAAAACTTATCGATACCAAAACGTTCGCCACTGAATTACACTTCACCCAGGCGGGAAATATGGTCCTGTTAGGCGCCGCCACTAATTTCATGCCTCTCGACGAGTCGGTCTGGACCAAGGCCATGCGAAAACGCTTCCACTCCAAGAGCGATAAGATCATCGAAAAAAACCTGGCCGCCTTGCGGCGCGGAAGAGAATTAACGGCCTGATGCCTTCCTCCTTTATCAACGAAGCAGCCTGTTACGGTCTGTTGGAAAAATACGGTATCAAAACACCGCGTTCCATTTTTCTAACCTCGGCCAACCCATCCACGGCTCCATTCAAGCCGGGTGAGGATATCGTGTTAAAAGCGGTGGTGGATGAGGTGTGGCATAAATCCGATATTGGGCTGCTGGAGTTTGCCACCTTTTCCGTGGAAAATATAGGCCGGATCTTCCGGCTATTCCGGGAACGGAACCCATACCCGGATAACTGGCGGGGTATGCTGGTCTGTGAAAAGGTATCCTCGGCCTCCAGCTCCCTGCCCGCGGAAATCCTGCTATCCATCCGCCAAGATACCAGTTGCGGCCCGGTGGCCACGTTCGGCTTCGGCGGCATCCATACCGAACTTTGGGACAGGGAATTAAAACAGGGGGCATTAACCTTTCCAACCGCAATGACCGGGGTGCAGGATGCCCTGGATGCCATCTCCAAACATTTTCTGGGTAAAATTTTGCGGGGCACCCTGCGCCAGGGGAAGGCGCTGACCAGCACGGAGACATTGAGCAAGCTGCTGCGCGCCGTGTGGGACCTGGCCGCCCATTTCCGGGATGAAAAACTGTCCCTGTTGGAAATCAACCCACTGGTCGTGGACGTGACCGGAGATTTTATCGCCCTGGACGCCGTCGGCAAAAGGGCGGAAAAACCAACTACCTCCTCCGTCACCCCGCGGAAAAAGGCTCCCGCCTCCCTGCCCAACGAGGCCTTATTCAGGCCCCGCACATTTATTATTGCCGGGGTTTCATCGCGCAAAAAAGCCTTCGGCAATTTAATCTTGGATAACCTCGGAAGATCGACTCTCCCTCGGGAAAATATCCGGGTGCTGAAACCGGGCGGCACCGAATTCGAAGGCTACGCAACCATCTCCTCGCTTGCCGAAATTGAAACGCCGGTAGATGTCCTCATCCTGGCCGTTCCGGCGGCGGCGGCCATCGGGCTCGTCGGGCAAGCCTGTAAAACCGCCGCGGCCCGCTTGGTCTATCTCGTCTCCGGCGGCATCGGCGACAGCGCGGACCATGAAGACTTAAAACGGCAACTGCAAAACCTGCTGGGCGCCTATCCACCGGGGCGCCGCCCCCGGCTGATCGGCCCCAACTCCCTGGGGATCATCCTGGCGCCACAAAGGGTGAACACCTTGTTCATCCCCACGGATAAACTTCCGGTCGGTTTTCATCCCGATGGGACTATCGGCTTCATTTCCCAAAGCGGAGCTTTTTTTATCACCCGGATTTCACGCAATCCGTCTCTCGCCATTCGCTATGGTTTCTGTATTGGTAACCAGTTGGATATTTCCGCCACGGAAATCCTGCGCTCCATGGCGGAACAAGAGGGCCTGGAGGTCATCGGGATGTATCTCGAAGGCCCACCGCAAGGCGACGCGCTAGGCCTTGCCCAGGCGATCGCGAGCATCGACACGGGCAAAAAAATCATCGTCTATCGCGGCGGACGGAGCCGTGCCGGAATGGCCGCGGCCGCCGGGCATACGGGAGCACTGGCTTCGGAATACGGCATCGAAAAAGAACTGCTGCAACACGCCGGAGCCGTGGTTTGCGAGAGCTTTACCCAGTTTGAGCACAGCCTGGGTTGGTACGGCGCCTACCCGGGATTCAGCAAGCCTCCCGGCGCAAAGGTTTTTATCATGACCAACGCCGGGTATGAATCCGTGGCCGGCGCCGATGGGCTGGGGCCTCGGCTCGCTCCCCTGTCGGCAAAACTCCGGCGGCAAATAAACACCACCCTCGGCTCCCATGGCTTGCATGGCATCGTGGCCGCGGCCAACCCGTTGGACTTGACCCCCATGGCTTCCGATGACGCCTATTTCGCCTGCGCCGAGACGATCCTGCGCGCGGGAGAAATCGGCCTGCTGATCATCGGCATCGTCCCGCTTACGACCATGATCGAAACCGATGACAGCACCCGGATCACGATGCATGCACAGCGGTTAAAACGGTTGATCGATAAAAGCGCCACACCCGTGGCCGTCGTGGTGGATGCCGGAAGCCTTTACTCGAAATTCAAACAGGCTTTCATGCGGGCCAATATTCCCGTTTTTGCCTCGGTACAGGAGGCATTCGGGCTGATCCGCTGACGGCCGGCGCAAGCGCGGGGGGAGGTAGAACCGTTGATTTATCGCCACGCCCGGTCTGCCTCGACCTGCATGGCCGATTTTTACCTTGAGCCGCCACTCGATCATCCCCCGGAGCCGCTCAGCCGCATATGGCCGTGCAGGGCGCGGCTTGGCGATTCGGCGCTTCCCCCGGCCAAGGCGGAACAGACGGGGGGTGGCGGCCGGTGGTTATAACGGATGGACCGCCCAAGCAGAAAATGCAGGCAGGGGATGGCCGGAGTTACACTGATCCGTATCAGACGGATCACAGCGTCATCACGTGAGGAGTCTTCCCGGGTATCCGCTTATGAAACAGGATCGCGCACAGCGGCGGCTCGGCCTCGTCCTGCTGTTGTTCCTTGGCGTTCTCGCCGCCCGCGCCCCGGCTTCCGCCCGCCAGGCGCCGCCTTTCCCCTCCTCCCTGCCGTGGTACAACGTCACTCGGGCGCTCACCTGGCACGATCTACGCGGCCGAGCCGTGTTGCTCGATTTTTTCACTCCCGGATGTATCAACTGTATCCACATGTTGCCGGTGGAAGAACTCCTGCAGCGCCACTTCGGCAAACGGCTGGTCATCATTGCGGTAGATTCGCCCAAATTCAGCGCCTCGGCGTCCGCTCCCGGCCTGATCGCCTTCATCCGCCGCTATCGCCTCCAACACCCGGTGCTGTTGGATCCCCGGAACCGGCTCTGGGATGCCTATCACATCTTCGCCTGGCCGACTTTTATCCTCATCGGCCCCCACGGCGAACTTCGTGCACGCCTGCTCGGGGAGCAATCCGCCGCGGCGCTCAGCGTACCGATCGCCGCCGCCCTGGCCGGGACCCCTCCCATCTCCGCGTTGCAACCACTTCCCCGGCAGGGGGGCACGGCCGCCAACCTGGCGCTGGCGGCACCGGGCGGATTAGCGGTTTCCAGGCGCCGGGTCGCCATCGCCGACACCGGCCACAACCGCATCATCCTGGCCGATCACCAGGGCCGGGTCGAGGCCGTGATCGGAACGGGCTGTGCCGGGACCGCCAACGGCGGCTATGCCCAGGCGGAATTCAGGCGCCCCCACGGGCTCGACTTCCATGCCGACAAGCTGTATGTGGCCGATACCGAAAACCAGTTGATCCGCATCATCCATCTCAATACTCGACGGGTCTCGACGCTTGCGGGAAACGGCAAGCGGGAATATATCGTCTCGGGAAAGTTCACGCCGCACGCGGTACCTCTCGATTCACCCTGGGACGTACAGTGGATCGGAAACCAGCTCTACATCGCCATGGCGGGCGACCATGAAATCTGGCGCTACAACCCCGTAACCGGGCGCCTGGGCCCGTGGGCCGGCTCGGGACGCGAGGGGCTTGCCGACGGCTCCCTGGCGCGGGCCAAATTCGCCCAGACCAGCGGCCTGAGCTCTCACGGAGATACCCTGTACGCGCTCGATCCGGAATCTTCGGGGATCCGCTCCATCAATCTCGCGGATCCCATCGTAAAAACCCGTATCGGGCAAGGTCTGTTTCGCTTCGGCGAACGCAACGGCGCCGCCGCCCAGGCTCTGTTGCAACATCCCGAGGCCCTGGCCTGGCTCAATGGATCCCTCTACATCGCCGATACCTTCAATAACGCCTTGCGGCGCTTGAACCTGGCATCCGCTGAAGTCACCACCGTGACGCAAAACCTGGGCCAGCCACAAGCAATCGCCGTCCTGTCCCCAAGCACTCTCCTGGTTGCCGAATCCAGTGCCGGGCGGATCGCAGCCATACGCCTGCCCTCGGAAAAAACCGATCCCTGGCCTCTCTCCGGCCTACCCCCTTCCCACTGCAAAAAGGTCACACCATGAACACGAACCCGACGCCGCTTGGCGAATTCGACTACATCATCGTCGGTGCCGGCTCCGCCGGCTGCGTACTCGCGGAACGCCTGAGCGCCGGCGGCAAGTATCGAGTCGCCGTGCTGGAGGCCGGGCCGGACTATCGCGCCTGGCCCGTGCGGGTCCCCATGGCACTGATGCTGCTGATGCGCTCACACCACTACAACTGGGCCTTCGAAACCGTGTCCCAACCGGCCCTCGACAACCGGCGTCTGTTCTGGCCCCGTGGCAAGGTCGTCGGAGGCAGTTCCTCGATCAATGCCATGTGCGCCGTGCGCGGTCCCGCAGCCGATTTTTCCCGTTGGGCCGAGGCGGGAGGCAGCGAGTGGGATTGGCCGGCATTGGCGCCGCTGGCGCAGGGTATTACCGCGGCCGCGTCGCGAGATAATCCCCGGGGTTTACCCTTTACCCCGCTGGCCTACCATCACCCGCTCTCCGAAGCCTTCATCAACGCCATGCTCGAAGCGGGCTTTCCCAAAAGCGGGGGATTCAACAGCGATCGGCCCGAGGGAGCGGGTTTCTACGAGGTCTACCAGCACCGGGGCGAACGCTATGAGAACGCCCGCGGCTTTTTCGAGCCGGCGCGGACCCGGCGCAATCTTGCCCTGTTTACTCACACCCACGCGCTGCGGGTGGAAATCGACCGGGAGCGCCACGCGCGGGCGGTCATCGTGCTCCGGGGAAACAAGACCCAACGCCTGGAGGCGCGGCGCGAAATCATCCTTGCATCCGGCACGCTGGGCAGCCCCCAGTTGCTACTGCTCTCCGGCATCGGGCCCGCCCCGACGCTGCGGGCCTTTGGCATCGAGGTGCAACACGAACTGGCGGGGGTCGGGGAACACCTGGGCGATCATATCGACGTTGCCATGGTCTATACGGCCCGCGGGGGCGGCGGCCTGGCGGCGAGTCCGCGTGATCTGCCCCGCTTGCTTAACGCCCCGCTTGCCTACTTCGGATACCACTCCGGCCCGCTTACCAGCAATCTCGCCGAGGCCGGCGGTTTCATCCGCAGCACGCCGGACGCGCCCCGTCCCGACCTGCAACTGCACTTTCTCCCCGGCATTCAGGAAGCCCATGGCCGCAAACTTCGCAACAGCCTGCTCCGGCCCGGGTGCACCCTGCACGTGTGCGTGCTCTATCCGCAGAGCCGTGGCCGGGTCTCGCTCGCAAGCGCCGACCCAATGGCCGATCCCTTGATAGATCCCAATTACCTGGAGGTTGACGATGACCTGGAAAAACTGGTTTCAGGCACTCGCCACCTGCTGCGAATCGTCGCGCAACCCGCGTTGCAGGCCTGGAGGCTGCGGCCTTTCCTTCCCCGGCGTACACCGGCCAACGACCGGGAGATCGAGGCACACATTCGGGCGCACGCCGAAACGATCTATCATCCGGTCGGAACCTGCCGCCTGGGCCGCGACGAGAAGGCCGTCGTCGATGCGCGCTTGCGTGTCCATGGCATCGCGGGCCTGCGCATCGCCGACGCCTCGGTCATGCCCTCCCTGATAGGAGGTAATACCAACTTCGCCGCCACGCTCATCGGCGAACGAGCGGCCAGGTTCATCCTCGCCGAAAATCAGATATCGACGTAGATTCGCCCGTTTTCCTCACTGACCGGGTAGATGCTCAAGGCCTTTTCCCGGCGCACGATATTCAAGACCTGGATCCCCGGCGGAAAGTTGGCCCAGTCCACGACCTGCCCGCTGCGAATATCGAACCGGGCATGATGCAGCGGACACTGGACCAGTCGATCGTCCAGTATCTTGCCGCGCGCCAGGGGCCCCATCATGTGGGGGCAACGCGCCTGGGTGGCGTAATACCCGTCGCTCAGCCGGTATACCACCACGAAAGTCCCCGCCACGTTGTAGGCTTTCCCCTGCCCCGGTGCAATCTCGCCAACCGGGCCTATGTCATGCTTCGCCATGCCTCGAACCCCACACACAGGTAACCTGTCACGCATTGTATCGGGAACCACGCAGAACGGACATCCCAACGATTCCGCCAACGGCGTCCGGGTCCAGCCCGGATGCCTCCACCGGTTCCGCTCCAGCCACGGTGCAGCAGCTCCCTCGGATAGGATTGAAGCCGACCCTGCCAAAACCCGGCTCGATCGGTGGCCGCCGCTCTTCGCCGCCGCTATTATCCAAGCTCGAACGGAATCTGGCACAATCAGAATTACCGTCACAACAGGAACCCGCTCTATGGAAGGTGCGCCCACCCAACCCGGCCTGGACGAAGCCCGTGAGATTCTGCAACGCCGTTTCGGCTATCACGATTTCCGCCTGCACCAGGGCGATATTATCGGCGCACTGCTGGCCGGCCGGGATGTGCTCGCACTCATGCCAACCGGCAGCGGTAAGTCCTTGTGCCATCAAATCCCCGCCCTGCTGCGCGAGGGGACAGGGGTGGTCATCTCGCCGCTCATCGCCCTGATGCAGGACCAGGTCGATGCCCTGCGCCAGATCGGAATCCGCGCCGCCTTCCTCAACTCCACCCAGGACGCCGCCACCCGGTGCGAAACCGAGGCGGCACTGCGCCGAGGCGAACTGGATCTGTTGTATCTCGCCCCCGAACGGCTGCTGACCGAAGCGACCCTGGGCTTGCTGGACCTCTTGCCATTGGCCCTGTTCGCCATAGACGAGGCCCATTGCGTCTCCCAGTGGGGGCACGACTTCCGCCCCGAGTACCGGCAACTTTCGATGCTGCATCAACGTTACCCCACCGTGCCGCGTATCGCGCTGACCGCCACCGCCGATACCCGCACCCGGCGGGAGATCATCGCGCAACTCGAGCTACAGGATGCCGCCATCTTCATCAGCAGCTTCGACCGGCCCAATATCCGTTACCTCTTGAACGAAGGCCGGAATGCCCGCGAACAACTCTGGCGTTTCCTGGAAAGCGAGCACCGGGGCGACGCCGGTATTATCTACTGCCTGTCGCGCAAAAAGGTGGAGGCCATCGCCGCATGGTTGGGTGCCAGAAACCGTACCGCGCTGCCCTATCATGCTGGCTTGTCCACCGCCCTACGCCACCGGCACCAGCAACGCTTCCTGCGCGAGGAGGGGGTGATCATCGTTGCCACCATCGCCTTTGGCATGGGCATCGACAAACCCGACGTGCGCTTCGTTGCCCACCTCAACCTGCCCAAAAGTATCGAGGCCTATTACCAGGAGACCGGCCGCGCCGGGCGTGACGGCGCACCGGCCAACGCCTGGTTGGCCTACGGCCTGCAGGACGTCATCGCCCTGCGGCAAATGCTCCAAGCCTCCGATGCCGATCAAAAATACAAGCAGATCACCCAGCACAAGCTAGAAGCCATGCTTGGCCTGTGCGAACTGACTACCTGCCGCCGCCAGGCCCTGCTGGCCTACTTCGGCGAGATCCGGACCGAGCCCTGCGGCAACTGTGATAATTGCCTGCAACCACCGCAGACCTGGGATGCTACCGAAGCCGCGCAAAAAGCCCTGTCCTGTGTCTACCGTACCGGGCAACGCTTTGGCGTCAACTATCTCATCGACATCCTCAGCGGCAAGGAAAACGACGAGCGCATCCGCCGCCTCGGCCATGACCAGCTCAGCACTTACGCCATCGGGAAGGAATTGTCCCCCACCGAATGGCGCGGCGTATTCCGCCAGATCATCGCCCGGGGTTACCTGAGCGTAGACATGGAAGGCCATGGGGCACTGCACCTGACCGGCGCCAGCCGCCCTCTGCTGCGTGGTGAAATTCCACTGGAACTGCGTAAATTGCGCCGGCCGGAGAGGCGAAAATCCCGTACCGGGCGCCGCATCGGCACAGTACAATTCGTGGATGCCCCCCTGTTCGAGGCCCTGCGCGGGCTACGCGCCCGCCTCGCCCGGGAACAGGGTGTACCGCCCTATGTCATCTTCCACGACATCACCCTGCAGGCCATGGCCCGCACCCGCCCTACCAGGGCAGCCGAATTGCTGGAACTAACCGGCGTGGGTGAACAAAAATTGCGGCGCTACGGCGGGGCCTTCCTCGACGAGATTGCTGCCCACCCCCGCCCCGCCCCGCCGAACAACAGCCTCAGCGACACCGCCGACAAAACCCTCCGGCTTCACCTGCAGGGCAAGAAGGATGCCGCCGCCATCGCCATCGAGCGCAACCTCAAGGCCGCCACCATCTACACCCACTTCGCCGAAATCATCACCGCCGGCCTGCTCGAATCCCGCGACGTACTACCACTCAGCGACAAGGAATACGCCGAAATTGTCAATGCCCTGAAATTATTGGCCATCGATAACACCAGCCCGTTACAACCTGCCTATGAATTGCTTAAAGGAAAATACGACTACGACATCCTGCGATGTGTACAGGCGGGAAGGCGGATCCCGGGACAGGGGAGAAACACCAAGTCCGAAAAAATCTGAAATAGATCAATACGCGCCGTCGGCCCATGCTGCATCGTATTGAACCCAGGCGCATCGGCGGTTACAGTGAAGCCAAACCTCCCGCAGGCAACCGCAGCCGAATCGCCACCACCGGGGCAAACCCCATGAACCTGGCTCCCAGCACCAAACAGGCCATTAAACGAACCCTGCTTCGGGTTGCCGGCCCGGCCCTGTTCGAGACCATCATGATGTGGCACTACCTGGGCTACCGTCCGCACCTGCGCCGCCCGCGAAGCTTCAGCGAAAAGATCGCCCACCGCAAGCTCTATCACTGGCGCGAGATCGATCCCGCGCTCGTCGATAAATACGCGGTCCGGCGTTACGTCGAGGAGCGAATCGGGGCGCAGTATCTCAACCAGATCTATGGCCTGTATGCGGACCCGCGGGACCTGGACTTCGACGCCCTGCCCCCGGCTTTCGTCATTCGCGCCACCCATGGCTCGCAGATGAATGTAATCGTCAAGGATCGCGGTGGCTTCAACCCGGGGGCGATCCGTCGCCGCTGCCGCCGATTCCTGGACACCACCTACGGTAAAATCACCAACGAGCCCTGGTACGCCGGGATTCCGCCGCGGCTGCTCGTCGAGCGCTACATCACTAGCCGCGATCACGCCACCCTCCCCGATTACAAGTTTTACGTCTTCGATGGCCGGGTGCGTTTCATCGTGATGGACCTCGACCGGTTCGATAACCACGTGGAATCGTATTACGACCGGGACTGGCGGCTCCAGGATTTTACGATCCACTTTCCCCGGGGGCCACGGCTGGATGCGCCGCGCCAACTCGGGAAAATGCTGCGGATTGCCGAAACGCTTGCCGCCGAATTCGACTTCCTGCGGGTCGATCTTTACGCCCCGGACGATGAGCACATCCTGTTCGGAGAGCTCACCTTCTCGCCGGGTGCCGGGCGCTATCGCTTCCGCCCGGATGCCGCCGACTTCATGATGGGTGCCTACTGGCGGCCCCGCTGCCGGGCGGGCGAGAAATAGTGGTTACAATTTTGCAAGGTAAAAATCGGGGGAGAGTCACCATGTTTTTTCGCGCCTTCCCGGCCTGCCTGGTAGCCGCCGGACTGATCCTGCCGGCAAGCGCCGCCGGTAACGCGGTGCAGAGCCGGCCGTTAACTCCTGTTTATAGAGCCTCCCCCAGGTTCCCGTATAACAAATCGCTGATCCGCCGGCAGGGCTGCGTCGGTATGGTTTTTTCCGTATCCCGAACCGGCCGTGTCGCAAATATCCGGGTACTGTCCGCGTACCCGAGATGGGGGTTCGTGAAGCCATCGCGCGACGCAATCGCCCAGTGGCGGTTCCTGCCCCCGCTAATCGATGGCAAGCCCGTACCCACGCCGCGGGTGAGACAAATTTTTATTTTTCAAGTGCATGCGAACCCGAACATTCTCGGCTCTCACCTGCACGCCAACTCTCGGGAAATTGAGAAGCAAGTTCACGACACCTTGAGCTGGATGTGTGCCCAACCCCTGTTCCTGGTTCGGCCCATCCCGATTCTGGCCGCCCACCCGGCAAGCCGAGCCGCCCCCCGCCCGCCCGCGCCCAGCACCGCGCCGGCGATCCTAACTTACCTTCCCGCCGCGAGTATAAACCCGGCGGTCATCCTTGCCCGACGGCTTCTACCCGAACCACAATCCACCACGGTTACAGCGAGGTTTTGTATCGACCCCAAGGGGCGGTTGGCCAACGTAGTGCTACGCGGCGCGCGATCCACCGCCCGGGCGGCGAGCGCGCTCGCGGCACTCGATGCCCTGGATTTTTCCGCCCGCACTATCGATAAGATTCCCGTCTGGACCTGCGGCCTCACTACCCGGATGCGTTTTTTCGCGCCCCCCCGGCATGGGCGCATCGGCGCCATCGAACGCACCCGGTTCACCGTCTTATCCGGCACGCCACCGACGCCACCGCTACGCGCTGCGAAGCCCCCGCGGATCGCCCTTTCGATTCCCCCACGGCTTCTCGGCCACCTGCCACCCGTCGCCCGGATCGAAGTCGAGTTCTGTATTCGACCCGATGGCACGGTGACAAGCGCCCACGTGGTTCACGCCGAGCCGGCACAAATTTTCAACCGGGCGGCGCTGGAAACGGTGCGCGGCTGGCGTTTCGCCGCGCCCGGGGTCGAGATGTGCAACATCTATCAAAGCGTCGCGTTCAAGATCCCCAAGGTTCGCACCTGATCCCGGCCGTACCGGAACAGCCCCGGCCTCGGGTAGATCGGGAGCACAGCCTCCACCGGGACGTGGCGCACGGTACGGTTCGTTGCCCCATGTACCGTCTCCTTGAATCATGTTGCATGGGGACGCACTGGTCTGGAGGAGCTACCGAAAAAACAGCGGGTTAACCACCCCGCCGATACAGTAAGCGGGTATGCCCAATAGCCGGGAAACCGCAACCCGCACCGGAAATCGACCTTCGCCACGAAAAGCCACCGCCGCCCCGCACTTGCGCGCGGGGCGGCGGTGGCGGCCTCTTAGTCGACGTGGATCGTGATATCAATCCCGGCCTTGGCGTAAAGATCCTTCGCCAACCAGCCGGTACCGAAAAACTCGATCACTCCCTCATGGTCTTCACAAACCGCGGCACTGCGCCGATCGGACTCTCCTTGCCGCTCGGTGCGACCGATCTGCTCGCAAACATATTTGCCGCCCTGGGTTCGGTACAAGATCAGCTCGGCCCAGCGGCCCCGCATGCCACAACGACCCGCGGGTCGATCTGCCCGCCGACGGCAACAGCGGTGCCCGTGAGGTGGTCCCATATCTCCTCCTTCCCGGGTTTTATCGTTTCCCCCGGGGGCGGACTCGCCGAGATCGGGTTTACTGGATACTCCGGCAATCCGTTCGCCGGTAAATTGCAAGTCCCTGTCATTGTCGCGCCTAATGATATAGGTTTCCATATTGACACTCCGTCTGCCCGGGAAACGTGGCCGGGTTCCACCGTGGCTCGTCGGCCACGAGAGAGAATTATACCCGCAATCGTTCGAGATGGAACCGGGAGTATTTATGTTGCACGGGCATAATTCCGGGAAGGAACTTGAATACTCGCCTGCTTGGGTATAGCGGGATCTCTAATCGATCCCCTCCTAATCTCCCCATACAAGTGACGGCATTCAGCGGGGCAGGCGCAGCTCCGCCTCAAGCCCTCCCTCGGGACAATTGCGCAGACGAATATCCCCCCCGTGCCCCCGGGCGATGTTACGGGCAATTCCCAGGCCCAGGCCGGTTCCCCCGGTGTCGGCCGCCCGCGAGGATTCCAGCCGGGAAAAAGGCTCGAACATCTCGTCCATTGCCGTTTCGGGGATTCCCGGACCCTCGTCACTAATGGTAATCACCAACTGCTCCGCGCTGTCCGCTATGCGGACATGGGCCTCGCCGCCATAACGCACGGCGTTATCGATCAGGTTACCCAGGCAACGTTTGAGCGCCAGCGGCCGGCCCGGAAACGGGGCCAGCGCCAGGCCCTCCAGCTCCACCCTGGATCCCGATTCGACGGCATCCTCCCGCAGGCTCTCCAGCAAGGCCAGCATATCGATCGGCTGCGCCTTTTCCTGGTCGGTGGAGCCGCGCATAAAATCCAGCGTGGCGGTTACCATGCTCTCCATTTCATCCAGATCGCGTTGGAACTTCTCCTTGGGTTCCTCCTCGCCCAGCAGTTCACTGCGCAGGCGCAACCGGGTGATCGGCGTCTTCAGGTCATGGGAGATCGCGGCCAGGATCCGGGTACGATCATTGAGGTAGCGAGCAAGCCTTTTCTGCATGCAGTTAAAAGCCCGGGCCGCCTCGCTAACCTCCGAGGGGCCCGCTTCCGACAGCGGCGCCCGGTTGATGTCCCGGCCCAGCTCATCGGCGGCACGCGACAGTGTGCGCAGCGGCCGGGTAATCCGGCGCACGGTGAAGAACGAGATCAGTAAAACACCGAGTAATAAGATCGCAAGGATCAATAGCAACCGGTCGGGCCAGCCGGTCAATCGTTCCGGGATCGGACGGATCAACGCAAGCCAGCTCCCATCCTTGAGCCGGACTTCGATCTGAACGGCCTCGACCATCGTGGCACCGTGGGAACCGGAGGCCATCATGGATCGCATGGCGGAATCCATCCCTCCCCGCCCCGCCATCATCGAACGGTGTACCCCCGGAGACAACACATGCATCCGGGCCTTCTCGACTACGACTCGGATCGAGGGGGTCTCAGCCAATTGTTGCTTCAGTTGCCGGGCGATCGTCTTGCCGATTATCACCCCCATCATCGACTCGCTGTTGATCGCCGGCGCAATGGAAGACTGCGGACGCAGATAGACGCGCAGCTCGGGGGAATTCAGGGCGGTAATCAATTTTTTTCTCTGCCCGGGGGCTGCCGAGTTGAGCAAGCGCACAATGGCCGTAACCCGATTGGCAATATTGCCCCGAATGCCCTGCAAAATAACATCGCCCCGGTCCTGAAGCAAAATGCCCATGGTGACCGCCTGGGTAAACAACAGCCCGCCGAACAAGAGTAATACCAGTTGCCCGAACAGGGATTTCGGCAAGAGCCTCATGCCGTTACCGTAACCTGACCGACCAGCATGTACCCCTCGCCACGCACCGTCTTGATCAAGGTCGGCAGCCGGGCGTCCTCGCTCAAATGCCGTCGCAAGCGTCCAATCTGGACATCGATACTCCGATCGAAAGGCCCGGCCCCCCGGCCGTAAAGCCGATCCATCAACTGGTCGCGGCTCAATACCCGGTTGGCATTGTCCAGCAACACCTTCAATAAGCGGTACTCGGAATTGCCGAGAGAAACGACGACCCCGTCGGGAGACACCAGGTGGCGGCGAAGCGTATCCAGGGTCCAGTTCGAAAAGTGCAGCTTGGTGCCCTCAAGCTTAGAACCGGATTTCTGCGCCGGGGCGACCCGTAACAAAACCGCCTTGATCCGCGCCAGCAGTTCCCGCGGATTAAAGGGCTTAGGCAGATAGTCGTCCGCCCCCATCTCCAGGCCTACGATCCGATCCATTTCATCGCCGCGGGCGGTAAGCATGATGACCGGGATCGATGAGTTCGCTCGCAGATTACGGCACAGGGTCAGGCCATCATCACCGGGTAACATCAGGTCCAGGATAACCAGATCGATCGAATACTGATCCAGCGCCCGCCACATGCCCGCACCATCGGCTACCGTGCTGACCCGCATTCCATTACGCTCCAGGTAGATATGCAACAGGCTACGGATATCGGGATCATCATCGACAACAAGAATATGGTTACGGCTGCTCATGGCTGGTTCAATCGGGTATTCTTTGATTATTACTATAGGGAAAATCTACCGGTGAGAGTAACCCGAGGCTGATCGGTTACAAAAAGTTACAAAAAAGGGGCCTGCATGACACACACTGATTACATTTCAGTGGTCTTATAGCACCGAAGCCAAAAGGCTTTATTCCCCACGCAACAGGAGCAAGATCATGAAACACTCAAGCAAGACATTACTAGGTATTTCCGCGGCCCTTGCAATTGCAATTGCCACCGGATCCACCGTGTACGCGCAAGGCACGAACCAGCAGGCAACCCAAGGGACCATGATGGGTAACACGACCTCCATGATGCACGGACAAAACGCAAATATGGGAGACCGCTCCTCCCGGATGGGCGGACAAAACGGCATGATGGGCGGTCATGGAAACATGATGCAGATGATGAACATGATGATGGGTGGCCGCGGTTATCTGGTGGGCAGGATGGGCATGATGGGAAATTCCAAGGCTTACATAGATAAACGCCTGGCAAACACCAAGAAGATCCTGGGCATCACCCGGAACCAGCTGCCGGCCTGGAATGCCTATACCAAGGCCATACAATCCCAGGCGGATTTCATGATCACGCGCATGCAACGGATGCGGAACGGTCAATTCCCCAACGTGGACCGGCGGGCTGCCATGATGGATTCCTGGGCCGGACAAATGCAGAAAACGGCGGCGGCGGCTAAAAATCTTTATAAAAAGCTCACCCCGGCACAGCGAATCAAGGCCAACCGCTGGTTACCCATCCCGGGTAGCCATTATTGAGCCCGGTATCCCACTTCCGGCCCGGTTTAAACCGGGCCGGATTTCTCCTGACGGATTAACGTTCGCATGCTACGATATTCGTAACTATGCCCGCGGAATCTTCATGTCGACCACGCCGATTCGTCAAAAAGTATGATTCATCCACGAATTCAGGTTACCTGAAACTCAAATAGACCGATAGCGCTGTCCCCCAGGAGAACTCCGGATGGAAAAGAAAAAAATCACGGTAGTCGGCAATGGATTCGCCTCTCTGTTTTTTATCCAATACCTTCTGCCAATACCCGTTTTCCCCTTTTTCGCCTCGTTCTTGCGCAGGATCTATTCGAAATACGAAATCACACTTATCGGCAACGGGAAATTCATATATTTCCCGGCCATCCCGGAATTTATTATCGGCAAGAAATGCAAGGAAGATATTACGCTCGATATTCGGCCTTTCCTGAAGCGGCGTAACATCACTTTTGTCGAGGACGAGGTAATTGATATACGCGATGGCGGCAGAACCGTCATCGCCCGCAAGGGAACCTACCACAACGATGCCCTGTTCCTGGGCATAGGCCCCGCCTTCATGAAGGATGCCATTCCGGGAACGCGGGAATACACGCTCTCGCCTTGCAGCGGCCCGGATGAGATGGAGCTTTTTATCAAGAAGCTCGAATCGTTGGATCGTGGAATTATTTACCTGGGATTCAAGATCAACAAGGAAGATGAATTCGTTGCCGGACGGGCGGGGCAAATGTATGAATGTGCCTGTCTCTTGGATTATTCCCTAAAAAAAACAGGTACCAGGGGAAATTTTGAAATTCATTTCTTCTCCTCTCACCTGGATCCGGATGCCAAGGGAGCGATCACGGATCGGATGCGTGAGCGGGGGATCATCCTGGATTACGGTTATGAGCCCGTTGAATTCGTAGACGGCGGGATGCTCGATGCCGACGGGACTTTGCGCAAGGCCGATCTCGTGCTTTTTTCATCGGGAATAACCGCACCCAAGCTGGCGCAGGATTCCTGCTTGCCGGTTTCACAAGGAGGCCACATCGACGTGGATCGATATGGCCGGGTAAAACATCTGTCTCATGTTTTTGCGGCGGGTGACTGCGCCAATCATGAATCCCCGCCTAAATGGGTTCCGCACCAGGCTCACATGGCTCAACTCAGGGCACAAGCAGCGGCAAAAAACATGAATGAAGTATTGCGTGGGAAATCCCCAACGCACACCTATCGGCATGAACTTTCCTGCATTCTTAACATGGGAAATGATGCCATGTGGCTCCATGCCTCCAGCGATAACAAACCCCCATTCCGAAACATTTTTCCTCGCCGCTCAAGGAAACTGATTCACGTGAAGAATCTATTTGAAAAAATGTATCTTCTTTACCTGCGCTATCTATAATACCTGCCGGTTCCGGCGACGGAGCAATACTCGGGCGCCGATCCCCAGCGCGCCTTTTTGATTAAATCGAAGCGGGTGGTGATAAAATGGAATTCGGGTAAGCTGCCGGCTGGAGGGATTTCGCGCGCCAATGACTGAGATAATCTCCGGTTGGCAATGCATCGGGTGCGGCAAAATTGAGGTTCCTCAATCCTGCATCGGTGTCTGCCAAGACCGCAAGGTACGGCTGGTATATGCGGATGAGCATGAAAAGATCGCGCAAGAATTGAATGCGGCCCGGCGGAAACTGAAGCAAATGGAAACGCTGGTGAAACAAATCGTCCGAACGACCCCGCACGACGGGGCATGGGAACGATCCTACCGAGCGTTTCAGGCCCAGGCGAAGAAAATCCTGATATCCCGTCAATAAAGTCCGCCTTCCGGCGGCGATAAAAACGCAAGCTCGCTAAAGCACGAACCGGGCTTCCCTGTAACCTATCGCCCCCGCTCCCGTGACCGAATCAAAGCAGCCGACGCCCCAGGAGTCGCCCCGCCAGGCGCATTTTTTCAGTAACAGGTAACCTCCCCATGAAGGTTTGTACGACCCCGGCGGTGAAGGATGTCCGGTGACGGTAGTCGATGGAAACATCCACCAGTACCGGGCCCTCCTTCAGGGAATCCCGCGTGGCGCCGAGAACTTCATCCAGTTCCGCCTCTCCGCAGACCCGGTAAAAAGCCACCCCGAGCGCCCGGGCCAACGCAGCCGGGTCGAGACGGGGAAGCACCGTGGCGGTTGCCGTCCCGGTAAGTGCCCGCTGGAACGCCGATATCTGCCCGAGTTCCCCGTCATTGAGCAGGAACACGGCGACAGGCAGGGCATACTCGACCGCGGTCAGCAGTTCCAGACCGGTCATCAAGAAGGCCCCATCGCCGGGCAGGGCCACGACACATCGCTTCCGATCGGCGAATGCCGCGCCAATGGCGGCGGGAACGCTATACCCCATGCAGGAGAAGTCCGTCGGCGCCAGAAAGCAACGGGGATGGCGCAACCGCAGGTGCTCCATGGCATAAAAGGTTCCCTGCCCCGAGTCGGTGGTATACACCGTATCCTCCGGCCACTGTCGCTGGATCCCCTCAAGTAGGGAACGGGGGGAAACACGATTCCGGCTGCGCCCTTTTTCCTGTTCCCTCCTTACGGCGACATGGGCATCGGCCAGGCGCGAGCAAAGCGCATTATTGTCCCGTTCCGGTACCTCATTCACCACCTCGAGCAAGGCCTCGAGAAATTCCTCGCAGTCCGCGTGAACGGCTACTTCGACCGGAAAGTTGGCTCCCGCGACCGCCGGATCGATATCGACCTGAGCGGTTCGGGACGGAAGCTCAAGGCCATAGGAGCCGGTCGGCACCTCACCCAGGCGAGCACCCAAGACGAGAGCGGCATCGCATTCGGCGACAATGGCCCGAAGGGGTTGGGGGCAAATACGGCCGATACCGGGCCATAGCCACTGGGGATGGTCCTCGGCGATGACACCCTTGCCGCTGAACGTACTGCTGGCGATGGCACCTATATGTTCCACCAGTTGTCGCACCAGGGGCGCCGCACCGGCCGCACCGAGACCGACATGGACCAACGGCTGGCGCGCCCGGAGCAATAACTCGGCCACGGTCCGCACCACGGCGGGATCGGGTGCGGGCGCATGCGGAGGAACCCATCTCCGCTTCCACCTGGCGTACTCCTGCGGGTCGAAGGCATGTCGAGCCAGGTAAAGATTTGCCGGAATTTCCACGGCACTTGGGCCCGGACAGGTTGCCCGGGCAATCGCCGCCGCTTCCAAGATGGCATAGGGCAAATCACGGCCCTCCTCGACCAGGCGCACCTGCTTGCACACTGGGCGCAACATGGCGAGTTGGTCTATGTCGTGCAACTGGAAACGTTTTTCGCTATCGCGACGAATACCACAGGCCAGCACCAGCAGGGGGACATTATCCATCCACGCCTCCGCCGTTGCGGAAAGCATTTCGGTCACGCCGGCACCCGGCACCACATTGGCGCAACCCAGTGGGCCGCCACTGCGCGCCATCCCGTCGCAAATGAACCCGGCGCCCTTCTCGTCGGTTACCAGGATGGGCCGAACCGCCCCCTGGGCCAGGGCATCATACAGCTCGATATTATGCGTTCCTGGGATGCCGAATGCATGGGTAATCCCCGCCGATTCCAGGGCATGCGCCACCAGTACTCCACCGGGGAATTTTCCTTTACGCAGGGTATCCAGGCTCATGCGTGCTCCTTGTCGAGAACGGCATCGGCCACCCGGTCGGCCAACGCCATAATGGTGAGATAGGGGTTGGCCTCCAGGGCCGTGGGGAAAAGAGAGGCATCGGCGACATGCAGCCAGGGATATCCATGCACCTGCCCATCGACATTGGTGACCGAATCGGTGGCGCTGCGCCCCATGCGGCATCCCCCCATGAGGTGCGCCGCGCTCACGCTGACCGTCCCTGGAAGAAAATACTCCGTACGAATACGCGTTTCGATCCGATCCCTGGCATCCGTCTCGAGGCAGGTCGGGCGGGCGCTGGGAGCATGGACTCGCAGGGCACCGGCAGCAAAAAATATTTTCGCCGCGGCCCGGGTTCCGCCCACGAGTGCCCGAATGGTTCTCGAATCGAGCCGATACCGTACCTGTGGATTTCCCCGCCGATCCAGAACGATACGCTGATTCGGCAAGGCCTCGTCACAGGCCAGCACGAGGATCATTTGTAGATGATCGAAACGACGCAGGAACCGCTCATGATCCGGGCCAAACCCCGTCATATTTTTGGCGGTTATAAATGGTGGATACATGCAGGTTTCCAGAAAAAAGTGATCGCTTTCGATTCGTTCATCCCAGAGAAAACTTTTCGGATGCCCCAGCGCATTTTGTACGGGATGAGGATGTTCCGCAACCAGAATATGTGCGGGCTGACAGGTAAAGTAGCGTCCCACCGCCGGGAGCGTACGATCGAACCCGGAACGCAACAGCAATGTGGTCGAACCCACCACGCCGCCGGCCAGGATTACCCGCCTCGCCCGTACCTCATAGTTTCCGGGCTCCCACTCGCCCGGCGAACCATCCGGGTTCAATCCCACCTCCACTTCCAGTCGCCGCTCTCTAAGACGCATTACGCGGGCCCGGGTTATCACCTCGACACCCCGGGACTCCGCCCGGGGCAACTGCACGACATGGGTACCCTGCTTGGCATTGTTGGGACAACCCAGATTACATAATCCGGACCCCAGGCACCCCCGGGTATTGACGGCGAACTGCGTGGCATTCCAGCCTAACTCGCGGCAACCCGCGACGAAGAGGCGGTTGTTCTCGTTGATCTGTGCTGCAGGCAATGCGTGTACCCCGTTATCCTGCGCGTAACACCGCGCCCGGCGCACCAGTTCATCCGGGCTCAAACCGGGCAGGTTCCAGCGTTCGATAATCCGCGCCGGCGGCTCCAGGCTGGTGCCGGTATAGACCACCGTCGAACCCCCATAACCCTCCACGAAGGCCAGCGAAACGGTGCCGTCGGCGACCATGAAGCCACCTCCTTCCCGGTACAGCATGCGGCTCATCTCAAGCTCATGCCCATTGAACCGTCGATAATCGAATCGCGGGCCCTGCTCAAACAAGATCACCCGCTTACCCCGGGCCACCAGCGGTGCGAGCCGCGCCGCTACCGTGCCGCCCCCCGCTCCACTGCCGACGATGGCGATATCGGCCTCAACGATCCTCATGGCGTGGTTTTCTCCCGGCAACCGCCCCATCCCCGTAACTGGGGTCGATACCCCAGCTCGGCTTTTTGGCGCTGCGGATCCCCGTAATACCCGGCCATCAGCAAGGTGCGAGTCGCCCACAGGGCCAAGCGGATATTCCTTGAGCGGGAGTTCTCGAGCCGCGCCAGCCGGGCCGCCACGCAACCGGCCTTCTGTCTGGAGACCGGGCCACAGCGCAGGCGAACCAGGGAGCGGATCAAATTCGCGGCCAGTATTGCCCGGTGCCGTATCGCAGCGGGGCGGTCGAGCAGAATGGCATCGGACAGACGCAACACCCTTTCCAACGCCTGCCGATCCAGTCCCCGGGCCGCCGGAACCATGGCTTCCAGCAAGGGCCGGAGCCATTTTTCCCGGCGTTCAAGAGGACCCGAAGATGGCACTTGCTGCTCCCGATAGCCTGGAAAATTTATAGCATACCGCAGATACTCCGATACCAGGTAAAGCACGATCGGGTCGTCGCCTGAGCATGTTTCCCGGAAAGAGTCGCCACATCCGTTCCGGGAATTCCCGGGATCGGCGCATGAGCACCATGTATTTTCCGTTCCTTCTCGGTTCCGATGCGCCTAGATGCCGAACGCGCTCGGGCGCAGCCCGGTGCGGCGACGCACCAAGATCCACAGCACCAGGTTCCAGATGATCAGACTGGTAGCGGTGGCAAGGGCCGCTCCCTCGATCCCGTAAAGGGGAATTAACGCCGCGTTGAGCGTAATGTTGAGCGCGGCGCCCAGCCCTACGCCGAACGCAGTAAACTTTTCATTGCCGCTCATGTTGAGTATCAATCCCACCGATCCCACGCCGACATTGACCAACTGCGCGGCGGCGAGTATGCGCAATGCCAGCGCACCTTCAACAAAGGCCCCACCGTAAAGAAGCCGTAGCAACCAGGGGGCGGCAATCAGCAACAATAGGGCCAACGGCGCCGAGGCCAGGAACACACGTCGCGCCGAGGCGACGACAAGCCGCTGGAGCAGTTCCCGTTCCCCGCCATGGTGATAGCGCGCGATCCGGGGCGCAATCACCAAGTTGGCCACACCGAGGAAAAATGGCACCAGCTCGGCGGCCCGGGCGGCCACGGCGTAGATACCCGCCGCATGCGCCCCCCTGAGGCTGCCAAGCATAATCAGGTCGATCCGGTTATTCACTAAAAACAGCACCCCGAGCCACATAAACGGAAGCGCCCCACGCAGCCGAACCGGGTGCGCGGCGGCATCCCCGACAGCGCCCGCATGGCGTCGTAGCTGGTACTGCCCCACCATAAGAACAACTACCGCCGCCCCGGTGCTGGCGGCGATAACCTCGGACGGGGCAACCGCCCCGCTGAATAGCCACAAGAGCCCGATCGGCGCGAGCACGAAGCCCGGCCCCAGGATGAGCAACGGCCACTGGCTGGTCGCCACGAGCCCCCGGGCGCGCAGCAGCGACTGGCGCACGTAGCCGAGAGCATTCAGAAGCGGCAGCGGTGCGGCAAGCACAAACAGGAACCGGGCGCCAGCCGCCTGGGGCACGAGCGCCGCGGAAAGCATGACCAGCGCCGCGGCCAGGCCGGCAAGCAACACCCAGCGGTCGGCCCAGTACCGTAGCGTCCACGCCGCCCGCGGGGGTTTTCCCCCCTCGCGAATCAGGTACTCGGGAATGCCGAGCGCCGCCGGCACAGTCAACAGGCCGGCCCAGGCAAATACGTAGGCATAAAGACCGTAGCCGTGGGGTCCGAGCGCCCGGGCATATATCAGGCTCGCGCCGAAGGCGATTACGGTGGAGCCGAACTTGAGTACGGCGGTCAGGCCCGCGGAACGCATCATCCGTCCACGCTCGGTACCACCGGCAAAATCCGCCTTGAATGTCTCGAACAGTCGGGCCGGGAACAAATGCAGCAACCAAGAGCTTGAAATAATCGTCCATGTTAGCGCCGGATGTCTACAATATCCGCATGGACTATGACTGCATCGTAATCGGCGCCGGGCACAATGGCCTGGTTTGCGCCTGCTACCTTGCCCGGGCCGGGATGAAGCCGCTGGTGCTCGAACGCCGGGAGATCGTCGGTGGCGCGGCGGTGACCGAGGAATTTTACCCCGGCTTCCGCAATTCCACCGCGAGCTATACGGTAAGCCTATTGCACCCGAAAGTGATCCGCGAACTGCACCTGGCCGAACACGGGCTCAGAATCGTTGAACGCCCGCTGGCCAATTTCCTGCCCCTCCCCAATGGGGATTACCTGCAGATCAGCCCGGATACGAGCGCTACGCAACGCGAGTTCGCCCGCTTCTCGCGCCGCGATGCCGAACGCTTGCCCGGATACGAGGCGATGCTGGAGCGCACGGCCGGGGCACTGCGGGCGCTTGCACTCCAGACTCCGCCAGCCACCGGTACCCGGCCCATCGACCTGTGGCGCATGGCCCGGGGCGGACGGGCACTGGCCCGGTTGCCGCTCGCGGTGCAGCGCGACCTGTTGGCGCTTTTTACCCGCAGCGCCGCGGAGCTGCTCGATGCCTGGTTCGAGTCCGAGCCGGTCAAGGCGGTGTTCGGCTTCGATGCCGTAGTCGGTAACTACGCCAGCCCCTATGCCCCGGGCTCGGCCTACGTACTGTTACACCACGTCTTCGGCGAGGTAAACGCCCGGCGCGGCGCCTGGGGTCACGCCATTGGCGGAATGGGTGCGATCACCCAGGCGATGGCCCGCGAAGCCGAACGCCTGGGCGTGCAGATCCGGGTCCGGGCGCCGATCGCCGAAATCATGGTACGCGACGGCCGCGCCCTCGGCGTGGTGCTGGAAAACGGAGAGCGCATCCACTCGCGGTGCATCGCCTCCAGCCTACACCCGAAGCTGCTGTTCACGCGCCTGATTTCCGCCGAACACCTGGATGAGGACTTGCGTTACCGCATCGGGCGGTATCGCTCCGGTTCGGGAACCCTGCGCATGAATGTCGCACTCACCGAACTGCCGGATTTCCTCGCCCTGCCCGGGCGCAAGGCCGCGCCCCACCACGGCGCGGGTATCATTCTCGCTCCCAGCCTCGAGTACATGGACCGGGCCTGGCGCGAGGCCCGGGAGTTCGGCTGGGCCCGCGAACCGGTGGTCGAGATGCTGATCCCGAGCACCATCGACAACACGCTCGCCCCTCCCGGGAACCACGTTGCCAGCCTGTTCTGCCAGCACTTCGCGCCGCGACTGCCCGGCGGGCGCCACTGGGACTCCGACGCGCGCGAGGCGGCGGCCGAGACCGTAATCGCCACCGTCGATCGGCACGCCCCCAACTTCCGCGCCGCCCTGCTCGGGCGAATGACGCTCACACCGCTCGATCTGGAACAGCGATTCGGGCTCATCGACGGCGACATCTTCCACGGCGCGCTCACGCTCGACCAACTCGGCCCGGCGCGTCCGGTGCTGGGTCACGGCGATTACCGCGGCCCGCTCGCCGGGCTCTACCTGTGTGGTTCCGGTTCCCACCCGGGAGGCGGCGTCACCGGGCTTCCCGGGCACAACGCGGCCCGCGAGATTCTCCGCGACCGCCGGCCCTGGCACCGGTTGCACCGCCCCTGAACCCGCCGCGCCATTGAAATCAAATGCGCACACCCCCATGAAGAAACCATCTTCGGTGCACTTCAGGAGGTTCCCGTGCGTTACCTGCATACGATGATCCGGGTTGCGAACCTGGAACGAGCGCTGGCGTTTTTTTGCAACTTACTCGGTTTTGTCGAAATCGATCGCATGGAAAACGCCAAGGGCCGCTTTACCCTGATTTTTCTCGCCGCTCCCGCAGATGTCGAGGCCGCACGGCAGAACCAGGCTCCACTGCTCGAGCTGACTTACAACTGGGACCCGGAAACGTATGCCGGGGGACGCAATTTCGGACACATCGCCTACGAGGTAGACGACATTTATGCCCTTTGCGCCCGCCTGATGGAGGCCGGCGTAACCATCAACCGCCCGCCACACGACGGCCACATGGCCTTTATCCGCACCCCGGATCATATTTCCATCGAGCTGCTCCAGCGCGGCAAGGCCTTGGCCCCCGCCGAACCCTGGGCCTCGATGCCCACCACCGGCTCCTGGTAACCCAGCGGGATCTTTTATAGAATCCCAGGTCATAAACTATATTGAACCCCACTTCAGGAATCCACCATGAACCAGATACCCGGCAATGTTTCCCGGCTCCCGCATCCTGCAAGCTGGGTACTTTTCGCCTCCTCATTGCTCGCCCTCGCCACCCTCGGCGGTTGTGCCGCAACCGGCCCCGCCCCGGCCCAGGCCACCAATGGCGGGACCCAGGTCGGCAATGCCCGTATTGCCACCCGCATGAGTTCGACCATCTTTCTCCAGCCGGTGGCGCCCCGGAAGCGGGTGATATTCGTTGCCGGGCATAACACTTCGAGTGTCCGGAATCTGCAGTTACCGGCCTACCTCCGCGAGGCGCTCAGGCAGAAGGGCTACCATCTGACCACCAACCCCGACCAGGCCGAATACATCTTGCAGTACAACCTGCGCTATCTCGGCAGGGAGAACAAAAACCATACCATCCAGGGCGCGATTGCCGGCGGTTTCGGCGGTGCAATCCTGGAAAATGCCGTGGCCGGTGGCGGCTACGCAAGCGGCGGGCAGACGCTGCGCGCCGGGATCATCGGCGCCGGCATCGGGGCTCTGGTCGGTTACCTGGCAAATGAAACCCGCTACATGATGGTGGTGGATATCCAGGTCGAGCAGCGCAACCCCGGCGCCCGGACCAGAACCCATACCACGGCCCGAGAAGGATTGGGTAATTTCACCACTTCCAGCAGCGCAGGAGCGAAAGGCTGGCAAATTTATCGCACCCGTTTGGTCGGAGAGGCCGCGGGACACCGGTTGAATTTCAGTTATGTGCAACCCGCGCTCACCAGAACCATCGCCAACTCGATCGCCGGGATCTTTTGAATCGGAGGCGATCCCTCGTGACCGCCGGGCGTAGATCCGCCTCCGATACCCCCGTTTCGTGTCCGGAGCCACCTTCCCCCTCCCTGGTGCGCTCCGGGCGCGATCCCAAAGACGAACTTTTGCGCCCGGGCTGGCCCTGAAAAAAGCCGGCTCCCAATCCGGCACCCACGCACACGACATTGCCGAACAGGGAACCCACGCCCGCGACCCGAAACAGGTGGAACGGGGATCCGGCGCCCGGAACCAGGACGGCCAACCCCCAGAACCGCGCCCCTGTGCCTTGCCAGGGTTTCAGTCCCGTACAAACTTAACTCAAGATGAGACAGAGGGTCGCGAATGCACCCCGCCGGGGCGGCTTACCCCGGCCAATTCGCCGGGCCATAGCGCCACCGTCACTGATCATTAACAGTCGTTTATTTTTGTAAAAACAGGGCCTTCGGTACTTCTCGTCCTGCTACAATTTCTTCCATACCCGAAGGATCTTTCCCATGCCCGGCGCCGACGCTTCTCCTGGATTCAGCCCTACGATTCGCCGCCTGCATCTGCTGGTGGCCCTGCTGGTGACTCTACAAATTTTGCTTGGGCTGGTCATGAACCGCGATACGCCACGATTGTTCCTGGGCCACCAGTACCTGGGGCTGGCCATTGTCACGCTGGTACTCATCCACTGGTTGTGGTTGGTTACCCGCGAGCGTACCCAACTCGCCCACCTGTTCCCCCTGGAGAGCAAATACCGGCAGGCCGTTTTACGGGACCTTGCCGGGCTCAGGCATGGGCGGGAACCGGAGACCGGCCCACGCCCGGGGCTTCCCGCACTGATACACGGCCTCGGGCTGCTGGCCTTAACCTTGGTGGCTGCTCTCGGGGCGGCAATTTTTGTTCTGATCCAGCGAGGTACCGTCCGCTCGCCCGCCGGTGAGGCGATCACCGACCTGCATATATTTTTTGCCTGGGTACTGATCATTTACTGGGTGGGACACGTTCTTCTCGCCGGCATCCACGAGCTTCGCGGCGAGCGGGTCATCGCCCGCATGTTCTCGCCCCGACGGTAACCCGCACGCAAACGGTTCCAGGCGTCCCGGAACATTTCAGGGGTTCAAATAAAGATACTCCCATTCGCCCCCGGCATTGCGCCGATACAATTCACGGCGGTTGAGCCGCCCCTGCCCCGGCATCCAAAACTCGATCGCCTCGGCAACCAGCCGGTACCCTCCCCAATGCGCCGGGCGAGGTATGGAGCTTGAGGCAAAGACCCTTTCCGCCTGGGCATCCAGTTCGGTGACGCGTTGCTCCAGCTCCTCGGGCGACTCAAGCGGCTGGGATTGCTTCGACGCCCAGGCACCGAGTTGCGCGAGGCGCTCGCGACCGGCAAAATAGGCATCGGAGTCCGCCTCCGGCAAACGTTCGACCCGTCCTTCGACCCGCACCTGGCAGCGCAACCGGGGCCAGAAAAAGCACAAGGCTGCATACGGATTGGCGGCCAGTTCCCGGCCCTTGCGGCTCTCATAGTTGGTATAGAACACAAACCCTGCGGCCCCGGCCTGCTTCAGCAGTACCACCCGGGCCGAAACCCGCCCGTCGAGCGTTGCCGTGGCAAGAGTCATGGCATCGGGCTCCCAGGTGTCCCCGGCTCGAGCCTCGTTCCAGTATGCGCTAAAACGTGCCATTGCCTCAGCGAACCGATCGGGCGAAGACTCATCCATAGCGCAGGCCAATGAAGAAATATATGAAGAAATTATATCGGCATGATAAGGGTAGTTGCTTTTTATGCTAAAAAACCGGACAGTGCCTTAATCCACTCGGGGAATTTTCACCCTGTGGAACGGAAAACCAGGGGGATATGCGCCCGGCAAATCGGGGAGCCTGCCCGGGCGGTAGAATCTATCCGAGCCTGCCGGCTCACGGGATCAACAGAGACGGGGAGAAAATCATGGCGGGACCTGCACGACTACGACGCAATGCCGGGGTTATCGGCCTGCTCTATGCCAGCCTGGGAAGCATCATCGGCTCGGGGTGGCTGTTCGGCCCTCTGCACGCGGCACTCGAGGCAGGGCCGCTCAGCGTCTTTTCCTGGATTATTGGTGCCACGGCGGTCCTGCTGCTTGCCTTCGTATTCGCCGAACTCTCGACCATGTTTCCCAATTCTGGAGCCCTAGTCCACATGACCCACGTCAGCCACGGCGACCTGGTCGGTAAAATCTGGACCTGGATTCTATTTCTCGCCTTCGTTTCCGTACCCCCGGTAGAGGTCAGCGCGGTACTTACCTACGCCAACAATTACCTTCCGGGACTGATTCATCCGACGACGGGACTCCTGACTCATATCGGTATCGGTGCCGCCATCCTGCTTCTCGGCGTGGTCATACTGCTGAACTTTCTCGCGATTCGCTGGGTGATGGCGATCAACAGCGTCGCCACCTGGTGGAAACTGATCATCCCGCTGGCCACCATCGGCGTTCTGATGCTCTATTCCTACCACCCCGAAAACATGACCGCGCACATCGCCAGCGTACCGATCAGCGGCATCTTCACCGCGGTAGCGACCGCCGGCGTCATCTTCAGCTTCTTCGGATTTCAACAGGCCATCGCGCTCGCCGGTGAAACCCGCAACCCCGGGCTCTACATTCCGATCGCGCTGATCGGCTCGGTTCTGATCGCGGTGATCGTTTATGTCGGACTGCAAATTTCGTTCATCATCGCACTCAAGCCGACCGACATCGCCGCCGGCTGGACTCACCTGCGCTTCGGCGGCATGTTCGGACCGCTCGCGGCCATTGCCGTCTCGGTCGGCGCCTTCTGGTGGGCGATTTTGCTCTACGTGGATGCCATCATCTCCCCGCTGGGCACCGGCTTCATCTATGCCACCGCGAGTCCACGCATTATCATGGCCGCCGGTGAAATGGGGAATGCGCCGAAAAAAGTCACCGAACTCAGCCGCCAGGGCGTCCCATGGATCGGTCTCATCGTGACCTACCTCATCGGGCTGGTGTTTTTCTTTCCCTTCCCCTCATGGCAAAAGCTGGTCTCGGCGGTGGTCCTGATTACGGTGCTCTCCTACAGCATCGGACCGATCATCCTGCTACATCTGCGCCGGACCATGCCGGCCGCGGAACGGCCGTTCCGCCTGCGCGCCGCCTGGCCGATCTCCATCCTCGCCTTCATCGCCTCGAACTGGATCATCTACTGGACCGGCTATGACGTGGTGATGTATCTGTTCGCCTTCGTCGCAATCTACGCAACCGTCTATCTCGCTTGGTACTTCCTGGTGCGCCGGGCCCCGGCGGCCAAACTCGGGTGGCAACAGGCATGGTGGCTGATCCCGTACTTCGGCGGGCTGTGGGCGGTGAGCTATCTCGGCCCGAAAAGCATAGGCGGACAGGGTTTGTTCGGTTTTTTTACCGGCATGTGGATTCTCGCCGGCTTCAGTGTCGTGATCCTGTTTCTGGCGCTCAAAACCGGACTGCCCGCGAAAGTTTCCTTTGCCACCGCGATGCGGGTGCGGGAACTCGGATCGCGCGGAGTCGATGCCGTGGGCACCGCGGAGGAGACGGCCCCCTGAGCCCGGCCGCGCTCGCCAATCCCCTCGGGCTCGCCGGAACGGGAGCCATCCTGTTTGCCTATCTGCTGCTGCAGCTCGGCCGCCTCGGCCGCGGGGATCGCAGCTTTCTCACCCTCAACCTGTTCGGTTCGGCGGCCCTGCTCTATTCCCTGGTCTTTCACTTCAACCTCGCGGCGACCCTGATCGAGGCCGCCTGGTTCGCCATCAGCTTCTATGGGCTCGTGCGGCGATACCCGGCAGGCCCCCGATGCTGATTCCCGAACTGCTCGGCATCCTCGGGGTGGTGATGGTCCTGGGCGGTTATTTTTTAATTGTCTCCTCACGGCTGGAGGAAACCGACAGCCGCTATCTGGGTCTCAATATCCTAGGCTCGGTGCTGATCCTGGTCTCGCTCGCATACCGCTTCAACCTCGCCGCCACGGTACTCCAGGCGGCCTGGACCGGAATCACCCTGCTGGGTATCCTGCGTCGGCGGTGGAGTCGGGGGTTGACAAACAGGTAGTTTGGTGTATTATTTACCTAAATCACTTGGAGTCTGCCTGTGACTGTATCGGAACCCACCCGCGAAGGCTCGGCCATCACCCAGATAATCAATTTATTCGTTGCCCCGGGCGAGGCGTTCGATTATGCCCGCAAGCACCCGAAGATGTGGATCCTGCCGCTGGGGCTGACCCTTGCCTTCGGAATTGCAGTCGGCGTCTGGTTCGCGCTCGGCGTGAACATCGAGGCCTGGCGCGGCGAGATGCTACGCCTGGCGGTGGCGAAAAATCCCCAGGCCGCAAGCCGGGTCAGCGAAACTTTCAAACACTTCGGCCGGGGATATCTCTTGTGGACCTTTACCGGCAGCGTTTTTATCGGCACGATCGTCATCGAGCTGTTCTACGCCCTGTACCTGCTTCTCGCCGACAAGATATTCTCCGCCGAAAACCGCAGCTACGGTACCTGGTTCTCCTTCGTCTCCTGGAGTTGGCTACCAACGATCATTGCCAGCATCGTCACAATGATCCTTTTCGCAATCTCCGGTGTCGGGTTGGCCGCGACCCGGGCCACCACACTGAATGCGCTGTTCTTCCACCTCGGCCCCACCACCCCCCACTACGGCGCCGCCCAGTTTTCGATCCTATACTTCTGGGTCATCGCCCTGATGACCTACGGCCTGAAGCGCTGGGCGGGGCACTCCACGCTCAAGGCCCTCGTCATTGCCGCGGCCCCCTTCGTGGTGATCTACGCCATCCTGTTCTTCGTCTCCTAGGATAAATTCTCATGAAACGCAAATGGTTGATAACCGGCGCCATTGTCGGGCTCCTGATCCTGGTGGTCGTAGCCGCGACCCTGCGCCGTGGTGAAACCGCCCTGGTCGTCACCGTGACCCAGGTTGCACCGCGCAGTATTCGCAGTTCGGTACTGGCCTCGGGCCAGTTCGAGTACAAGGAGCAGGTGGAGCTGCGCCCGCAGGTGGGCGGCCAAATCGTCGCGCTGCCGGTCGTCGCCGGTCAGCGCGTCAAAAAAGGGCAGGTCGTGCTGCGAATCGACCCCAAGACCTACCAGGCAACGGTGGATCAGCAGCGGGCCAATGTTGCCTTGCAGCGGTTCTCGATCCGCCAGGCCGAACTGCGCCTCGCCAACCTCAAACTCGAATGGCAGCGCAAGACCCAACTCTTCAAACGCGGGCTGCTCGATGCGAACAGCTACGACCAGCTCACCAACCAGTACCAACTCGCCCAGGTGGCCCTCCAGTCCACTCGGGAATCGCTGTCGGCGGCTGCGGCACAATTGCAGTATGCCGAGGAACAACTGGCGAAGACGATTATCCGTTCGCCGATCGACGGCATCGTCACCCTGCTCAATCTCAAGGTGGGCGAGTCGGTCATCCCCGGTACCGTCAACATTCCCGGTTCCTCGTTGATGCAGATCGGAGACCCCTCGGAACTTCTGGCCAAGGTCTACGTGGACGAGGCCGATATCGCCCATATTTCGGTGGGCGAAAAGGCCCAGGTCACCTCCACCGCCTACCCCAACCAGAATCTCTCCGGACGGGTTCGCTTCGTCGCCCCCGCCGCAATCACCATGCCCGGTCAGCAAGGACAGGGGTTCGAGGTCAAGATCCAGATACGGAACACTCCCAAACTTGCCATCCGCCCGCAGATGACCTGCCGCGCGGAAATCTTCACCCGAAGTTTGGAACACACGCTCGCGGTACCCGTCAGCGCGGTATTGTTCAGCCAGAGAAGCAAGAAGCAGAAAAGCCTGTTCAGCGACCGTAACGCCTATGTCTATATCGACCAGGCGGGGCGGGCCGTAAAGCGCAAGGTGACCCTCGGCATTTCAAACGATACCTGGCAGGAGATCAAGTCCGGGCTCAAGACCGGCGAACGGGTGATCACCGGCCCCTACGAGACCCTGCACACGCTGGCGCCGGACGTCCGGGTAAAGACGCGCGCCGCCACTCGGGAAGCCCGCCGGTGAGTGAACCCATCCTCCGCCTCGAGGGAGTCGCCAAGGACTACCGCATGGGCGAGAACCTGGTGCGAGTGCTCGATCGGATCGAGCTGCGGATCGCCCCCGGTGAATATGTTGCAATCATCGGCCCATCGGGATCGGGCAAGTCCACCCTGATGAACATCATCGGTTGCCTGGACCGCCCAAGCGCCGGCAACTACTACCTCAACGGTGCCGAAGTCGAGGCGCTCGGCGACGATCAACTCGCCGTGGTGCGCAATCGCGAAATCGGCTTCGTATTCCAGAGCTTCAACCTGCTCACCCGTCACGACGCCCTGCATAACGTGATGCAGCCACTGGTCTATCGGGGGCTGCGCCTCGGCGCCCGGCGCCGACGTGCCGAAGCCGCGCTGGCGAGCGTGGGGCTTGGCGACCGCCTGCATCATCGCCCGAACCAGCTTTCCGGCGGCCAGTGCCAGCGGGTCGCAATCGCCCGCGCCCTGGTCGGAGAACCCGGACTGGTGCTTGCGGATGAACCCACGGGCAACCTCGACTCGCGCACCAGTACCGAGATCATGCGCCTGTTCGATGAGCTGAATACCCGCGGGCATACCATCGTTCTGGTCACGCACGAGGCGGACATCGCCGAACATACCCGGCGCATCGTGCGCCTGCGCGACGGGCGGATCGAAGACGATGCCCCAGTGGAGAATCGACGTCATGCTGAGCCTGCTTGAATCCTTTCGCGCGGCCCTGGCCGCGATCCGCGCCCACCTGTTGCGCAGTATCCTCACCGCCCTCGGCATCATTATCGCCGTGGCCGCGGTTATTGCCGTAGTTTCGGTCATCCAGGGCTTCGGCAACTTCATAGGCGGTCTGTTTCAGGGCCTCGGCGCCAACAGCGTGGTGATCTACCCCCATCTGAGCCGCAAGGAACGCCTCGCCGGGCGCACGGCACGGGTGTCCGAATCCGATCTGCTGGCCATCCAGCATAACGTGGCCGGTATCCGCGACATTTCGCCGCGGCTCTACGTGGCGCAATTCGGCGGTCGGGTCGCCTGGCATGGGACCATCGTCAACACGCAGGTATTCGGGACCACGAGCGGCTATGCCAAGGGCCAGATCTACCCGGTGCTGGGACGCTTCATCACCCCGATCGACAACCTGCAACACCGCCGCGTCTGCGTCATCGGCCACACGGTAATCAAAAATCTCGGCCTCCCGGCCGATCCCCTGGGCCGATATCTCCAGGTCGCCGGCCAGTGGTGCCGGGTCATCGGTGTGCTGAAGCCGCAAGGAGAAATCTTTGGGCAGGATCTCGACAACCAGGTCATCATTCCCTACACCACCGCCCGCAGCATCCTGGGTTCGGCGCGCAAACCCAATCTCGTAATCCAGTTGACAGTGACCAAGGCCTCGCAACTGAAGGCCACCGTCGCCCGCATCAAGCAGGTCATCGCCCGCAATCATCGGCTCCACGGCTTGCCGACCAAGGACTTCCGGGTGCAAACGGCACAACAAGTCACCCAGCAATTCACCTCGATCCTCAATACCATCACCTTCATTCTCGGCGGTATCGTCGGCATTTCGCTGCTTGTCGGAGGCATCGGCATCATGAACATCATGCTGGTATCGGTTACCGAGCGGACCCGTGAAATCGGCATCCTCAAAAGTCTCGGTGCCCGGCGCCGGGACATCCTGACCCAGTTCCTGATCGAAGCAGTGTTACTGTCGTTGATCGGCGGCATCATCGGGCTGATACTTGGCTGGATCCTCGGGCTGATTGCCACCAACCTGATCCCGGGACTCAAGGCGGCCTATGTTCCCGGCTGGGCGGTGGCACTCGCGTTCGGATTCTCCGTCGGCACCGGGACCATTTTCGGTATCCTGCCCGCGGCCAAGGCCGCCGCCCTCAACCCCATTGAAGCCCTGCGCTACGAATAGCCCGGTGGCTTCCGGCAGGGATTCAGGTCATGCCGGGTAGAAGCACTCCACGGAAAATCACCGCAAACCGGCTCGTAGCGCACCGCGGCGATGCCGCGCGTTACCCTGAAAACACCCTGGCCGCCTTTCAAAGTGCGGCGCTGCTCGGCCTCGCCCTGGTCGAACTCGACGTCCAGGTAACCGCCGACGCCGTTCCCGTGGTGCTGCATGACGCCGATCTTATCCGCACCCATGGGTTGTCACTCCCGGTCAGTACCTCGACTTACGGCCGACTTGCCCGCGCCGGTGTCCTGGCGGGCGGTAATAAACCGCCGTCCATACCAATCCTGGCCGAATTCACCCACTGGATGCGGTTGCATCCCACGATCCATGCCTGTGTCGAAATCAAGCGGGACAGCATGGCCACGCACGGCCGCCACCCGGTTCTGAAGGCTGTCGCCCAGGCGCTTGTCCCCATCCGCGAGCGGATTACACTCATCTCCTATGATGCCCGGGTACTGGCAATGGCTAGTGCCCGCGGCTGGGAAACCGGCTACGTACTAGCCCGACTCGATTCCCGCCACCGGGGGATCGCCGAACGACTGAAACCGCGATACCTGTTCGCCCAATGGGCACCGCTGCTGCGCCTTTCACCGCTCTGGTCAGGCGCCTGGCGCTGGGTGGCCTTCGAAGTCGCCGACCCGGCGACCGCCCGAGCCCTTGCCGCCCGCGGCATCGACTATCTCGAAACCATGAATCCGCTCGCCCTCCTCGGCAATCAAGTCGGGGAAGACTCCTGATCGATACTCCCGCCACCCCGGGCCAGGCGTAAAACCCGGCTCCGTTCACGCCCTTCTCCCGCTGATCCATCCCGCCGATGGCAAGCGCCGGGCGAGCATGGGCCGCTACCCGGATCGCCTCCCGAACCCAGTGGGAACTTTTAGCGATTACGCCCTTCGTTACCCACCCAGGTACGCGGCCAGCACCGCCGCATTGTTACGAGTCGGATCCCTGGCGGCAAACAACAAGGTGGCTCGTGAATGCACCTCGAGCGCCCGCCGTAGCTCCCGAACCGCCTCGGGATTGGCATCCAGTTCGGTGCGGTAACGGCGCTGAAACCCCTCCCAGCGTTGCGGGTCATGGCCGAACCAGCGGCGCAGCTCGTCACTGGGGGCAATCGACTTTAGCCACTGGTCTATGCGCGCGGCCTCCTTGCCCAGCCCCCGCGGCCACAGCCGATCGACCAGGATCCGGTAGCCGTCGTCATCCGCGGCGGCGAGATAGACCCGCTTGATGGTAACGCTCATTGACCTATTCATCCTCCTGCCCCGTGATCGGGTCTGGCGCCCGCGCTTGGATCGGGCCGGAAACAAGGCGGGCAACATCCGTCGCCGCCAGCGCCTCGCTCAGCCGCCGAACGGCCACACTCGACATCCGCCGCCGACAGACCGGCAACAGATCCATTTCCTCGCGTTCATGGTGATGTTCCGCAAGATGTTTCAGCGGCATCTCGCGTTCCAGCAGCTCGAGGATACGTACCGGATCGACCGACTCTCCGGAAATCGCGCCGACGGGATCCGTCAAGGCATCCGCAAGCCGCTCCACCTTGCGGTGCTCTGCCAGGTAGACCCATGGAGCCCAGCGGGCACTTTTGTCCAGCCACGGCAGCAAAAAGGTTTCCTCAAGCCGAATATGGCGGGCCAGCGCGATACGCCAGGCATCAAAACACTCGCCCGCCAGGGTTCCCTTGCGTTCGACCAGTGCGACCCGGTGGCGCAGCAAAAGTGCGGCAAGACGGCGATGTGCTCGCTCGAACTCATCCAGCGGATCCGCCCCCGGGCCCGGAGTTTTCATCCACCAAGCCCGCGGGCGCCGACCACGGCGGCGCCTATGACAAACAATCCCACCGCCACCAGCACCAGATGCACCCGCAAGACCCGGCGTTGAAAGCGCCCGGCATCCCGGTTGGCGCCAAGCACCCGGCTCATCAATCCCAGCGGTTCGACCACAAACAGCAGCAAGGCAAAGCCGAGCCAATAGGCGACCATCAGATCCAACCACCAGAATCCCCCCCGGGAGAACCAGGACCAGGCATCGAGCCACCACAACATATAGAGTCCGGTGGCGCCGACGAGTAGTACCGCAATGCGAGCCTGGGGAGCAAAGCGCCGCTCGACCCGGGCAAACACCTGCCCCGGCTCGGCCTCCACGGCCAAGCCGGGGATGATCACCGCGGTCACGAAGGACAGGCCGCCGATCCACCACACGACACCGATCAGATGCAAGCCGAGAGCAATGGCAAACCCGATCATCTTCCGCTTTTCCTACAACCGCCCGCCACGAGGATAGATCCGCTCACCTCGTTCCTTGGCCACCAAGGCAACATTTCCTTTACCACCTGGGAAATTCCAATTTGAACCCAAGTTATTTTGCCCGGATCGGCACTACGTTTCCTTGACCGGAATCAAGGTAGGGGCGGACAACAATCCCGGCCGCAGGCTTGCCGGTGAGCCGTGAATACGGATCATGGAAAGAGCGCATTTCACGGCCCGGCGGGTTGCTTGGCCTCAACCGCAAACCGGCAGCACCCGGAATGCATCAGGGGTTCATTTCAATTGGCCGGATATGGCTTAATTCCTCTTCGGTAAGAAGCCGTGATACGGCGATGAATCGCAGACCAAGCGGAATTCCCAATGAAAAGCTCGATCCTCTTCCTTCGGTAACATCGACGGTTATGTGCATATTTTGGTAATAGGAAAATTGATCCGGCGCCATATAAAAGCTGCACCCATGAATTTCACCCAGGCACACATCCCGGGAACCGATTAAAAATTCGCCCTTGGCAAAACACATGGGGGAAGATCCATCACAACATCCCCCACTTTGATGAAATATCAATTCCCCGTTCTTTTCCCGTAATTTATCTATAACCGCCTTGGCTTTTGCAGTCGCAGACACCCGTTCTTGATACATAGAAACTCCGGTAAAAGAAATGGGCGATTTTTTACAAACCGCCCACGACCTGGTGATGTTTAGAAAAACCCCAGCGGGTTTTTATCGTAAGAGATTAATACATTTTTGGTATGACGATATTGATTAAGCATCATTTTATGGGTCTCCCGCCCGATACCGGATTTCTTATATCCGCCAAATGATGCCCCCGCGGGATAGGCATGATAACAATTACACCAAACACGACCCGCTTCGATCCCCCGGGAAAATGTTTGCATCTGGTGTAGATCGCGAGTCCATACACCGGCACCAAGGCCATACAAGGTGTCATTGGCGATTGCCAGCGCTTCGGCGTCATCCTTGAATGTGGTAACACTCAGGACCGGCCCGAATATTTCCTCCTGGAAAATACGCATCTTGTTATCGCCCCTGAATACGGTCGGCTTAATGTAATATCCATCCGGGTAAGTTTCATTCCTATAGGCTTCACCGCCGATCAAGAGTTCCGCCCCTTCCTGTTTACCGATATCAATGTAATTCAGTATTTTTTCATACTGATCCCTCGATGCTTGAGCACCCATCATAGTGCTTGAATCAAGCGGATTATCCATGGTGATTGACGCAATTCGCTTCAGACATCGCTCCATGAACTGATCATAAATACTTTCCTGGACTAAGGCGCGAGATGGGCAAGTGCAGACCTCGCCCTGATTAAAGGCAAACAAAACGAGCCCTTCAATGGCCTTGTCAAGGAAGTGATCATCCCTTGCCATCACACTATCGAAGAAAATATTAGGCGATTTACCACCCAGTTCCAAGGTTACGGGAATGATATTTTCAGAAGCATACTGCATGATTAGACGACCGGTTGTCGTCTCACCGGTAAAAGCAACTTTTTTAATACCCGGATGCGATGCCAAGGGCTTGCCGGCCTCCGGGCCGAAACCATTGACGATATTCAACACCCCGGCCGGCAGCAGATCGGCAATTGCATCAATCACGAACAAAATGGAAACCGGTGTTTGTTCCGCCGGCTTAAGCACGACACAATTGCCGGCCGCCAATGCCGGGGCCATTTTCCACGCCGCCATAAGAATAGGAAAGTTCCAGGGAATGATCTGGCCGACAACCCCCAACGGTTCATGGATTTCCATGGAAACGGTATTTACGTCAAGGTCGGATACCTCCCCTGCTTCGGCACGAATAACACTACCAAAATAACGGAAGTGATCGACTGCCAGGGGAATGTCCGCCGCCAGGGTTTCTCTAACGGCCTTGCCATTATCCCAGGTTTCCACCAGGGCCAGATTTTCGAGGTTCTCCTCAATACGGTCGGCTATTTTGAACAAGAGATTGCTGCGTTCGGCAACCGATATGCTCTCCCAGTCCTTGGCCGCTTTCCACGCGGCTTGAACGGCAAGGTCGATATCTTTACCGTTGGATCTGGGCACCTTGGCGATAACCGTCCCATCAACAGGCGAAATATTATCGAAATATTCACCGTCAACGGGGGCTACCCATTCTCCCCCTATGTAATTTTCGTACTGTTTTTTGAATGCAGGCTTTTGATATAACATGATGAGCTCCTATTCCAATTTACCATCTGTATCATTAACGCCGGGTTTCCGGCGATGGCTTGGAGAAACCCGGCTCCCTGAATCAGGGTGGCATTTTCGTGTTCACTGTGTGAATCGGATGCGCCTTCGCTCGATACTCCGTAATCCGCGCCTCGATCTCATCCAGGCTACCGACGGTCAGGGTGGGATCGATCTCCCAAGGATCAAAGACAACCTCATTGGAACGCCGAACCCAGACGGCTTTCATTCCTGCGGAAATTGCCCCGATGACATCGAATGGATTGCTGGAGACCAGCCATGCAGTAAGGCCGGATGCTCCCGACCGGCTCAAAAAATAGGCATAAACACCAGGATCCGGTTTAAATGTTCGCAGGTCATCGACACTGACGATCCCCCGAAACAAGTCCCTGATTCCTCCCCGGATCAGTAGCGTCTCGACCGCATCGGCGCGGCCGTTGGAAAATGCATACAACTGGAAATCAGCGGCCCGCAACCGGGTTAAACTTTCTTTGACATCGGCAAAAAGGGGCAGGGTACGATAGCCGTCAAGCAGTTCCTTTTTTTGCCCCTTGGTAAGCGACACCTTGTAGTGCATACAGGTGTAATCGAGCGCATTGCCGGTACAGACGGCAAAGTTTTCGTAATTCCGCATCAACCCCCGGCGAAAAGAGTATTCCAGTTGCTTATCGCGCCAGGTTTGTGCAAATTTTCCAGCCTTGTCGCCAACAATTTCCGATAAAGCCGCAACGACTCCCCGGGTATCGATCAATGTGCCATACACATCAAATGCCAGAGTGATGGACATTCTCATTCTCCTGCATCCCGGAAATTTATCGGGTCCGGAGCCGGTTCCCGCACAATTAGACACATCATGCCGGCCATCGTTCAGGCCCAGCCGCAAACTCAAGTGTATAGCAATCGGACCCGCCATGATATCCGCCGCTATAGGCCATTGATACACAACAATATTTACCAGATCCTGTGCCATGTGACCAAGGGTTTCGGGGCAAATCCGGCCCCCCGTTTTTCCCGGATCTTCCCCCATCCACGATTCCCTCCGACAGCAACTCCGGAAAAAACGGCAACCCCGTATCGAACCGGCGTTATCCCCCACAAACCGATCTTAATCTACCGGCAAGTATAAAATTGTTTATATTGTCATCATTCGCAAAACAGGGGAGTTAAAAACCCAATGGGTACGAACCCACCCCAACCCGACCCGAACCTGGAGTCCATTGCCCGGCGGCTCCAGGATCACCGGGTTCCCAGCCCCTCCGGCGTGGCGCTTTCGCTTATCCGCCTGGCGGGGCGCAACGACGTGGAAATCAACGAGGCCGCCGCCGTACTCAAACGCGATCCCTCCCTGACCGCAAAAATCATTCAACTGTCCAACTCGCCGCTCTATATCGGTCGGCGACCGATATTGGCCGTTGAAGATGCAATTGTCAGGGTGGGTTTGAACGTCCTGTCCCAGTTGGCCGTCGGCATCTCGCTGCTCTCTTCGCGCCACCAGCCCTGCACCGGATTCGATTTGAAACACTTCTGGACCCGATCCCTAGCCATGGCGCTCTCGGCCCAGACCATCGCCCGGCGCGCGGGCGGATTCTCGCCGGCCGAGATGTTCACCCTGGGTCTGCTGCTCGAATTCGGTCGCCTGGCCATGGCCTGTGCCTACCCCGACCTGTATCAAGATGTAATGGCAAAAACCGCGGGCAAAGGCAATGCCGCGCTACTGGCGGAAGAGCGCCGGGTTTTCGATTTCGACCATCACCTGGCCAGTGCGGCCCTGCTGAGAGAATGGGGTTTTCCCCAGCCTTTTATTCTGGCCATCACTTCCACCGAAAAGGGGGGCGAACTGCTCAGCAGCCACCGCCTGGCGCGGCTGTCGCAGTTGACCGATCTGAGCCGCCGAATCGGGGACCTTGCCGACGATCAGAACTCTCCGCAGGTCTTGGCCGAAGCCCTGGATCTAATTCCCCGGTTGGATCTCGATGCAGATGCGTTCCAGGAGATCCTTGAGGAAGTCTCTACGCAATGGCCCAGTTGGTGCCATTTGCTGGGATTGGAGATCGACCAGGGCAAGCCCGCGCGGGAACTGGAAAAACTGCGCGAACACATCATGAACCCCACGCCGAGTGCCGACCCCCCCCTGAACGTCCTGTTGCTGACCACGGATACCAACCTGACCGCTATCGTTCGCAAGGCTTTGGCCGCAGAATCCTGCAAACTGATTCAAGTCACCACGATCGAATCGATCATTGCCCCGGGCGCCGACCTGGATCCGGCGGTCGTCATCATCGACCCTCCCACGGCCTCCCTGGAAGAGATCATTTCAATAATTCGGTCGCTGCGCATCGCCCTGGGTGCCCGCGTTTATCTCATTCTCCTCGACGGCAAGGAATCTATTGAAGTACAAGCGCTTCGAGAAGGCGTGGACAGCGTCCTGCAGACCCCGTTGCAGCCGGCCTTGCTGGTATCGCGGGTCCAGGCCGCAGCCCGCGTTGCCGGCCAGATGCGGCGCCTGGAACAAAACCGCTTGCGCAGCGAACAGACCCGCCGACAACTCACCGCGCTGAGCCGGGAGTTGGAACACGAGGCGATGACCGATGTGCTGACCGGACTTCCCAACCGCCGCTATGCCAACGAGTTCATCAATAATATCTGGGGGGGCGCCGAACGCCATGGCACCGCCCTGTCATGCATGATCGTCGACCTGGATCACTTCAAAAAAATCAACGATACACAAGGGCACGACATAGGCGACCAGATCCTGCGACTTACCGCCGACCTGCTGCGAACCAAGACCCGCCCCGGCGATGCGGTCTGCCGCTATGGTGGAGATGAATTTCTCATCATCTGCCCGCAGACCGACCTGGTAGCCAGCACCGGGCTCGCGGTGCGCCTGCGCGATACCTTCGAAAACCATGTCGGCGACCACCCGGCGGTCACAATCAGCGTGGGAATCGCGGAACGCAATGCAGCCCTCATGTCCAAGCCGGACGATCTGATTCATGCCGCCGATCGTGCCCTGTTGCGGGCGAAACACTCGGGCCACAACCGCGTTGCGGTCGATGATCACGAGTAACGACGGCCGAATGACCTTCCTGCCCGGTTCCTGAGTCCGCATGCCGCGGCAGACACCTGTTTTGATCGTCGATTTCGACAGTACCTGGGTTGCGGTCGAATCACTGGAAGTACTGGGGACGATCGCCCTTGCCGAAAATCCGCAGCGCCGGCGGGTGCTGGCCGAAATCGCCCGGCTGACCACGGCGGCCATGAACCACCGGCTGGATCTACACGAAGCGCTGTGCCGCCGCCTCACCCTGCTGCGGGCCGAACGATCCCATCTTCCACTGCTGATCAGGCGGCTCCGGCACAATATCTCCGCCTCATTCCGCCGCAATCGGGAACCGATACGGGCCATGGCCGACCGACTGTATGTGCTCAGCGCCGGATTTCACGAATTCATCGACCCGATCGTAGCGGACTTCGGCATTCCACCCGAACGGGTGTTTGCCAACCGCATGCGCTTCGCGGGAAACCGCATTATCGGGCTGGAAGAAGACAACCCGCTTGCCGCCAATGGCGGCAAGGTCAGCGTGGTACGCCGGCTGGGTCTGGATGGACCCGCCTATGCCCTGGGCGACGCCATGACCGACCTCGAGTTGGAGCTGAGTGGCGTCGTCCTGCGCTGCTTCATCTCGACCGAAAATGTCCGCCGGGAAGCCGTGCTGAACGCCGGAGGATGGCCGGTCGCGGGACTCGACGAGGTACTCGCCACCCTCCGATCGCTGCACCCGGAATCCGGCACAGGCTCGCGCGGGAACACCCCCGGAAAAATAGCCAGCCCCATCCGCGGCGGGTGATGAATTCAGAACCAGCCGAGCACCGTATCCCGCAACCACGGCCACAGCCCTCCCCGGGGGACCGCCTTGAGCGCAACGAGAGATGCCGCGGCAAGTGTTTTTCCGCCGTAGGATACCGTCACCTTGCCCAGTGGCTGTCCCTGCCGGATCGGGGCCGGTGGACGCGATTCGATGTTACTCTTGATACTCAGCCCCCGGAACCGCCCCACGGCCACGGTCACGTAGAGCGGCTTGACCAAGCCCGCCGCGACGAATTTTCCGGCGCCCTTCCAAACCCGAGCGTGCGCCAGCGGCGCCTCCGCCCGATACAAAAGGTGGGTCCGATAAAAGCGGAACCCGTAATCGAGCAGCGAATCATTCACCTGAGCCAAGTGGCGATAATTTTCCATCAGCCGCGTCCGGGATACCTTCGCCACCCCCATCACTACGGCAATCCGGCGCTGATCACCCCGCTTGGCCGATGCCACCAGGCAATACCCCGCATTTTGCGTGTAGCCCGTCTTGAGGCCATCGACCGTGGGATCGAGCCACAAGAGCTTGTTCCAGTTGGTTTGATGAATTCCATTCCAGGTAAAGTTTTTCTCGGAGAAATAGTGGTAATAGCGGGGAAACCGGCGAATGATCGCCCGCGCCAGAACCGCCAGATCCCGCGCCGAGGTGTAATGGCCGGCCTGTGGCAGCCCGGTGGGATTCCGATAATGGGTATTGGTCATTCCCAGTGCCTTGGCGTCGCTGTTCATCATGCTGACAAATCCCACCTCGGTGCCGGCGACACATTGGGCCAGTGCCATGGCGGCATCATTTCCGGAAGGCACCAGCAAGCCCTGAAGCAGATTGTTTACGCTGACTCGTTTGCCCGGATTCAGAAACATCCGCGAACCGATCTGCCGCCAGGCCTTGCGACTGACCCGGCAGCGGGTCTGGAGGCTGATCCGCCCCGCGGCGAGATCCTGAAACACGACATAGGCGGTCATGAGCTTGGTCGTGCTCGCCGGCGCCCGATGCTGATTCGGCGATTTTTCAGCCAAAATACGCCCGGTTTGGGCATCCATAAGCACGTAGGCCGCGGCGGCGATCGCCGGTGGAGGCGGCACCGGGACGCCCAGGGCAAACGCATGGGTTCCCAGCAACAACACCCAGAGTAAAACAAACCAACGCTTCATGGACAACATCCTGTCTTCTTAATCGGCGTATTGTACCGACCATTTTCCTTGCCCGGGGCTTGCCCCAAGCCGGGACACCTACACAAGGCCTGTTCCTGCGATTCAGACACGGCGAAAACCAAGGGGGAGACCCGCCCAAGCCCCTGCACTGGATGATCTCCCCACTCATTTTTCACCCTTGATCGCGCTCGGCTGGCCGCTCCGCCCGGTTCCATGGGCACAAAAACCGCCCACGATATCGGCACTCGCTCGGTTGAGGTTGCGCCTTTCCCGGCGTTTGGCCGGCCCCGTGCCACCCCCATCGCCCGACCCGCTTTACCACCAGCCCGAGATATGCCGCCGGCCAGGGGGGCTTTAAGATAACAGGCGACTCAGGGAAAGCAGCCGATCAATTGTCTTCCCGACGCGCATCAGCCGCATTCACCACCAACTGGTGCGGCGAGGGGCGGCGACCCTGGATCGGGCCCGCCATGCACGCGGCGCCGGGCGCATCTGACCCATTTCCGGGTACCGTTGCCCGCTGGCGCATGAAGCACATCATCCTGCCGGACCCGGTCTTTCCGCCTGCGGCGGCCATCCCACCGGAACCGCGAACCAACCGCGGATGACGGAACCGACTAACCGAAGCGCCCGGTGATGTAATCCTCGGTTTCCTTCACCGCCGGGTTGGTGAATATCGTATCGGTATCGTTGAACTCGACCAATCTGCCAAGATACATAAAAGCGGTGTAATCCGACACCCGCGCCGCCTGCTGCATATTGTGTGTCACGATCACGATGGTGTAGTCCTCGCGCAATTCGTGTACCAGCTCCTCGATTTTGAGTGTTGAGATCGGATCCAATGACGAAGCGGGTTCATCCAGTAATATGACCTCGGGCTTGACCGCTATGGCCCGGGCAATACACAACCGCTGCTGCTGACCACCGGAGAGCCGGGTACCCGATTGGCGCAGCTTGTCCTTGACCTCATCCCACAAGGCGGCCTTTTCCAGCGCCCACATCACCCTTTCGTCCATTTGCGAGCGGGATAATTTTTCGTATAACTTGACCCCGAAGGCGACATTGTCGCGAATGGACATGGGAAACGGCGTCGGCTTTTGAAACACCATGCCGATTTTCGCCCGCAACAGATTAAGATCCCGGCGCGGAGAAAGAATATTTTCTCCATCCAGAAGGATCTCTCCACTCGCCCGCTGCTCGGGATAAAGGTTATAAATGCGGTTGAAACAGCGAATCAGGGTGGATTTGCCACATCCCGACGGCCCGATCAAGGCAGTGATTTTGTTGCGCTCGATTTCAAATTCAACCCGGTGCAGGGCCTGGAACGTGCCGTAGTAGAAATTCAGGTTGCGCACAACCATGCGCGGATCCTTGACATGTTTGATCCCGGCGGTGCCCGGCCCGTATTCCTCCGCGGCAAAAGGCCGCTTGACCTCCGGCTTGCCGGTAACGATCAGCGGGGCGGTTAACTCTTCCGGAATACGGGGCATTGGAACTTCCTCAATGCTTACGGCCAACGAAAACACGAGCCAGGATCATCAAAAACAATACAAAGACGGTACTGATAAAGGCTCCCGCCCAGGCCAGGCGGTGCCAATTGGAATAGGGCCCCAGGGCAAAATTGAACAACACCTGGGGAAGCGCGGCAATGGGACGACTCATGTTCGTGGAAAAAAACTGGTTGCCCAGGGTGGTAAAAAGCAGTGGTGCCGCCTCGCCGATAATCCTGGCGATCGCCAGTAATACGCCGGTTATGATCCCGCTCAAGGAGGAACGGTAAACGATTGCCAACGTTACCTTCCAGCGTGGCGCGCCAAGAGCCAGTGCCGCTTCGCGCAACTGTGACGGCACCAGCTGCAGCATGTTATCGGTAGTGCGGACAATAACCGGCAAGGCGATGATGGCCAATGCCACGCCGCCGGCCCAGCCGGAAAAATGCCCCATGGGCAGCACCATGATTCCGTAGACAAAGACACCAATGACAATCGAGGGCGCCGAAAGCAGAATATCGTTGACGAACCGCACCACCGCGGCTAACCGGCTGCGAGCCCCGAATTCGGCCAGCCAGGTGGCGGCAAGCACTCCCGTGGGAGCGCCGATGCCAATACCCAACAGGGTGATCAGAAGGCTCCCCACCAGGGCATTGGCAAGTCCCCCACCCTGAATGCCGGCACCGGGGGTACTCTTGACGAACACGTCCAGGTTTAAATAACGAACCCCTTTATCGGCCAGCACAAACAGGATCCATCCCAGGAATAACAGGGCAATGCCGGTCAGCAGCACCGCGAAGACAAGGGCCAGCTGATTGAATGCCCGACGCTTCAAATAGCGCATGTTCGCAACCACTACAACCGCTCCCCCGAGGCCCGTTCCATGCGCAGCAGAAGCAACTTGGCGAAGGTGAGAACAATGAAGGTAATAGCGAACAAAATCAGGCCCAGGGCGATCAGGGTCGACAGGTGCATGGGATCGGATGCTTCGGTAAATTCATTGGCGATGGTCGAGGCAATCGTGTTACCCGGCATAAATAGCGAGCTGTGAATATCATGCGCATTCCCCACGACGAAGGTGACGGCCATCGTTTCTCCCAGCGCCCGGCCCAAGCCCAGCATGATGCCGCCGACCACGCCGATACGGGTGAAAGGCAATACCACCTTGCGTACCACCTCCCAGCGGGTGGAACCCATCGCATAGGCCGATTCGCGCAACGATTGCGGCACCACCTCGAACACGTCGCGCATCACCGCGGCAATGAAAGGAATCACCATGATCGCGAGGATAAAACCCGCGACGCCCCAGCCGAGGCCAATCGGAGGGCCGTGAAACAGAACACCGACTACCGGTATTCGCCCTAGACTGTCGCTAAGTGCCGGTTGAACGTGGGTGGAAAACCACGGGGCGAAGATAAACAGGCCCCAGATGCCATAAATAATGGAGGGAATTCCGGCCAGCAGCTCGACCGCGATCCCGATCGGTCGACGCAGCCAGCGTGGGGCGATCTCGGTAACGAATACGGCCACGCCAAAGCTGATCGGTACCGCAATCAACAAGGCAATGACCGATGTTACGATCGTACCCAAAATAGAAGAAGCCGCCCCGAAATTTTCCGTGACTGGATTCCAGGCGGAAGAGGCAAAGAAATGAATCCCGAATTTCGAAAATGCCGGCCACGCCCCTTTGAACAATACCGCGATAATGGCTCCTAGAACGATCAACACCATGATCGCCAGCATCTGGGTGCCAAAGTGAAACCACGAATCCGCACGCCGACCCCACCGTAGCCGGCGCAGCATTGTGGCCTGTTTCCCCGTCGCCGTGTTTGCGCTCATCTGCCCCCCGTCCATACCACCCCGTTCCCCGCGGACACTGAATCGAACACACCACTCCGGCAACTCGATGCCCCCGTAGCGACTCGGGACTTATCGTACCAAGAGACGGAAACCAGCCCAAATATCTCCGGGCCGGACACCGGACCGAAATCCGTTTCATCCGCGGGCGATCAACCGCCCGACCGCAAATGCATCCCCGGTATTCTACCCGCCCGCCTGGCATCTGTAGATCGATCCACCTGCGGGGTTGAAGATCCTAACAAGAAGGTGGCGGGGCCAAGACCCCGCCACCAGATCCAAATTAAATTATACCCTCCGCAGGGATCAGCTTGCCGGCCACAAGGCGCGGCCGTTGACCCGGATATCCTGGTTCCAGGTCTGCTCGACCATCTTCACCACCCCGGCCGGCAGCGGAATATAGTCCAGCTTTTCCGCGGCTGCGCGCCCCTGGGTATAGCCCCAGTGAAAAAACTCCAGTACCGCCTCGACCTCTTTGGGTTTTCGTGGCCGGGCATGCACCAACAGAAAAGTCGCTCCGGTAATAGGCCAACTCTTCGCCCCCGGCTGATTGGTCAGCATCAGGTAATAGCCAGGGGCATGCTTCCAGTCCGCATTGGCTGCGGCCGCGGCAAAGTTTACCGCTGTCGGGGCTACGCGCTTGCCGGCACGATTGATCATGTCGGCATAGTTCATGTGGTTCTGGAGCACATAAGCATACTCGTTGTAGCCGATGGATCCGGGGATACGCTGAATATAGGCGGCAACGCCTTCATTTCCCTTGCCCCCAATACCAACCGGCCAGGCGACCGCCTTGGCAAAACCAACCTTTGACTTCCACTCCGGGCTTACCTTGGCCAAATAATTGGTAAAAATGAAGGTGGTACCGGAGCCATCGGAACGATGCACCACCGTAATCCGCTGATTCGGCAATTGCAGGTTCGGGTTAAGTTTTTGAATTTCCGGGTTGTTCCACCGAGTGATCCGGCCTATGAAAATACCCGCAAGTACCGGGCCGGACAAGACCAGGCTGCCCGGTTTGACCCCACGGATATTCACGGCCGGGATGACACCCCCCATCGCGGTCGGGAACTGAACCAGGCCGAACTTTTTCAAATCCCGCATCTTCAATGGGGCATCACTGGCGCCGAAATCGACCGTACCCGCCTTGATTTGCTGAATGCCGCCACCCGAGCCGATCGATTGATAATTCAGCTCAATCCTATGGCTCCTGGCATATTGATCCGCCCACGCCGAATACAGCGGATAGGCGAAAGTCGATCCGGCCCCGGTGATATACTTGACTCCGCCGGCATGTACCGCCCCCGCCAGAACCAGTCCGGTACCGGCCGCGGCAAATATTGCCCAAAAACGCGCGCTACGCATGGCTTACCTCCTGAGATTTCGGTAAATCGGTCATCCGACCCCATGCCGGATGCATGGCGAGAGCTTACGGCGCCAATGTGACCGCTTGATGACGGCCTGCGGCGGCGCCCGATCTCCCCCGGCCTATGCCGTAGTAGGTAAACCCCAGCCCGGCGAGATAGTCCGGATCATAGAGGTTGCGGCCATCAAAAATCAGCGGGGTGGCAAGCTGTTCGCGAATCAGGGCAAAATCGGGACTGCGAAATACATTCCACTCGGTTATCACGATCAGCGCATCGGCTCCCGTCAGCGCAGTCTCGGGGCGCTCCACCAAGTCCAGACCGGAGTGCTCGCCATATATTCCCCGAATCGCCTCGGCCGCCGCCGGGTCATAAGCGGCAACACTGGCCCCGGCTTCCCACAGAGCCTCCAACAACGTCCGACTGGGTGCTTCCCGCAAGTCATCGGTCTGTGGTTTGAACGACAAGCCCCACAGGGCAAAATGCCGGCCCTTGAGCCGACCGTCGAAATGCCGGTAAATCTTCTCGAACAACACCTGTTTCTGGCGCTTGTTGACGGCTTCCACCGCGGTCAGGATTTCCGGCTCGAAACCCGCCTCGCGCGCCGTGGCAGCCAGGGCCCGGACATCCTTGGGAAAACACGATCCCCCGTAGCCTGCGCCGGCATAAATAAAATGCCAGCCAATCCGCGGATCCGAGCCGATCCCGCGTCGGATAGACTCGATATCGGCGCCCACCTGCTCAGCCAGCCGGGCCAGCTCGTTCATGAAACTGATCTTGGTTGCCAGCATCGCGTTGGCGGCATACTTGGCCAGTTCGGCGGAGGTCGTATCGATCACCAACAGCCGGTCGTGATTGCGATTGAACGGCGCATAGAGCGCGCGCAGAATCGCGATGCTGTCTTCCCGTTCGGCGCCGATAATGATGCGGTCGGGGCGATTGAAGTCTTCGATGGCGGCACCCTCCTTCAAAAACTCGGGATTGGATACCACGTCGAAGTCGATAGAGCGCTGCCGCCGGGCCAGTTCTTCCCCGATTACCCGGCGTACCCGTGTCGCCGTACCCACCGGCACGGTGGACTTGTTGACGATAATCGCCGAATGCTCCAAATATCGACCGATGGTCCGCGCCACCGCAAGCACACTGCGTAGATCCGCCGAGCCGTCCTCGTCCGGCGGCGTTCCCACCGCGATGAAGATAATTTTCGCATGGGTGACGGCACGGGCGGCATCGGTGTCGAACTCCAACCGTTGCTCCCGCCGATTGAGGATAACCTTGCCTTCCAATCCCGGCTCGAAGATGGGGATCTTGCCACTATTGAGTGCCGCGATTTTGGCCTCATCCACATCCACGCAGATGACGTGGTTGCCGACATCGGCAAGGCAGGTGCCGGTGACCAGGCCGACATAGCCGGTTCCAAAAATAGAAATTCGCATGCTGGATCCCCCTGGCCCGATTAGATGCGTCTAAAATTCAGAAGGCGATGCCGATCCGCCCGACCAGGCTGTTGACATCGGGATTATGATCGGCAAGCACACTCAGCGCGAAAGGTCCCATCGCAAAGCCAAGGCCCAGCTTGACCCCCCACGGGCGACTGCCGAAGTCCGGCTTGATATCGGAGTAGATCTCGCCCACAAAGGAAAAATACCGATTCAAGGCCGCGCGCACACCGTAGGCGGCCTGCCAATAATAGCTACGCGCCCCCCCAATGGACCCCGAAAGCATCGAGCGGTAATAACCGGCGCGCAAATAAGCCGAAATCTTGCCCTGGGTCTGCTGGTAGCCGATTCCAATCCCGGTTTGATACAGGTAACCCGGCAAGTGTGCGAACTCGAGCCGATCATAGCTACCGTAAACAAAGGTGCTTCGGTTGACTTGATAGGCCAGGGCAATCCCATTGCCTTGGGCCGAATCGCCAAAATAGCGGGAACTTCCCCGGTCGATGCGCTCCAGTTTCAGATAACTGTAATCACCGATTCCGGCGATGCTTTGCGCCTGGGCCGGCGGCACGAGGCCCACCGCCGTCAGGGCCAAGAACAGCAAGCCAATCGTCAGTTTTCGCATATTTCACCTCCGGTACACAACAGATTCATGAGTCTCAGCCCGGGCGTTGCTCCCGCCCGGCTTGGGTTCATGCTCACTCACCGTGCCTGGGCGCGCTCCGCCCGGAGCCCCCCTTGCACCTTTCTTTCCTTGCCAAACCTGGCGGTACAAGGGAAATTATCCTAGCCCAGCAGCCACACCGCGCCGAGTCCGATCAAGGTCAGCACCAGTGCATATGGTAACGCCATCCACAGCATGCGCCCATAGGACAGGCGCAACAACGGGGCCAGCGGAGAAGAAAGCAGGAACAGGAAAGCGGCCTGTCCATTCGGGGTGGAGATGCTCGGGATGTTGGTGCCGGCATTGATGGCCACCGCCATGTGCTGAAAGGTAAGCGGACTGATCAGCCCCTCCCTGAGCGCTGCTTCGGCCTGGCCAAGAAAAATACTGGCGACGAAAACATTATCGCTGACGGCCGACAGCAGGCCGTTGACCAAATAGAACACCGGCGCCAGCAACGGCGCCCGCACCGCCAGCACCGCATGGGTAATAGGGGTAAACAGGTGCTGCGACTCAATCACGGACACAATCGCAAAAAACACCACCAGCAACGCGGCAAAGGGCAACGCTTCCTCAAATGCCGGGGCGTAATCATGTTCTTCATAGGCCCCGGCGAAGGCACCGCCAAGCACGATAACCGCCAGGCCGACAAGACCGATCTCCGCGACATGGAAAGCCAGGGACAGAACCAGCAATACGGCGATCACACCCTGGGCCCAGCGCCGCACTCGAACCCCGGAATCCGGCGGTGGTTCCGCGGCGCGCATTTCGCCGAGCGCCCGGCGTACCGAGGGCGGAAGCTCCACGCCGAAACCAAACCAATGGAACCGTTCCAACAGCAGGCACACCAAGATTCCACCGCCCAGCACCGGTAGCGACACCGGCGCCATATGCAGGAAAAACTCGCCGAAATTCCACCCCAGCGCCTTGCCGATAATCAGATTCTGGGGCTCCCCGACCAGGGTAATGACCCCCCCGAGCGCGGTGCCGATCGCGGCATGCATGACAAGGCTTCCGAGCCACCGTTTAAACCCCTCACGATCCTCGTCCGGGAGCTGTTCCAGCCGCAGCGCCAACGCCTGGTACAGGCCATAGGAAACGGTGATCAAAACGGCCATGACCGTAAGCGCATCGAGAAAGGCCGACATTACCGCCGCAGCCACCAGAAACGTCAACGCCAACCAGATCCGCTTGTCCAGCATCCCGATGAGAGCTAGGAATGCGGTGGCAATCAGGTCCCGTAGAAAGTAAATTCCCGCAACCATAAACATCAACAACAGCAGCACCGGAAAATTTTTGACGGTCTCGTTATAGACCGCTGCGGGAGTGCTCAGCCCGAGCAACACCGCCTCGATCGCCAGCAGACCACCGGGCGCCAGCGGATAGCAGGCGAGCGCCATGGCCAACACGCCCAGGAACTCGGCAAGCAGCACCCAACCGGTGAAATAGGCGCCGAAGGTAAAGAAGAGCACGGGGTTGAGCACCAGCGCCAGCAACACCGCAAGCTTGTACCACCGCGGCGCGGCACCGAGAAACCCGTCGCTCAACACATTGAGCGAAACGGAAATCCTAGCCACGATCCGGCCGGTCCTCCAACAGGCTCAACTTGCCCGCCACCCACTTTGCCGTCGTCGCCTGAACAATGATAGTGATCAGGATAGCCATGAAAGTCATCGCCGCAAGCACATCCGCATGCGGCGCCTTGTCAGCGACCAGGATGCTCGCAAGGGCACCCGGAATCACCCCGGTTTCACGGGTCCAGGCGATAAACACGAGTTCCCGCCAGGTCCAGCGGGCCCGCCGATCGATAAGCGTTGAAACCAACACCGTAAGCGGGCGGGCGAGGAACATGAATACCGCCACGATCACCAGCCCTTGCCACCAGTACACGGCGATCAGGTCGAGCTTTACCTGGGAGCCGAGGAGCAGAAATATGAACATCCGGGAGATCATCGAGGTTGTTTCCACGAAATCGGTAAACCGCGCCTCGTGCTCTCGTGGAATCTTCAGGCCCACATAGCTCATGTTACCCACCACGATACCGGCAACGAAGGCGGCCATGAACCCGCTCGAATTGAGCCCGACCGCCCCCAGGTAGCCGCCGATCACCGCAATCAGGGTTACCAGGGGCAGGTATTCGATGAGGAACCCGTAGCGCTCGTGGGCAATGACGAACGAGGCAACATAGCCGAGTATTAGTCCGGCACCAATGCCGATACCGACCTCGGTAAGAAAATCCAGCGCATCCTTGCCGATGGGAATGTGCACCCCGCTGTGGCCTCCAACCACGATCGTCAGAAGGGCGAAAGTGACGATAGCTCCCATTGGATCATTGAATGCCGATTCGCTCACCACCATCTGCGCAACCTTCTCGCGCACCTTGACCTGCTTGAATACCGGCACCAAGGTTGCAGGATCGGTCGAGGCCACCGTCGCGCCGAGCAGCAATCCCACGGTGATCGGAATCCCGAGCACCCAGTGCGCGGCCCAACCGGTTACAAAGGTGGTGACCAGCAGCCCCACCGTCACGATCAGCAGCAGGGAAATCCAGATCCGACTGAGCACGCCAAGCCGGAGCGTGGCCCCCCCGTCGAATAAAATATAGCTGGCGCCGAAGATCAGGATGATCCACGACAACGTGGACGAGGCCGGGATGACCAACACACCGAGTACCTGGGGCCCCAGCACGATACCTGCCAGCAGAAAAAGCACGATATCGGGCACGCGCAAACGCTTGGCGACGAACCCGAGCAGGGCTCCCGCACCCAGGATGATCATCGCGATCAGCAGGACGTGTTCAGCACTCAGTTCCGAAGCCGGCGTGGTCACTCTCGGGTCTCCCCCTTCAAATTTGCGGCAGGATAGCACGCGCCCGGCTCAACCCGTCAACTCGCAATAGCCGATCGCAAAACACCTTGTCTGAGTTTGGCTCTTCGCACCCTATCAAAGGGTGCGGGCAAAAATGAACTTCACCGGATCTACGGCCACAGCGCTCCCATCCTGATCCAAAAGGCTGTCGGGCCTGAAAACAAACCGCCAAGTTGAGGAGACAGCGGCCCGGGTAGCCTTGATCCTGCGTCGTGCCACACTATAACCCCGATAACCCCGACAAATCGGGGATATTCGAACTCGCCCTCCCCCGACACTCGCTATGACCCCCAGGCCCAACGGCCGCCGGGGTTCATCCCCCGGGGCGGATGTCATTCAATTCAACCATGCCGATCCCAGATACAGACCCCCGCCCGGGTGCGGATATCATCGAGCCGTTTCCGGTGAGCTTCCCGCTCGGCCGCGCTCACCTTGACCCCGGGCAGCGGGCACCCCGAACGAGCCCCTATGGCCGGTCCCGGGGTGACGGGGTGCCGGGGCGCCGCCTCCAGTTCGAGGTTTACCTGCCCACCCGTCATGGCGAGATAGACCTCGGCGAGCAGTTGGGCATCGAGCAAGGCCCCGTGCAGGTCCCGATTACGATTATCCACCCCCAGCCGGCGACACAGTGCATCGAGGCTGTTGGCCTGGCCGGGATACCGCTGCCGCGCCAGGGTCAGGGTATCGGTGAGTTTGCACCATTCGGCCACAGAACCGTGAAGCGGATCCAGCCGTCGGTACTCGGCATCGAGAAAGCCGACGTCGAAGGGCGCGTTATGGATCAACACTTCCGCGTCGGCGATGAACTCGCGAAACTCTTCGGCGATCTCACGGAAGCGGGGCTTGTCGGCAAGCTGCTCGATGCTGATGCCATGCACATCCTGGGCCGCCGTATCGATGTCCCGTTCGGGATTGAGGTAGCGATGAAAGGTCCGCCCCGTATACAGCCGCGCCTCCATCTCGACACAACCGATCTCAATGATCCGATGTTGCGCCTCGGGACTCAACCCGGTGGTCTCGGTATCCAGCACGACTTGGCGCATAATTCAATCTCCCGCCTGAACCGCAACCGCGGCGGCACGGGCCAGAGCATCGGCCTTCTCATTTTCGGGCACCCCCGCATGACCGCGCACCCACTCCCAGCGAATCGTATGCCCCCGCCCGGCCGCGACCAGCCGCCGCCATAAATCCTGATTCCCAACTGCGCGGCGCGAAGCCGTGCGCCAGCCGTTGCGCTGCCACCGCGAAACCCATTCCGTGATACCCCGTTTTACGTAGGTGGAGTCCGTATGCAATACAACCTGCGAAGGTTTGCGCAAGGCCTCCAGGGCCATGATCGCGGCGGTCAGCTCCATGCGGTTATTCGTGGTTTCGGCCTCGGCACCGCTCAACTCACGCCGATGCCGACCATAGATCAGAATAGCCGCCCATCCGCCCGGGCCGGGATTACCCAGGCAGGCGCCATCGGTATATACCTCAACCGGCATGACGGGCCTCCGACTCCGAGGTGGAGGTCCGACGGCAGCGCGCGGGCACCGGCTTCCAGTCGGGCCGAATAACATTCATGCCCTGCTCCCGCTTGCGGGCAAACGCAGCGAAACTCCCCGCAAAGAGTTGCGACAAATGCCTTGAAGCAGGGGCTGACAGGGTCGGCAATCCACTCATCCCCCGCCACTCGAGTCCCGCCTGACCGACCAATAGCCGCAACCGCCACGGCCCCACAAAGCGCCCCCGATGCGCCAGGGAAGTCGGCAATTCGAGCAATCCTCGAAGCGATGACGGGCGAAAACCTATGACCATCAACCACCCCTCCCCCTTTAATACCCTGGCAACCTCGATGACCGTGGCACGGGGATCGGCAGCCGTTTCCAGGGTATGCACCAGCAGCACCAGGTCGGCCGTATCATTGGACAGAGGCAACGCTTCGGGCAGAGCCCGCACATCGGCCGCCGGATCATCCGGATCGCAAGTCAGAGTCCGGGCAAAGCGCGGCGATGGCAGCAGCGCAATCCGGGGGACACCGAATTGAATCGCCAGCACCCCGGCCCGGGCCGCTATCAGCGACCTCGCCGTTCGGGCTTCAGCCCTGACCCGCCGGGTCAATGTGGAATAATCGAGCCAATGCATCGACATGGACACCATGAACCCCTAAAATATTGTAGCTATCTCGACGCCCTATGCGGTAACATCAAGCTTATGTTGAGTATTACCCCGCTACCCGCCTTGCGCGACAACTACATCTGGGCAATCGCCTCGGGGTCCGAAATCGTGGCGGTGGATCCCGGCCAGGCCGGGCCGGTTCAACACTGGCTCCGGGCCGGGAATCGGTCACTGGCGGCCATCCTGGTCACCCACCATCACCCGGATCATGTCGGAGGCGTCGCCGAGCTGGCCACAACCTGGGACGCCCCCGTCTATGGCCCGGCCCACGAGACCATTCCGCACCGGGATGTCGCCCTGAGCGCAGGCGATACCTGTCTGCTCGGTAAAAATTTTCCTGTATTCCAGGTGCTGGATATTCCGGGACACACCGCAGGTCACATTGCCTACTACTGCCCCGGGTATCTTTTTTGCGGTGACACGCTGTTCTCTGCCGGCTGCGGAAAATTATTCGAGGGCACCGCGGCCGAGCTGTACACATCGCTCGGTAAACTGGCCCGGTTACCGGGATCGACCCGGGTCTATCCGGCCCACGAATACACCGTAAGCAATCTGCGTTTTGCCCGGCATGTGCTGCCCCAAGAGCCTGCACTTGAAGAAAACTTGGCAAGCGCATTAAAAATAAGAGAGAATAGGCAACCGACACTGCCGACCACCATCGCCCGAGAGAAATGTATCAACCTTTTTCTGCGCCCGGGAGATGCGGCAGTCAAGGCGGCGGTTGAAGCGATGACCGGCCAAAAAATGGAAACCGAGGCGGCCGTATTTGCCGTTCTCCGTGAATGGAAGGACCGATTCTGACCGGGAGACTTTTCACCATGCACCACAGGCACCGACTGACCGCCGTACTCATCTTGATCGGCCTGGCCGGCGTGGGCGGATGCGCCCTCGGACCCGGGCCGGAATCCACCAATACCCCCCTGCCTGGCGCCGCCACGCAGGGCCACGCCACGGTGGCCTCCGACACCCAGGCGGGCGGCACCCCGATTCCCGATGCCAACGACAAAACCCCACCCGTCGAATGGCAGGATATCGTCATTCCCACGGCCGGACCGGTCGCCAATCTTTGGGTCAGAATCCGCCGGGGATTCCGCCTCCCGGATGGAAACGAAGCCCGGGTGCGGCAACAACTTCACTGGTACGCAAACCACCCAGGCTACATGCGTCGTACCGCCGAACGTGCACAACCCTACCTGTATTACGTGGTGCGACAACTCACTCTGCGAGGCATGCCCACCGACCTGGCCCTGTTGCCCATCGTCGAAAGTGCCTATGACCCCTTTGCCTACTCCTACGGGCAGGCCTCCGGGCTATGGCAGTTCATCTCCTCGACCGGACGCCATTACGGTCTGAAACAGAACTGGTGGTATGACGGGCGGCGAGACATCGGCGCCTCCACCAATGCCGCGCTCGACTACCTGTCGAGCCTGCATCAACACTTCGGTAGCTGGCTGCTGGCTCTCGCCGCCTACAACTCCGGCAGTGCCACGGTACAGAACGCCATCCGCTACAATCGCCGCCATGGGCTACCGACCAATTTCTGGTCCCTGCGCCTGCCGCTCCAGCCCCGGGACTATGTCCCGCGGCTGCTTGCCATCCGCGACATTATCAAAAACCCTAGGCGTTACGGTATCCAGCTTCCCTTTATTCCCAACACCCCGTACCTGGCCAAGGTCAGGCTCAAGGGTCAGATCGACCTTGCCGTTGCCGCCAACATGCTCGGCATCAGCTTGAAGCAGATCTACCTGCTTAACCCGGGCTACAATCGTTGGGCCACCCCCCCGGACACCACCTCGACACTGTATATCCCGCTGGCGAAAAAGACAGAATTTCTTACAAAGTTAAGCCGAATGAAGCAGCAGCTCCGGGTGCGGTGGATCGCTTACCGTATCCGCCCCGGCAACAACCTGCGCGATTTGGCGCACCGTTTCCACACCACGACGGCCGAATTGCAGGCCCGTAATAATCTTCGCGGTACCACCATCTACGCCGGCCAGACGTTGATGGTGCCATCACCGAGCGCACGATATACCCGTTATGTCCTGTCGCAGAACATGCGCCTGGCGAAAGTGCAAAGCCGTCCGCATGGCCCCCGCAAGATACACATCCGGGTGCGCCCGGGCGATACCTGGTGGGCACTGGCGCGGCGCTACCATGTATCCGTGCGGGTGCTGGCGCGGTGGAACGGCATGGCGCCCGGGAATCTTTTGCACCCCGGTCGGCACCTGGTAGCCTGGGTGCGCGGCAGGGCGCCGAGAAGCGCAAATCGCTACCCCGTCAGCGCCATCCAGAAAATCAGCTATGTGGTCCGCAATGGCGATTCACTCTCGGCGATCTCCAACCGCTTCAATGTTTCCCTGCGCAAGCTTGCCGGCTGGAATTCCCTCTCGCTATCCAGTATTCTGCATCCGGGCGAACACCTGACGCTGTTCGTCGACGTCCGCAACCAATCATAGGTTTAACAAGATGTCCTTTCTAGCCACAAAACGTGCCCTCGTTGTCGGCCTGGCCAGTAAACGCTCAATCGCCTGGGGAATTGCCCGCTCCCTACACCGGGAAGGGGCCCGACTGGCCTTCTCCTACCAGGGCGAAAAACTGGCTAACCGGGTCCGCGACATGGCTGCTGAACTCGATTCCACCGCGGTATTCGAGTGTGATGTCGCCGACGACCAAGCCATAGAACAGCTGGTCGGGGGTTCGGCGGCGGCACTCGGTGGGTTGGATATCCTGGTTCATTCGGTCGGCTTCGCCCCTCGGGAAGCACTCTGCGGAAGCTTCACCGAGGCGACGACACGCGAGGCCTGGAGAATTGCCCAGGATATCAGTGCTTACAGCCTGGTGGCACTCACCCGTGCGGCCCGGCCCCATCTCGCCGCCGGCGCCGGCAGTGTGCTCACGCTGAGTTATCTCGGTGCGCTACGGCCGCTTCCCAACTACAACGTCATGGGCCCGGCCAAGGCCAGCCTGGAGGCCGCGGTGCGTTTCCTGGCCCAGGATCTGGGCGCGGAAGGAATCCGAGTAAACGCCATCTCCGCCGGGCCGATCAAGACCCTGGCCGCGGCCGGGATCGCCGGGCTTCGCGGGATGCTCGAACATGTAGCCAAGACCGCTCCCCTGAGACGGGGCGTCAGCGCCGAGGAAGTCGGCGACGCGGCGGCCTTCTTGTGTTCCGATTTGGCTCGAGGCATTACCGGTGAGATCCTCTATGTCGATGCCGGCTACAACATCGTCGGCATGGCCTTTCCGAAAACGGACTGAACCCCGCACCGCGCCCGCTCCAAGAGATCGGTAACCGGTTGGCCATCCCGCGCCATAGCCACACGAACAGCAGAGTAACCCCCACACGGGAACACGGCTTGCAGCCCCTGGGTATTTTCAGGCCGGGTTCGATACCTGCGATTCAGGGTAACGCCGCTTGAGTAGCAGGTAGAGCAGCGTCGGCACGAAAATCAGGGTCAGAAAAGTACCGACGACCAGCCCGCCGATGGCGACTACCGCAAGCGGTGAAAGGCGGGCAAGGCCAACGGCCCACTCGAAGGCGACCGGAACCATGCCCACACTGGCGGCGGTCGCGGTCATGAGAATAGGCCGCGTACGCAAGGCTACCCCTTGCTGGATAGCCGCCTTGAGCGACACCCCCCGCCGCAGCGCCTTCTGCGTAAAATCCACCAGCAGGATGCCGTTCTTAACGATAATACCCATGAGCAGAATCAATCCCATAAAAGAGGGCATGCAACCGTGTTTGTCGGCAATCATCATCGCCCAGGCGGCCCCGATAATAGACAGGGGCAAGGTAACCAGGATGGCGACCGGGGTTAAAAATGAGCGGAAGGCGATGATCAGCACCACCGCGAGGAGTATGATCCCCAACGCCAAGGCAATGGTCAAGCGAGAAAAAGAGGCGTTCATTTCCTTGACGACCCCTTCATGGCTCAAAGTATAGCCGCGTGGCAGTTTGAAACCCTTGAGCGCTGCGGCTACATGTGCATCCACGGCGGTCACCGCGACATTGCGGCGGTAACCAATCACGTCTACAGTACGCACCAGATTCTGGTGAGTGTACTCTGTTGGCGCATAAACGGTGTGCACATCCGCTACCTGTGCAAGCGGAATAATCCGCCCGGACGGTGCGGTGATATCCAGGGCGGCGATTGCGGCTGGGCTGGAGCGCTGATCGGATCCCAGACGTACCCGGACGGGAATACTACTCTGGTTTTTCACCAGAATTCGACCGCTGGAGATGCCCCGAACCTGCGCCGCGACCTGGCGGGCGATCGCCGCCGGGGTAAGCCCATAAGCGGCGGCCTCGATGGGATTCACGCTGAGGCGCAGGCGCTGGGCGATCAGCCAGGTGCGGGTGACACCCATCAGCCCTCCCACCTTTTGCAGCCGCGCCTCCAACTCGGCGGCAAGTTGGCTGAGCACCCGTGAATCCGGCCCGCTAACCATGAGATCGACCGTGCCGCGGATAGAGGACAGAGGGGTTGCACCGTAAACCACGGCAGTGGCGGCGATCACGCCGGGAATGGCACGCACACGCTGCTGGAGCGCACGGTTTATCTGAAAAATTGTCTCATTGCGGTGAAACCGATCGACCAGATTGATCGTAGTCATACCTTGCTGTAAGGTGTAGCCGCCGCCGAATGATTTATCCTCGGATTCCGCGCCGATCACCGTCGAGGTGGAAACCAGCCAGCGTGGCTTGACCACGGCATGGATCGCCGCATTGAGTTCCCGCCCGATGCGTCGCATGCCGGCGGCATCGGTATTCGGTTGGGCCTGAAAACCAACTTGTGTGATCCCGGTATCCATCAGCGGCATCAATTCCCTGCCCACCACGGGCATCTGCCGGACCGAGCCCAGCGTTAGCATCACACCGACGATCAGCACCCTCCAGGGATGTCTCAGCGCCATACCGATCACACCGGCATAGAAGCGCTTTAGCGGGGCAAGTACCCAAGTATCGAATAATAGCAAGGGCTTGCGCAAGGGATCGCGCGCACCGGGTTTCATCAACCATTGAGCGAGCAGCGGGATGATGGTTACGGCAACGATATAAGACGAAATCAGGGCGATAATCAGGGTCATGGCAAGCGGCCGTAGCACGGTTTGCACATAGCCGCCGATAAATACGATGGGCAGCAGCACAACCGCGTTACTGACCGTCCCGGAAAGCACCGCGAGCATAACTTCCCGGGTACCGTTCACGGCGACGGCAAGGCCCCTTTCACCGTGCTCGCGCATACGGCGCTCAATATTTTCGATGACTACGATGGCATCGTCTGCAAGCAGGCCCACGGCGATGATAACCGCGGTCAGGGTGACCATATCGAACTCATAACCGAACAGGCGCATGATCAGAAAGGTAAGCAGATAGGTGAAGAGCAGCGACAATGCAGTCACGAAACTCGCTCGGGAATCGGCGAGATAAAGCAGGATAACGAAGATGGTCATGATCAGCGCATCGCGCAACGCGCCCAACATACTATCCACGGTGAGATTGATCAGGCGTAGTTGGCCGTCGGTCTTGACGATATGCAACATCGGAAATTCGGTACGGATTTTCGGCAGTGCAGCATGAATGGCGCGTGCCACGGTAGCTGAATAGCCATCGTTACCGCGCAGTAGGGAGACGGCAATCGCCTCCTTTCCGTCCCCGAAATATATCGAGGTGGGATCGGCCTTCCCCCAGCGTACCTGGCCGAGATTACCGAGGCGAACGAACCCGCCGCCATGCAAGGGAACCGGAATATCGCTCACCTGCTGCGGCGTATGTTTGAGACTATCCAGAGTCAGCAGAAACCGCAGGCCGTTGCGCCGCACCAGGCCCTCGGGAGCACTAATATTTCCGGCGGCAATGGCAGAGGCAACCTGCATCACGTTCAAATGATGCGCCTCCAGCTCGGCTCGGTTTAGATTAATCTGCAACTGGTAATCATGATCACCGAAAATTTCCACTTCGGCCACACCCGAAATGCGCAACAGATCATCGCGTAGGCCATTCTCGGCAATGCGCCGTACCTGGGCGAGGCTTAGATCCGACCCCTTGGCAGGCGTCAGGCCCAGAATGGCCACCGGCTGCGCGGCACTGGTTATGCGGAAGATCGTTGGTTGCAAAACGCCTCCGGGCAACCGGGATTCGACCCGCTTCAGTTCAGTCAATACCTTGGTAGCATCGATATTGATGTTGTAGCCATAATTGAACTCGACGCTGACCGCCGAGACCTGATCGCGAGAAACGGAAGTTACGCGCCGTACACCGTCGATACCCGCGAGCTGGGTTTCGATCGGGTGGGTGACTTCCCTCTCGACATCGCTTGCCTGCGCGCCGGGCCACCGCGTTACCACGCTGACCAGCGGCCGGTTGGTATCCGGAAACAGGTTCGTCGGCATCTTGACATAGGCGAGAATACCGGCGAACACCATCAACGCGGCCAGCGACAGGATCATGTGCGGGCGAGAAAGCAGTTTCTGCATGAAACTCATGGCCGTTCGCCGAACGGCGTGGCCCACGCCGCATCCCCATTATGTAACCGGCCCAGGAAAGCGGTTTCTCCAACCACTACCCGCTCGCCGCGACGTAACTCCCCCTGCACCGCGGCGCGCCGACTACCGACGCGAAGCACGGTAACATTCACCCGTTGGAGATGCCCCGGCCGGTTACTACGTTGCGCCGGGATATAGGCAAAAACATGGGCTTCGCGGCCATTTCCGATCAGTGCGGCAACCGGTACGGTCAGTGCGGACGCGGTGCGCCGCACCAGCAGCCTAGCCGTAACCGTGGCACCACTGGGTAAGCCAAAGGGATCGGTGTTTGCCTCCGCCTCGACGAAACCCAGGCCCGCCGCGTCGACGGCCGGTGCGATGCGGGACACCAACAGGCGCAAGCGCCGCCCTCCCTGGCGCAAGACCAGGAGATTACCCGGGCGCACTCGGGCAAGTTGGGCACTAGGCAGGGCGACCCGCACCACGGCACCCCGGCCCGCAGTGAGCCGATATACCGCCTCGCCCGGCCCGACCGTATCACCCACCGCAACCAGGCGTCGCGCAACCCGGGCATCAAACGGGGCACGGATTACGGCATAGCCAAGCTTGACTTCGATCGCGTCGATACGCGCCGTCAGTGCCCATACCTTGGCGCGCGCAGCGGTATCTTCGGTGTATGCTTTCTCCGCCCGGGAGCGGCTGATGCCACCATCGGCCAGCACTGCCTCGATGCGCCGGTACTGCCTATCGCGGTATGCCGCTTCAGCGCTCGCGGCACGGCGTTCCTGGCGCAGCGCTACCCGTTCCTCCTGGAGCGTGCGCACATCGAGACGCACCAGTATTTGACCGCGTTTCACGACGGAGCCGGCACGCGGCCCCACGGCCAGCACCGTGCCCGCGAGCCGCGGCGAAAGCACGATAATATTCGGTGCCTCGACCACGGCAATGGCCTCGATTACGTTGCCGACACGGCCCAGCTCCACCCGCCCGGTCTGCAGGGCCCAGGGCGTAACCACCGGCGGCGGACTATGATCGGCTTCATGCAGGCGCGTGAAGTGCAGCCAAAGGCCTCCGGCAATAAGGAGAATCGGCAGCGGTAACACCCCCCAGCGTCGGAATCTGCGATAGTTCCCGGTGGAAGTTGGAGTAGAAGAGGATCGCCAGACATTCATAACGGGTTCTCCTCCCGCCAAACGTGAGTGGGGATGGCCGCGGAGGTGAGTGCCAACGGGGGTTCACCGTAGGCATAACGCAGCCTGTCGTCCGCCTGCCACCAGGCGGCCAACGTGGCCGCCACCCTGGCGCGGGCCCGTGCCAATGTTGCCTCGACATCGAGCAGATCGGTGGCCGAGGATAGGCCGACGCGAAAATTGTTCTGCTCGATACGCGCACTTTCCCGGGCTGCCTGCAAACCGGCCAGTGCCGCCCGATAGGTCTCGGCCTGGGCCTGCCATGCGGCACGTGCCGACCAGCGGGCCGAGCGCAGGCGATAGCGGGCCGCGAGCAATCGTTGTCGTGCCGCCTCGGCCGCGGCCCGGGCGGCTTTGATGCGACTCGTTTGCGCCCCGCCCGACCACAGGTTCAGGCGCATACCCAGGCTGACCTGCCAGGTCTGTACACCCGCATGGAAGGACTGGACGGTATTGCGGTTCCAGCCGGCGGCGATATAAAACTGCGGCAATAGATCCCGCCATGCCGCACGCAATCTCGCTTCGCTGCCCGCCAGGCTGCTGTGTGCCGCCTCTATGGCCGGCACCGGGCGGGCCGTCGCCACGGGCGGCGTATTGGGAGGCGCCACAATCGGCTGAATAAGTGCCGTAAAGCCAGGCAATCCCATCAGGGCAGCGAGTTGCGCCCGCAGGCCCTGCATGCGACCGGAAACTCCCGCCAGAACGGCTCGCGCTTCCTGCAGCCCGGCTTCCACGCGCAACAGCTTGAGGCGTGAGTCAAGCCCGGTGCGCAAACCGCTGCGCGCCACTTGCTCGCTATACTGCAAGGCATTGATCTGTTGCACCAACGCGTTGCGCTTGCCAAGCAGCGATTGCAGGTCGCGGTACAGGATGGCGCCGTCCAAAATTGCGCGTAACCGCGTGTTCTGGGCATCCCAGCCGGCGGTGCGGGCGCCCGCACGGGCACCCGCGACCCCGGCGGCGATACGCAGGCTGAAATCCAACGGCAACTGCGCTTCGATTCCGTAACCCAATTGATTGCCGGCGAAGGAATATTCCTTGACGTTCGGCGGCAGGGTAATAGGCCGGATCAGGCGGGGATCGTTGTAATGCTGACTACGCGCATAAACATAGACCGTGCCAAATCGGGCGGCGCGTGCGATGCCGACATGCGCCCGGGCCTCTTGGGCGGCGGCACGCGCGGCAAGCACCCGAGGCGATTGCGCCGCGATCATTCGCAACACTGCGGTCAGGCTCGTTGACTGTGCCCGAACCGTGGCCATGGCCGATAAAGTGCCAAGGCCCGGAGATAAAACTCCCAGGGCCAGCAGGCCAAGCAAGGTGCCACCCGGAAGCCGGCTGGATATTATTCTCATCGTTGCTCTCCCATGGGCGGAAGGCGGTATCAACCGGCCTGCCCCGCCAGCGCATCGAAGATGGGCTCGGCGTCGCCGATGATCCGGCTGGCCATGGCAAAACGTGCGATGTGTACCACCTCCAATACCTTGGCGGCGGGAATTCCCTGTCGTACGGCCTTGGCGGTCATGGCCTGCACGCAGGCCGGGCTGGTGCCGGCCAGCGCGGCGGCCAGGTAAACCAGGGTGCGCGTATGTTCGTCCAGTGCACCGTCAACAGGCAGCGTATAGGCGCGCATACGCATGTGTTCCACGAGCAGCCCGGGATCCACCAGGGCGGATTTTTCAATGGCAGGCGGGACATGCCCCATGCCTTTGCGCATCTGTTCAAAAATAGCCTGTACTGGATTGGCATCAGGTACTGTGCTCATATCGGTCTCCTGGGCGAAAAGTAAATGCAGAGCGAGAGTCGCCCCGCTACTCAGGTAGACGAACGAAACGCAAAAGGATGCAGGGATAGGTGGTTATGCGCCGAGCGCAGAGAAATATGCCGGAGGCGAAACCTTTCCGATGCTCAGGCCGGCCCGCGGCGGATAAAGCAGCAAACCTGCCTGGAGTCGCTATCGAGGCGCACCCGGCAATTTTCGACAAGACGGGTTTTAAGCCGCTTGCGGGCACGTAACAGGCGGGACTTCGCCGCCGACAGGCTCAGCCCATAGCGGCGGGCGTACTCGCTCTGAGTAAGCCCATCAAGATCGCATGCCTGGATGATGTCCTGCTCGGCGGGCTTGAGATCGGCAAGCGCGCGTGGCAGGCAGGCGGAAAGCAGATCGACAGGGGCAGGCGCTTCATCCACCGCCTCCAAATCCGGCGGTAATTCGATGTAATCACGGCGCAACCGTAAATGGTCGGCAAGCAGATTGCGAGCGACGGTGAACAGCCAGGCACGAGAATTGTCCAGGTCACAGAAGCGGATCTGAGGGCGCAGTAATTTCAGGAACAGCGCCTGGAGCAAATCATCGACCTCCTCGCCGGAAGGCAATCGCCGTACCAGCCAGCCGCGTAATTCGTGCTCATGGTCACGCCAGGCGCGCATGAGGCAGGTATCGGGAACGGCATGTGTAGCGGACATCGATTTTTTCGCTTGGAGGTTGCTTGCGTATCCGGGGCGCGCGCCGACAACGTACGCCCCGGAGCACGGCCGTATTGTATCCGATACCCCGAACACCGCCGTCCCGCTCGCCTCGCGGGTGAGATCCCTTCGCGGGAATAATGGCCCTGCCCCGTCGGTCATTCCGGGCGAGTGTAGCGCAGACCCGAAATCCAGCCGTCGTATGGATCCCCGTCCCTGCTTTCGCGGGGGTGACGGGAAAAGCATCTTTTCGTGCTTTTCGTGGTTCATCCCCCACCCCATACACCTCCAACCCCGAAATCTCCCTCCCCCTGCACCGGCCGATGCAGCAGCGGGGCAAGGTCTTCCATCAGCACCAGATCTTTCCGCGCACGGCGCACGTTGCGATTCGCTCCCGGCGAATCACTCGAACCCGCATGGTTTCATCGTCCGTGGGTTCGAATCTCAAAACCGATCCCGCCCAAACTCAACTCAGAACCTATTTATCCGGCGGAGAGGGTGGGATTCGAACCCACGGACCCGGCAAAGGGTCACTCGATTTCGAGTCGAGCCCGTTCGACCACTCTGGCACCTCTCCGTAAGGTGAAGCAGTGTACTAGATTCCCGCCGCTTTACGAAACTCTCTACCCCCTACGGTCCAAAGTTCCCCACCGCAGGCGGCAACGGCCAAAGTCCAAGCGACATCCGGGTAAAAATCGGATAAAATAGTTTTATTCAGTCCAAACCGTGCGTGCTTACGTGAACACAGATCCGGCCAGACACCTGTCAGCAGTAGCACGGCAATTCTACCGGGTTGCGATCCGGCCGCTACAAATTCTGACTGTTATCGCCGCCATCGGACTAACGGCCACCTTCAGCCACCATCCCAAAACTCTTGAACGCATCCAGCGTATCGGCACCCTGGTGCTGGCGACCACTAATAGTCCGACCACTTACTATCTCGGGGCCTACGGCCCGGCGGGACCGGATTACGAATTAGCCCAAGGACTCGCCGCGGAACTCGGTGTCCGGCTGCGGGTGAAGCTCTATCCCAGCGGGCGCCAGGCCCTGGAGGCCGTCGCCTCCAACCAGGCGGACATTGCCGCGCCCGGGGCCTCCGTCGAGCCCCGGGACTACCCTCGGTTACTCTTTACCCCGCCCTACCAGATGGTTTCGCGCCTGGTCATCTATCGCCGTGGCGAGGCCATACCCACGGATCTAGTAAGCCTGGCGGGCCCGGGGTTCCCCCTGACCGTTACCACCGGCTATACCCCGCTCATGCGTCGGCTTGCGGCCCGATATCCCGGGTTAAAGTGGCGGGTTCGTTCCGGTGCCGGCACGGACGAACTGCTGGTGGATCTTGCCGCTGGAAAAATCGCCTATACCATCGCCAACAACAATGAATTCAACCTCAACCGACGCTTCTACCCCTCGCTGAACACCGCCTTCGCACTGGGCAAACCCAGCCCCGTAGCCTGGGCCGTCCGCAGAGGGGCGGATTCCACCCTCTACCAAGCCACTACGGCCTACTTTGCCCGCGCCCAGGCAAGCCACCGCATTGCCGACATCATGCAACGCTATTATGGCCGCCTGCAAGCCTACGACCCGGTCAGCACGCAGTTGTTTCTGCGCAACCTCGGTAATCGCCTGCCACGATACGCCGCGAGTTTCGAAAGCGCCGCCACGGCGACGGGACTCCCGTGGCAGTTACTGGTGGCGATGGGCTACCAGGAATCGCACTGGAATCCAAAAGCGATATCGCCTACCGGCGTTCGGGGGTTGATGATGTTGACCCGCCCAACCGCAGCCCGGCTGGGCATTCACGATCGGCTCAACCCGCACCTGAGCATCATCGGCGGGGCTCGCTACCTATCCATGCTCCTCTCGCGCCTGCCGGACTCGATCACTGGTCCCGACCGGATGTGGATGGCTCTGGCCGCCTACAACATGGGTTATGGCCACCTGTTGGACGCCCGCCGCCTGGTCAGACGACTCGGCGGCAATCCCGATAGCTGGACCGCCGTCCGCAAGGTACTGCCCTTGCTGAACGAACGGCGCTACTACCGGCGAACGCGCTTTGGCTACGTCAACGGCATCCAGGCGGTGCAATATGTAACCCGGATACAAAACTACTACGACGTGCTGATGTGGCGCACTGCGCAGAACAGCCTACCGACCGAGGTAACCGACCGGCTGGTTTCCGCCTCGGCTACAACTCCGGTCATATACTAAGACCCGGTTAACGGCGCGAACGGAAAAACGCCCATAACAGCTCGCTCGCAGACTCGGCTTCACAGCCGGCCACCACTTCGACACAATGATTCAACTGGGGGTCATCGAGCAACCGGAACCGGCTTCCGGCGGCTCCGGCCCGCGGATCCGGCGCAGCGAATACCACCCGTTCAATCCGGGCATGCACCATCGCCCCGGCACACATGGCACAAGGTTCCAGGGTGACATAGAGCGTCGCCCCCGGCAAACGATAGTTACGCACCCGCCATCCGGCGCGGCGCAACGCTAGAATTTCGGCATGAGCACTCGGGTCCGCAAGGCCTATGGGAGCATTGGCAGCCGCGCCAAGCAGACGCCCGGAACGCACTACGATCGCCCCGACCGGCACCTCTCCCGCCATCCCGGCGCGCCGAGCCAAGCGCAACGCGCGCCGCATCCACCGTCGGTCGAGACCTGCCGCCCCCCCGGTGCCGGCGTTCACTCCCACTCTATTCAACAAGCCATTTTTACTATTTATTTTCACTGGCTTAATTTCCTGCTAAACGGCAATACCATGAAAAATACCATATTCAGAAAATCCTTCAAAATACTCGAAATCTGCCATTTTTGAGATGAGCTATGCTTGAATCTGGTGTATGGGGCGATTGAAGAAGGCGGCGTACCCTGCTGAAATCGGTTTTTCCAAACTGATCAACAGCATAGGAGGTACGCCACCATGAGCAAAGATAACGTAGTTGCCTTTCAGTCGCCAGAGGGGATAGAGGATCCATTGACGGGGCTGTTGCGCGCTGGCGCCAGGCGTTTGATTCAGCAGACGATCGAGGCGGAGCTGGCCGAGCAGCTGGCGCAGTATGCGGGTCGGGTGGATAAGCAGGGCCGGCGGGCGGTGGTCCGCAACGGCTATCTGCCGGAGCGCGAGATTCTGACCGGCGTGGGAGCGGTGGCGGTGAAGGTACCGAAGGTCCGAAGCCGAGGGGAGGAGCCCGTGGTGTTTCGCTCTTCGCTAGTTCCGCCCTACGTGAGGAAAGCCCGGCGGGTAGAGGCGGCCCTGCCGTGGCTGTACCTGAAGGGCATTGCCACGGGGCGGATGCGGGAGGCCCTGGAGGTGCTGATCGGCCCCGAGGCGAAAGGGTTGTCGGCCTCGGTGGTTGGCCGGCTGAAACGGGAGTGGGAGGCGGAATACGCCGAGTGGTGCCGCCGGGATGTGGCCGAGCGCCAGAAGCTGTGCGCCCTGGTGGTCATCGGTGTCAATGAGCGGGGCGAGAAGCATTTTCTGGGCATCGAGGATGGCATACGGGAATCGACCCAGAGTTGGCGGGAGCTGCTGCTGGATCTGAAGAAGCGCGGCCTTGCCGTGCCCCCGAAACTGGCGGTGGGAGACGGCGCCCTGGGCTTCTGGGCGGCGCTGGATGAGGTGTATCCCCAGACCCGTCACCAGTGCTGCTGGGTGCACAAGACGGCGAACGTACTGAACTACCTGCCCAAAGGTGTGCAACCGAAGGCGAAGAAGGCTCTGCAGGAGATCTGGATGGCCGAGGACCGTGCCTCAGCCTACAAGGCTTTCGAGCACTTTGTACAGATGTACCAGGCCAAGTACCCGAAGGCGGTCGCCTGCCTTGAAAAGGATCGGGAGGCGCTGCTGACCTTCTACGATTTCCCGGCCGAGCACTGGGTGCACATCCGCACGACGAACCCGATCGAATCGACCTTCGCCACGACACGGCACCGGAGCGATCGCACCAAGGGCCGCGCGAGCCGACACACGATGCTGGCGATGCTCTACAGGCTGGGGATGAGTGCCGAGAAGCGCTGGCACCGAATCCGGGGATTTCATTACCTGGCCAAGGTCATCGAGGGTGTAAAATTCAGAGATGGAGTCGAAGTGAACAGTAATACCGACGACAACAGCTGTACACCAGATTTGACTATAGCTCACCGCCCCAGGGTGGGATCGTAGAGGCGCGCGTTATAGTCGTCGAGGCCGATGGCATCGAGGCTCTCCTGGCCGGTGTAGCCGCGGTCGCTGAGGCCGGTGTTGATGCTAAGCGCCTGGCTGGTAGTAAGGACCGCTGCCCAGCCCGCGCTGTAGCGCTGGCCGAAGTCGGCATAGGCCAGGCCCTGGACCAGGTGCCCGGTGCCGTCGGCGATGGCGATGGGGCTGCCCAGGTGATCGGCGATGGGATAGAGACGCCGGGACCGGGCCCCGCCGGTGTCGATGATCGTGATACCGGCCAGGCTCAGGGTTCTTCTGATGCTCACGCGGCCGTTCACATCGAGCCGCTCGCCGCGGTTATTCTCGCGCGTATTCTGTTGGCTTGATCCATAAACCTTATATTACTAGTCTTGACCCCTTTGCCCCCTCTTCCCAAAATACAAAGATAGCCCCCTCTCCGGACTCTTTCCACGCAGATTATTGCTGCTTCGCCTTGCAGGCTGCGCGCCACTTGCGAACCTTCTTTGAGAGAAGAGCATCCACTTCGCGGGTGTATTTGATGTTTGGTGCTTCGACCCCGATATCGAATACAAATCCTTCCGCTTCGTATCCTAGATCGCAGCTTCCCGTGTTCACCCCGTCACCACCGCAGTCCCCGGCATACCACTTATTGACATCTTCAACCGGGGGCTTTCGGGCATTCCTCGGGTCAATAAGCAAAAGACTCCAGGTCCATGGATCATCCTTTTTCTGAACCTTGTAGACCCCGCTGTGTCCGAGTTCGGTTACCTTGGCTCCCGCATAGTCACCGCGCAGCGTATACATATCACGCAGGATGTTCGTCAACCCTCCGCTGTTGGTCGGTGTGTTGGGCAAAAAACCAACAACAAGCAGTTTGCGAAGTTTCGGTCCGCCGTACGGCGATGGAACGTAGCCCGTCCATCCGGGTATCGCTTTCATCATTTCATCGGGGCTAAACGTAACCGTTACTGATCCACCACCCGTCTGGTCCATGCCCGCTTGGGACATCATCCTTCTAAGCGGGCTGTTCGGGTTCAGGTGGCTTACCTTGCCAGCCGGGATACATAGGCCGTGCCACTGCACGCGTCCGCCATCGGCTTTTGCAGAATAGGCCGTAACCGCGGTAGCACCGAGGCATACAACCAGTACAAATATAAACCGTAACGATCTTGATAGCATTTCTTAACCTCCTCCCGGCACGTCGCTTGGATCGCACCCACTGCACCACAGCGGGGCGGTGTATTGCAGCTCCCATCGTTTTCCATAGACTGGCGTACCGCCAAAGTAGCCCATCCCGACTCCGTAGTCGCCGAATACTTGTTTGTGATACTTATAAACCTGCGTTGGCGAGAGCACACCATGTATGTAACCGATCCGGTTTGCGATATCACGGTCCGTCGCGTAGATGTGTCCCCACGCAAGCCCCACACCAATTCCATGCATCAACGCCTCAGTTGGAATATGCCCGCTACGAAGCAATCCCATCTTCAGCACATCGCGTGATGCCTCGGCTTCTTCGCTCATTCCGGCAGGCAACATAGACTTGGCATCGGCACTACCCCAGAAGGCAACGCCTACCTCGCCCATGGGGTCAC
>JALUYA010000004.1 GCA_027018875.1 Gammaproteobacteria bacterium
GGAACCGCTCGCGAGGCGTCGGCTTGCGCTACTTCTCGAACCCTTCCTCGGCAAGGCTTCCCTGGCGCATTCCGCCTCCTTCGTTCATGCTCGCAATACAATGCGCGTACTATCGCCGAAAGCGGAATTGATCTTCCTCAAACAAAATCTGAAGATCAAATCGTTTGTGGGTACCAGCAAGAATGCGGGCATGACGCGGATCTGGATTGCACTGTACATTTATTTGCTTCTGACCTTTCTCAAGTTCCAGTCGAAGCTGCAGAAAAGCACACAACAAATCTTACATTTATTGCATCTCAACCTGTTTGAAAAACGGGACTTGATGGCACTGCTCAGAGGTGATCCACCCGGCAGTAGGCAAGTCAATATCAATCAGTTGGTTTTACTGTGAGGGTTAACGGGACAGCAATGATATAGACTCCAAAACTTGGGCTATAATATATATTTTCAATGGGAGAAGCTCTGTGGATTTTGCTTTGACTGAAGAACAGGAGATGATCCGAGATCTCGCCCGGAAATTTGCCCGTGAGGTCATCGCCCCCAAGGCCGCTGAAGTTGATGCAAAAGCAGAGTTTCCTCATGATATCGTTTCCCAGGCCCGTGAACTGGGCTTGATGAATATCAATGTTCCGGACGAGTTTGGAGGAACGGGGGGCACGGTGCTCGACCTGATTCTGGTCGCCGAACAATTGGGCTGGGGGTGCAGCGGTATCGGTCTGGCGATTTTGCTTAATAACCTGGCATCCGATCCAATCAATGTAGCGGCTAATGAAGCACAGCGCAAGAAGTATTTTGGTAAGCTGGCGGAGGGTTTTGGCGCCTATGCACTCACCGAGCCGGGCGCCGGATCGGATGCCTCGGCAATCAAAACCCGGGCTGAAAAGAAGGGCAAGGAATGGGTAATCAACGGCCAGAAAATCTGGATCAGTAATGCCAGTGTCGCCGAGTTTTTCGTAGTATTCGCGAAGACGGATCCCGCCCAACGATCGCACGGCATTACCGCCTTCCTGATCGATCGCGGTACCCGGGGTCTCAGTGTAGGGAAACCCCTGGCTAAAATGGGGCAGAAGGCCTCGCCCGCCTGTGAGATATTTTTCGAGGATGTGGTTTTAGCCGATTCCCAGCGTCTTGGACCAGAGAACGAGGGATTCAAGATTGCGATGAAGGTGTTTGATCGCTCCCGTCCCATGGTGGGGGCTATGGCTACGGGAGTTGCCCAGCGGGCACTGGACGAAGCCGTCGGTTATGCCAAGGAACGCTTAGCCTTCGGAAAACCGATTATCGAGCAAGAGGGGATCGGGTTTAAAATTGCGGAAATGGGCATGCGTGCCGAGGCGGCACGGCTGTTATCACGTCGCGCTGCGTGGCTGAAGGATCGGGGCGAAAACAATACATTGGCCGCGTCCTATGCCAAGGCATTTGGTTCCGATACCGCAATGTGGGCGGCCACTGAGGCTGCCCAGATCTTTGGGGGTTATGGCTACAGTAAGGAATATCCACCGGAAAAATTGATGCGGGATGCCAAGGTCATGCAAATTTATGAGGGTACCAACGAAATACAGCGTCTGATCATGTCCCGCCGGCTTTCGCGGGGCTGAACTAGACATTCCCGCATGAGCTGATGCTCGCGGGAGCGGAATATATATTGGTTGGACCGACCTCATTTAGCCGATATCGGAGCATGGTCTTTCATGCATGCGCGGGTGTGTCCGGAAGAAGAGGTCATCCGATATGCCCGAAAAGGGCGCCTACACCGGAGGTGATCGCCATTGCCAGGATGCCCCAGAATGTTACCCGCAAGGCACCTTTAAAGAGACTGGCGCCGCCGGTATAGGCCCCCAGCGTACCGAGTAAAATCAGGGCTACCACGGTGACGCTGGAGATTGTCAACATGGCCGTGGCGTGCGAGGCCAGGGCGACGGCTAACAGTGGCAGCAACGAGCCTAGAGAAAAGGATGATGCCGAGACCAGGGCTGCCTGTACCGGGTGGGCATCGGAAGTTTCGGTGAGGCCGAGTTCTTCGCGGGCATGGGCATCGAGCGCATCGTGTGCCATCAACTGTTCGGCCACCTGCCTCGCGAGGCTGGAATCGAGTCCCCGGTTAATGTAAATGTGGGTTAGCTCGTGCAGTTCACCCGCCGGATTTTGTTCCAGTTCCGCGCGTTCACGCTCGAGGTCGGCAGCTTGGGTATCGGCCTGGGTGCTGACCGAAACGTATTCGCCTGCGGCCATGGACATTGAGCCGGCTACCAACGCCGCCACGCCGGCAAGCAGGATTGTTTGCATATCGGCTCGCCCGGCCGCGACACCCAACATTAGGCTGGCGGTTGAGATAATGCCGTCGTTGGCACCAAGAACGGCAGCGCGCAGCCAGCCAATGCGGTTACTGCGGTGTACTTCTGAGTGGAGCTTGCGACGTAACATGGTGGAAATCCGGCAGAGGGGAACTCAAGAAGTCGTTGCGGTATGATCTGAAATGAACTGAAATCAATCAAAGTTTATCCGGGAATCCGGGTGGATTGCCAGCCGGGGGTGGCTCCTTGGGCCGCCGGTGCCTTGATTTCCGCCTGAGTCACGGTATCATTCAACGGTAGGCATATGTCCCGGCGAGCACAACGTTCGCCGCGTTGTTACCCGCAAGGAGATCTCCCGCCGCATGAGCGATTCCGTGCCGTTCTATCACGTAGATGCCTTTGCCGAGCAGCCCTTCGAAGGGAATCCCGCGGCGGTTTGCCTGGTGAATAGATGGTGGTCGCAATCCAGACTGACGGCGATTGCGGCCGAATTTAATCTGTCCGAGACGGCTTTCGTCAAGCCCGAAGCCGATCATTGGTTCATCCGCTGGTTTACCCCGCTGTGTGAAGTCGATCTATGTGGCCATGCAACGCTCGCCGCTGCCGCCGTGCTTTGGTTCGAGCGCGGGGTGGCAGGTACAACGCTGAGATTCATTTCCCGCTCCGGGGTGCTTGAGGTTATGCGCCAGGCGGATAGACGACTGGAACTCGATTTTCCCGTCCGCCCGGCGCAAAGGCTGGTCGGGCCGCCGGATGCAGTAGCCGAAGCGTTGGGTAAGGCGCCAAGTGTGATTCTCGGTGGAGGGGAGGATTTGCTGTGCGTTTTCGGCAGGGAAAAAACTATCCGGGCGTTAAATCCCGATTTTCCCCGCCTCGCTGCACTGAAAACCCGCGGGGTTATCGTCACGGCTCCCGGGGTGGATTGCGATTTTGTTTCGCGTTTTTTCGCCCCACGGGTGGGAGTAAACGAAGATCCGGTTACCGGGTCTTCGCACACTACGTTGGCCCCCTATTGGGCCGAGAGACTGGGGCGTAACCGGCTGACCGCGCACCAGGTATCGAAACGCGGGGGGCGGTTGCAGGTTGAGCTGCGTGGTGAACGGGTGGGAATATCCGGTCATGCCGTGATCGTGGCGGCGGGGGTTTTGCGGGGCTGACTACCCAGGTGGCAAAATGGACTGGATGAGGCTGGAGATCGGGACCGTTCGGGGCCGAGTCAACCTACAGAGATATTTTGAAACTCTGTCCGGTGGCGACCGAGAAAGGTAGCGCCATCGAGTTCGCGGCACTCGTGAGTTGGCGGTGGCAATCTCCGTGGCCGGTCAAGGATCCGTGTTTCCGGCTTGGGCATCGGTTGACCCCGGTGATCTCAGGTGTGTGCTTCGGTGGGGGTTACCACGACATCCCAGTCGATCTCGGCATTGAGCGAGGCACTTACCGAGCAGAATTGTTCATGCGATAGACGCGCGGCTTGGGCCAGGGCTTTCTCTGTGAGTCCTGCCGCCTGTACGATGTGACGCACGTGGATATGGGTATAGCGCCGCGGGTGGGTGGCGGCCCGCTCGCCTTCGACCTCGACGCGATAATTGGCGATCTCGATACGCTTTTTGCCCAGGATATCGACAATGTCATAGGCGGTGCAACTCGCCAGCGCGGCCAGCAGCAGTTGCATCGGGCGCAGGCCCGCGGCAGGATCATCACCATCGGCTATGACCTTGTCGCCGGCCGGGTTTACATTGAGAAAACGGTGACCGCACAGGTGATAGGTGATGACTCGCTGGTTTTTCATGTTCTTCTCCGGCAAAAATTAGCATTATGATAAAGCAACTTCTGTTCTGTAAATTTGACGTTCCTTTCGACGCACATGATCAGGCGGCGGTCAGGTAGATCCGAGCGCTCACCCACTCCTCGGAGATTTCCATGGCCACGGCGCTTGCCAGCCGC
>JALUYA010000005.1 GCA_027018875.1 Gammaproteobacteria bacterium
GAGGCACCCGAGGCGGAGGCACCCGAGGCGGAGGCACCCGAGGCGGAGGCACCCGAGGCGGAGGCACCCGAGGCGGAAGTACCCGGGGCGGAGGTGGCTCCCCTAGGAACTGCTCAGGTGGTCAATCTGCACGAGTCAAAAGAATATGATCCCGATTTGGTGCAAGTCTTTTTGGGTGAGGCGGGTGAATTGCTTGACGGGGCCGATGTTGCGATTCATGCCTGGATTATGAATCATGATTTGACCGAGCCTTTGATGGATTTGCAGCGCCGGCTGCATACCCTTAAGGGTGGTGCACGCATGGCGGGGATTACACCCATTGCCGACCTTGCGCATGAACTAGAGCATGTCCTGGTTCAGGTCGCCGATGGACGGTTGTCTGTTTCGAGCGATTTGTTGCATATGATCGAACGTACGCTGGATCGGCTGCAGCGAATGCACGAGTATGCGTCCAGCACCGGAAAGGTGCCTTTTGATCAGACGATGATGGCAAGCCTGCATCAGCACTCGGCAAGCCTGGTCGAGTCGATGATCGAAGAGGACCAAGACACGGTACATGAGTTTTTACAGGAGGCCCTGAACGAAAATGGGTCTGGGGAGGCGGCGAAGTCGATACCCGGGCCATCCCCTGGGGCGGCTATCGAGCCGGAGGGGGGACGACTGGTTGCCGGTGGTGGCGATGAGCATGCCATTGCGGGTGATAGGGAACGGCGTGATAAGCCTCGGGTACGCCATGCGCTTGCCCGGGTACGTACCGATCTGCTCGAAGGCGCCATCAATAATGCCGGTGAGGTGAGTATTTACCGCGGGCGGATCGATCAACAATTGTTGAATATGAATTTGCACTTGGTCGAATTGGAACGAACGGTCGATCGGATTCGCCAGCAGTTGCGTGAACTGGAGCTGGAAACCGAGGCCCAGATTCTGTCAAATTACGAGCAGAAACCCGAATCCTCCGCCTCCGAGTTTGACCCGCTCGAATTTGATCGGTATACCCGCATCCATGAACTTTCGCGCTTTCTTGCGGAGGCGGTATCGGATCTGGGAAGCTTACGTTCGTTATTTGCGACCGATCTGCGTCAGGCTTCCGTGCTGCTCGATCGCCAAGGACGAATAAATGCCGACCTGCAGGATGCCTTGTTGCGTACCCGCATGGTTCCGTTTTCTTTATCTGCCCCCCGTCTGCGCCGTATCGTGCGCCAGGTGGCGGACGAAAGCGGGAAGAAGGCCGAGCTTTACTTCAGGGGGTTTGAAGGGGAACTGGATCGGCAAGTGCTGGAGCATATTTTACCGGCCATCGAGCATGTGCTGCGTAACGCCGTGGTGCATGGTATCGAATTTCCGGCAGAACGTCGCCAGCGAGGGAAACCGGAGTCCGGGCGGATTGAGCTTATTGTGCACCGAGAAGGAAGTGACCTCATTGTAGAGATTACCGATGATGGTCTTGGGCTGGATTTGGTGTCAATTCGGGCCAAGGCCGAGCAGCAGGGGCTGATCGGTCCCCAGGCAGAACTGACGGATCGGCAGGTGGCCGAATTGATCTTTCGTCCCGGGTTTACCACCGCTACCACGTTGACTCAAAGCGCCGGACGAGGAGTTGGTATGGATGTGGTTGCATCCGAGGCGCGGCGTTTGGGCGGACAAGTGGAACTCGAGTGGAAACCCTTCTCCGGAACGCTGATCCGCTTGCGGCTTCCCGTGACCCTGGCTATTACCCAAACCCTGCTGACCCGGGTCGGGCATGTCCGTTATCCCATACCGCTTGCCGGGATAATCGGAGTGGCACGCATATCACGGGTTAATCTGGAGTCGATATTGGCTACCGAGAAGCCGGCTTATGAATATGGCGGTGATCCCTATGAAGTCGTGTTGTTGGCGGATGTGCTGGGCGAGGATCTTCTGGGGCCAGAGGAAAAAACCACGCGGGTTTCCTTGTTGTTGGCCGCAGCCGGTGGGAGGCGTGTTGCTTTCGTTGTCGATGACATGATGGGTAGTCGCGAGGTGGTGGTGAAGACCGTAGGTCCGCAGATCGCCCGGGTGCCGGGTATCGCCGGGGCCACCATTTTCGGTGATGGATCAATCGGGTTGCTGCTGGATTTGAACGCCTTGGTCCGCTCGATTCCCGAAGCCGAGATGCGGGCACCAATGCCGGTTGTACCCCGGCAAACGCCGGCGGGCAAGCCCTTGGTTTTGGTAGTGGATGATTCAATTACAGTGCGGCGGGTAACCCAGCGATTGCTCGAACGTCATGGCGCCCGGGTGCTGACAGCCAAGGACGGTGTCGAGGCGCTGGAATTGCTCCAGGATCATACCCCGGGGGTGGTTCTGCTGGATATCGAAATGCCGCGTATGGATGGTTATGAACTGGCGGGGCACATGAAAAACGATGTTCGCTTGCGGGAGATCCCGATCATTATCATTACTTCACGAACCGGGGAAAAACATCAGGCCAGAGCACGGCAAATCGGTATTGACAACTATCTCGGCAAGCCCTACCAGGAAGCGGAATTGCTGAATAAGGTGCAGAGAATTTTGGGTGGACGCCTGGATTTTATGCCAGAGCAGGTTCAGGAAATTGACAATGGCTGAAGATCATCACGAGTTATATTGCATTCTGCTGCCGTTGAGTGAAAGAAAGCTGCTGTTGCCACGCAGCCTAGTGCAAGAAGTACGGGGGCTGAGCAAAGTCGAGCCGATTGCCGGGTCTCCCGTCTGGTTACGCGGCCTTGTGCCTTGGCAAGATGCACGGATTCCTCTAATCGTTATCGAGCCCCTAATCGGTGCGGAATTGCCCGAGGTGTCGCGGCGTTCGCGAATGGTCATGGTGCGTGTTCCCGAGACCGTCCTTACTCCTCCTGTTTTGGCTATTCATTCACAAGGGTTCCCCTACATTTTACGGATTACTCCAGCGCTGGTTGGAACCTCGGAAATAGCCGAATACGAGCATATTCTGGCGGGTGTCACATTGGGATTTGAACGGCCGTTAATTCCCGATATACCGGGCCTGGCCGCGACTACCGCCCGGCTTCTCCCTGCTGCCTGATGCATGGTTGATCACCCAGGCTGGGGGCCGCCGTCAGGGAGGGTATTATTTCTACCGGTAGGCTGCCGCTGTTGTTATCAGAGCTTGCCAAGAGCGGGACTGGGTTCAATGGCTTTTCCATTGTCCGCTCCATTCTCTTCCGTCATGGCGTGAAATCGCCGCCACCGATATGATGCGCCGGGTGCTTCGGGTTTTTGGATATTCAACGCGGTTGGGACACGACTCCGATTGGGGAAAATGCTACTGTTCTGCTCTTGGCCTGGGAAGGATAGATGCGTGGATATCTGGCCATAAGGCCATTTCCCTGTAGCAGGGGGTACGATGCCCATGAATCAAAGTGAAGCCCTTGCTCCGGGCGGCTGGCTTGCCGGCATCAGGCGGCGGCCAAGCCCACATGCCGATTTGCGTCCGTTTGGCACCCAGGTCGAATTGATCGTACTCCATGGAGTGAGTTTACCGCGGGGAGAATTCGGGGGAAGGTGTGTAGAGGATTTTTTTGCAGGCTGTCTGGATTTCTCTTGGTATCCCTCTTTACGGGAACTCGAGAATTTGAAAGTTTCGCCGCATCTGTACATCGACCGTACGGGCGAGGTGGTGCAGATGGTGTCGTTGGCCCACCGTGCCTGGCATGCCGGGGTATCCAAGTGGCGAGGGCGTACATGTTGCAATGACTTCTCGATCGGCATCGAACTGGAAGGAACTGACATGTTGCCCTATACCGATGCCCAATACGCCGCTCTGGGGTGGCTTATCCCGGTGCTGCGTCGAGCCTTTCCCCTGATAGCCGAGGATGCGGTGGTGGGGCACAGCGATATTGCCCCCGGGCGCAAGACGGATCCCGGCCCGAGCTTTGACTGGCGACGTTTGCGTGCCGCCATGGTGGCAACACGGTACAATTTAAAGCGAGGGGAAATGGAAGAGGCCGCAGGAAAGTGAATTTCATCGTTATTTTTGTCGCACTGTTGCTGGACCAACTACTACGCCCTTTCGAGCATCTGCGTGAGCATCATCGCTATGAGGGGGTATGTGCCGGCTGGGCCAATGTCGCCGCTGGCTGGGGGAGAATACCTCAGGTTCTGGCGGGTATTATCCCGGGGTTCTTACTCGGGTTTGCCGCCGGAGCCATAGGTTGGGGCTTGGCGCTGATCAGCCCCTTTTTCGCGTTTGCCTACGGGATCCTGGTGCTTTTATTGTGCCTCGGGCCGCGGGATTTGATCACCCAGGTATCTACCTACCTGAAGGCTCGGGCGGCGGGAGACGAGGCTTTGGCAGCACAGGCCGTGCGTTCATTATTGGGTGGCTCCTCCCAGGAGGACCCGGCCAAACTGGGGCGGCAGGTTGCCGAAGCGGCCTTAGAACATGCCGCCGATCGCCTGTTTGCGGTTATTTTCTGGTTTGCGCTTCTGGGACCGCTGGGCGCGGTGCTGTTCCGCGTCGCCGATATCATGGCCACGCGGGCTCGGGTAGATTGCCCGGGCGGGGCTTACGCACGGGCCGTGCAGGCGCTTAAATCGGTGTTGGCATGGGTTCCGGTACACCTGTTGGCCTTGACTTATGCCTTGGCGGGTAATTTCGATGAAACCCTGCAGGCGATTCGCAATTCCTACCATGATGTGAAGGTTCATTTCCTGGATCCGGATTTTGGGGTTTTAGCCCATGCCGGGCGCGCCACGCTTTCCGCTATCAAGGAGGATGGGAATGAAGAGGTGGCGATCCTTCATGCGGCAGTGGATATAATCTGGCGCAGCGTGGTGATCTGGCTGGCGGTTATCGGGGTGGTTACCCTGTTGGGATGGCTTTTCTAGCCTTGTCGGGCTGGGGCAGTCATGGCGGGCATGGTGGATTTGTGTACCGAGGAATCGGAGATTCTTTAGCCGTTGTTCAGGCAACACAGTAATTGTTCCCAGGTCCGACAGGCTCCCAGCCGTTGTGGATTGAGGTGTTTCGGGTATTCACCCCAAGCAGATCGGGTCGGCGATAGGGGACTTCCGGTATGTGTGAAACCGGCCGACTAAAAGGGAGAGTGATCCGCAATTTCAAAAGCGGCACCGGAAAATTTTTATGTGGAGTCTGACGAGGGGATTATTGGTGCTGCTTTGGGGGCTTATCCCCTTGCTGGGGGCCCAGGCGAAAGGAATTTCCGCTCGTGACGATTTGGGCAATTGGGTGACGCTTCCCGGTCCGGCCGCGCGGATTATAAGCCTTGCTCCCAGCGCCACGGAAATTGTCTATGCAGCGGGTGCCGGCAAGCGGCTGGTTGGCGTATCCGCTTACAGCAGGTGGCCTGTCGAGGTACGGCGCCTGCCCCGGGTGGGGGATGCATTCCGTATTGATCTGGAGCGTATCGTTGCTCTCAGGCCGGATCTGGTCGTTGCCTGGGCCAGCGCAACCCCGCCCGCGGCCCGGGAGGCATTGGAAAGACTTGGGATACCTCTGTTTCTACTGGCTCCTCGGCGCCTGAACGACATCGCCCGAGAAATCCGCGTCATGGGGCGCCTTGCGGGAACTTCGCGGGTGGCCGATCGGGCGGCGGGCATGTTCGTGCAGACTAAGGCGCGTCTGGCGAGGCGTTATTCCCATCGTCGCGCGGTCACCGTATTTTATGAAATTTCCGCCCATCCCTTGTATACGGTGGGGGGGCGGCAGATGATCAGCCGGGTGATACGGCTTTGTGGCGGGCGTAATATCTTTACCAGGTTGGGGCGGTTGGCGCCGGTGGTCGAGCAGGCCGCGGTACTGGCACGCAATCCGCAGGTTATTCTTACCGGATCTGGGCCCCGGGTCCGAGCGCGCCTAAACACATGGAGGCGGGAGCCCTGGTTGGTTGCGGTCAAGGCAGCCAATCTGTTCGTGGTACCGGCCGGATTACTGGGGAAGCCGGCGCCACGGATTCTGCTTGGAGCCCAGGCGGTATGCCGGGCGTTGGCCGTGGCGCGGCAACGACTCTACGGCGCGTCCTGACCCGGTGACTCGTTGCCCTGACGATGCTTGGGGTTGCTCCAAGGGATCTCTTCTCCGGCTGTCGCCCGTGTCAACACCCTGGAAAAAATAAATAAAAGATCTGACAACCGGTTGAGGTAGCGTAGGCTTTCGGGATTGATCTCCTCCTCTGTGGCAAGCGCGCATAGCCTTCGCTCGGCGCGGCGGGCGACCGTCCGGGCCACATGGCAGGTCGCCGCCGCCGCGCCCCCACCGGGCAGGATGAATTCCTTGAGCGGAGGCAGGGCGGCATTGAAGTGGTCCAGATCCATCTCGAGCCGGGTTACCAGATCTGCCTGGATGGCTATTGCACCCCGGGTGGCCAGTTCTGCGCCGAGGGTAAACAATTCATGCTGGATACGCAGGAGTACTTTGCGCACGGGTTCCGGTATTTCCGCCGCGAGGGCCAAGCCGATTACGCTGTTCAGTTCGTCCACGCAACCATAGGCTTCGACCCGTGCCGAGGCCTTGCTTACCCGGCTGCCATCGGCCAGCCCGGTGCTGCCATCATCTCCGGTGCGGGTGTAGATGCGGCTTAGCCGATTACCCATGCAAATTTCGTTCCGTATCAGTTCACGGCATAGTTTACGCCGAGGTAGATGCCACGCCCGGGGCTGCGGTACCCCGCGGCCGTTTGGTATTTGTGGTCGAATAGGTTCTCGAGCCGCAGGCTCAGGTGCCAATGCGGGGCGAGCCGCAGCATTCCGGTCACGGTAACAAGCATATAACCGGCGTCGGTAAGATGACTAAAATCGGAATCCTTGCGCGGACCCGTCGCAAGAATATGGACTCCGACCTGCCAGCGTCCAGGAGCGTAGGTGAGATTAAGCGTTGCACTCCGGCGTGAGCGGCGGGGTAGATAACGCCCGCTAAGGTCGTTTTCTGGGCGTTGAATGTTAATGCCGGGGTTGATACGCCAATTGCCGATCTGCGCCCGCAGGAAAAGGTTGGCTCCGGTGACGGTGGCACGACCGATGTTGGTCATGCCGGTTCCGGAATAAGTAATCAGATCAGAGATGCGGCTGCGGTAGAGGTTGAGGCCGATAACGGCATTGGCGGCAAGACGATGGTATAAGCCCAGGGTGTAGCTGTGCGCATATTCGGGTTTGAGGTTGGGATTGCCGCCATAACCGAACCGATCGGTAAAGGCGGGGGCCCGAAATCCGGTTCCGACTCCCGTAGTTAGACGCCAGCTTGGGGAGAGGAGATAACCGTAATCGGCGTTCCAGACGGTCTTGGTACCGAAGCTGGTGTAATCGATGGAGCGGATCGCAAGTACCAGGCGCTGCGGCCCGAGATCAAGCTGATCCTGGGTATAGGCTGCACGGCTGCTCGAGGTGCTGTCGTAGCCTTGGCCGTAGGACAAGGCGCTTACATGCTCATGCATGGCATAGAGGCCAAGGGTCAGAATTTGGTGGGCACCGAGGTCGATATTGTTGCGCCAATCGATAGAATTCTGGCGGCTGCGTGAAAAGTCGGGACTCTGGATCTGCTGCAAGTCACCGTAGAACTGCCCGAGCAAAATCCGGCTGTGCCAGATCGAATTCATCTGTTGGTTCAGATGCAGGCCGCTCACCTGGTCAGTATAGTCTTCGCTGACGGGCGCGAGGAAGAAATCCAGGTAATCGGTGGTGCCGCTGGAATGCCACCAGGTCACATAGGCCTCATGAGTCGAGTCTTTGACTCCCGTTGCGATGTGCACAGAAAGGTTGCGGTAAGCGCTTGCGTTGTCGCTCGTGGTGCGAGGGGGGAATCCTCCGGTTGCGTCGAAGTTCATCTGGGCGGAGCCGAAGTACGGCCCATTACCGATGCCGATATAGGCGTCGGCGCCACGTGTCGCATAGGTCCCGCCGCGCAATCCGAAGCCCCACGCGAGGCCCTGCCGGGCGGGGCGAGTCAGGCGGATGGAAACCACTCCACCGATTGCACCGGATCCGTAGAGTGCCGAGCGGGGCGATTCGACGATTTCCACGCGGGAGAGGCTGTCGGTGCGGATGTTGGCGACCGGCGCTGCCCCGAACACCCCGGAGTTAACGCGGAACCCGTCAATCAAAAACAGGGTTTCGGCACTTCCCGTACCCCGCAGAAACAGAGAGACGGGCTGCCCGGGCCCACCGTTCCGGGCGATATCCAGCCCGGCATTAAATTGCAGCAGTGAACCCAGATCGGTACCGAAGAAGGAAGCGATCTGCTTCGGTCCCAGTACGATTACCGGGGCCAGGGTCGTATCGAGCGGTGCGGGTGTGCCGGTCGCAGCGGTTACGATAATTGGGCTTAGCCAGGTACCCGAAGAGGAGGCGGTGGCCGGGGACAGGTTCGATTCGACCGCACGCGCTTGAGGTACGCAAGCCACGGCGATAAATACAGGAAGCAACAAGAGGTAGGGGGAACGGAACATAAGGTTTTTCTCCTCGCGCAGGCCAACCCGCGTGCGTGGTGAATAAAGCACGTCGGATTGCGAGGGACAGGCTGGTAAAGCCCGGAAGTCGCCCGCCGCGACACCGACACTCAAGGGAGAACACCTCCCTGCCATGGCCGGTCTCCGGGCTTGCGAGCAATCCATGCTGATCGGATCCTCATCCGTTGCCTTCCCGCGTCATCGACGCAGTGGCTGGTTAACGGATGCTTGACTCGCCTACCGTTGCGGGGGCAGCGCCGGACTTGCATGCCTTTACGGTCATACGCACCGGCTTCCCATGTCCTTCGTTCGCTGAAGGACGCCATCGGCAATATATATCTTCTCAATCCCGGGGGGCTTGCGTCAAGCGGTGGAATCGGCGGAGTGGTAGCCTGGGCGGCGTAACCGGCGGTAATGGGATTTAGTACCGGGCGAAGTTGGAGCAAGAAAAGCCGCAAAGAAGCCTATGGATCCCGTTATCGCCATCATCACCCAGTGTGAAACAGGGATATTGTTCCAAATTCACAGTAGGGCTGTTAGCGGTCGGCATGTGATGTGAGGAATTTTCCTTTCTGCCGTTTGAATCGCAGAAGTGCCGGTTTCGCGAAATAATGTAGTCTCGGTTAAAATAAGAAACCAATTAATTATCAAGGAATTTCGGTATATGCCAATTGCTTCACCGGGCGCTCGGTTCCGGGCTGCGATCAAGGCCGAGCAGCCACTGCAGATTGTTGGTGTGATCAATGCTTATGCTGCGCTTCTCGCCGCGCGCGCCGGTTTCCGTGCCCTGTATCTTTCTGGCGCGGGTGTCGCCAATGCATCTTTCGGGTTGCCGGATATCGGCATCACCACGCTCAATGATGTTTGCGAAGATGTGCGTCGCATTACCGGCGCCTGCGATCTGCCGCTGCTCGTAGATGCCGATACCGGATTCGGGCAGGCGTTTTCGATTCAGCGGACGGTGCGGGAATTGAGCCGGGCCGGTGCCGCCGGGATGCACCTGGAGGATCAGGTTGCGGTCAAACGCTGTGGGCATCGTCCCGGCAAGGTGCTGGTTGATCTTGCGGAAATGAACGATCGGATCCGGGCCGCGGTGGATGGACGCCGGGATGAGGGATTCGTCATCATGGCGCGCACCGATGCCAATGCGGTGGAGGGGCAACAGGCGGCACTCGACCGTGCGGCGGCCTACGTGGAAGCCGGTGCAGACATGATTTTTGCCGAGGCGCTCACGAGCCTGGAAGAGTATCGCCAGTTTACCGCGGCAATCTCGGTACCGGTATTGGCCAATATCACCGAATTTGGTAAGACACCGCTGTTTGCGGTGGATGAACTGGCCGGGGTCGGTGTGGCCATGGTGCTCTATCCGCTTTCGGCATTTCGCGCGATGTCCCGAACCGCGGAACAGGTGTACGAAGCCATTCGTTGCCGGGGTACGCAGGAGAGCGTATTGGATCGGATGCAGACGCGCGCTGAACTTTATGAAGTATTGGGTTATCTGGAGTATGAGCGCAAGCTGGATGCGCTGTTTGGAAGGGACGGGAGGCGCAGTTAGGCGACCGTCGATGGTGGTGATTACGGGGGTTGAAGCGGAATGGGAAGGTGAGCCTATTTTTTGATCTTTCGTGCTGTTTCCGAGCCCGGGGTTTGCGCTCCAGGCTGTCCGGTGAGCGGCGCCATAAAGCAAGGAGTTCAATATGACCGATACGACACGCAAGACAGGTGGACTGGCCGGTATCAGCGCCGGCGAAACCGCGATTGCCACGGTGGGCAAGGCCGGTGCGGGCCTGACCTATCGCGGTTACGACATTTATGATCTCGCCGGGCAGGCAAGTTTCGAGGAGGTGGCTTATCTGCTTTTGTACGGGAATCTACCCAATAAGCGCAAACTAGGTCAGTTTAATCGCCGCCTGGCCGCCGCGGCTTCTTTGCCGAAGAAATTACGGGATCTACTCGAGGCGATTCCCGCGAGCAATCATCCCATGGACGTGTTGCGAACCGGAGTTTCTTTTCTGGGGAACCTGGAACCGGAAGAAGGTTTCAAGCAGCAACAGCAAACGGCCGAACGCTTACTGGCGGCTTTGCCGGGGATATTGCTTTACTGGCACCGGTATCACACCGATGGCAAACGGATTCAGACCGCATGGCACAGCAATTCCATTGCCGAGCATTTCCTGCGGTTGCTGCATGGACGAAAACCGGGTGAGCAACAACTACACGCCTTCGATACCTCACTTATCCTGTATGCCGAACATGAATTCAATGCCTCGACCTTTACCGCGAGAGTGATTACCGCCACGCTTTCGGATCAGTATTCGGCGGTGACCGGGGCCATCGGTGCCTTGCGTGGACCACTCCATGGGGGGGCCAACGAGGCCGCGATGGCTTTGATTGAGAAGTTCCGCACGCCCACCGCCGCAGCGAATGGAATTCGCAAGCTGTTGACGAAAAAGGTGAAGATCATGGGGTTTGGTCACCGGGTTTACAAGGAATTCGATCCGCGCAACCGGGTCATCAAACAGTTGGCCGCAGAGTTGGCGCAAGGTAATGAAGAGGGGGGCATGTTTGCGGTTGCCGAGAGCATCGAGAAGGTGATGCAGGAGGAGAAGAGGCTGTTTCCGAATCTGGATTTCTACAGCGCCCTGGTGTATCGCTACCTGGGTATTCCGACCTATCTGTTTACGCCGATTTTTGTCTGTTCCCGCATTACCGGGTGGTGTGCACATATTTTTGAACAGCGGGCCAATAATCGGTTGATTCGCCCCGGGGCCGATTATATTGGACCGGCACAGCGCAAGTGGGTGCCACTGGAAAAACGCAAATAGGGCGGAGACTCTCATCCTGGTGCCACGGGTGGGCGGATTCGCCCGCCCGCGGGCGCGATTTAGGCCACGAGCGGTGAAACTTTCTTCACGAGGGATACTTCAGGAAATTTTTAATGATTCAAGACAACATCAAATCGGCCCGGCGGCCAAATCCGGATTCACTATTGACGAGTATTGCAGATTATGTCTGCGACTTCACGATCACCCGTGATGAAGCCTACGAAACCGCGCATTACTGCTTGCTCGACACGCTTGCCTGCGCTCTGTTGGCGCTCGCCTATCCGGCTTGTACTAAATTGTTGGGGCCGATCGTTCCCGGGGCGAACCTGCCGGGTGGTGCGCGGGTGCCGGGAACTTCCTATGAGCTGGATCCGGTGCAGGCGGCCTTCAATGTTGGGACGATGGTCCGCTGGCTGGATTTCAATGATACCTGGTTGGCCGCCGAGTGGGGGCATCCCTCGGATAATTTGGGCGGAATTCTGACCGCGGCCGACTGGTTATCACGGTGTCGTGAAACCGAGGGTAGCCCATCGCTTGCTATGCGCGACGTGCTTACCGGGATGATCAAGGCGCATGAAATCCAGGGGATTCTGGCGCTTGAAAATAGTTTCAATCGCCTCGGTTTGGATCATGTCATCCTGGTCCGGGTCGCCACCACCGCCGTGGTCACTCAGATGCTCGGTGGCAGCCGGGAGCAGGTGATCAATGCAATTTCCAATGCCTGGATCGATGGCGCTGCCTTGCGTACCTATCGCCACGCACCCAATACCGGATCCCGTAAAAGCTGGGCCGCGGGCGATGCCACCAGTCGCGGCGTACGACTGGCATTGCTGGCGCTGGCGGGTGAGATGGGGTATCCCTCGGCCTTGAGCGCCAGGATCTGGGGGTTCCAGGATGTCTTGTTTGAGGGCAAACCGGTTCGCCTGTCCCGGTCTTTTTCCAGCTATGTAATGGAAAATGTATTGTTCAAGATCTCCTATCCTGCCGAGTTTCATGCACAGACCGCCGTTGAGGCCGCGATGAGGTTGCATCCCCGGGTGCGCGATCGGTTGGATGAGATAGAAAAAATCGTGATCGAGACCCAGGAACCCGGGATCCGCATCATCGACAAAACCGGCCCCCTCGATAATCCCGCCGATCGGGATCATTGTATCCAATACATGGTGGCCATTGCCCTCATTTTTGGGCGCCTGACAGGGAAGGATTATGAGGAGGATGTGGCTTCCGACCCGCGGATCGATCCATTGCGGGCGAAGATGCAGGTGCGCGAAAATGACACCTTTACCCGCGACTACTATGACCCGGAGAAACGCTATATCGGCAATGCGGTACAGGTGTTTTTCCGGGACGGCACCCATAGCGAGCGAGTCGCGGTTGATTTTCCGATCGGTCATCGACGCCGCCGTGCCGAAGGCATCCCCTTGCTGCTGGATAAATTCAACCGGGCCATCGGGCATCGATTGGCCACCCCGCAGATTGAGGTGCTAATGGGGCTGGCGGCCGAGAGGGAGCGCCTGGCCGCTGTTCCGGTGACTCGATTCATGCCGCTCTGGAAGGTCTGAGCGGGGTTCCCGACGGCAGATTCGTGGTAAATGGGCGGGTGACGGCGGGCCGATCCACCGGGGAGCGACCCCATGGCTTCGCCCGGGCCGGCGCGAGCCTTGGATGGGCGTCCGCCGGGCTTAATGCGCTACTCCGCAGGCGCGGATGTCAAATATACTGGCCTGTTCCCAGGTGATCTCCGGCGAAAGTTCACCGGATCTTCTGGAGCGAATAGCCACCGGCTTAGAGGCGCTTGAAATTCGACCTTCCGAGAGGGCATTGAGCTTGCTGGCGGCGCATCTGCTGTTGGTTGAGAAGTGGAACCGGGCCTATAATCTCACCGCGATTCGCGACCCGGCGGAAATGGTGGTTCGCCACGTGTTGGATTCGGCGGCCGTATTGCCGCTGGTACATGGGGGCCGCTTGCTGGATGCCGGTAGCGGAGCGGGTTTTCCGGGAATGGTTTTATCGATTTTGTCTCCCGGCATGGCGACGATACTGGTCGAATCCAATACCAAAAAGGCGCGTTTTCTTGATTATGCCGTGCGCCGATTAGGTCTTGGCGCTCAAGTTGGGGTACATTGGGGGCGATTGGAAGCCTATCATCCGGATCGGGAATTTGATACGGTCGTGGTTCGGGCGCTGGCACCGCTGAAGCGGGTGGTGGCGCTCACTTCCCTGTTACTGCTTTCCGGAGGGCGGCTGGTGGTGCTTAAAGGCCGGCGGGAGGAACTCGATCGGGAGCTGCTCGAGCTGGGCCCGGGCTGGCGGATAGAAAAATTTCCGTTATCAATACCGGGGTTGACGGCGGAAAGGTGGGCATGCGTGATGGAGCGCGAAACAGGAGCATAACGATGGCGCAGATCATGGCGGTGGCCAACCAGAAAGGGGGCGTGGGCAAGACCACCACCGCGGTTAATCTTGCCGCCTCGTTGGGGGCCACCCGACGGCAGGTGCTGTTGATTGACCTGGATCCACAGGCCAATGCAACGACCGGAAGCGGCCTGGATAAGCGTCGGCTGCAGACTACAATGGCTAATGTACTGCTCGGTGAGGACCAACTGGAAGCCATTATTCGGCCATGCCGGTTCGACGGGTTCGGCTTTGATCTTGCCCCGGCCAGCGGTGATCTTACGACGGCCGAAGTTCGTCTGGTTGCCGAATTCGGTCGGGAACATCGTCTCGGAAAAGTGGTGGAAACGGTACGGGAACGGTATGACTACGTATTGATTGATTGTCCCCCGGCACTTAATTTGTTGACGGTAAATGCCCTTACCGCGGCCGATGAGGTCATTATTCCGATGCAGTGCGAATACTATGCGCTGGAAGGGCTCAGTGCCCTGACCGATACCATCCGCCGGATTCACGAAACGGTTAATCCGCGGCTGGTTATGGGGGGGATTCTGCGGACGCTGTTTGATCCGCGCAGTAATTTGACCAATGATGTTTCGGGGCAACTGATTCTGCATTTCAAGAATCTGGTTTATCGCACCGTAATTCCACGCAATGTGCGGCTTGCCGAAGCCCCGAGCCATGGAGTTCCCGTCCTGGCTTATGATCGCCAGTCACGGGGGGCGCTGGCTTATCTGGCTTTCGCGGGCGAGCTGCTGCGTCGTGTAGAGCAGCGCCGGGCAGAGGTCGATGCCTGAGGTGCTGCTAAAATTTTGTGCTGAACCGGTCAGGTGATTAAGCGATGAGCAATAAGCGGCGAGGTCTTGGACGAGGCCTGGATGCGCTTCTGAGCGATGTGCAGGAGGTTGCCGGGACTCCGCGAGCCGGAGAAGAGTTGCGTATGGTGCCCGTGGAGCGGCTTGAGCGGGGGCGGTACCAGCCGCGCAAGGATATCCGCCCGGAGGCCCTTACCGAGCTTGCCGCCTCGATTCGATCCCAGGGGATCATTCAGCCGCTGATTGCGCGTCCGATCCCCGGTGGACGGTATGAAATCGTTGCCGGTGAGCGGCGTTGGCGGGCGGCCCAGTTAAGCGGATTGGACGAAGTCCCGGTGGTTGTGCGCGATATTCCCGACAAGGCTGTGCTGGCCGTTGCCCTGATTGAAAACATCCAGCGTGAAGATCTCAATCCCTTGGAGGAGGCCGAAGCGCTTGCCCGGTTAGCCCAGGAATTTGAGCTGACGCATGCGCAGGCGGCCGCGGCGGTGGGGCGTTCGCGAACCGCCGTGACCAATTTATTACGCCTGATGGAGCTGGAGCCGGAAACCAGGAGGTTGTTACGCGAGGGCCATTTGGGAATGGGGCATGCGCGCGCGTTGCTCACCCTGACGCCGCGGCAGCAAGCCGAAGCGGCGCAATTGATCGTCCGCAGGGGGCTATCGGCTAGGGAGTCTGAAGCCTTGGCAAGACGCTTGAAATCCCCTGCTTCCGCGAGAAAAAAAGCCCCTGCAGATCCTAATGTAGTGGCCTTGGAGCGGGAGTTGACCGAACGATTGGGTGCCCGGGTAACCGTGAAAACGAGTGGGAAAGGTCGCGGCAGTCTGGTGATCTATTTTTCCAGCCTGGAAGAATTGGATGGCATACTTGCACGTTTGCACTGAGCCGGGGTCGGCTTGCGGCAGTTCGTGTATCGCGCTACGCTGAGGTTATGAAAGGCGGGTATTTGCTTTTATTTGCGGGTATTCTGGCGTCCCTGTGGGCGTTGGCGGGACCCGTTGTCTATAAGTGGGTCGATAAAAATGGAGAAGTTCATTATTCGGGCCGACCGCATCCCGGCGCGGTGCGGGTGGAACTGGGAGCCGCGAGTGTGGTGAACTTCAAGATTCCCCCTAAATACAAGACTATCCGCTCGGCAGCGCAACCAAAGGCTTTGCCGCATTACCGGATTCGTATTTTGGCCCCCGTGAATGGAACGACATTGCGTCCTGCCGACTACCGGGTGCGTGTAAATGTAAGCATAAATCCCGCGCTCCGGCCGGGGACACGATTGAACTATGCTTTGGACGGCAAGGCGGTGCGGGTCGGTGCCATGGCTACTACGTTGACCCTGACCCGGGTTTATCGCGGCACTCATGTGCTGACGGTTGTGGCGCGGGGGCCAAAGGGAGAAGCGCTGGGCCGGGCACAGAGTACCTTCTACATTCAGCGTCACTCGATTCTCTTCCGGCGGCGGCATCGTCCGGGGCCACCGCCCGCTAACGGCTGATGCCGCGGCAAGTATCCGCGGTTGCGTGCCGGCCCGGATCGGTTGTCGCCCTCAGCAGGGCGCACAATTTTCTCAGAGCTTGCCCCCGGTGGCTGAGGCGGTCTTTATCCGCGGCGGACAATTCGGCCGCGGTGCATCCATGCCGAGGCAGGTAAAAAATCGGATCGTAGCCGAAGCCTTGCGTACCGCAGGGCTGCATACCGATCAAGCCCTCCCAGGTACCGTCGGCGATGAGGGGTGCCGGGTGAGCGGCATGGGGTAGGTATACGATCAGGCAGCGAAACCGGGCCCGGCGATCGGGTGTTTTTCTCGATTCCAGTTCCGCCAGCAGCTTGGCGATATTGGCCTGATCGTTGCCCTGGGATCCGGCGAAACGGGCCGAGTGTACCCCGGGGGCGCCTCCGAGTGCATCGACTTCAAGCCCCGAATCGTCGGCCAGGGCAGGCAGGCCCGTGGCTCGTGATGCGGCTCGGGCCTTGGCCAGGGCATTTTCGATAAAGGTGAGGCCCGTCTCGGGTGGGGGATCGAGGCCCAGTTCATCCTGATTGCTCAGATCGAACCCGAGCGGATTGAGCAAGCGTTTGATTTCAATTAGTTTTCCAGGATTGGATGAAGCGATGACGGCATGGTGTCTCATGGCGGATTATCCAGGCAGCGACGCTGTGCATGGAGTAATTCACTGATGCCGCCCGCGGCCAAGTCCAACAGGCGATCGAGTTCCCTGCGGCTGAATGTGCGTCCCTCGGCCGAACTCTGGATTTCAATGTACTCCCCGGTGGCATTCATGACGATGTTGCAGTCGGCTTCGGCCTCTTTGTCTTCGGCATAGCATAGGTCGAGTAACGGGGTATCGTGGCAGATACCGACCGAGACGGCAGCGGTCTGCCCGGTTAAAGGATCGCCACCGATTTGCCCCTTGGCCACGAGCCAATGGCAGGCTTCGGCGAGTGCGACCCAGGCGCCGGTAATGGCCGCCGTGCGGGTGCCTCCATCGGCCTGGATTACATCGCAGTCCAGGGTGATCGTGCGTTTTCCCAAGGCGGTCAGGTCCAGGCTGGTTCTCAGGCTACGTCCGATCAGGCGTTGAATTTCCTGGGTACGCCCGCTTTGCTTGCCTCGGGCCGCTTCACGTTCTTCACGGCTTTCGGTGGCGCGCGGCAACATGCCGTACTGAGCCGTGACCCAGCCCTGGCCGCTGCCGCGCAACCAGGAGGGAACCCGTTCCTCGATGGAGGCCGTACACAGCACGTGGGTATGGCCCAGCCGGATCATCGCCGAGCCTTCGGCATGGAGATTGACACTGCGTTTAAGCTCTATTGGGCGTAATTGGCCGGGGGCGCGTTGATCGGGTCTTGTTCTCATTCATCCTCCTCGGCGAGTACCCGCAGGGCAATGGCGGTCACGTTATCGCTCATTCCCCGGCCGCATTCAACCGCCTGCGTGACCAACTGCTCCAGGTTTTGCTCGAGATCATCGGCGCTGGCCAGGGATTGGAGCAGAAAGGTCTCATCGAGTTGGGCCCACAATCCATCGGTGCACAGCAGCACCGTATCTCCCCTTGCCAGAGTTCGCGGGGCATCGATCGTGTCGAGGGGCATGCCGTCGTCCACACCCAGGCAGTACTCGACCAGGTGCCGTTCTGGGTGTGTCAAGGCCTCCACCGGAGTGATTTCCCCCGCGCTAACCAAGGCTTCGACCATAGTGTGATCGCGTGTACGGGCGAGTAATCGGGTTCCGCGCAGGTGGTAGGTGCGGCTGTCGCCGATATGAGCCCAGTACAGTATGTCATTGTGGATGAGTACGCATACCACCATTGCCCCGGGGCGCGATGTCGCCGGCATACCTTGACCCAGTGCCAGAACCTCTTTTTGCGCCCGGGCGAGGGCGCTACGGAAAAAGCTTTCGGGGTCTTTCTGGTGGTGCTGATTGAGGCGGAATTCATCCAGCAGGTTAACGACTGCGGTTTCGGCGGCAAGATCGCCCTTGGCGTGTCCACCCATGCCATCGGCCACTACGGCGAAGACGCTTTCGTCGGTAATCAGGATTTCTGCGCGATCCTGGTTATCGGCCCGATCGCCGATGTGGCTGACCAGGGCGGTGTCGAGGCTTAGCATTTAGGGGTAACCAAAAACAAGGGGAGCAATTCGCTGGTGCATCCGCCGAACACAATATTTTCCACTGGGGGTCGCCGTCGGGCTCCCATTCCATTGGAGGGGTAGGTCGGGGTTGGTGCCAAGGGGCTGCGAATTTTACTCCGGTGCGCCCTTGGGTTTTTGTACAGCCCGAGCGGGTCCTCCACCGCCCATCTGCATCCATCGTTGAACACAATCGAATTTACGAATAAAGCAATTTAGTATTTGAGTAGCTTAACATGCCTGTTTTCGGATAGGGGGTGAAAAATATGATACGGAGTATGACCGGCTATGCGAGCGCGCAGCGCGGGGGAGAGTGGGGTGAACTGGTGCTTGATTTACGTTCGGTGAATTATCGTTACCTGGATATCAAAATGATGTTGCCGGATGCCTTGCGCCCCCTGGAGGAGACTCTGCGCCGGAAGTTAAGGCAAGGTATTGCCAGAGGACGAATCGAGGCCACGTTGCGCTGGCGGGCCGCACGGGCGGATTTGCTGCATGTTAACCGGGAGTTGGCCACCACCTTGGCACGCTCCGCCCGTGACCTGCTCCGGGATCTTGGGGAGAATGCGCCACTGGATGGATTGCGACTTCTTGCTTGGCCCGGGGTGGTCGAGATTGCCGAACCGGCCATCGATGTGTTGCAAACCGTGGTGATTGAAGTTGCCGAGGAGGCGATCGATCGCCTGGCCGTTACCCGTGAGCGGGAAGGGGAGGCGCTCGCGGTGGGGCTTGAATCGCGCCTGTCGCGGCTCGTTGAACGGGTGGACCGTCTTCATACCGGAAGCGCCATGCGCGTGGCTGGCCTGCGCCGTCGCCTGGAAGAGGGACTTGCCGCCCTGGAGGCCGAAGTGGACGCGGACCGGGCCGCCCAGGAGGCGGCATTGATTATCATGCGTCAGGACGTGAGCGAAGAATTGGATCGCCTTGGAGCCCATGCCGGGCAGATGCAACGAATACTTGCGCAAGGTGGTCCCATTGGCCGGCGGCTTGATTTCATCCTTCAGGAATTGATGCGCGAGGCCAATACACTGGCCAATAAGGTGGGCGAAATCGAGGCGACACGAATGGCGCTCGACCTGAAATTATTGATTGAAGAGATGCGGGAACAGGTGCAGAATGTCGAATAGCCCGATATCCAATCCAGCCCGGCGGGAAGGGATGCTTTATGTAGTATCCGCAGCTTCGGGTGCCGGGAAAACTTCCCTGCTCCGGGCGCTTGTCGAGCGGCAACCACGGATCGTGTTGTCGGTGTCCTACACCACGCGCCCCCCACGTCCAGGAGAACGGGATGGGGTGGACTATCATTTTGTGGATCGGCGGACCTTTGCCGCGATGGGCCTGCGGGAGGAATGGCTGGAATCCGCCGAGGTATTTGGCAATAAGTATGGAACCTCGGCGGCATGCGTCGATGCCCTTCGCGCCGAGGGGCGAGACGTGGTTCTTGAGATCGATTGGCAGGGGGCGAAAATGGTGCGCGAGCGGGTTCCCGAGACCCGATCGATCTTTATTTTGCCGCCTTCGCTGGAGGTGCTTCGCTCCCGGCTCGAAGGCCGCGGCACCGACAGCCCCCAAGCCATTTCCCGGCGCCTGGCGGCGGCCCGGAACGAAACACTCCATTGGCGCGAGTATGACTACATTGTGATCAACGCCGAATTTGCTCCGGCCCTGACCGCGTTGGAACGCATATTTGCGGGTCAGGGCGAGCCGTGGCGGCGGGGGCGCCCCGGGCTTGGAGATTTTATCGCCAGGCTATTGGCAGCGGGCGGGGTAAACGCGTAAACTATTGATTCGTTAGCAACCTCCTACTGATTATTATGGCGCGAGTTACCGTTGAAGACTGTACCGACAAGATAGACAACCGTTTTGACCTGGTTCTGGTTGCCACCAAGCGGGCACGCCAGCTGACCCAAGGCCGCGAATCCCAGTTGCCTTTGGATGGCGATAAGCCTACCGTCATCGCGTTGCGTGAAATTGTCGCTGGCCTGGTGGATCGAAGCATTCTGGAAGAAAGTGATGCCCCCAGTGAACAGGATATTTTTACCCTTCCGGATCTGGATGAGGTCGCGATTGACCTGACCGTTGATGACGAAGACGAAAGCGAGAGCGAAGCGGAATTGGATAAGTCGGGAAGTGGCAAGATCGAGTCCGAAGACTAAGCGTTGTTCCCATGCGTGCGCCCCGGTTCAGTGTGATACGTGAGCGCCCGCCCGAAGCGTGGTTCGATGATTTTTCCAAGAAACTGGCCAGTTATCTTAGCCCGGCGGAGGTCGAAGAGATTCGCCGAGCCTTTCTGTATGCTCAGGAAGCGCACCGTTACCAGAGCCGCTTAAGCGGTGAGCCCTATATTACCCATCCCCTGGCAGTCGCTTATATACTCGCTGGGATGTCGTTCGATGTGCAGACACTGGAAGCTGCCTTGCTCCACGACGTGATCGAGGACACCCCGGCGGAGCGGGCGGAAATTGCGGAACTGTTCGGCGAAGAGGTGGCGTTGCTGGTCGACGGCGTTTCCAAGCTAACCCAGATTCGGTTTGAAACCCGCCAGGAGGCACAGGCCGAAAATTTTCGTAAAATGGTATTGGCGATGGTCGCCGATGTGCGGGTGATTCTGATCAAGCTGGCCGATCGCCTGCACAACATGCGAACCTTGGGAGTGATGCCACCTGCCAAGCGGCGACGCATCGCCCGCGAAACACTGGAAATTTATGCGCCCATTGCTCACCGGCTGGGAATGCGCAAAATCCGCCTTGAGTTGGAAGATCTAGGATTTCGGACTCTGTATCCGGATCGTTATCAGGTGCTCATGCGGTCGCTGAAGCGCAATTATGGTCAATCGCCGCGGGTGATCCCGAAGATGATCAAACGCTTGCAGGAAGAATGCGCTCGCTCGGGATTGGAGGCACGAATCTCCGGGCGGGACAAGGCGGTCTATAGCGTGTATCGGAAAATGCGGGATAAGGGCGCCAAGTTATCCGAGATTTCCGATATTCATGGTATCCGCATAGTAACCAACGAGACCGATGCTTGTTACCATGCCCTCGGTGCCGTCCACGGGGCTTACAAGCCGGTGCCCGGGCGTTTCAAGGATTACATCGCAATCCCCAAGGATAACGGCTACCAGTCATTGCATACGGTAATTGTCGGGCCCAACGGGGTCCCAGTCGAGGTGCAGATTCGTACCGAAACCATGGAGCGGGTAGCCGAGAACGGGATTGCCGCGCACTGGATGTACAAGACAGGACAGGGAGCGGCGACGGATGAAATCCGCACGCGGGAATGGCTGCGTAATCTGGAGAAAATTCGGGCCGAGACGCCGAGTCCGGTGGAGTTTCTCGAGCATGCCAAGGTTGATTTGGTACCAGGCGAAATCTATGTTTTTACACCCAAGGGGGAAATCATCGCCCTGCCGCAAGGGGCTACGCCGGTCGATTTTGCCTACGCGGTGCATACCGAGGTAGGCAACAGCTGTGTTTCTGCCAAGGTGAACCAACGCATCGTCCCGTTACGCACGCCGCTCGAGGCGGGGCAGACCGTGCAGATCATTACCGCCCGGCGGGCGCGGCCCAACCCGGCATGGCTGAATTTTGTGGTCACGGCCAAGGCCCGCTCTACCTTGCGACGTTATCTGCGCGATCGCTCGGAACGTGATAATGTACGCTTGGGGCGGCGAATGCTGGAACAGGCGCTGGGTCTGCATCGGGGGGGGCTAAGGTGGCGGCGCAGCGCGCTTGATGAGGCTGCCGAGCGACTTAAAACCGGGAACCGCTATGAGCTTCTTCACCGCATCGGTAGCGGCGAATTCCCCGCCCTATTGGTTGCCAAGCATCTCCTGGAAGAGGGAGGGGAGATGGCGCCGCCCGGGGCTCCCATAGAAATTCGTGGGACCACGGGTTTTGCGATAACCCTTTCTCCCTGTTGCCACCCCATTCCCGGAGATCGTATCGCCGGTTTACTGACCCGGGGCAAGGGGTTGGTGATCCACCGGATAGATTGCCGGAACCTGGCCGCACAGAAGGAACAGGACCGCATCGTCGATGTAGCCTTCGAGCCGAATGCAAAGAACGAATACGTGGTGGAACTCAAGCTCGATGTGGACAACCAACTCGGTGTGTTAGCGCGGGTTGCCGCTACGGTTGCCAACGAAGGTTCCAATATATTGCATGCGCAAATTCATGAGCATGGAGACCGTACATCCAGCACGGTACTGGAAATAACGGTGCGCGACCGGCGTCACCTGGCTGGGGTTATCCGGCATCTGCGCAAGATGCCGACGGTACTGCGCATTATGCGATCATGACGCGGCTAGATTGGCAGGAACATATGCCGGGATTTCAGGGAGATTTGTTGTTATGACTCACGAAGTAATCAGTACCCCGCAGGCGCCTGCGGCAATTGGTCCCTATGCACAGGGCCGGGCGGCGGGAAACCTGATTTTCCTTTCCGGGCAGATCGGAATTGAACCGACATCGGGCAAGTTGGTGAATGGGGGGACCGGGCCTCAGGCGCACCAGGTATTCGAAAATATTCGTTCCCTGGCGATTGCGGCAGAACTGAGTCTTGCCGCCGTGGTCAAGCTTGCTGTTTTTCTCGTCGATCTGGAGGATTATTCCCAGGTCAACGAGATTATGCGCGCATATTTCCAGGCGCCTTACCCGGCGCGCTCCGCGGTCGCTGTTGCCGCCTTGCCACTGGGTGCGAGGATCGAGGTCGAGGCAATCCTGGCCCGTTGAATGTTGTGATGCCGGAACGGGGTTGGGAAGGTTTTCCCGGGGCCGGAGGGCGGACCCGCGAAAAACTGGAAAATCTGGGTATTTATCGACCCGAAGATTTATTGACTCACCTGCCACTGCGCTATGAAGATCGTTCGCGGTTAACTCGCCTGGGGGCACTGCGCTCCGGCATGAGCGCCTATGTGCAGGGAACCGTTTTGGCCCGGGAAACGACCCGGGGACGCCGGCCCATGTTATTGGTTCGCCTCGGAGACGGCACCGGGCAGATCGGCCTGTGTTTTTTCCATTTTAGTCCCCGCCTGGACCGGGTGTTTGCGCGTAATCGCAGGTTTGCCTGCTATGGCGAGGTGCGCGGAGGATTTCGGGGACTCGAATTCGTTCATCCTTCGTTTACTGCCCTGGATGAGGGGCAGCCGGCCCCACTGGCCGACCGGCTCACGCCAGTCTATCCGACGGTATCCGGATTGGGCCAGGCGCGCCTGCGGCGATTGATCGATACCGCCCTGGCCGCCCTGGATGCAACCGAATTGCAAGGTTACCGGCTTTCAGGTCTTGATGATGAGCCCGCGCTTGAGCAGGCTCTTTATTTACTCCACCACCCGGTGCCCGGATTCTCACCGGCGGAGGGAGATTGTCCCGCCCGCCGGCGCTTGGCCCGGGACGAGATTTTGGCGCACTATCTCGCCTTGCGGGATAACCGGGCGCGAGCGGGGAGGTCGCAGGCGGTTATCCTGTCCGGAGGAGATGATCTGAGGCAACGGCTTATGGCCACTCTTCCCTTCCGCCTTACCGCGGCGCAGCGTCGTGTGGATGGTGAAATCGGGGCCGATCTTGCCCGGGAGCGGCCCATGCGACGCCTGCTTCAGGGCGATGTGGGCAGTGGTAAGACCGTGGTTGCGGCTTTGGCGGCGGCCCGCGCCTTGGGGGCCGGCTATCCGATCGCATTGATGGCTCCGACCGGACTGCTGGCGGAGCAGCATTTTCGTATCCTGCAAGCGTGGTTCGAACCCTTGGGGGTGGTACCGGTGCTCCTGACCGCAACCACATCCACAGCCGAGCGCCGGGCGCTCGGGGAACGGTTGGATCGGGGCGAACCCGTGCTGGTAGTCGGCACCCATGCCTTGATTGCGGGGAAAATGAGCCTACCGCGGTTGGCGCTTGCCATCGTCGATGAGCAACATCGTTTCGGAGTCGATCAGCGGCTGAGCCTGGGGGGAGGCTCTACCCATCAGTTGGTGATGACGGCAACCCCGATTCCCCGCACTTTGGCGATGACGCTCTATGCTGATCTGGATCTCTCCCTACTCGATGAACTTCCCCCCGGACGTCAACCCGTAAAGACCGCGGTGATGTCCGAGACTCGCCGGTCGGCTTTGGTCGAACGCATTCGTCGCGAGATTGCGGCCGGTCGTCAAGCTTACTGGGTGTGTCCCTTGATCGAGGAATCCGCTACGCTTGCGGCGCAGGCCGCCGAGCGATCGGCCCGGGAACTGGCCGAAAGTCTGCCCGGGGTCAGGATCGGTTTAGTGCATGGCCGGCTCCAGGCGCTGGAAAAGGAGGCGATCATGCGTCGTTTTGCAGCCGCTAAACTGGATATCCTGGTGGCGACAACGGTAATCGAAGTGGGCGTGGATGTGACCAATGCCACCTTGATGGTGGTAGAAAACTCCGAGCGCATGGGACTGGCACAGCTGCACCAGTTGCGCGGCAGGGTCGGGCGCGGCACGGTACCGAGCCATTGCATTTTTTTATATCGTCCGCCGCTTACGATGCAGGCGCGAGAGCGGCTCGAGGCGTTGCGCGGAACCGATGACGGTTTTCAGATTGCCGAGGTGGATCTCAGGTTGCGCGGGCCCGGGGAATTCATCGGCACCCGTCAGGCCGGCTTTGCCCGTCTCCGGGTGGCGGATTTTGATCGCGACCAGGCGCTGTTCGAACAGGCGCCCGAGCTGGCCGAGCGGTTACTGGCCAAGGCTCCGGCCGAAGCCGAGGCCTTGAAGCGGTTCTGGATCGGTCCCGAGTTACGCTATGCCGATGCCTGAGTTCCGCTTCAAGTGTCGCCGGATCACGCAGGTGAAATCAACCTGTACGAAGTGGGTGCGAGCCGTTCTCGGCACCCGAATTCCGGCGCCGGCCGCCGGGGTGGGGAAAGCGGAAAAGTTCGGGGGGAATGACGGGCCACAAACAGCAGGAATCGGGGCCGGAGGCGATCGGCAACGCCACTCGGTCGCATCGGGGAGAAAGGGCCACCGCCCGTTGGTGAAGGAATCGATTCTGCGGCGAATGCGTCATCGCTGGCGGCGCAGCGCCTTTACACGGCGTTGGCTTCCCGCGGTGACCAGACGGCTGGGAATCTATATGCGCCTTATCCGTCTGGACAAGCCCATCGGCACGTTCTTGTTGCTTTGGCCGACGCTGTGGGCGCTCTGGCTTGCCGGCCGCGGCCATCCTTCGCCGTTACACTTCGTGGTCTTTGTAGCGGGAACCTTTGTGATGCGTGCAGCCGGAGCCGCAATCAACGATTTTGCCGACCGGCGCTTCGACGCCCACGTCTGGCGCACCCGTGATCGGCCTCTTGCCCGAGGAGAACTTCACCCCTTCGAAGCGATCGGGGTATTCGTGGTGTTGTCACTTGTCGCCTTGGGCTTGGCCTTCACCCTGGATCGACTGGCGTTGCTTTTAGCCATTCCCGCTGCGTTCCTTGCCGCGACCTATCCTTTTCTGAAGCGCTACACTTACCTGCCTCAGCTCTATCTGGGCCTTGCCTTTGGCTGGGGTATCCCGATGGCTTATGCCGCCGAAACCGGGGCGGTACCGACCGTTGCCTGGTTGCTTCTAATCATCAATATCCTGTGGGCGACAGCCTACGATACCATGTACGCTATGGCCGACCGGCCCGATGATCTGAAGATCGGTGTCAAGTCCACCGCCATCCTGTTCGGAGAGCTGGATCGGCCGATTGTTGCGCTGTTGCAACTGACGGTCGTGATCGGGCTGGCGCTGGTGGGCTTGAGGTTGCATTTAAGCCCCGTGTATTACTGGGGTCTTGGCGCCGCAAGCTGTTTTGTCCTGTATCAGCAGTGGTTGATCCGCAAGCGCGAACCCCGGCGGTGTTTTCAGGCCTTTCTAAACAATAACTGGTTCGGCGCCGCTGTTTTTGCCGGAATTCTGTTGCAGTTGAGCTTTAGCCGCTGAATTGCTTTCCGGAAGGGGCTTTGGGGGGAGATCCGTCCGGCGTTGGTTTTAGGTGCGCCAGCAGTTCGGGAACCAACAGTTCGGCGATGGCGGCTAAATCATCGGGGCCACCGAGGTCGGAGATCTGGGTCATTTTAAGGCCCACATGGCCACAGGGATTGATGCGCGAGAATGGTTCGAGATCCATGGCCACATTCAGGGCCAGCCCATGGTAGCAGGCTCCGCGGCGGATCCGCAGGCCGATCGAGGCGATTTTCTTGCCTGCAACATAGACTCCGGGAGCTTCGCGCCGGGCGGTGGCACCGATTCCCCAAGTGGACAGGGTGGCAATGGTGGCTTGCTCAAGCGCGCTGACCATGGACCGAGGTCCTAGCATGCGCCGGCGAAGATCGAGCAGGGGATAGACAACGAGCTGCCCCGGGCCATGGTAGGTAACTTGTCCTCCCCGATCCACGTGCACCACGGGAATGTCACCGGGAGCCAGCAGATGTTCGCGGTGCCCGCTAAGGCCCAAGGTGAATACCGGGTGGTGTTCCAGGAGCCAGATCTCATCCGGGGTTTGCGGTCCGCGGGTCGCGGTGAATGCCTGCATACCCCGCCACACGGATATGTAATCACTAAGGCCCAGCCGCCGGATCCGCAGTGCGGGAATCACAGTAAAAATCGTACCGTATCGCAGCCGCGTAGATCGGTGTAGATGGCAATGAGTTGTTCGCGGCTAGTAGCGATGAAAGTTACGGTGTAAGCCGTATAGCGCCCGTTGCGGCTTTCACGCCGGGTGATCTCTATCGGGGTTCCGGGGGGAATATGGCGCGCGAGGGCTGCGTCGATATCCGCGCGCAAGGCGGGCCCGCTGTGACCCATGACCTTAAGCGGGACGTGCTGGGGATAGGTCGGGCCGGCACTCCTCAGGGGCGGCATTCCCGGTCCTTGATGGCCTGAAAGGCCGCATAGACGCGTTGCCATAATGATCCGGGTTTACCGGTACCTATGGGGGAGGCATCCAGCTGGGTGACCGGAAGCACCTCACGGGTTGCACTCGCGATCCAGATTTCCCGTGCCAGGGCAAGTTCCGCGGCAGGGATTTCACGTTCATTCAAGGCGAACCCGAGGCTATTCAGAGCTTCGGCGACCACCTGCCGGGTAATACTAGGCAAGCGTTTGGGGCCCGCGGGAGCGGTCGTGACCCCCGTTTCGTTCACCATGAATACGGCACTGGAGCTGCCCTCGGCAAGGTAGCCGTCGCGGATCAGGATGGCCTCATCGGCTTGATGTGCGTCCGCCTCCCGGCGCAACAACACCGGGCCGGCAAGCGATACCGATTTGATGTCACAGCGCAGCCAGCGGATATCTTTTAGCGTAACCGCAGAAATGCCGGATTCGAGTATTGTTCTGCTCGGTGGCGCGAGTCGCCAGCAGAATCCGAAGACGGTGGGGCGCAGTTCGGAATCGGGGAGAAAGTCCCGTCCGGGCGCGGTTCCACGGGTAATTTGTATATAACAGCCTAGATCTCCACCGCCGTTGGCGGCGGTGAGTTCGTCGACCCAACGAGACCACTCGGCGCGTGAATGCGGCGCGGTGATGCCGAGTGCCGCCAGGCTCTGGTCCAGCCGATCCAAGTGGGCTTCCAGCCGGAAGGCGTGGCCGTCAAAGCAGGGGATAACCTCGTAGATACCGTCACCAAAAAGGAATCCCCGATCCAGTGGAGATACGCAGGCCTGGTCGATCGGGATCAGCCGATTGTTCAGCACACAGATGGGTAGCGCATCAACCATGCGCCTATTTTAAGGAAATTGGAAAAAATTCGTTGCCGGAGCTTACGGTATCAGCGAATGATGATAGCGGTTTTGTCATACCCCATTCGCTTCAGACGGGCGGTCAGCGTGTCGATTGCATCGACCCCGCCCAGGGGGCCGATCAGTACCCGATACAGTCGGTGTTTCCCATCGCGCATGGGGGATATCTTGATGCGCCCGACCTGGTTCAGCAGTAGCCTGGCCTGCAGCTGCTCGGCGTTTATGCGCTTGGCAAAGGCTCCGAGTTGAACGTACAGACGCGGATGGGGGCGGATGGGGACGGGTGTGGCTTGGCGGATCCGTCGAGCCAACCCCACGGGAGGCTCGCGCGAGGGAGGCGTGAGTGCCTGAATTTCCACCAACGCGGTTCCCGCCCGGGCCATGCCGATGGCCTTGGCGGCGGCATAGGACAGGTCGATAATACGGTTATCGACGAACGGGCCGCGATCATTGATTTGGACTACCGCGCTTTTCCCGTTTTTCAGGTTGGTTACCTTGACCCAGGTGTAGAGCGGCAAGACCTTGTTGGCCGCGGACATTGCATACATGTTGTAAGGGGCGCCGCTGGAGGTTAGCTTGCCGTGAAAGTTGGGGCCATACCAGGAGGCAATCCCGCGCTTGTGATAACCCGTCGCATGCGACAGGATATGGTAACGTCGTCCGAAGACAACATAGCTGAGCCCGGCTTGGTTGGGTTTTCTGGAATTCGATTTGGCGCCCTGCGGTGTGGCGAGGGAGGGAGAGTAGCGCGGCAGGGCCGAGCAGCTCGCCAGCAGCGGCAGAAGCAGGTAAAAAGCCAGGTGGCGTTCAATGATATGCCGAGGCAAGTGCCTCTCCGGAGGAGGTGGAAACGGGAGGTGCGACCAGTGCGGCGGCGAGCTGGGTAGCGGCGAGGGCATAGAGCGGACTGCGGTTGTAGCGCATCAGCACGGTGAAATTCGGCAGTCCGACCCAGTAGTGCCTGCCTTGCGTGGCCCCGACCGCAAATAATTGCACGGAGGTATTCGCGCTGACCGGCGCGTCAAAAATGATTCCGCGGGCGCGCAGCTTGCGCACCGGAAACATGCGGTTCAGCAGATCCGCGGCGACTTCTCCGGAGGGCGATCCGGCGGGCACGGCGATGGGGCGTCCCCGCTGCCAGCCATGCGCGGCAAGAAAATTGGCGATACTGGCGATGATGTCGGGCCAACTGGTAAAAAGATTGCTGCCCTTGCCGCTGGTATCGACGGCATAGGCAAGGTAGCTCGATGGCATGAACTGCCCTGCGCCCAGGGCCCCGGCGTAGGAGGATTGGACTGTGAGGGGATTGAGGTTGTTTTTGCGGCAGAGGATAAGAAAGGCGGCGAGTTGCTTACTGAAAAAACGGGCGCGGGGGGGGTAGGCGAAGGCGAGCGTCGCCAGGGCTTGCAGTGCCGAATGCCTTCCCTGGCGTACGCCGTAACGGGTTTCCATCCCGAGAATGGCGACGATGATCGGGGCGGGAACACCGTAGTGGTTTTGGGCCTCGGATAGTAAACGCTGATGGGCGAGCAGGAATCGGCGCCCGGCCTGGATGCGTCCCGGGGTGAGAAATATTTTGCGGTAACGCCTCCAGGGCAATGCTTCGGCGGGATGATTGATTGCGGCGATAATTTGCGGGTTGGTTTTGACTTGTGCCAGCAGTCGTTCGAGATCGCCGCGCCGGAAGTGGTATTGAACCACCATCCGGTTGATGAATCGATGAACCGCGGGGGATTTCAGGTCGAAGCCATGGGCCGGGGAGCCGAGGAACAGGAGTAAGAAAACGAACATTGCCGCGATGGGTTTCATGCGTCGATCAGTCTCCGATGGGCGGCGATGCCCATAAGGATACCGAAACCGGCGAGCACGGTGACGATGGAGGTGCCGCCATAGCTTACCAGCGGCAGCGGAACACCGACAACGGGGACAACGCCGATCACCATGCCGACGTTTACTACCACATAAAGCGTAAATGTCGATACGATGCCCGCGGCCGCCAGGCGCCCGTAGCGCGTATGAGCGCGTGCGGCGAGGATAAACCCGCGGCCGATTATGAAGGCATACAGGGCGAGTAACGCCAGCGAACCGATCAAGCCGAACTGTTCGGCGAAGACGGAAAAGATGAAATCGGTGGTGCGTTCGGGGAGAAAATTCAGCTGTGCCTGTGAGCCTTTGAGAAACCCCTGACCAAACAAGGCACCCGAACCAATGGCGATCTTGGATTGAATGATATGGTATCCGGCTCCTAGGGGATCGCGCTGTGGGTCTAGGAAAATCAGCAGTCGCTGGCGTTGGTAGCCGTGGAGAAAATGCCAGGCGAGCGGCAGTGTAGCGGCCAGCAGCAGTGCAAAGCCAAAGAGGTAACGGGGTTTGATTCCGGAAAGAAAAAGTACGGCCGCTCCGGCACCGATAACCAGGATCCCGGTGCCGAGATCCGGTTCGACCACAATCAATGCCGCCGGCAGGGCGACAATCAGGGTGGCGGCAAGCACTTCATCCCAGCGCGGCGCCCCCGGGTGCTCATGAAAATACCAGGCCAGCGCCAGGGGCAGAGCCAGTTTCATGAGTTCGGCAGGTTGGAACTGGAATAACCCCAGGTTGATCCAGCGTTCGGCCCCCTTGCCCCGGGCGCCGAAGATCAGCACCGCGACCAGTAACAGGAGGGCCAGCAAGTACAGTGCCGGACTGGCCATGCGGAAGTAGCGTGGCGGGGTCATTGCCAGGGCGAACAGCAGAATCAACCCCAGGCTCAAGCGGATACCTTGGCGGAATACAAGTTGCCAGTTGCCACCGCTGGCACTGAACAACAGCACCAATCCGCCCAAGCCTAGCAGCAGTAAAGCGATGAGCAGGGGGCGGTCAATGCGGGTGCGAAACATGTTTTTCCACGGGGGGATGTTGCTGCAGCCAGGCGGAGATAATATCGCGGGCGATGGGTGCCGCGGCACGTCCGCCGCTGCCGCCGTGTTCTACGATCACCGCCACCGCGATCTCCGGGTGTTTGACCGGGGCGAAGGCGATGAATAATGCGTTATTGCGCAATTTGAAGGGGACCCGGCTATTGGCGGCGAAATCGTTGCGATAGGTACTGGTCACTTGGGCGGTACCGGTCTTTCCGGCCATGCTGAAGTTCAGGCCTTTGGCGAGCAGATGACCGGTTCCATATGGGCTTTCAATCACTTCATGCATGGCCTGGATAATGTAGGCCCAGTAGGATCGGGAGCGCAGTTGGATGGGAGGCAGCGCGATGGGACGGTAGGGAACGCGCTTGCCGGTTTTCGGGTTTATCGTTGCGGCCAGTACATGGGGGCGGTAGCGTAGCCCTTGAATCGCCAAAGCGGCGGTGGCACTCGCTAACTGGAGTGGTGTGACCAGCGTGTAGCCCTGGCCTATACCACTGTTGATGGTGTCGCCTTCATACCAGGGCTTGCCCAAGATTTGCATTTTCCAGCGGGCCGATGGGTTGACCCCCTTGCGTGCTCCCGGTAGATCGATTCCGGGTGACACGCCGAATCCGAAGCGGGCGAGGGCGGTATGCATACGTTTGATGCCCATACGCTGGGCGAGTTGATAGAAAAAGGTGTCAATGGATTGAATGATAGCCTGTTTTAGGGTCACCTCTCCGTTTTGGTGGGGATTCCAGTCACGCCAGATGTAGGAATCATTTGGTAGTTTGAAGGTGGCTCCGGCATAGAATTTGGTTTGCGGCCTCAGGATTCCATCTTCCAGCGCGGCGAGCCCTAGAAATGGTTTGATGGTTGAACCCGGCGCGTACTGACCGTGAATGGCCCGATTAACTAACGGATGGGCTGGGGCGGTGATCAGCCGATGATAGGCCTTGGCCGAAATACCGTTTACAAACAGATTGGGGTTGTAGCTGGGGCTGGTTACCAGGCACAGAACCGCACCCGTTCCGGGCTGAATTGCAACCACCGCCCCGGGATATTGCCCGAGTGCCCGGGAGGCGATTTTTTGCAGCCGATCGTCAATGGTCAGATAAAGGGTTTCCCCCGGGACTGGCGGCCGGGTTTGCAGCACCCGGACGGTGCGCCCTTCGGCATTGACCTCGACCTTGCGGTAGCCGACACGGCCATGCAGGAGTTTTTCGTATTCCCATTCGACACCGGTGATTCCGACATGGGAGCTGGCGCCGTACTGTGCGGGATCCAGGCGCCTGAGATCTGCGGGGCTGATCAGCCCGACATAGCCGACAACCTCCGCAGCGGCGGTGCCGGGCGGGTAAAAGCGCTTGAGGGTGGCGTGGATATCGATTCCGGGAAAGTTTTGACGGTTGACCGCAAAGCGGGCCAGCTCGCGAGTGGTCAGGTCGACCTTGAGGGGGATGGCCTGAAATGGCCGCTTGGTTTTTTCCAGGCGATGGAAATCCTCGATATCCTGGGGGCTGAGATTCACGATAGGTTTCAGCTGCATAAGCGTCTGCTTGAGGTTTTTGACCTGATCGGGGATCAGTGTCAACTCGTAGGTGGGCACATTCTCGGCCAGCACCCGTCCGTTGCGATCCAGAATGAGCCCGCGGGTCGGGGCGATCGGGATCAGGCGAACACGGTTGCCCTGGGCTAAAAAAGCGTAACGGGGGGCTTCGTATATTTGTAGCCAGGCCAGCCGGGTAATGAGCCCAATGCCGAGCAGTGCGGCAATCGTGGTGATAATAAGCAGCCGCCGGCGGTAATGCGGGTGTTTGGTGAACGGCAAAGCGGGGGGAGGCATGGCTTAGGTGTGGACGTATCGGCGACGTACCGCACGGAGGAATCCGTAGATCCATGGCCACAGAAGCATGCTGATTCCCACGGGAGCGAAGCGGATCAGGGGACGGGACATTTGGTGCGTCAGACCACCGATCCAGAACAGGACGAAAGCATACAGTCCCAGCGCAAAACCAACGGTGAGACTTTGTTGCCACAGCGGGTGCATCCGCAGTTTCAAGTGAGTACGCGCGGCGATAAAAGCCACCAGGGTCAGGGCCAGGGCGTGGGCGCCGAACAAAGAGCCGGTGAGCACATCCAGGAACAATCCGACTAGCCATGCATAACCTACGCCGAAGCGTTCGGGTAAGGCAATGGCCCAGTAATACACCGTGAGCGCCACCCACAGGGGACGAAGCGCCAGGGCCCAGCTGGGCAGTGGTGCCACCGTGAGCGCCAAGGCAATAAATAGAGTTGCCATAACTGCCACGGGGGAACTCAGTCGGCGCATCAGCGTATCGACTCCCCGGTAGGGGTAGTGTGGCGGAAGGTATAGACCAGCACCTCATGTTCGCGCCCCAGCTTGGCCAGGGGACGGGCTTCGACCCGAGCGAAGCGTTGCCCGGGCCGAGGCGTGACCTGGGTGATTACCGCGACGGGATAGCCGCGCGGATAGCGTCCTCCGAGGCCGGAACTGGTCAATTCGTCACCGCGATGAACGTCGGCATTATTCGGCAGGTAGGGCAGGGTCAAGAGATTCAGGCTGCCGGTGCCGAAGGCGAGGGTAGCGAGGCCCGTGCGTTCGATTTCGACCGGGATTGCACTGGCCGGATCCGTAATCAATATCACCTGGCTGGAAAAGGGTCCGGTGCTTTTAATCTGGCCGACGATGCCGCTGGCATCCAGAATGGGTAGCCCCGGGCGGATGCCGCTGGTGAGCCCGATGTTCAAAGTAATAAGATTTCGGTAAGGGGTCAAATCGACCGTGAGTATGCTGGCGATTCGGAGGTTACCGGGAAGTTCCGCGGCCGTCCCCAGGAGAGTGCGCAGGCGTTGGTTTTCACGTCGCAGGGCATTGAGTCGTTCCAGGCGTGCTCGAGCGAGTAGAAGTTTGTGCCGGAGCATCTGGTTTTCCTCGACCAGTTTGGTGTGGCCTTGAAATGCGGTGCCCATGTCACGGAGAGCGAAGCTCGGTGCGTTCACCAGCCATTCGACCGGATAAACCGCGGCGGAAAAGACGCTGCGCACCGCATGGAGTGCCTGGAAGTGCTGATCCAAGGTCAGCAGGGTAATCGCGGCCGCGATGAAAAACAAGGTTCGTAGTCCTTGCCCGCGCGCGGCGTGAAATCGCCGATGTTGGCGCAGGATTCTCATGGGGAGGGATAGAGCCGGGGAGATGCGAAATCTAGCACGGCCTATTCGACGGCGAGTAGATCCGCTCCCTGCTCATCGATGAGTTCAAGCGCCCTGCCCCCGCCGCGGGCAACGCAGGTCAGCGGGTCTTCGGCGATGAGAACGGGAATGCCGGTTTCCTCGGCAATCAGCCGATCGAGGTCGCGCAGCAAGGCGCCTCCGCCCGAAAGGATCAATCCCTTCTCGGCGACGTCCGCAGCCAGTTCGGGCGGGGTTTGTTCCAACGCCTGTTTGACGGCACCGACAATGCCGGCCAGAGGCTCCTGCAGCGCCTCCAGGATTTCGTTCGAATTGAGCACAAAGCTTCGCGGAACTCCCTCGGCAAGGTTGCGGCCCTTGACTTCCATCTCGAGCATCTCGCGGCCGGGAAAGGCCGAGCCGATTTCGAGTTTGATCCGCTCGGCCGTAACTTCGCCGATCAAAATCGAATAATTGCGCCGTACGTAGTTCGTGATCGCATCGTCGAAGCGATCTCCACCGATGCGTACAGAGGAGGCGTAAACGATACCGTTTAGGGAGATGACCGCTACCTCCGAGGTGCCACCACCGACATCGAGGATCATCGAGCCCTGGGGCTCGGAAACAGGAAGGCCGGCACCGATTGCCGCGGCCATGGGCTCGTCGATAAGGTAAACTTTGCGGGCTCCGGCCCCCTCGGCCGAATCCCGGATCGCTTTGCGTTCCACCTGGGTCGAGCCGTGGGGCACGCACACCAGAACCCGCGGGCTGGGACGGAAATAGCGTGACCCATGCGCGCAGCGAATGAAGTGTTTGAGCATCTGTTCGGTGAGAGTGAAATCGGCGATAACGCCGTCCTTGAGCGGTCGCTCGGCACTGATATTGCCGGGGGTACGCCCCAGCATCGATTTGGCCTCGGCACCGATTGCCACCGCTATGCGCGTACCGCGGCGTGGATCATAGCGCACGGAGACCACCGAAGGCTCATTGAGTACAATGCCCCGCCCACGAACATAAACGAGCGTATTGGCGGTGCCGAGGTCGATGGATAGGTCGCTTGAGAAGGCACCTAGCAGCTTGCGGAGCATGGAGGCGGGCTCACGGTTTGGATGACAAGCTCGGTAATGTAGCAATCCAGCCCGCCGGAAGCAAGGGAGGAGGGTCAACAGTGGCGGCGAATCTGCTAGCATAACCGGACTGCAACTCCTGAAGATTTCGATCGTGGCTTTCGATATTGTTGCCTTGAAGCACTTGGGCCGTCTCGCCCGCATCGGCCTTGACGAGACCGATTGTGCCGCCCTGGGTGGCGAGTTGGGACCTATTCTTGCCCTGGTGGACCAGCTTCGGGAAGCGGATGTAGAGGGGGTCGTACCCATGGCTCACCCGCTCGCCCTGGCCCAGCGTATGCGCCCCGATGAAGTTACCGAGAAACCCGACCGCGACCGTTTGCAGCGCAATGCTCCGCAGGTTCGGGATGGCCTGTATCTTGTGCCCCGGGTAATCAACGGCGCATGACTCTGCATGGCTTGAAGGCGATTGCCGCAGCCTTGGCGGCCGGTGAGACCACCAGCGTGGCCCTGGTCGAAGCGGTGCTGGAGAAGATAGAGCGGCTGGACGGCAAACTCAACAGTTTTGTGAGTCTTACCCGGGATGTGGCGCTCCGGGCGGCACGCCGGGCCGACGCGGCGATTTCCCGGGGGGAGACAGGTTCCCTTCTCGGTATCCCGATGGCGCATAAGGATATTTTTTGTACCGAGGGGGTCAAGACCAGTGCCGGCTCGCGCATGCTCGACAGTTTTACCGCCCCCTATGATGCCGGCGTGGTCGAGCGGCTGAAACATGCGGGCGCCGTGATGGTTGGTAAAACCAATATGGACGAATTTGCTATGGGTTCGTCGAGCGAGACCAGCTTCTACGGCCCGGTGGGTAATCCGTGGGACCTGGGGCGGGTTCCAGGCGGTTCCTCGGGTGGTTCGGCCGCGGCCGTGGCGGCGCGGCTGGTGCCGTATGCCACCGGGACCGATACCGGGGGTTCGATTCGACAGCCTGCAGCGCTGACCGGGATCACCGGGATCAAACCCACCTATGGGCGGGTGTCGCGTTACGGGATGATTGCTTTCGCCTCGAGTCTCGACCAGGGGGGGGTACTCGCACCGAGCGCCGAGGATGCGGCCCTGGTTCTGGAGGCGATGGCGGGATTCGATCCGCGTGATTCCACCTCGGTGGATGAGCCCGTGCCGGAATATTCGGCGCTTGTCGATGAGTCCCTGCGCGGGCGTCGCATCGGCGTGCCCAAGGAATTTATCGCTTCCGGGGTCGATCCGGCCGTGAGTGCGGCGCTTGCGACCGCGCTCGAGCAGTTGGCCGGCCTGGGTTGCGAGGTGGAGGAAACCTCGCTGCCACACCTGGGGCTGTCGGTGCCAACCTATTATGTTGTCGCTCCCGCCGAGGCGAGCGCCAACCTGGCCCGTTATGACGGTGTGCGCTTCGGTTATCGTGCCGAGAACCCCGCGAATCTTACCGATCTATATGAACGTTCCCGCAGAGAAGGCTTCGGTGCAGAGGTCAAGCGGCGCATCCTGATCGGCACTTTCGTGCTCTCGCACGGCTACTACGATGCCTACTACCTGCGGGCGCAGCGAGTGCGCCAGAGAATTGCCGCGGATTTTCGCCACGCCTTCGAGCGGTACGATTTTCTGGTCGGACCGACCACGCCGAGTGCCGCGTTCCGCCTGGGTGAAAAGACGGCCGACCCGGTTTCGATGTACCTGAACGATATTTTCACCATCGGCGTCAACCTGGCCGGCTTGCCCGCTTGTTCGGTACCGATGGGTTTCGATGGTAACCTGCCCGTGGGTCTGCAGATGATCGGCAAGGCCTTTGACGAGGCCGGGATTCTGGCCCTGGCGCATCAGTATCAGCAGGTGACCGACTGGCACCGGCGCGTGCCTCCGCGGTGGGAGTAAGCATGGATTGGGAACCGGTTATCGGACTTGAGATTCACGCCCAGTTGTTGACGCGGAGCAAGATCTTTTCCGCTGCCTCCACCGCCTTTGGTGCCGAGCCCAATGTCAACGCCTGCCCGATCGATCTCGGTTACCCGGGTATGTTGCCCGTCCTCAACCGCGAGGTGGTACGCATGGCGGTGATGTTCGGCCTGGCTGTCGACGCCGAGATAGCGCCACGGTCGGTGTTCGCGCGCAAAAACTATTTCTATCCGGATCTGCCCAAGGGTTACCAGATCAGCCAGTATGAGTTGCCGATTGTCGGCCCCGGGCGGCTTACCATCTCGCTTGAAGATGGCCATGAAAAGGTGATCGGCATTACCCGGGCTCACCTCGAGGAAGATGCCGGCAAGTCGCTGCACGAGGCTTTTGACGGATCAACCGGGATCGACCTTAATCGTGCGGGGGTTCCCCTGCTCGAAATCGTGTCCGAGCCGGATCTGCGTTCGGCGCGAGAGGCCGGGGCCTACATGAAGGCGATTCACACGCTGGTGCGTTATCTCGGTATCTGTGATGGCAACATGCAAGAAGGTTCGCTTCGCTGCGACGCCAATGTGTCGCTGCGCCCGCGCGGGAGTCGATCCTTCGGAACCCGAACCGAGATTAAGAATGTCAATTCTTTTCATTTTATCGAACAGGCGATTGATTACGAGATAGCCCGCCAGGCCGATCTGCTCGAATCCGGCGGCACCGTGGTCCAGGAAACCAGACTGTATGATCCGGAGCGGCATGAAACCCGATCGATGCGGGCCAAGGAGGAAGCCAATGACTACCGCTACTTTCCCGATCCGGACTTATTACCGGTGGAGTTGGACGCGGCGTTTATCAATGCGATTCGGGCGACTCTACCCGAGTTGCCACGGGCCAGACGTGAACGCTTGCAGACGCAATATGGCCTTTCCGCCTATGACGCCGGCGTACTCACCGCCGAGCGGGAGCTGGCCGATTATTACGAGGCGGTAGTCGAATCCCTGGGGGGCGAGGCCAAGCTCAGCGCCAACTGGGTGATGGGCGAACTGGCCGCGGCGCTCAACCGGGAGGGACTGACAATCGGTACCTCCCGGATTTCTGCTCCCGGATTGGCTGGTCTGTTGCGGCAAATCATCGATGGCCTGATCTCCGGTAAATTGGCTAAGGAGGTTTTCGAGGCCATGTGGGCGGGCGAGGGCGAGGCCGATGCGGTGATCAAAAAACGGGGATTACGCCAGATTTCCGACCCCGAGGCGCTGGTTCGAGTCATTGACGAGGTGATTGCGGCGAACCCCTCCCAGGTCGCGCAGTATAAGGCGGGAAAGGAGAAGCTGTTCGGGTATTTCGTTGGCCAGGTGATGAAGCAAACCCGGGGCCGGGCAAATCCCGCTGAAGTGAACCGTCTGCTCAAGCAGCGGTTACCTCCGCCCGGCGGCTGAGCCGCCGGGGTTTCCGGCCGTAGCGGCGGCCTCCGGGTGCGGGAGGTATTGCGGCTCTGCCGGTGACGCGGCAATCCAACTCTTGCGGCGGAAGCCTCGACAGAGCCGCTTCATGACTCAATTTACGTTAATCCGCTGCCAGCTTTGGGCAAACAGACCAAGAAATAATGGTATTTTCAGGCGGCTGTTTCAGTGTGGTTCGAAACGGGAAGAGCCCTTATTTTCGGGGGCATTTATCCCGGACACTTGGGTCAGTGCTCGCGTATGATCACATACCGGCCGAGCAGGCTTGCGCCTTTCGGGTTTTCGGCATTGCCGATGGTGGCGCGCAAGTCGATGCGCGCGCGCGAGTGGCGGGCGAGCATGGCCTGATAGTGGGCCCGGCTTGCCGGATCGGGCGGTTCGGCTTGGGCCAGAAGATCGCCGGTCAGCGGACTAAAGAACTGGCTGGTTGCGGTCTGAATTACGATGTCGAGTCCGGGGTCATCCAACGACAGCCATAACCATCCCCAACAGGCCAGGGTGCCCAGGCATTCGATGGCACCGCCGAAGGCCTTGCCATGGTGATTGCGGCTGGTGCCATAGGGCGAGGACAGTACGAGCCGATCCTGATCCCAGCACTCTACCCGGATTTGCAGGGCATTTGCCAAGGGGATTTCGGTAAGTACCTGCTCCAGGCTGCGTATTGCATCGGCGGATGATCTTTTCGCATTCACATTCATGGGTGAAATTGTAACCGCAGATCGCCCTTGGCGTGGGTTGGGCGTGGCCGCTACCCGGGACGCCGGGCGCTAATCGCCCGGGGCAGTCCGGCCAGGTCATGATGCGCGCCTATATCTTTGAAGCCCGCCTTGCGCAGAAGGCGCCCGAGGCTGGGTTGCTGTTCGGCGCCATGTTCTAGGACCAGCCAGCCGCCGGGGCGCAGCCGGGACGGGGCCGCGGCGATGACCCGGGCTAGGGCGTCGAGTCCTTCACGCCCGGCGACGAGCGCGATGCGAGGTTCGTGGACCAGGTCGCCGGTATCCAGGTGCGGATCCCCGGCGGCGATGTAGGGCGGGTTGGATACGACCAGATCGAAATATTCTTCACCGAAGGGCGCAAACCAGTCGGCCTGGACAAAGTCGATGCCTCCGGCGTCGTGTTGCCGGGCATTTGCATGGGCGAGCCGTAGTGCGGGCAGGGAATAGTCGGTAGCCGTAATGCGGGCCTTGGGGCACTCCCGTGCCAGGGCGATGGCGATGGCGCCGCTGCCGGTTCCGAGTTCTACAACCCGGGGTTTTCGCAGCGACGCGATGCGTTCCAGGGATAGTTCCACTAAGAGTTCGGTCTCGGGCCGGGGGATCAAAACCGCTGGGGTTACCCGGAGTTTCAGGCCGTAAAACTCGCGGGTGCCGAGGATATAGGCGACGGGCTCCCCGCGCGCGCGCCGTTGCACATAGTCCAGTCCATGGGCGGCCTGTTCGCGATCAAGGGTGATTTCCGGGTGCGCGTACAGGGCCTCGCGGCTGATGCCGAGGGCGTGGGCGATAAGGATGGAGGCTTCGCGGGGGGTTTTCAGCCGCTCGCGGGCCAGGGCCAACAGCTTCGCGCGAGTGGGCGATGAAATTTGAGCCATCCTGTTAACATAACATCTTTATTTTCTCTGCTTAAGGCCTACTTCATGCAGGTGGTTTCCGGCGTACTGGATCTGATCGGCAGGACTCCGATGGTCGCGGCCTCGCGGCTCGATACCGGACCATGTCATTTATTCATCAAGCTTGAGTCACAAAATCCCGGGGGATCGATCAAGGATCGTATCGGCTTATACATGATCGAGGCCGCCGAGCGGCGCGGCGATATCCGCCCCGGTGACCTGCTGGTCGAGGCCACCGCGGGCAACACCGGCCTGGGGCTTGCACTCACGGCGGCGATTCGTGGTTACCGGTTGCTGATCGTTATGCCGGATAAGATGAGCCGAGAGAAGGTGTTCAATGTCCAGGCGATGGGAGCCGAGGTGATCATGACCCGCTCGGATGTCGGCAAGGGGCATCCCGAGTATTACCAGGATCTGGCCGCGCGGTTGGCGACCGAGCGTAGTGGTTACTACATTAACCAGTTCAGCAATCCGGATAATCCCGCGGCCCACGTCGCGACGACCGCCCCGGAAATTCTCGAACAGATGGATGGGCGGGTCGATGCCGTGGTTGTGGGGGTAGGTACCAGTGGCACGCTCACGGGACTTTCACGTTATTTCCAGAAACATTCTCCGCAAACCCGCTTCGTGTTGGCCGACCCCGAGGGCTCGGTGCTTGCCGGGTATATCGCCACCGGGAATCTGGGCCAGGCCGGTCGCTGGCTGGTCGAGGGGATCGGGGAGGATTTCATCCCCGAAATTGCCGATCTTTCGGCGGTAGAGCGGGCCTACACCATTCCCGATGCCGAAGCCTTTGCGACCGCCCGCGAGGTGTTGCGCAAGGAAGGTCTGCTCCTGGGATCTTCTTCGGGGACCCTGATTGCCGCTGCTTTACGTTACTGCCGCGAGCAAACCGAGCCTTTGCGGGTGGTGACATTGGGATGCGACACCGGGGCGAAATACCTGTCGAAGATGTATAACGATTTTTGGCTTGCCGAACGCGGTTTCGTAAAAACGCCGGCCACGGGAACCCTGGCCGATCTGGTGACCCATCCCTATCGGGCCAATGCCACAATTACCGTGGGCCCGCAGGACACCCTGGCCATTGCGCATGATCGTCTCCGGGAAGGCGGTTTCTCGCAGCTCCCGGTGGTTCGCGCAGGACACCTGGTCGGTGCACTCACCGAGGCGGATCTCCTGCGCGCCGCTTGTGAAGAAGGGCTGAGTTTTGCAGCCCCGGTGAGTCGGGCCATGAATACCGGATTTCCGCGCCTGGGCGTGGAGGAGCCGGTTGCAGTGCTGGCCGAACGCCTGGCCATCGAGCCGGCCATTGCCATCGAAGATGACGAGGGGTTCGTCGGCCTGGTTACCCGGGCGGATTACTTGACCTGGATTCGCAACGGAGGACATTGCGCATGAGTATCGGCAGTTGCCGTTTCGCTACCCTGTGTGTTCATGCCGGGCATGAGCCGGAGCCGGTAACCGGCGCGGTCATGCCGCCCATCTCTCTGGCCTCCACCTATGCCCAGGGTAGCCCAGGAAAGCATACCGGCTACGAGTATTCGCGCACCCGCAACCCAACCCGGCAAGCCTGGGAACAGGCGATGGCGGCTCTCGAGGGAGGGGTTGCCGGATATGGCTTTGCATCGGGTATGGCCGCCGCTGCCGCGGCCCTGGAGCTGTTGCCGACGGGCAGCCATGTGGTAGCGATGGACGACCTTTATGGAGGAACGCGGCGCTTGTTTAGCCAGGTGCGCGAACGCAGTGCCGGATTGAAATTCAGTTTTGTCGATCTGACCGATCCGCAGCGGTTCGAGGATGCGCTTACCCCCGAGACCCGCCTGGTGTGGGTGGAGTCCCCAACCAACCCGCTCCTTAAACTAGCGGACCTGAAGGCCATCGCCGAGATTGCGCGGCGCCACGAAATCATCAGCCTGTGCGACAACACCTTTGCCACGCCTTGGTGCCAGCGTCCGCTGGCCTTCGGTTTCGACCTGGTACTGCATTCGGCGACCAAATACCTTAATGGACATTCGGATATGGTGGGCGGTGTCCTGGTAGCCGGATCCGCAGAATTATCGACAAGGATCGGATTTATTCAGAACTCGGTTGGTGCCATTGCCGGTCCCTTTGATGCGTATCTGGCACTGCGGGGTGTCAAGACACTCGCGCTGCGGATGGAACGGCACTCGGAAAGCGCCTTGGCGATTGCCGCCTGGCTCGAACCGCATCATGGTGTGCACCGAGTTCTGTATCCGGGCTTGAGCAGTCATCCGCAACATGCGCTGGCCCAACGCCAGATGAACCGCGGCTATGGCGGGATGATCAGTGTCGTTCTCGATACGAACCTTGCCGGCGCCCGCCGGTTTCTGGAACAGGTGCGGATATTTACCTTGGCGGAGAGCCTGGGTGGGGTGGAAAGCCTGATCGAACACCCGGCGTTGATGACTCATGCCGCGGTTCCCGCGGACGAACGCAAGGCCTTGGGTTTCGCGGATGGGCTGATCCGGCTCTCGATCGGGGTGGAAGATCCGCAAGACTTGATTACGGCCCTGAATGATGCTCTCTCGGTGCTGTGACCGGGCGCCGCCGGGGCTTTGTTCCGTGTGGGGATTGCGAGGCTGAAGTTCAAATGATAGGCTCCCACTCGTCTCTAAAAACCGAAACCTTATGGAGGAAAATATGACCGATACCCCGCTTGACATCGCCAATACGCCGCCACCGGCGTTCGATCCCAATCTTGAGTTGGAGTATTTGTTCGCCGGTGCCAAACAAGGCAAGGTATCTATCATCACGGTGTATCAAGCGCTACTTCGCGCACCGGTATATGCCATGTTCGACCGTGAGATGACACCGGAAAATCTCGATCCCGGTGCCAGCGCCCTGGTGTTTGAAACCGATGACATGGGTAATTTGATGGTCTTGTTTACCGCGCCCGAACTGGCCGAGAAGATTCGCGATGACCTGGGGGAGTTCGCATATCCGGGGCAACTCGCCGGCGAATATGTAATTAGCACCCTGGCCGAAGACACCGGTATCATGCTCAATCCCGGCTATGACTATGGAATGAAGCTTTCGGGAGAGGGGCTGAGGCGGCTGAAAGCGGATTTTGGCACCCGTGGTGGGCCCGTCGGCGGACCTTCCCCGGGTACGCCTCCAGCCACGGCGGAGGGGGATTCTTTTGGTGGCCCTCCGGGAACGTCGAATCCGAAGCTGAACTGATTCTTCCGGTTCACCGGCCGGGCCTGAATCAGCGTTCGGGTTTCATCGAACGCCGCATCAGGGTTGCCACTGCATCGCGGGGTGCCTGGTGCCCGGACAGCACGGCCTGAACCGCTTCACTGATCGGCATCTCGATATTTTTCTCCCGCGCTAGCCGTGTCAGTGCCGCCGCCGCCGGGATGCCTTCAACGGCACCGGCGATCCGTTTGTGGGCCGATTCCACGGTGGCACCGCCGCCCAGCTCAAGCCCGAAGCGGCGGTTGCGGGACTGGTCGTCGGTGCAGGTTAGCACCAGGTCGCCTAGTCCCGCGAGTCCCATCAGGGTTGCCGGGCGTGCTCCGAGCACCCGTCCCAGGCGCCGAATTTCGGCCAACCCCCGGGTTATGATCCCGGCGCGGGCGTTGGCGCCGAAGCCCAGCCCATCGGCGATTCCGGCGGCAATCGCGATCACGTTCTTGGCGGCGCCTCCAAGTTCAACGCCGGTAAGGTCGGTGCTGGTGTAGGTACGAAAGCGCTCGCTGTGCAACAGGCAAGCGAAGCGGCGGGCCAGGGTGGCCGAGTTTGCGGCCACGGTGATCGCGGTCGGCAGCCTCCGGGCTACCTCGATGGCAAAACTGGGTCCCGAGACGACACCGATGCCCCGCGTTTCACCGAGTATCTCCCGGGCACGTTCATGCAGGGGTTTCCCGGTCTCGCAATCAAGTCCCTTGGTGGCCCAAAAGACGGGAGCCGTGCCCTCGGGCAGGCGAGAGATAACTTCGGTAAAGCCGGTGCTCGGCACCGCAATGAGTATGAAATCCGTCTTGTAGAGGGTGTTTTCAAGGCGCGAATCCGGTATCAATGCTTCCGGAAAGTGAATACCCGGCAGGTACCGGCGGTTTACCCGTTCCGTCGCCATGGTCGCGAGGAGTTTTTCGCGATGACCCCAGAGCTTGACGTGTACCCCGTTACGCGCCAGTTGAATGGCAAGTGCCGTGCCCCAGGCGCCGGCGCCGAGTACAGCGACTCTGGAATCCGTGGGGCTCATGCCGGGAGTGATGACACCGAGGGTTACCCGTTGAGTTGTCCCGTTGACTGCATGGCCTGCTGTTGATAAATAGCATCGAAATCGAGTGGCTGCAGCATGACCGGCAGAAACCCGCCTCGGGTCACCAGATCCGAAATGGCTTGGCGGACATAGGGGAATAGGGCTTCGGGAGCCCGTGCCCCCAGAGCCCTGCCCTGTGCGGATTCCGGAACACCATTGAGCGATACGATGGCGCCCATGTGGACTTCACAGACGAACAGGCTGCGGTCCCCGCTTTTGGCCTCGACCGTGACGGCCAGCACGACCTCGTGGCTGCCTGGCCGATCGGCCAGGCCATTGATCTGGGTCTGGATATTGACGCCTGCTTCCGGGGGGCTGAGTTCCTCGGTGAAGATGCCCGGAACCAGAGGGGATTCGAAGGAACAGTCCTTGAGGTAGATCTGTTCCAGGGTGAATTGTCCGGGGCTGGGTTGCATATCGGGTTCGCTCATGGTATTCCTCGTGGTAGGTGGAAAATAAGACTTCAAGGGGTGTCAAGTGGCCTTTTCAAGGGGGAGTTGCTCTCTGCGCCAGGCTTCGATGCCACCTTTTAGTGAATAGGAATCGGTGAGGCCCGCCCGGCGCAAAATGGTCAGGGCGCGAGCACTGTGGCGTGAATTTCCCCCGATAACTAGTATGGGGCGGGACTTTTTGGTGCGTTTAGGCTTGAGTTCATCCAGGCGCCGTGGCAGTTCGGCGAGGGGAATGTGACGGGCGCCGGCCAGGTGGGCCCGGGCATAATCGGCTTGCGTGCGGCAATCCACCAAGATAACTCCGCGGTTGATCAGACGTACGGCCTGCGCCGGTTCCAACTCATGTAACGCCCTCAGGCGCCGCTGCAACTCGTCGGCGACGATGAGGGCGAGGATTATTCCCAATGCGGCGACCAGCTCCCAATTGCCAGCGGAAAAAACAAGATATTCGTGCACGGAATAAAACTGATTGAGTGGGTGATTAGTGTATCCTACGTGCCTCGGGATGTGGGGGAAGTCAGCGTCAGCCAAGGCACCGGGCAAGGGCGGAACTACCGGCTGTTCGTTCCAGTCCGGACCGGTTGGAACGAACAGCGTACCGCGAACGCGTAGTGGCGGGCTTGCGTTATTGCCGCCTGCCAGGGTTGCCGAGCCGAAGTAACGCGCCGTTGGCGGCAATGATCCCCGGTGCCGAACAGACGTCGTTCGGGTTGCCGCCGTTAAGGCGGCAGATTGCGGCGCTCAGGAGGTTTACCTGGGGCATGACTTTCTGAAACAGCTTGCTTTGCGGATTCGCAAGCTCCGTGGCAACCGAATTCCACCTTCTACCGATGATTTCCGAGGGCAGCAGCATCGGAGTGGTGAGCATGTACTGTCCGTCCAGATAGATAAACGGGATCCCACCGAAGACCTGGGTATAGGGGGGGGCGTCGAAGGTGTTGAAGATTTTCTGTTCCTGAGCGGTCATCTTCATCAATGGTTTGTAGTTCCGGTCTTGCGTCTCTACGGCCCGGAAAGCAAGATAGGGGCTCACGTAATGGGCCCGCAGGAAGGAGAAGGTGACGGTATTGGGATAGACATCACGCGAGGCGGAAAACATGTATCCCAGTCCCGTGAGTTTGCCGAAACGAACCAGGGTGAGGATCAGTGCCCAGCGCTGTCCGGCGCAGTAGGGGCAGAAGTCGGCGCCGATGTAAAGCAACCCCGGCTTGTTCCCCTTGTTGAGCCGTTGACCGGAGATGGCCTTGAGATGGATCACGCCCGGAGCAACGCCCAGGCCGAGGCCGGCCTTGCTGGCCTGTTCCAGCGTGGTGATCAGGCTTTGCGGCACGGGTTTATCGAGTTTTGCCGCTAGTTCCGGCGGGATATTGGATTGGGCGGGACCGAACAAGCCGGCCAGGGCGGAAGGCGCCGCAAACACGGCCAGGGCTAAAGCCAGGGCGGCGATACGAAGGGTTCGGGTCATGTGCAACTCCATGCAAGCGCAAACGATCATTTAAGATTTAATAATATCCTAAAAGCCCATCCGGTATGGTTTTGGTTCTATGTGTGTCTTAGCCTGGGCCTGGCGGGCTCATCCCGATTATCCGCTGGTAGTGCTTGCCAACCGTGATGAACTATATGATCGCCCCACCGCACCGCTCGGGTGGTGGGCGGAAGTGCCGACAATTGCGGCGGGGCGGGATCTCGAGGCGGGAGGCACCTGGCTGGGAGTGAGCCGCGGCGGCCGGTTTGCGGCACTTAGTAATCGTGGGGGTCCGAAACCGGCGCGCGCCCCCTCGCGGGGCGGGTTGGTGGCCGGTTTCCTGAAAAGCGACGAGTCTGCCGCTGTTGCGGCGGCAACCATCCAGGCTCGGGCGGATCGTTATGCCGGGTTTAACTTACTCCTTGGCGATGGCCATGACCTGGTGTATGTCTCGAATCGAGAGCCGGAGCGGTTGTTGACTCCCGGTATATATGGCATGGCGAACGGGGGGTTCGACGAGGTTTCGCCGCGGGGTAAGCGGCTGGTCGGGTACCTCTCGGGTTGGGTGCGTGAACGGGGTTTGCCGGAGCCGCAAACCTGGTTTACTCTGCTCGCCGACACAACCCGTGTCCAGGCCGGAGATCCCTTGAGTGCCCTGTTCGTGCGCGCAGATGTCTATGGTACCCGGGCTTCTCAATTGGTGTGGTTCGGCTCCGATGGCCGGGTCTCTATCCGGGAACATCGATTCGATGCCCGGGGACGGATCGAGGGGGAACAGATGTTGGAGTTTGATCTATGTCGATAGGTTCGCCGGTGGCGCTGTGGGAGTCACCGGTATCGGCGGAGCAGGCGGGCATCGGTTCGGGTTCTCTGGCCGAGCCCTGGGTGGATACCGAGGCATTGTATTGGTTAGAAGGGTTGCCGTCTGCAGCCGGGCGTACCGGGGTGTTGTGTCTGCGCGGGCGGAAGATAGTGAGCCTCGTCCCCGCACCCTTCAATGTGCGTAGTCGGGTAAACGAATATGGTGGGGGGGCCTATGCGGTCACCATGGATGGGTTGTGGTTCGTTAACGACCTGGATCAGGCCTTATGCCGAGTGACGAACGGGAGGGTCGAGCGGGTCATTCAGGCCGCCGGACTGGCCTTTGGGGATCTGAGCTGGGATCCCTTGCGGCGCCGCCTGATTGCGGTAGTGGAAGATCGGCGGGGAGACTCGACGCTACAGCGGCTGGTGGCCGTGAACAGTCGGGGAGAAATCCAGGTGCTTGGCGAGGGCGCGGATTTTTATGCCGCGCCCCGGGTGTCTCCCCGGGGCGATGAGATGGTTTGGCTCGAATGGTCCATGCCGCACATGCCCTGGGAATCCACCCGGCTGGTGCGCTCACGGTTTACCGCAGAGGGAAGGTTGGGTTCGCGGCACCAGGTTGCGGGTGGAGACGGTGAATCGTTGGCCCAGCCCGAGTGGTCTCCCGACGGGGAACTGTGGGTGGTTTCGGATCGTAGCGGCTGGTGGAACCTGTGGCGGATGGCGGGCGATGAGCTGATATGTGTGTGCCGGACACCGGCCGAATGTGCCCGCCCGGCCTTTGCATTTGCGCAGCGCTTGTACGGGTTTACCCCCGAGGGTGGCTTGTTCCTGGCCGAGGCCGCTGATGGGCTTTGGCAGTGCCGGGAAGGGTATCGCGATGGAAGCGCCATGGCGGCGCAGCTTGAACGCTTGAGCGAGGTGGTCGGTATTCACGCCGGACCGGCCGGGACGGCGGTGATCGCGGGGGGGGCGGAGGTTCCGCTCGGCGTGTATTTCCGGCGGCGGGGGAAAACCTCGTTTCGCCGGGTCTCTGTTAGGCGGGAGATGGACCTGGATTCCGCCTGGTTTCCACCCGTCGAAGCCTTGGATTTTCCGAGCGCATCCGGCGCCCGGGCGCACGCGCTGTACTTCCCGCCCACGGCGCCGGGCCGGCGCTCGGTTCGTTCGCGACCGGTTCGAGTCCGCTGTCACGGGGGGCCCACTTCGGCGGCTTCGAGTGCGCTGGATCCGAGGACCCTGTTCTGGACGAGCCGTGGGATCGGGGTTGCCGAACTCAATTACCGGGGCTCAACCGGCTATGGCCGGGCCTATCGCGAATCCCTGAAAGGTGCCTGGGGGAAGGCCGATGTGGAGGATGCGCTGGCGTTAGCCGCCGTTTTGGCCGCGCGCCGGGAGGTGGATGCGGCGCGGCTGGGTATCGCCGGGGGAAGTGCCGGGGGGCTGACCGTGCTGCTTGCGCTTCGCGGCCCGAGTCCCTATGCGGTCGGTACCAGCCTGTACGGGGTTGCCGATCTACTGGCGCTGATGCACGATACCCATCGTTTCGAGGCGCATTATGGTGAATGGTTGCTGGGACCGTGGCCGGGCGCGCGACAACACTATTTGGATCGTTCGCCGCTGCGCCATGCCCAGGAAATCACTCGACCCGTGATTTTTCTGCAGGGCCTGGATGATCCGGTGGTACCGCCGGATCAAAGCGCATCCATGGCTCGGGCACTGGCCGCCCGGGGTATCCCCGTGGCACTCGAAATTTTCCCGGAAGAACGGCACGGTTTTCGCCGCCCCGGGACGGTCGTCCGTGCCCTGGCCCTGGAACTGGGCTTTTACCTGCGCGTTCTCGATCTCGCTTCCACCGAATCGTTGCCACGGCTGAATCTGCTGGCGGGATAGAGATCCGGCCGCGGAAATTCTTACCCCGCTTTGACCGGAGCTTGCCGCGGACGGCGGGACAGCCACCCGTCCAGCTCCCCGAGGAGGCGGGGTAACACAAAGTCGTATAGGCAGTAGTAGATAAATGGGCCGTGCCGTTCGGGGCGTACCAGTCCCGCTTCACGCAAGATACGCAAATGGAACGAGGTATTGCTCTGGTTTAGACCGGCGGTTGATGCGATATCTCCCACGGAGCGACATTCCTGAACCAGGGACAGAAAAATACGCAGCCGGTTGGGTTCGGCCAGGAGCCGGAGCAAGGCCGCCAGGCGATCGGGATCGGGCGGGATATAGTCAAGTTGCATATGAGCATTGACTTATGTGAGTAGATGCTCGTATTATGACAGATCGTTGCTCCTCCGTATCGGTTCGTCCATGAATGTTTCCCAGACACCGCTGTTTCCCGCTACCATCATGCCGGACAAGGACTGGTGGCGGGCCCTGTGGCCGGATCCCGAGGCCGTGCTACGCGGGGTCGGGATTGAACCGGGAATGAACATTGTGGACTTGTGTTGCGGCGACGGGCACTTTACCAGACCCATGTGTCGGCTGGCTTACCCTGGCAAGACCTGGGCGCTGGATTTGGATGCAGCCCTGCTTGGTCAGGCCGAACAGGGTTGCCGGGACAGCCCGAACTTTCATGCCATCCTGGGTGATGCGCGGGACCTACCGAAACAGATCGGCGAACTGCTCGACTTCGTTTTTATGGCCAATACTTTCCATGGTGTTCCCGACAAGACAGAACTTGCGCAGGCGGTATACCAGGCGCTCAAGCCGGGGGGCTGTTTCGCCATCGTCAACTGGTACCGGCGTCCACGTGAGGAAACCATTGTTCTTGACCGGCCCCGGGGGCCAAAAACCGCACTGCGCATGGAGCCTGAAGAGGTACGGCAGGTTGTAGAGCCGGCCGGATTCAGACTGGAGAAAGTCGTTGCCGTCGGTCCTTACCATTACGGGGCAGTGTTTTTGAAAACCTGAATGCATATTAAACGGAGAGATCGTCATGAAAGAAACGGTGAAGAAAGTAATGGAGAAGATGATGTCGGGCATGATGAAACCCGAGGAGATGCCCCACATGATGGAAACCATGATGGACAGTGTGTTCAAGGAAATGTCGTCCGAGGATCGCGTGAACTTCATGCGGAACATGATGCCGCGCTGTATGTCCATGATGTTTTCCGAACTGGAACCCGATGCCCGTAAAGATCTAGCCGGAGCCATGCTGAAACGCATGATGGACGAATTAAAGGGCCAATTGGATAGTTGATTCAAGGGAAGTGACATGGAAAAGCCGGATAGGAATCCCCGGAGGGAGAAAGCAACCCCCGTTCTGTAAATTCGGCACTCCTTTCGTGGGCCGTTATCATTGGGCGGGATCCAGATAGACTCGATCGGTCACCCATTCCTCGGGGATTTCCATGGCCACGGCGCTTGCGAGGCGCAGACAGGATGTCTGATTGGGGAACGGCGTGGCGATGCGGGTGCGCCGGCGTATCTCTTTGTTCACGTGCTCGCAGATGTTGCTGGTTCGAAGCCGTCCGCGATGTGCTTTGGGAAAGGCGAAAGCGGAGAATCTCTCGGGCAGAGTCGTCTCGGCCCGGGTGACGAACTTGGGCACACTTTTCGCATAGCACTTGAGGAAGGTGTCGAGCAGGCGCTTGGCCTTGTGCTCGTCGGGGGCGTTGAAGATCGCGCGAATGGCGGTGCCCACCACGCGCTTCCTGCCTTGGTGTGGCACGTGGGCTTGGCCATTTTGCTGGAGATGGAACTGACAGCGTTGCCGGGTCAGCCCCGGCCACACCGCCCGGCGCGCCGCTTTCAACCCCCCTCATGGGCATCGGAGACGATCAGCTTCGGGCCCTTGAGCCCCCGCTCGGCCAAGTCGCTCAAAAACTTGCGCCAATGCACCTCGGCCTCGCTCAAGGCCGCCGAGGCGCCGGGCACCTCGCGCCGCCCGCGCGCATTCCCCCCGATCGCCACCAACACCACCATGTCGCGCACCTCACCCACCTCACGCACCTCCTCATAGCGCGCATCGAAAAAACAGGGGTAAATCGCCCAGCTTGCGGCCGCGCCAGGCCTCTAGAGTCTCGTCCAGCGCCTTGCGCATCCCCACAAACCCGTACTCGCTGAGTATTCCATAGACCCCTTCCAATGGGGTGGTATCCTTGACTCAACAGGCCATCGGTTGTCTCCTTTCGTTTAGTTGGTAAAAAATCCCTCCGAAAGAATACGCCATGGCCTGTCACTTCCTCGACCAGGCCAATTTACAGAAAGCGTGGTACACACAGCTCCCCTACCCCAGAATAGTTATTGTCATAACAAAAGTTTAGTGCGCAACCGCAATGGATACACGGCCTGGGAATACCCCGAATACATGTTCGGGCCATCCGTTGCGGCGATCCCTCCCGCGGCCCGACGGCTTCCCTGGAGGGCACAATCGGTTCGCCGAAGATCCGCCGAGGGGATGGGGCTTTTATAGTAGGCCGCCGTTGACGCCGATTACCTGGCGGGTAAGGTAGGCGGCGCCGGGTGAGAACAGGAACCCGACCACGGCGGCGACCTCCTCGGGTGTGCCGAGCCGCCGGGCGGGAATCCTGGCCTTGAGTTCGTCCAGTGCAAGCTCCCGGGTCATATCGGTTTCGATCAGCCCCGGGGCGACGCAGTTGACCGTGATGGCCCGGCTGGCGAGTTCCACGGCAAGGGCCTTGGTGGCGCCGATCAGGCCGGCCTTGGCGGCGCTGTAGTTGACCTGCCCGGGGTTACCTGTCTGGCCCGCGAGCGACGAGATGACGACGATCCGTCCCCCGGCATGTAACCGCACCATGGGCATTATCAGGGGCTGGACGACGTTGTAGAAGCCATCGAGATCGGTACGCATCACCCGACGCCAGTCTCCGGGCGACATGGCGGCAAACAGGCCGTCGGCGGTAATTCCGGCGTTGACGACAATGCCCCAGTAAGCGCCGTGGGCGTTGATTTCGGCTTCCAGCCGGGCGCGCACGGTTTCACCCTCGCCGACGTCGAAGGCAAGGGTCGTGGCCGCGGCGCCGGAGGCGCGGATCTGCTCGGTAAGCTTCGTGGCCGCGGACTCGTTGCGGTGGTAGTGAATGGTGATGGCGAAGCCATCGGCGCCCAGTCGCCGAGCGATGGCTCGACCGATTCCGCCTCCGCCGCCGGTGATCAATACGCGGGGGGCTGGGTTCATGTTTCCTGGCCCTGGTCGGTGGCGTAAGCGATGATCAACTCCGCCGTAGCCTGCTCTTTACCAGCACTCATGATATGGCAATCGAAGCGCCCCGCGCCCCGGGCGGTGACAGCAAGGCAATGCGCGTGGATCAGCAGCCCGGCCCCGGCGGGGAATAAGGCCACCCCGGCTTCGAACCGGCGGGCGCCGAGCAGGTATCCGTCTTGGGGATGGGTCCGGCCGGTCGCGTGGCGGGTCATCCCCAGGTAAAGGCCGGCGACCTGGGCCATGATTTCGATCCCGGCCCAAGCCGGGATTCCGCCCCGCGCGGGATCGAAGAGTCCGAGCGCCGGGCGCACTTCGAGCCGGGCACCGAGGAGCGCTCCCGGGGTGAACTCGACGATGGCATCCACCGCCCGGGCCGCGGGACCATGGGGCAGGAGCGCGGTGGGTGACGGCCAGGGTCTCACGGGGCCGGCACAGAGAGGGGGGTCATCTCGAGCTTCAACTCGATTCCGGGGATTGTTACGCGTATCCACTTGCCCCGGATGGTGGCTCGCGCCACCGGGGTTCCCCCGGGCACAGACCGCAGAACCCGGATCGTTTCCGATCCTTGCTGGTATTCGCTCAGCTTTAATCCGTAGAGGGCGCGGTGGAGGCGCGCTGCCGGTGCCCGGATGAGTTCGATCAGGGCCACCAGGAGCCCGGGGCGAAACGGGGTTGTGGCGGGGAAAGCACGCAGCTTACGGCCATCCCAGTGAATCTCGGCCAGCGGGATACCTGCGAGATTGGTGAGTGCGAGGCGCAGGCTGGCGGGATTGATTACCAGTTGGCCGGTGAATTGTTGCACCCGGCTCTTGCGCCAGAGGCGAATCAGCTCGAGCCCGTGGCTCGGCGCAAGCGCCGCGGGAGGTAGGGGGCAGAACCAGCCGGAGGAGGCGAGGCGCACACAGCGGGCCCGCGGGGGAATTCCGGCGCAGCCGGCGAGGATTAGCAGCAGCAGGACCGGGGCGCGTTTCATGGGCCTGGCTTTTTGTCGAGCAGCGACAACGGGGCGGCCAGCCAGGAAATTGCGATCCCCAGGGTAACCGTGAGCCCGAAGGCATGTACGACAGGAATACTGCTTGCTCCGAGCAGCCCGAAGGAGGCGAGGGTCGTGATGGTGGCGAGCCCGACCGCAATCCGGGTCGTTCCCTGGTGGTGCCCCGCGCCTTCGCGGAGGAACACGGCGTAGTCCACGCCAATGCCGGCAACCAGCATCAGGGCGACAACCACGAATACGTTAACCGGCTGAGCGATCCAGCCGAGAAACCCCAGCGTCGCCCCGGCCGCGGCAAGGGGAGGCAGCATGACCGCAAGCGAGCCCCGGAGGCCATAGCGCAGCAGCAGTAATAAAAAGATAAGCACGTAGCCGAGGCCTACCCAGCGCATCGTGTGTTGCCGGATGCGGGTGAAGGTGGCGTTCAGCCGTTCCAGCGGGTTGACATAGGCGACGCCGGGCACCAGGGTCGCAAGGTTACGGAGCGTGGGCGAATCCGCGTGACCGTAAATGGGTACCAGCAGGGCGGTTCGGTCCCGGGTGCGGATTACCAGGCGTTTCAGGAAAGGCGCCATGGCTAATATTTTGGTGGGAGTTATCAGCGCTGCGTTGCGCTGCCGCCAGGCCTCGACCAGGGGGGTAACCAGGGATGTCGGCAGGCCCGCGGCCCGGACTCCGCGCAGTAGCCGCTTGCCCGTTGCTCCGAGCGCTTGCCGCCAAGCCGCCCGGGCGTGCCGCTGGCGGGTGGGCGAGGGGATGAAGCCGGAAAGCCCGAGCAGGGCGATGCCCGGTAGATGCCTTGCCACCACCGTGGCCAGGCGGCGGGAGCGCGCCAGTGCCAGCGGGAGCGAGGTTCCGCGGACGAGGAAAAAGCTTCCGCTCGGCGGGGTTCCCAGCAGCCGGTTGACGGCGGCGGTTTGGACGAGCAGCGCGCGCTGTGGGTTTTGCAGCCCGCGCAGGTCGTCCGTGGCATGCAGGCGCCGGAGCCCGGCTACGCCGGCGATGACCACGAGGGCGAGCAGTACAAGGCGCCACCGGGGAGATAGCCGGCGAGGAGGGTTCGCCACTTGGCGCAAGAACGGCGGCGGGGGGCGCCGGGTTCCCGCAAACAATGGAAACCAGGCAAAGACCGTGAGGCCGGCGGCCGCTAATCCGGCCATGGAAAATGTGGCGAGTTGACGCAGGGCCGGAAATGGAGTAGCGGCCAGAAAAGCAAACGCGATAAGGCTGGTCACCAGGCCAAGGCCCAGCCCTGGGGCGATGCGGACGAGCGTGCCGGGGGCAGAAATCAACCGGTAATCGGTAAGGTAATGAAAGGCGTAATCCACGGCGATGCCGAGCAGAGTGGTCCCCAGCACCAGGGTAAGCAGGTGGATTTGGCCGAACAGGAGCAAGGTTGCCGCGGCCCCCGTCGCGGCCCCGACGGCCAGTGAAACGGAGGTAAGAACAAGGGGACGGATGCTGCGGAACAGGATCACGATAATGAGCACGATGAGCCCGGTCGAGGCGGCGCTCAGCCAGCCGATTTCGCGTTTGCTGGAGGCGCGTTCGGCGGCGGCATACAGGGCGGGGCCACTCGCATCGAGGCGGCAGGCCGGGCAGAGGGAGTGCAGGGTTTTTCGGGCCGTGGCGACGGCCTTGACCGCTCGTGCCTCCCCCCGGGTTCCCAGGGCGGTGGCCCCGAGATCGAGCGGAATCAGGTACGCCGCCTCGCGGCCAGTGGTGGCGACCAGCAGCCGGTCCTGAGGAAGTAGCCGGGGATAGGGCCGGGGGAGGTCGGCCAGATAACGGCTAAGAAAGCCGCCGGGGTCCGCGGGGGTGCCGGCCGGGCTCCCAGGCATGGCAAGCCCGGCGTCCAGGCGCGCCAAAAAGGCCTCGGTTTTACCGCCGGCCAGACCGCGGATATCGGTAGGGGTGAGGAGTTCGAAGCGGTGGGTGCGGTACAGGCGCAGCAGCTCGGCGGTCGCCCCCCGGCCCGTCTGGAGATGCAACCCCGATGCCGCGAGCCGGTGGCGAATCGCCGTGGCCGCTTGCTCCGTGAGTCGGGTGTCGGGGCCGCTTACCGCCAGGATCAGGCTGCGCAGGAAGGCATTGCGGCTGCGGGCCATGGCCTGGCCGAGCAGATCCGTCGGCCCCGCCCCGGGGAGCAAGGCGAGAAGATTCGAATTGATTGCCACCGGGCTATAGCGCAGGCCCGCCCCGACGAGTAGCGCGATCCACAGTACCAGCCAGCCCAGGGCGATGCCGATATTACCGCGATCGCCGGCGGCAAGCAGGCGGCCGTGGAGGGCGCGAACTACCGGATTCGGGGCCGCTGTTCTCATCGGTTCCGGGAAGAGGCGCTACCCGCCGGCGGTGCGGGCGTTGCGGCGGTGAATTCGAGCCGGGTGCGACTGCCGCCGGCCTCCTCGATGAGAATCCAGCGGGGCGGCAAGCGGGTGCTGACGATGATGCGTCGAACCGAGAGGGCGAGCGTTGCACTACGCGGTACAAGGACCAGCCCCGCGGAGGTACGGCTCGTCTGGAAAAAGCGTTCGAGCGCCGAGGGGTTGCCACCCAGCAATGCCGTAAACAATTTGAACAGCACCTCCGCCCAGGGTGCCTTGGCGAGCGACGAGGTTTGCGTTTGCCCACCCGGGAATGTCTGGTGGATGGTGCGATCCTGAATTTCAAGCCGATATTGATAGGGGCGGTCGATGGCCCAGAGGAGGCGGTGCCCGGGGACAAAGCGCAGGTGCCCGTGTAGTACCAGGGATCGGCGTGCGCCGGCCGGGGTTCGGGTTTCAACGAATTGCGCCCGATAGATGGGAACTGCCCGGGCCGTTACCGTTACGAGCGCAAGCAGGAGGGCCGGCAGCAGGCGGCGGATCACGGCCTTTCCCCAATCAGGGGCGTGACCCGACAGGCGCTTGCGGTGATGGATGGTTGCCCAAGAGGCTGGGAATCGAGCGGCATCATGCACCCGGGCATCGGAAGGGTATAGAAGGATAGCAAGTAGGGCTCATCCGGATGAGATGCGCCTGCCGGGATCCCGGGTCGGGAATCCGCGGTGCCGCCAGAACCCGGCGAGGAGGCGAATGTGGAGCCAGGTCATTCGCAGGTTGTCCCTGACCATGCGGTAGTGGGAGATGCCCCGTTCGGGATAACGCACCGCGACCGGGTAAAAGCGGATCGGAACCCCGGCGCGGTAAAGCCGCACCATGATTTCGGTATCAAACTCCATTCGTGAGCCGAGGTGGGTCCGCCGGGATAGCGCCAGGGTTGCGGCCAATGGATAGACCCGGAAGCCGCACATGGAATCGCGAATTTCCCGCGAATAGGTCTCCGCCCAAACCAGCAGGTGGGTCAGCCAGCGGCCGTAATAGCGGTATATCGGAACGGAGTCGTCGTAACGGGGGATCGCCGAAATCAATGCCCCGGGTTCGGTCGCGGCCAGGTCCAGGAGGATTCCGGCATCGCCCAGGTCATGCTGGGCATCGGCATCAACCTGCAAGGCATGGGTGTAGCCGCACTTGGCCAGAATTTCGAAGCCTTCGAGCAGTGCGGCCCCCTTACCGCAATTGCGATCCAGACGGTGTAACCCGATGTCTGCGCCACCGTCTTGCTCCAGGAAATCCAGAATCGAACGAGTGGGTTGATCGCTGCCGTCATCCACCAGCAGGACGAATAGTTTCCATTCGCGCAGCTTGGCAACAACATCGACGATCGTGTCCGGGTGGTTGTAAATGGGAACGATGGCCGCAGGGTGGAAGCTCATGAATCGAAGCACAGGGTGCCACCGGAAATGTTCTCTCCGCTACGGTGGTATTGAAACTTTATCCGTTCCGCGCAATGGGGATCCGCTTGCAACAGGAGCGTTAAGCGCTCACCGGGGATTACCGGCTGCCGGAACCGCAGGCACTCGATATGGCGCGGGTCGTGGTGGTAACCAAAAACCAGCTGGGCTCCGGCAATGGCCCATCCCAGCTCGGCTACGCCGGGCAGTATCGGTCTGCCGGGGAAGTGCCCCCGAAACCAGGCTGAATCGGGCGGCACGGCAAGTTCCAGGCGTTCGCCCCGAGGGACCGGGTTCCGGGTGATGACCAGGGGGTGAAACCGGGAAGGTTCACTCTCCGCTGAGAAGTTATGCCCGGTCATGAGGGCACCCCAGGCGATGTACGCCCTTTTCGGCAGCGGCGCCGATTCTTATCTTGCGACGGTTCCGGGGGTAAATCCCGCGGCCGGTAAGCCTTGGCAACACCCGGGTTGGGCCTGGCACGGCAATCCGGCCCGGATGGAATTTTTTATCCTGCCGGGCCCCATGGTGAGCGATGGTGGGGCCGAGTTCAAGGCATGCGCTCGAGGTGGCATGTAGAGGTTGCCGACCGGGCTCATTAAATTTGCTGGTGGGGACTGGATGGATGGAGTCGTTCACGGGCAGGCGGAGGCAAACCAGGCCCTGTATTTTCCCCGATCTGTGTGTCGAATGCCAGTAGATCGGTGAAGGCCTGAGTCAAACGCCGCGCCGCGATAGCAGGTGGAACCGCCTCTATTGCGGCTAATTCGCCTGGACTGACCGGCCGGCCGACACCCAATCGGTACTCAACTCGACCTTGGGGCATGCGATACCAGGGGCGGGAATGGGTCAACATCGGCGGGTTGCACTCGATTTGTATGGGTAGCACCTCGAATCCCGCGCGCAAGGCAATCTGGGCGGCCCCGCGGTGCAAGGAAAGTGGCACCCCCGGGCGGGTGCGTGTGCCTTCGGGGAATATCAGTACCGGTTCATTTCGCATTCGCGCCTCCCGGCAAAGATCGATCATGGACAGGGGATCGGCATTGTCGATGTAACCACTGAGGCGAGCGCACAGGGCGAACAGGGAGTAGTGGGCGAAACGGTGCTTGGTAATGCAACGCGCATCGGGCAGATAGGCAAGGAGCACGATTGCATCGATCAAGCTCGGGTGATTGGCAATGATCAGCCTTCCCGCAGCCCGAGCCGGCAAGGCAGCTGGATTTTCAATGTGAAACTCTACCAGGCCCAGTACCCGGATCCCGCCCAGCAGCCGGCGAAACCACCAGGAGGCGAAGTGGCGTGTACGCCGGGCGCGTACGGCCGGATCCGGACTGGACAGGAGTCCAAGAGTCACGACCAGTGGCGTGGCCAGCAGGGTGATCAGCGAAAACCCGGCAAAGCACAGCCCGGCGCCGGTGCTGCGCCAGAAGCTGGTGCGATCCGCCGGGAGTTCGCAATGACCGGAAGAGTTACCGATTGGTGTTCCCGTTTCCATATGCGAGCACCGCGAGATTGGTACGCAAATCATGGGTGAGGGCTACCACCCAGTTGTTCCAGTGGCGGTTGATGATAGCAACGGATTTTCGCTGGACCCCTTTTCGTTGAGCTGATTTACGATTCCAGTCGTACCAATTGGGGCTGGCCGGTGGCTTATGGGTGGTTACGTGGGTTTTATGGTAGTCGAGCCCCCGGCTGCCGAGGTAGTAGAGGCGGATGTCGTGTACGGTATAGCCAACCCGGATGCGAGCGCTCCAGCTGTTGCCGATCAGTTTTGCGGTGTAACTGCCGGGGCGGTGCCCGATGATAATCCATCCGCGCCCGATCAAGGCCCTGCGAATGGCGTGTTGGACCTGCATCGGGGCGATACCGGGCGGTATCGCCACCGGGCGGGGATGCAGCATCGGGGCGGTGGTGCAACCGGCTACAAACAGCAGGGCCGGCAGGAGTAACAACGAATAAAAACGAAATTTCAAAGCTATTCTCCCTAATGAATGATTACCGTTACTCCTTTTACCGCAAGACAGTGGGGGAGTCAATATTTTTACCGCTATTTCTTGTGGCTGGCTCCCAGAAATCAAAGAAGTTGAACCAGTTCCAAGGGGTTTGCCGGGCGTAGTGCGCAAGACGGTTAGCGTAGCGGCAAACGAGCCGTTGCGTCGCTTCCCGGCGCCGGCCGCGAGGAACTCTCTGCCCCGCTTCCAGCAGCTCGAAGTGCAGATCATAGCGCCGTCCGCCACGATAGACCCCCAGGAACAGGATAATGGGGGCGCCCAGTATCAGCGCGGCCTCGATTCCCCCGCTGGGGAAATCGGCTGGAACACCCAGGAAATCGCAACTTACCCGGCGTTCCCCGCGGGTGCCGATGCGATCCCCAAGCAAGGCGACAAACTCGCCCTGGCGTAGCCGCTCCGCCAGATGCAGCAGCACATCGGGCCGGCCGAGCGGAATAATACCGTGCGCGAGATCGGGATCGATGCGGGCCAGTTCCCGGGTGATCAAGGGATTTTGTTCGACATACTGAAGGATGCTGATAGGCAGGCCCGCACGGTGTATCCCCAGCGCCCGCAGCGCCTCGAAGCTACCGAAATGTGCCCCCAGGAGGATGCCGCCGCGGCCTTCATCGCGCAGCCGGGAAAGAATCTCTGCGCCCCGGGTGCGGATGTCGAATCGATGCTCGTGCCCGGCCAGCAGGAAAACCCGATCCAGGGTCACGCAGGCGAAGTTCCAGTAAAGGCGGCGGATATCGCTCCACCGGCCGGGGCGATCGAGGGCCCGGGTGAAAAATTTACGCAGCTGGCGCTGTTCGTCACGCGCCCGCAGCAGGTACCAGGCGACGACGAAGCCGAGCAACAGCCGGCTTGCCCGGCGCCCGCAGCGCAACGCGAACCAGCGGATGAGGACCAGCCCGAGGCGGGTGCCCCGTTCACGCTGCTCGCGCCACCCGGGCGAGGCAAGCATAGCCCGGGCATCGGGGTCAGGAATAGGCACGGTTATGGACCCGATCGAACCGGGATATCACCTCTAGCAGGGTCGCGCGAGTGAGCTTGCCGGTGGCATTGCGCTCCAGTTTCTCTACCTTGATCAGGGGCCGGGGAAGAAACACCGGATCCAGAACCGCGGCAAGCTGACGCCGAATTTGGTGCTTGCTCAGAGTCGGCGCGACGATCACGGCGGCCAATCGAGTACTGTGTGGTTCGGGCAGGATGAAGCTGCCGTCCTCAACGCCGGCAATGGCAAGCAGACGGCGGTTAAGCTCACCGAGGCCAATGCGTTTGCCGGCGATCTTGACCTGGTCCGCCTCGCGCCCCAACAGCTTGAAACGGCCATCAGGCAGGAGTTTCAGTCGATCGGCCAGCGGGCGTGGATGCCCTAAGTGGGGGGCGTTGACCTGAAACCTCCCCCCCAAGGTTTCGATCAGGCTGATGCCGGCATACGGCTCCCATTCGGCCTGGCGGGTGGTTCGCCGCGTTGCGATCGCCCCCGCCTCGCTGCAGCCATAGATCTCTTGCAGTGGGGCCTGGAAACGGCGTTCGGCTTCGCGGGCGCACGCGGGATCGAGCGGTGCGGTGGCCGATAGGATGAGCGCGATTTCTGGCCAGTCGAAACCTACGCGCAGACAGGCATCGAGATGCACCGGGGTGGTGACCAGCATCCGCGGCGGCGGCAGGGATTCGAGCGCCGCATGGACATCGGCCGGATACAGGGGGTGGCCGCTGTGGATGGAGGCGGATCCCCCCAGGGCCAGAAGGACGCTGGATTCGAAGCCGTAGGAATGTTGGGGCGGGACCGTGGCGACGATATTCATGGGCCGCTGTTCCAGGCCAAGCCGGTCCAGGGTCAACTTGGTGACCCCCTGTAGCTCGCCCCAGGTCTTGGCCTGGGGCCGGGGATAGCCCGTGCTGCCCGAGGTGAACAGTACCGCCACTTGCCGCTCGCAGGGAATCAGGGGTGGGGTCTGCGGCGCCGGGTTGTGTTGCGCGGGTGCCCCGCGAACCGTGGCGTCGTCGATGCGTATGGCGCCGTAGCCGGTTTCCAGTTCGGCGATCAGGCCGGGGGCGGTGGATGGAGGCAGCAAGGAGCAGGTACCGCGTAACGCACAGGCCGCAAAGGCGATGGCGAAATGGTATCGGTCGGTGCATAGGTTGAGGGCATAAGCGGCTTCAGGCAGGGTGGCGGCCAGGGCATGGGTATGGGCCAGAAATTCGTGGCGGCTGATTGCGCCTCCCGCTTGCCGGGAAAATTTCGTGTTCAGGTCGAATTCGGCGAGGAGTGGATATGCACTCATGCCTGAAAGATACGCCGGTAGTCAATGTGGGACAAGGCTTTCAGACTGGCCAGCACGCCGGGCCGATCTTCACCTCTCAGGTACCACTGGCGGAATAACCATTCGGCCACAAAGAAGGCGATGGGTAGGGCCAGGGAGAACCGGTTCTGCCACAGGCGCCATAAAGCGGGCGTACTCGCGAAAGTCAATCCGAGGCTGATCCCGGCAAGCATCGCCATGAACAGCCCCCAGGCCCAGGTTACTGCCCGGGTATAGTCGAATACCCGCGATGACTGGTCGGGGCCGATCGCGGAGGCGATTTGGGTAATCACGGCATGGTGCCCGGGGCGGAGGCTACGCAGGAAGTGGACGGCGATGTTGGCCTGAATCAGGACCAGAACCAGCCTGAGGGCAATGCCGGGACTGAACAGGAAGGCCCCGCCCAGCAGGATGCCCAGATCGAGGCCGCTAACCCAGGCGGTACTCTGGTGCCGTTCCCAAAGCGCCCGGATGCAGGCGAGAGCGAATAAGCCGATGATCAAAAACAGAACGGCGGGAAGATGCCCCCCCAGGTTTTCCAGGGTGATGATCGAGACGATGCCCGCCCCTATCAGCAGGCGCACGGCGTGAATCCCTGTTTTTCTCAGAAGCAGGCGCGGCCGGGGTGTAGATGTCAGTGGCTCGGCGTGCGAATTCATAGTGGATTATGAGTGATTCAGGCAGCGGTCGTTCGGTGAGTGCTAATAAATTGTGCCAGTGCCGCGAGGGAGGCAAAGGCCTCGCGATTCGCGGTGTCGTCGGCTTTCAACTGTACGCCGTAGTGTTGGGACACCGCCAGGGCGATTTCCAGTGCATCGATCGAATCCAGGCCGAGTCCCTCGCGGAACAGGGGTGCCTGGGGATCAATATCTTCAGGTCGTATATCCTCGAGTTCCAGGGTGGTAACGAGCAGTTCCGCAAGCTTACGCTCAGACTCGGTCATCGTGGCGGCTGATCCCTTTTGTTTTGATTTTTAAAATTATCGCATAAACGGAATCTTACCGGGACGCACCCGGAGGCGGCAGAATTACGCCGGCACTGATGCGAGTCGGTGGCCATCGACGGGAGGCCTTGGCCGGGATGATTCGGCCATCCGGCGAGGGGTTCACCGGGCCTGCCGAGATGGAAACCGCTGTCGCGGTTTATCCTGTGGATGTCTCGGTGTATACCGGCGCCCATTCCCATTCAGCCGCTGCGGGTTTGAATGATCAGGGTTCGATCATCCAGATAAGGCAGCACCGTGCGGGTTTTCCCGCCGCGGGCCAGCGCCGCCAGCCAGGGCAACGCACGCGCCGCGGGGTTGTTCCGGCGCAAGATTTCCAGTTCCGGAATATCCAGGCGGGTTTCCGGCTCGGCCGGCCCGATTGCAAGGGTTATCATCGCCTCGGCCGCCGTGACGGTTGCTGGGTGGTATAACAACAGTGCACAAGCAAAACTGCCTATTATTGGGCAGGCCAGCGACAGGGGAAAAGGATCAGCCCGATCATAGGCGACCAATAGGACCGCATGGCCGCTTTTGACCTGCGTGGTGGCTTCGAGCAAGCCGGCCGCGAAACTCGCATCATGCGCCGAGACCGAGGTTGACGGGGCATGATCCTGCCGGGCGATCGCCCAGTATCCGGCCGGAGCATTGTGTACGGAATGGTGAAACTTTGTCGGGGAAAGGGCTGGCGTGGGGCGTGCCAACTCCCGGCAGACCGAATGAATGATTTCGCCGTCGCCACTGGCGGAGGTGAATACCGTGGCCAGGGAGGAGGCATCGGTTACCGCTTGTGCCAAGGCATCCTGGCCGGCGCTGAGCGCGAGGCGCGTAATCTGCCCCAGGCGCCGACGCTCGTTGGGCGCCAGATCCTTCGGAACGAGTCGGGGCAGGGGCGTCGATGCATAGGAGAGGTCTCCGCCGAGTATGGGCCGAGCCTCGGCCCAGCCCACCAGTCCGGGGGCGATACAGCCGATTCCACCGATGGCCAGATCCATCAGTCTATCCTGCCCGCATGGCCGAGGACCAGGCTGGCATTGTTGCCGCCGAAGCCGAGCGCGTTGAGCATCACCCGCCGGGGAACCACCGGGCGGTTCTCAAGCAAGATCTCGGAGCTGAACGTCGGGTCGGGGCGGCGGGTGTTGAGCGTCCCCGGCAGAAAGCCTTCCTCCAGGGCCAGTGCGGCCATGGCAAAGCTCACGATCCCGGCCGCGCCCAGCGTGTGACCGGTCCAGCCCTTGGTGGAACTGGCCGCCATGCCGGGTCCGAAAACTGACTCGAGGGCGCGGTCTTCCGCGAGGTCATTGGCCGGGGTCGCGGTGCCGTGCAGATGTACCCAGTCGATCTCGCCCGGTGCGAGGGCGGCATCTAGCAATGCCTGCCGCATGGCCCGCGCGGCACCGCCACCCCCGGGATGGGGTGCCGACATGTGGTAGGCATCCGAGCTTTCCCCGCAACCGAGAAGCGCGAGGCCGATATTGCCGCCGCAGGGCTCAAGCAGTGCGAATCCCCCGGCTTCCCCCAGGCTGATGCCGTCACGTTTCGGATCGGCCGGGCGGCAGGGCTTGGGGCTGACCAGTTGCAGCGAGCGAAACCCGTATAGGGTCATCAGGCACAGGCTGTCCACGCCACCGACCACGGCGGCGCGGCATAAGCCGGCCTCTATGTGCCGTGCAGCGGTGGCGAAGACCTTGGCGCTGGAGGAGCAGGCCGTGGAAACCGACAGCGCCGGTCCCGCGAGACCGAGCCGGGCACGTACATAGCGGGTGAGGGAGTAAAGGTCGTGGGTATGGCGATAGTCATACCAGGGGGGCAGAGAGGAGGCAGCGGTTTGCCGCTCGCGGTAGGCCCGCTCGGTCTGGGCGATGCCCGAGGTGCTGGTGCCCAGGAACACCCCGATCGCCGCGGCACCGTAACGGGCGGCGGCGCGGGCGCAGGCGGCGGGAAAATCGTCCCGGCTAAGGGTGAGTTCCGCCAGACGGTTGTTGCGGCAATCGAAGGCGGCATACGCTTCGGGAAGGCCAAGTGTTTCCAGACCGGGTACCCGCCCGATCCAGCAGTCGCGCGGTGAGTGGGGGAGATCGCAGGGCCTTAGCCCGCCGCGCCGGGCCTGCAGTGACGCCAGTGTGGCGGCGCGGCCGGCGCCCAGAGCGCTGGTCAGGGTCCACGCGGTGATGGCAAGTGGTTGCATGAGCATACTTTAGCGTGACTCGGTACTATGGCCGGATCAGTCGAGGATGGGATAGGGAGAATGGATATGGAGCAGCCGGTGCGAGTGCTTTATGAAGGGGATTTTCTGCGTCTGCTGCGGCGTGCGCACTGGGAATATGTGGAGAGGACCAATTCGCGGGCGGTGGCCGTGATCGTTGCCGTGACCGCGGCGAACGAATTACTTCTCGTCGAGCAATATCGATTGCCGGTCGGAGGCAGGGTCATCGAACTGCCCGCGGGGCTTGTCGGCGATGTGGCGGCGCAGGAACCGGTCGCCGCCGCCGCGGCCCGGGAGCTGGAAGAGGAGACCGGTTATCGCGCCGGGCGAATCGAGCTTTGCGCCGAGGGTCCTGCAAGCGCCGGGCTGACGAACGAAACGCTGGTGTTTTGTATTGCCCGGGACCTGGTGCGTACCGGCCCCGGCGGTGGGGATGGCACCGAGGATATCCTGGTGCATCCCGTCCCGCTCGAGCGGGTTGGCGCCTGGCTCGGGGAGCGCGGCATGGGGTGTGCCATCGATCCCAAGATCTTCGCGGGCCTGTGGCTGTGGTCTCGGAATATGACCGGGGACGTGTTGCCGAAAGGCTCGGGTATCGCGGCTCAATAGTGCAGAAGCAGGGAGAAGTACAGGGCGTAGGCGATGCCGTTAACGACCAGCGCGAGGGCGGGTAGGCGCCGCAGTTGGGAGAGGAGCAGCAACCAGGCCCCGGCGGCCAGGGTGATGGTGATCGCGATTTTGATATCGAGCCGGGGCTCCCAGGCGGTTAGTAAAATGCCGAGTGCGGGCAATAGCGTGGATTGAAAGACCAACGCACCGGTGATATTGCCGACGGCCAGGGTATCGCGCCGGCGCACGATCCAGATCAGACTGTTCATTTTCTCGGGCAATTCGGTGGCGAAGGGGACGATAATGAGCGCGAGAAACAGCGCGCTGATACCCAGGGACTCGGATATCCGGGTAATCCCGACGACGAAACCACGGGCCCCGCCGATGAGGAATCCGAGCCCGAGTGCCAATTGCAGCAAAACCCCCGCCATGTTGTCTCCCAAGCCAAGGCGGGTGATAAGCAAGCGGGCATCGGCTTCGGTGGCATGCCCAGACTTGACCAGGTTACGCGAGGCGGCAAATGTACGCCAGAGGTAGATGGCGTAGATCAATATCATCAGCGAGGCGATCAGCGCCCGGGCCCAGCGTTGATGGTGGGGAACAAACAATGCGCCGAGGGCAAACAGAAAGGCGAACAGAAAGAAGCGCAGATCGCGGTGCAGGCCGCTGGGTTCGGCCTCGATTGCAGTCCGCCACCCACGGCGAAACATGGCCATCAGGCCGACCAGCAGAAAGGTGAGAGTCGTGAGCATAAGCGGTGCGCCGAGGATTGCCCCGATACCGATCTCCTCGTTGATGCGCTTGCCTTCCCCACCGCCGATGATGGCAACAAGGGGCACCAGGGTTTCGGGTAACGCCGTGGCCACCGCGGCAAACACCGAGCCGGTGATCCCCGTGGAGAGCCCAAGGCGGTCGCCTAAATGTTCCAGGGAATTGGTTAACAGTTCGCTGCCGGCCAGGATGATAAGTAACGAAATAACAAGAATCAGTGTGTCGGGCACGGTCGACGAACGGGTAAGGCACGCCTAGTTTAGCAGGCTCTACGGGTGACTCCGCCCGGGTTGATACCGCCGGGACTCGTTCGGGCGAGAAGCTGCGCCTGCTAGACTGCACCTTACCCAACCTGCTTCTTCGATCGATGTCGCTACCGCGGATCCGTTTGGCGTTGCACTGGCAGATTGCGTTGGCGATCGCGCTGGCGGCTCTGGCCGGTTGGACCGCGGGTCCGGGTGGCGCTATTTTCGGTTTACGCTGGGTGAGCCTGTTCGAGTTTATCGGCACGTTGTTCATCAATGCGCTGAAGATGATTATCCTGCCGCTGATCGCGGCATCGATGATTGCAAGTATCGCCGGCATGGGTCGGGGGCTGGCGCGGCTCGGCGGGCGCACCCTCGGATTTTATCTGCTGACCAGTTCGCTGGCGGTGCTGATCGGGCTGGCGTGGGTAAACCTGTTGAGCCCGGGAATCTCCCAAGGGAAACCCGTGGGCCGGGTATTGGCGCTCGGGGGGCAACACGCCGGCGTGGCCGCACGGCTGCAGGCGAGCGGATCGCTGGGGGACCTGGCCGCTATTTTCCTGCGCATGATTCCCACCAACGTGCTGAGCGCAGCCGCGGACAATGGCCGCATTCTGGCCGTGATCTTCTTCAGCCTGCTGTTTGGTTATGCCTTGAGTCGATCCAGTGGCCCCGCAATCGACACTGTACGCCGGTTTTGGGAGGGCATCTACCAGGTCATGATGAGAATTACCGGATGGATTATGCGCCTTGCCCCGATCGGGGTGTTCGGCCTGGTTGCCGGAGTGGTGGCGCAGACCGGTTTCCAGGCGATGCGTCCGCTGGTTTGGTTCTCGGTGACGGTGCTTGCGGCGCTGGCGACACATTTATTTATCGTGCTGCCGCTGTTGTTGCTCCTGTTTGCCCGGGTCCGCCCCTATCGCCTGTTTCGACCGATGGCCCCCGCGCTGCTTACCGCGTTTTCCACGGCATCCTCGGCGGCGACGCTACCGCTCACCCTGAAAAGTGTCGAGAGGGCCGGTGCCTCCCGGCGAACCGCAAGCTTCGTGTTACCGCTGGGGGCCACTATCAACATGGACGGCACGGCACTTTACGAGTGCATTGCGGTGATTTTTCTGGCCCAGGCTTATGGCGTCCACTTGGATCTGGTTACCCAACTCATTATTGTCGTCACGGCGATAGCGACCTCGATCGGAGTGGCCGGGATTCCCTCCGCGTCGCTGGTTGCGATCGTGGTGATTCTCAATGCCGTAGGGTTGCCGGCCGAAGCCGTGGGGGTGCTGTTTGTGTTCGATCGCATTCTCGATATGTCACGCACCGCGGTTAATGTTTACGGCGACGCCACCTGTGCATTGATCGTGGCGTATCGCGAGAGGGAATCGGGGCTGCTCGAGACTTCGCCGGATTCGCTGAGCGGCTGAACTCCAGCGGCACCTGCTTTCTTCGGGGGAGCTTGGATGTCATGAGGGCCAGGTGATCATGGGGGGAGGCGAGAGAACAATAAATTATTGATGCTGCCCCATGACGGAGCCTCTATTCACCGAGCAAGTCGTTTAATATCTATATAGGAAGAAGGCTCCAGACCGAATTCGTACCCTGTACCTGTCGGTGCCGGGTGCCATGCCGATGGCGTAAGCCCGGAAGATTGAGTACTGACCCGTTGGGAGGATCTTGCTGGATTCGGCATCCCCCAGGGGGGTCATTTCCATGACTTTGAGGATGAAAATCGTGATCATGCCGCCCGTCCACTCACCGCGTCCATTACCCGAACCCCTGTCCGGTTTGGCCGAACTGGCGCTTGATCTCGCCTGGAGCTGGAATCATGGTGGGGACCGGTTATGGGAATATCTCGATGCCGGGCTGTGGGAAAAGACCGGAAATCCTTGGACGATTCTGCAACTGGTTTCGCGTCATCGTCTCGAAGCCCTGGCGCAGAATGTGGAATTTCTCGCCCTGCTTCAGTCCCAACTGGATGAACGCCGGGCGGCCCGGGCGCAGCCGGGATGGTATCAAGGCATTACCACCCCGAATCCGCTGTCGCTGGTTGCCTATTTCAGCATGGAATTCGGGGTGAGCGAGGCCTTGCCCTTGTACTCAGGCGGCCTGGGTGTTCTGGCGGGCGATGTGCTCAAGACGGCCAGCGACCTGGGTATTCCGATGGCGGGGATCGGGTTGCTGTATCAACGAGGGTATTTTCGCCAGGGGATATCGGCGGCGGGAGAACAGCTTGAATATTTTCCCTATAACCCGCCGAGTATGCTCCCGATTCGACCCTTACGCGATGAGTCCGGGGAGTGGATTCAAATCGAGCTTCCCCTACCGGGGCGCAAGCTGATGCTGCGGGCCTGGCAGGCCCAGGTCGGTCGGATACCCTTGTATTTGCTCGATAGCAACGATCCCGCCAACAGCCCGCGGGATCGCGGGATCACCGGCGAACTGTACGGGGGGGATGGGGAAAATCGGTTGATCCAGGAACTGGTGCTTGGCATCGGCGGGTGGCAATTGCTCGAGGCCCTGGGGAAGGGCGAGAGCGTATCGGTTTGCCATCTAAACGAGGGCCATGCCGCCTTTGTGGCGCTGGCGCATGCCGCGGCGTTAAGCCGACGGCTGGATACCGATTTTGATACCGCGCTTACCGCGGTGCGGGCAGGGACGCTCTTTACGACCCATACGCCGGTCGCGGCGGCCTTCGACCGGTTTTCGCGGGAACTGGCGACCGAGTACCTGGCGCCCATTGCCGAGGCTTACGCTCAGCCCCTTGAACAAGTACTTGACCTGGGACGTGAGTCCGATACGGATTTATCCTTCAATATGGCCTGGATGGCACTGCGTACGGCCGGTGCACTGAACGGGGTGAGCCGGCTGCATGCACGCGTGAGCCGACATTTGTTTGCGCCGCTGTTTGGCCGTATTCCCGTAGCCGAGGTGCCCGTCGGTGCGGTAACCAATGGGGTACATGTACCGACTTGGGATTCGCCCGAAGCCGATCGCCTGTGGACCGAATGTTGTGGTAAGGAACGGTGGCGCACCGAGTTTCCCGATATGCGCGAGCAAATCGCCCGGCATGAGGACGAGGCGATTTGGCAGATGCGCGCTGCCAACCGTAAACGCTTGGTTGAAGAGGTGAGCCGCCGCGATATCCAGGCTCGGCGCCAACGCGGCGAGGTGCGGGTCCGGGAGGATGCGCCCTTGCGGGATCTAGCCCCCGACATACTGACCCTGGGGTTTGCCCGCCGTTTCACCGCCTATAAGCGCCCGGCGCTGCTGCTGCGGGATCCAGCCCGCCTGGTCCGGCTGCTGAATGATTCCGATCGGCCGGTGCAACTAATCGTTGCCGGCAAGGCGCACCCGCAGGATGACGAAGGCAAGCGCCTGATCCGGGTCTGGCAGGATTTTCTTCGGAGTCCGGAAATCGAGGGCCGGGTGGTCTTCGTCGAGGACTATGATCTCGGTATTGCCGCCCACCTGGTGCAGGGCGTCGATCTATGGATTAACACACCTCGGCGTCCCTGGGAGGCAAGCGGAACCAGCGGGATGAAGGTGTTGGTCAATGGGGGCCTGAATCTGTCCGAACTCGATGGCTGGTGGGCCGAGGCTTATTCTCCCGATATCGGCTGGACCCTCGGGGACGGCAAGGAACATGCGGATATAGATGCCAATGACCAACGGGAGGCCACGGCGCTCTACGACCTGCTCGAGCGCGAGATCATCCCCCTGTTCTACGAACGCGATTCGGCCGGTATCCCACGCCGCTGGGTGGCCCGTATCCGGGCCAGCATGGCGCGGCTGACCCCACTTTATTCCACTAACCGGATGCTACGCGAATATGTCGAGCGCTACTATCATCCCCTGGCACAACGATTCGCCGGGCGCACGACCGCGCGGGGTGCGGGGGCCCGTGCAGCCAACCTGGCCATGGCGCGGTTGCGCGAACATTGGAAACGGCTGCATATTACCGAACCGCATTACCAGACGCTGAATAACGGTGAGGTTTCAGTCGAAACGCATGCGTTTATCGATGGGCTGGATCTTAGAGAGATTCGGGTGGAACTCTATGGCGAACCTCGTGAGCCTGGGGATGAACCCGAATCCGTGGTTCTTGAGCCGGTAGATGCGTTGGCGGGCACAACCGCCGGTCATCGTTTCCGTACTCGCTTTACGCCCCGGCGTCCGCTGAAAGACTATGTGCTGCGCTTGCGACCGCGGGGTGCTGAATACCTGTGGCCGCTGGAGTGTTCCGAGATCTTGTGGCAGCGATGAAGTGGGTACGGGCACAGGGGAGGGGTAAATCCCGGCTTTTACGGTACCGACTTGGCTGCAATTCCCTCCTGGAAAGAAAAAGCGAAGATCACCGGAACTTTTCCGCGGGGAGTGCGTCAGAGTATTTGAACGTCATCATGACGTTCAACCCGCTCTTCCCCTCCCTGAGCGGAATCCGGCAACCCCAAGCCGGAAAAGGACTAACCCGGTACTCGTAAGAGTACCGGGTTTTTTTGTTGGGGGAACAACCGGATCATACCTCTCTTTTGGACCCCGCCCGAATGTCGCCAGGGTTAGCCCGGGCGGAACAAAGAATGAAGCGCATTGGAACTTCTCTCCGGGTGGCCGGTCTTATCTATTGAGCGTCATCAAGACGTTCGATCCGCTCTTCCCTCCCTGAGCGGAGCCCGGCAACCCCAAGCCGGAAAGCAACTGCCCGGTGTTCATCCGAACACCGGGCTTTTTTAGCGCCTGGGCGGGAATTTCCGTATTCAACAAGCGGGCGTTAAGCGTCGCTCTACCCAATTACGTACCGCTCGCTCTCCCACTCCGGTCCGGGCCGAGAAAGCCAGCGCCTCGGCGTGGGGGGGTAGAGTCTTGCCTAAATTGCGCAGGGCCTGGAGGGCCGCTCCACGGGATAGCTTATCGGCCTTGGTAGCCAGCACCATAAGCGGGACTTTGCGATCCAGAACCCAGTCCATGAGCAAGCGGTCGGAGGTTTTCAGTGCCAGGCGAATGTCGGCCAGAAGTACGACTCCAACCAGCGATTGGCGCTCACCTAGGTAGCGGGCGGCAAGCCGGGCCCAGCCCGTTTGTTCCGCTTTCGATGCCCGGGCATAGCCGTAGCCGGGAAGATCCACCAGGCGCAGGGATTGGTCCGGGACGAGGGCAAAGAAGTTGATTAGTCGGGTGCGCCCCGGGGTGGAACTGGTACGCGCCAAGGCGCGCCGGGAAGTGAGCCGATTGAGGGCGCTCGATTTACCGGCGTTAGATCGCCCGGCGAAAGCCACCTCGCGACCTGCATCCGCGGGCATGCCGCTTAGGGTGGCTGCACTGGTAAGAAATTCCGCGGTGCAAAGCAAGCGCTGTCTCCTCTTATCATAGTCGTGCGTTCGGGTTAGGCGATCGGTATCGTGCATGGGCAAGCCCGGGCAGAATGGCAGCGAAAACACTGCAACACTTTACAATATGAATTCCGTAGAATTCCGATCAACATGTCAAAGCGGTTGAGGAAGGTGTAGCATCAGGCGTATAGAGTGGATATCGTGGCATATTGAGTTCCGGGTGCGAGCGGTGGCGGCCCTGTTCGTGGGGGTTATCCTGATTCCGTCGGCACTGGCCACCACAGGCGGAGTCCAGGTGAGCCGGATTATGCCGACCCAACCAAGCGGGGTGGCTCCCAATCAGGTAAGTATTCGGATATTTTTCGATTTTTCGCCGACTTCACAAGCCCTGCTCAAGGGTTTGAAAAACTGGACCGCCGGTGCGGGGAATGCTGTCCGGGTGGATCAGGAACCCCTGATAACGGCGCACGATCGTATGTTCGTCCAGGCTTTTTTCGTAGCCCGCATCCTGGGCGTCATGGAACCTGTATTGCCGAGCTTATTCAGCCTGGCTCAAAGTTCGGGTGATAATGAACCGGATGAGTCGGCACTTGCACGAATATTTAAACCTTGGGGAATCGTACCGGTCGAATTTCAGGCGGCCTGGGGCTCTTCCCGTACCGCCCAGGCGATGCTTCGTGCTCAGGCTTTGGCTGAACGATTTAGCGTGATGCGCGCGCCGGTCATTCTTGTCAATGGGATATGGCGGATCGATATCGCCCCGCAGACCAGGCCGGCGGTCGTGTTTTCCTGCTTGACCCGGCAGGTCGAGCGGGTACGTCAAGGGGAGGCCCGGAATGAGTAATCGGGATGAGGTGATTCAAGATACCTACCCCGACGATTTTTCGCACTGCTACGGGTGCGGTCGGCTCAATGAGCAGGGACTGCACCTGAAGAGCCGGGTACGGGGGGAGGAGATCATTGCCGAAGTAGACCCCCTGCCCCGGTATATCGGGGTTCCAGGGTTTGTCTATGGCGGGCTTATCGCATCGCTGATTGATTGTCACGCCATGGCGGCGGCCGCGGCGGCGACTTACCGCCGGGAACGGCGCGCGCTGGGAAGTGAGCCGCGGTTAAGGTTCGTGACCGCGCGGTTGTGTGTGGACTATCTCCAGCCAACCCCGATGGGCCCCTTACGGCTTCGGGCGCGGGCACTGGAGGTAGGGAAGCGCAAGGTCCGGGTCGAGGTCAATCTGGATGCCGGGGGTCGGACCACTGCCCGGGGTGAGGTGCTTGCCGTACGCATCCCTGAGGCCATGCGCCGCGGCTGAATCCTGCCCCCCCACTCGGTTCGGCTTGGAGTGTCCCTTGAGACTCTGTTAGAGTCACTTATCCCGCGATGCCGGTAGCCCGAGGGAGTCCCCCGGCAGCGGATCGAGTGACACCATGGAGAGACAGGGATGAAACTGCTGGATAAATTACTCAATCAGGTCGATTGGGTTACGCTTGCCTACAGCGTGGTCCGGGTGGTGGCGATCTTTATTATCGCCTGGATCATACTGAAGCTCATTCGTTATTCATTGCGTGGATTCGAGCGCCGCTACGCGCATCGCATCGCCGCTCAGGGCGATGGTGCCGCCGAAGCCAAAAAGCGGGCCGATACCCTGATGCGACTAACCAATCGATTGATTTCGATCGTTTTCTGGTTGCTGGTAGGGATGATGATTTTAACCCAGGTCGGTATCCGGATCGGACCACTACTGGCAAGTGCCGGTATCGTCGGCGTGGCGCTTGGGTTCGGGGCTCAGAGCCTGGTGAAAGACATCATTTCAGGATTTTTCATCATTACGGAAAACCAGATCCGGGTGGGAGATGTCGCCATCCTCAATGGAACCGGGGGAGTGGTCGAGGCAATCAATTTCCGTACCACTCTTTTGCGTGATCTGGATGGGGTGGTGCACGTGTTTCCGAATGGTTCGATCGAAAGCTTGGCGAATATGACCCGGGACTGGGGAGGGTACACTTTTGAAATCGGCGTCGCCTATAAGGAAGATATCGACCGGGTCATCGCGGTTATCGAGCGCGTCGGTGCGGAGCTGAAAAATGATCCCGAACTCGGTGCCAACATGGTTGCCGAAATGGAGATTTTCGGTGTCAATCAGCTGACCGATTCGGCGGTGACCATCAAGGGGAGAATCAAGGCCAAACCGGGGAGCCAGTGGGCCACCGGCCGGGCCTTCCTGGCCCGGGTCAAGAAAGCCTTTGATGTCGAAGGGATCGAGATTCCGTTCCCTCATCGAACGATCTATTTCGGCGAGGCGAGTCCACCCTTCTTACTGCGTAATCTCGACCCGAAACGCACCAAGGACTGAGCGCACGGCACGTATTCGGGGATTCCTCCTATCCCCGATCTCCTTCCAGCGGCTTGCCGGGACTGGATGGGAAGGCCGGCATATGCCTTGAGACTGCGAACCGGCTCCTTATAAGCAACACCGCGACCGCTTGTTCTCTTCTTGGGGCTCAAAGGCCTCTATGGTTCTGTTGTGCCGCTACCTATGGCGCTGAGCGGAGTAACTTCCAGACGATTCCCACCGACGTTTGCCCGCCGGCCTTTTGGCGGACGACCGTCGCCGGGGACGATCGGCGAGCGGGTTCCCGGACTGGGGGTGGGGCTTACCGTTTCGCCTCTTGCCATTGCGCCCGTTTTGAATAGGCTCCGCCCGAATGCCGGGATCCGGCTCGTAGCCTTCCAAGACCACTTGGGGGATTTTATGCTGCAATAGTTGCTCGATATGCCGCAACAGCTCGTGCTCATCTATACAGGCCAGGGAAATCGCCTGCCCTTGGTTACCGGCGCGCCCGGTGCGTCCGATGCGGTGTACATAGTCCTCCGCCACGTTGGGTAGCTCGTAGTTCACCACGTGGGGAAGCTGAACGATATCCAGGCCGCGGGCCGCAATATCGGTGGCGACCAGCACTCGCACCTCACCGTGCTTGAACCCGGACAACGCCCGGGTGCGGGCGCCCTGACTCTTATTGCCATGAATGGCGGCGGCGCTCAGGCCGTCCCGCTCCAACTGCTGGGCCAAGCGATTGGCCCCGTGCTTGGTGCGGGTAAATACTAATACTTGGCGCCAGTTGCGCGAACCGATCATATGACTGAGTAATTCCCGTTTGCGGCACTTGTCCACCGGGTGAACCACCTGCTCGATCCGCGCCGCGGTCGCATTGCAGCGCGTGACCTCAATCAGTTTGGGACGGTTGAGCAGGCGGGCGGAAAGTTGTTTAACCGCATTGGAAAGAGTGGCGGAGAACAACAGGCTCTGGCGGGCGCTGCTCTTGGGCAGCAGGGCAAGTACCTTGCGGATATCGTGAATGAAGCCCATGTCCAGCATCCGGTCGGCTTCGTCCAGCACCAGGATTTCGACCTGCGACAGATTCACTGTCTTCTGGCTAATATGGTCCAGTAGCCTGCCGGGTGTGGCCACTAGGATATCGACGCCGCGGCGCAGTCTTTGTATTTGCGGATTGATCTTGACCCCACCGAAGACTACCGTCGACTGCAACGGCAGGTGACGCCCATAGGTTCTTATGCTGGCGCTTACCTGGGCCGCCAACTCCCGGGTCGGGGTAAGAATCAGGGCCCGGATCGGGCGGCGACCGTTCCTTATGGGACTTGCGTTCAGCCGCTGCAATAACGGCAGGGCGAAACCGGCCGTTTTGCCGGTGCCGGTCTGGGCGCCGGCCAAGACATCCCGGCCGGCCAGAATTGCGGGAATCACCTGCCGCTGGATAGGCGTGGGTTCACTATAGCCTTGCTCGCCGACGGCGCGCAGGAGTTCGGCCGCCAGGCCGAGGGTATCGAATGACATGGGGTTGATTTTGCTCCGGTCCGGCCCTCCCGGCGGTAACCCGGCCGGGTGGGTAAGAGAATTATTTTGTCAAGTCAAGCGGAAGATTTCGGTAGAGGCGGGCCGAGCGGGGCCCAGGGGTTCCCGGTCCGGTGAAAAAAGGCATATTTCATATTTAGATAGCCGAGAATGTAACAGTATATCAGAAACTTAATGGATATTTGCTTGACTCAGGCGTTAAGGACCCATTCATAGGCACGCAGTGCTTGGGAGGATCCGCATGGGCTATGTACCATAGAACGGTATCACCAGGGGTGAAGCAAAAAACAAGCACTGGAAGGATACTTCGGCAGCGTCCTGCTTGCCGGGCATGAGCAGATCTCAGTAGCGATTCCGGGAATCCACCTTGGGCAAGTCGCCGGGATAAGATTGGTCCGCGAATGTACACTTGAAGTTGTTTTTCAATCCACATTTTCACCGCCGGCCGTAGGGGTGATTGCATTCGGGGATGAATGGGCTTAACCTGAAAGAACAGGCAGGAGGCAAGCCATCCACAGTAATCCAATGAATGCTTCCGCTCCTACAGTCAGCGTAATTCTCCCTACCCATAACCGGGCGCATACCCTGGCACGTGCGATCGACAGTGTTCTCGCCCAGACTTATCGTGATTTCGAACTGATCGTGGTCGATGATGCATCCAGCGACGCCACTCCGGAACTCATGGCGGGCTATGACGACCCCCGGGTACGGCTCTACAGCCTGAAGCAGCGCGGGGGGCAATGTGTCGCCAGAAACGCCGGTTTGCGCGTGGCTAAGGGCCGGTATATCGCCTTTCAGGATAGCGATGACGAATGGCATGACAATAAGCTTGGGCGCCAGATGGCGGCGTTTGTCCGAACACCGGACCCAAGCTGCACAGCTTGTTTTTGCCGCCGCATTTTGGTGGGTGAAGGGACGGAACCCAGGATATATCCCCAGGCCGCGGCCCGGCGGTTGCAGGGATCGCTGTTCCGGCTGTTGTTGCAACAAAGCTTGATCGCCACGCCGACCCTGATTGTGGAAAAGGCGTCCTTGGAGCAGGTGGGTGGGTTCGATGAGGCGCTGTCGCGCTGGGTTGACTGGGACCTGGTACTACGGCTCGCGCGTGAACACCGGTTTTTATTTGTTGATGAAACCCTGGTAATCAGTCATCATAGCCCCGATTCCATTCATGGTGTAGCGGATCATGGCCCGACGGTTCGCATTATCGGCAAGCATCTTGCGAGCTACCGTGCCGACTCTCAGCTGGCTCGCAAGGCGGGGGGATGGTTATGGTATGCCGGAGTCCGGCTGTTGATGCAGGGGCGGATCCGGGAGGGGCGTCAGGCGCTGGGGTGGTCCATCGAGCTTTCCCCGGGCTGGAGACATTGGCTGGTCAGCCGAGCCAGCCGGCTTGCTCCCCAGTCGATCGGATTCATCGCGGCGGCTTGGGCCAAGTGGCGCGGGAAGGCACTCTTGCCGTGAAGGGGGTGCCTGCTATGACCGCCTTGGTGGTGGCGCATCCGGATGATGAGATCCTGTGGTTGAGTTCGGTCCTCGCCCGGGTTGACCTGGTCGTGTTCTGTTTCGGTGATATCCCTGATGAGCCGAGGGCCTCCGCGGGGCGCCTCGCGGCACTTGCCGAATTGTCACTGCCGCGGTTTCTCTCCTTGCATCTGCCCAGCGCGGGTGCGTTTCGGCACGTGGACTGGGATCACCCCGTCAGTACGGAAGCCGGGATAGCCATCACCAACCTGGAGACACGCCGGAATTACAGGAGAAATTACCGGATCTTGCGGCGGCGGCTGGACGGAATTCTGAAGAGGTTTTCCACGGTCTATACCCATAATCCTTGGGGAGAGTATGGCCATCCCGAACACATCCAGATTTATCGAGTGGTGGAAGCCCTGCAGGCAGAGCATGGTTATCGGCTCGGGTTTAGCGGTTACATCGGCCCTCGCAGCTCGGGTTATGCCCGGATTCTGGCGGAGCGATACGCTTGGGATGAAGCCGTGAGACTGCCTACCAATCGGCGGGTCGCCCGCCGGTTACGGCGGGTATACCAAAGGCATGATGCCTGGACCTGGATCCCCTATCATCGCTGGCCGTCTTATGAGCCGCTCTATCTGCGTTTGTCCGCAGACAGACACCGGCATCCATCCCTTGGGGGGGTGGAAGTTCTCGACATCCGTGGCTTGCATTGGTGGCCGCCTCCGCGATACCGGGTTCACCGGGTCCTGGCAGCGAAATCGGTGGACACGGGTTTGTATCCGGGAGATCCCGGAATTTTATCTCCACCTTGCTCACGGGATTCCGCTTGCCTGGAGGGAGCCCGTTGGCGTGTTGCGCCGGATGTGGTGGACAACCGCCCAGTGCTGGATTCGGAAAGTTGAACCGCCTTCCCGGTCGTCCGGCCGAACCGGCGGTAAGTGTTGTGCTCCCGACCTATAACCGGGCACCCGTGCTCCCGCGCGCGATCGACAGCGTTCTTGCCCAAACTTATCACGATTTCGAACTGATCATAGTCGATGATGCCTCCACCGATCGCACTGCCGAGATTCTCGCCGGCTACGATGATCCCCGCATCGTACGGCTGCGGCTACGGCGGAATTCCGGTCCCTGCGAAGCCCGGAACAGGGGCATCCACGAGGCGAGGGGCCGTTATGTGGCGTTTCAGGACAGCGATGACGAGTGGTATCCGGACAAGCTGGAAAAACAAGTGCAGGCTCTGGTGAAGAACGCGAATTCCAGGGGGGCCGTGGCCTGTTACTGCCGCATGTTGCAACGGCTGGGAGGGCGGGAACGAATCAGGCCGAGCGGGGATGAAGAATCTCTTGGGGGGGAGATTTATCATCGCTTGTTGCGGGGTTCTACCATCGGTACCCCCACGCTGGTGGTCGGGCGCGAGACCTTGCTGGCGGTCGGGGGGTTCGATGCACGGCTGCGGCGGTTCGAGGATTGGGATCTGGCCCTGAGGTTGGCGCAGCAAGGACCCATTCAATTTCTTCCCGAGGTGCTGATGGCGGCCTGGGCTACCCCGAAATCGGTCAATGCCCGGGCCGATCATCAATGCACCGTGCAGATTATTTCCAAGTACCTGGATGCCTACCGCAGCGAACCCGGGTTATCTCGGCGCGCGGCTTCCTGGCTGTGGTACGCGGGTGCCCGCCTGGCAATGCAGGGTAGAGCCAGCGAAGGGCATAAAGCCTGGGAGCTGTCATTATCTTTGGCGCCCCATCCCGCCCGCCGCACCGTTGCCTGGTTTGCCTACCCGGCACCGAGAATCGTGGGGATAGTGGCCGCCGTTTGGGCCAAGCGTTTCGGCCATCCTTCCGGCCTGTTGCCCTGAGTGGCGCCGATATGGTTATCTTGATTGGATCGGGGTCGGTAAATGGGGTGAGATCCCGTTCGGCGGTGAATAGTCGGGTACCGGTCAATCCCGGGGGGGGACCGACTCGATCCGGACGGCAACCTCCGCGCCCCAACGCACGTAGCTGAGGTAGCGGTAGGTACAGCCGGATTCGGCGATAAATTCCTGAAAAGCCCGAAATTCGTGCTCCTTCCATCCGGCGTAGTTGAAATACTCATCGAAAACGATCACCGTACCCGGGCAAAGACGCGGGGCAAGCAGGTTCAGTACGGTCTGGGTCGAACTATACAGGTCGCAGTCGATGTGGATAAAGGCGACCGGCTCCGGGCGTTGAGCAAGGAATTCGGGAAGCGTTTCGTCGAACCAGCCCTTGACCAGGGTGACATTCGAGGGCATTTGCGGCGGTTGCTTGAGGGCGAAATTCCCCTTGCCGAATCGCCACCAATCTTCGGGCAAGCCGGCGAACGAGTCGAAACCATAGACCGGGTGATCGGCCACGGTTCGGGCAATGACCCGCAAGGTGCGGCCCTTCCAGACTCCGAATTCGAGGTAGAGTCCCGCCACCGTTACCGCCTTCAGGGCTTGGCGCAGATGGGTCATGGTGTCGAGCACCGTCGGGGTGGCCGGCATGTGTGTTTCGATATAGGCGGCGGTGCTATCGGCGGCGCGACGGATCATGGCGAGCTGCAGATCGCGGGCGGGGGTGCTGAACAGGCGGACTACCCAATCCTTGATGCGGCGCTTGGCCCCCGCGCGCAGGCTCATGCGCCGGTTCCGGTTGAACTCGCGAAACGCTTGGCCTGTTCTTCGCGCAGGCGCTCGATCAGGCGTCCACGGGGAATTTCCACGTCGGCGTAGGTCAGGACCCGGTCCTTGGGCAGCGCGCATTTGAGGCGGCAGCCTTCGGCCACTCCCAGGGGCAAGAGATTGTCGCGGGCGACGACATCGGCGTTTTCGGCGAGCCCATAGTTTAGGAAACCGCCAAAGCCGTCGAGGACTTCGCCGGGGAGGAGATCACGCTTGGCGGCGGCCACCACCTCCACCACCAGGCCGGCGCGGGGCGCGAGGGTGGCGTCTTGGAAGAGGGCGGCACGGGCGATGCTGTGGTGGGCCTCGAAGTGGCAGAGGTGATAGGGGCGGTAGAAAACGTAGTAGGGACCATCGCCGAGCTTATAAAGCTTGAGATATTCGCGCTGGGTAGGGTGGCCGTGGCGGGCGATCATGAACACCCCGGGACCGGGTTCGGCCTGGACAACGTAGTCGACAATGCCACCCGGCCGTTCCAGCGCTTCGGGGGGGTACCACTCCGGCGCATGCTGAACGTGGGTGCCGGGAGGAACGGTGGGGCCGTACATACCCCGGCGCGCCACGCGCATGCCGGTGGCATTGGCCACCACCGCCATTTCGTAGGATATCTTGGTGCCGTCGGCAAAAGAGGTGACCATGGATGCGCGCTGGTGGGTGCGGCGGGCGAATCCGGCCTGGGTGTCGGGGTTGCGGTACGGGTCGTGCAGGCCCTTTATGTTACCGGCCAGGACCGGCTCGGCACCGATCGAGACCACGAAGCGATAGAGGTTGCCGATCACTCCGGGCTGGTCGCCGTCGGACTGGGTCAGGCACACGCCGGCCCGCTCGGCATAGGTCTTGAGGATGGGTCCGAGGGTACCGTCGAGTTCGGCGTTCATCATCACCACATGCTTGCCGTGATCGATGGCGCGCAAGACCATTCCGGCGGCGTACTCGATGCTGCCGGTTATTTCGAGGATAACATCGATTTCGGGACAGTCGGTCAGGACCGTCGCGTCTTCGGTCACCGCCGGCTGTTGCGCGGCAACGGAGCGCGCCAGGGCGAGCGGACTTTCAACTGCGGTTTGTTCGGGGGCCCCGGCCTCGCGGTAGGCACGCCTGGCCCCTTCGAGATGGCGGTTGGCAATGGCCGCCAGGCGCAGGCCCGGGGCGCGGCGGGCGACCAGTTGCAGGGCGATGCCGCGGCCCTGGAAGCCGGCGCCGATCATGCCGACCCGGATGGGCCGGTTCGCGGCCTCGCGTTCGCCGAGAAACTTGTCGATAACCATCATGAGGGGAACTCATCCAAGGTGGGCCAGGCGGCATCCTTGGGCGAGATCAACCGCGGCGGACGAATCGGCCAGTCGATGGCCAAGCGGGGGTCGTCCCAGCGCAGTCCCGCTTCGACGTCGGGGGTATAAAAGGCCGAAACCAGGTAAAATGCCTCGGTGTCGTCGCTGAGGGTTTGAAAGCCGTGGGCGCAGCCCTCGGGGACATAGAGGGCCCGGCGATTGTCGGCGCTCAACTCCGCACCGGCCCAGTGGGCATAGGTCGGCGAGCCGGCGCGCAGGTCGACCACGATGTCGAACAGGACGCCACGGGTGCAACGCACCAGCTTGGCCTCGGCGTGGGGAGAACGCTGGAAATGCAGCCCCCGCAAGGTACCCTGATGCGGGTTATGACTGAGGTTAGCCTGCACGAACCGCTCGACGAGGCCGTGTTCGGCAAATTCCCGGGCACAGAAGGCCCGGGCGAAGAAGCCGCGTTCATCGGCATGAGGCTCCAGTCCGATGAGGTAAGCGCCGACGACGGGGAGTTCGTCGAAGATCACGGTGGCGCCGATCCCCGCCAGGGAGCACGGCCGATACCCTCGCGGCGCCAGCGCAGATCGGGTCCCAGCCAGCCGTCCGCACACAGACGGTTGAGGGCCTTAAGCCGCATGTAGGGGCCCTCGCGGAAATCCTCATCGGCGGAACCGATTGCCTCCAGGCCGGCCTTGAGATCGTTCACTGCTGCTTCCAGGGTCCAGCACGGCTGATGATCGGGAGCGAGTTCGCGAAACCGTGCGAAATTCACCCGATAGGATCGCTTGTCAAGGGCGGCCTCGGGGTTTATGGTTACTTCTATGTTGCCGACGGCCTGGGCGGCGGCCTGGGCGAGATCGAGAATCCGGTGGTTCCACTGATCTGAGCCGGTGTTTACTATCTCGAAATCGGCTCCCGAGGTGCGGTCCAGGGCCCAGTCGATGGCGCGGGCCATGTCTTCGACGTGGATGAGCGGACGCCAGGGGCTGCCATCGGAGAGAACCTCGATGCGTCCCTTGGCGAGCGCGGTGGCGACAAAGTCGTTGAGAACCAGGTCGAGGCGCAGGCGTTCGCTCATGCCGCAGGCGGTACCGAAACGCAGTGCGGTGACATGAAAGTCGGGGCCGGCAAGCAGGGCTAACTCGCGTTCGCTGCCGACCTTGGAGCACGCGTAGGCGGTGAGCGGGGCGAGCGTATCGGATTCGATCCGCGGCGTGTCGGATCCGGCGCCGTAAACACTGCAACTGGAGGCAAATACGAAGCTGCCGACTCCGGCGGCTCGGGCCAAGCGCGCGACCCACACGGTGGCGGCCTGGTTGATATCGGCGGTGAGATCCTCGAAAGTCTTGCCAATAGGGTCATTGGACAGGGCCGCAAGATGCACCACGGCATCGACGCCGCGAAACAGGGTTTCGTCCACATCGCGCACGTCGCCGTAATGCTGCAGATCCAGCCGGGATTCGGGCCAGGGGCCGGTGGTAGTGAGTGAACCGGCAAAATATCCCGGGTCGAGGCCGATCAACTCGACCTCGGGGCGGCTGGTGCGCAGATGCCGGACCAGTACCGGGCCGATATAGCCGAGGTTCCCGGTGATGAGGATCCTCATGCCCGCACTCGCTCCCCACGCCGATCCATGGGCGCCGGGCCGTCGTCCCAGCACCGCCAGGGGGCGGAGTTTCCGGCCCACAGCGATTCCAGGTACTGGCGGTCGCGAAGGGTGTCCATGGGCTGCCAAAAGCCGGAATGCCGAAACGCCAGCAGCTCTCCCTCCCGGGCGAGACGCTCCATGGGTTCGCGCTCCCAGACCGTAGCGTCATCTTCAATGTAGTCGATTACCACGGGGTCGAGGATAAAGTAGCCGCCGCTGATCCAGGCCCCATCACCCGCCGGTTTTTCGTGGAAAGCGGGTACGTGAAGGTCGTCGGCATGTAGTTCAAAGGCCCCAAAGCGTCCCGCCGGCTGAACCGCAAGGAGTGTAGCTTTGCGTTGATGCCGTTGATGGAAAGCTATTTCGGCACCGATGTCGGCATCGGTCAGGCCATCGCCATAGGTCATACAGAAAGATTCCTCGCCGAGGAGGTGGTGAATCCGGCGCAAGCGTCCTCCGGTCATGGAGGCATCGCCGGTATCGATGAGGTGGACTTGCCAGGGCTCGCATCCTTGGTGGCGATAGTGGATCTCACGGGTGGCCAGGTCCACGGTGATATCGGCACGGCGCAACGCATAGTCGGCAAAAAATTGCTTGATCAAATGCCCCTTGTACCCGAGGCAGATTATGAATTCATCGATGCCATGGGCCGAGTAGGTTTTCATAATGTGCCACAGAATCGGCATGCCGCCGATTTCCACCATGGGTTTGGGGCGTATGCCCGTTTCTTCAGACAAACGGGTTCCCAATCCGCCCGCCAGAATGACCGCTTTCATGAGCGGATGGCTCCGGATGAGGTTTGATGCCGCGAATGGGTGAGCGACATATTCGGGAAAAAAAGCGCAACCGAAGTCTGTGCCATTGCTGGTAAAGCGCTTTGTCCCGGTTTCTGGAGGTGGTGGTGGGGAACCATCCGCCGTTTCCATCGTTTCGCCTTCAGAAGCATCCTACACGGTTTCCACGGCTCGCGCCAGCCCTAGGTAAAACATTTTTACCGATCATCGAAATTCAGCGAAGGTCAATTCATTTCCTAGGGGTCGGCGGATGCCGGATTTGGAGAGGCGGCAGGGAAGTTTCCGCCGCTGCCCTACCCACAGGGTGCCCTTAATCACCGGTTTAAGAGGTAGAATTCAAGCGCCTTTCGAGTCGGTTTTCCGGCTTCCCGAGTGCACCTTTGCAGTAAGGGCGGGGGGGGATTCCCAAGCGGAGAATGCTTGCTGCTCCAGTGGGGGGCGTTGTGACCTGCACGCTGATTCGTGCGTTGACCGGGAAAAAGATATGACAATAGAATTTATCCGCGTAAGTATTCAACGTGTCCGAAGGTCCTGCTTTCGAGGAAATTAGCCATGCGAATCTCCGGGGGAGATTTGCCAAAAGTGGTGAATTGAGTAGGGTTCCTGGCGATAATGGGGATCCTCGTTGCAATAGGAGTCAACCTATTTTCTACATTTACCGCTGGTAAGGGCGCTGGATGGCTGTTAAGCAACCTGCCCGTGTTGCTTCCCATCATCATTGCCGTGCCGCTTTTCTTCAGGGATGGGTCAAGGGCGGCGCCGCGCGTTCATTGGGTTCCTGGCGCAGACCAAGGGTTTGGCTTTTTCCCCATGCGGCGCTTTTAGCGGCGGCGATCCTGCCGGTAAAGTTCTTATTTGCCGCCCCAAGCCGAGGCGATCTATCTGGCCGGCTTGGAGTCTTGCCGGGGTAACCGTCTTTGTATTACTTTGGTTCGGGTTCCCAGGGTAAAAACGAATGGTCCCGAGTGTAAATCAAGAAATGGCTCCCCTTGCCTGGGGAGGATAGGCCGCCCGCAACGACAGCGATGGGTGTCCCTTGAACACACCGATCTCGACCACCCAGATCCAGGGATCGGCGCCGCTTGAATCCTCGATCCGCTGGAGCATGCGGTTATCGAAAACGCCAACGCGCAAGCCCGTGTTTGCGCCCGGTTGTTTCGAAAGGAAGATATTTGCCCCGGGCGATCCGCTCTTGAATGGCCGCGGGTCCGAGCGAAAGGCCTTTACGGCGAAAATCGGCCGGCGCAGGCCCTTTCCGGTCGGTTCGATCCGATCGAGCTGTGTCACCAGCCCCGGCGTGATCTCATCCAGGTCCAGCTCGGAATCGGCCTGTACCGGGGTATTCGCACGAGGTTCGAATCCCAGTTCAAGCGCCGCCTCGTTTAGGGCCTCGGTAAAGCGGATCAACGTGTCCTGCTCGGTATCGCGCAGTATCATGCCGGCCGCGGCATGATGTCCCCCAAAACGCTCGAATAGATCCGGGTGAGTGGCCGCGACTCGGCCCATGAGCGAGGTCCCGGGGGACTTGACGTTCACCAGGCAGATGCCGCTATCGCCCGAGCGGGCCGACCCCCGCCAGCCTTTCGTGCCGGGCGGGAGCGTCATAACGAAAGCCGGGCGCCGGTAGGTCTCGGCCAGGCGCGAGGCGACAATGCCCTGGATGCCCGCATGACCGTTGCGGGAACCTGCGACCACCACGCGAGAGGCCATCTGCGTCGGCTCCGGGAGCGTTTCCAGGAGTTTCTCCAGCATTTCGGCCTGGATCTGCTTGCGTTCGTTGTTCGCCTCCTCCAGCAGGTTGCCGTAGCGCCGGGCGGTGGCCAGGCTAGCGGCACCCAGGAAATAGATACCCGGGCGGGACTCGTCCAGCCGCCCCGTGGAGGCGATTCTGGGCGCTACCTGGTAGGCAATATCCTCCGCGCGGATCGCCTCGTCCGGATTCAGCCTGAGCCACTCCTTGCACACCCGCCAGCACGGGCGGGAGCACAGGCTCATGCGCTTCAAGCCGTAGCGGATGACCGCCCGGTTCGTGGGCGTGGAAATATCCACGCAGTCGGCCACGGTGCCGAGGGCGGCGTAATCGAGCAAGCGAACCAGGCGGGTTCTCGCGGCGTTTCTCTCCCCGCCGTGAACCACCCGGAAGGTGTGTGCCATCAGGCACCAGGCGACCATACACCCCGCGATGTTCGGATCCGGGCCACTCCCCGCGTCCGCACGCTTCGGGTTCACGAAGGCGTAGGCGCCCGGCACTTCGATGTGGGCGCTGTGGTGGTCCGTGACCACGGTCTCGGCGCCGGCGGCCTCCTTGATCCGGATGATGCGCTCGCCGTCATGCGATCCGCAGTCGGCCGTGAGGATGAGCGAGGGCCGCGGCTGGTCGGAGAGGATGCGCTCGGCCACCGGTTCACACAGGCCGTAGCCCTCGTTCAAGCGGTGGCTCACGTACAGGCGCACCCGTGCGCGCGGGTGCGCGAATACCTCGGTCAATGCCTTGATATAGATGATGGCGCTCGTGGTTCCATCGGCATCGTGATCGCATACCAGGCCGATCACTTCCCGGTTCCTGAGCGCGAGCGCCACGCGCTCGGCCGCTTTCCCGATATCGGGGAGCGTGCCCGGCGGCGCCATGTCCTTGAGTTCGGGGTCGAGGTGGGCGGCAAGCCGGGTGGCCCGCCAACTCGCCTCATGGGCCACCCGCGCCAGGGCCGTGGCCACGGCGGGCGTAAAATCCAGCGCCAGGGCCGCCTCGTACAGCGTCTTGCGCTCGTCCGGCTTGGTCTTTAGCCGTGTCTCTGCCAAGCGTGGGCTTCCTCGGGGAACGGTCACAACAGGCTTCAACTTACTATGCCGTGCACGTCAAGTTCTTGGTAAACTTCATGTCGGGGATCGGACCTACCGGGTGGAAAGCGGGGTTCTGTCGCGTCATACCACCGGTCCTTCAATCCCGCGCCGCTCGTTGAAAATCCTTGCCTTCGCTCTTTTTCCAGGTTGATCCCGTCCGGGGTCCATTCATCTTTGCTGACGGGGCAGCAGTGAATCCGGGGTGCCATGACTTGCGATTCGGGTCTCAGGTGGTGGTTTTGGCGGGGGGAAGGCGGCGGATCCGAATCATGATGCCGAGGTAGTTGGCGAGGTAATAACACACCACCAGGAACAGAATTCCTTCGAGCAGCGGGTGAACGGTAAAGGCGAGGATGCCACTTTCTTTTCCAGTTTGGCTCGCTTGCCGCACCAGAGCCCTCATTTGCGGCAGGAGGTAAAAGATTTCGTACAGGTAGCGGCCGATTAAAAGTGCGATCAGCCCGATGCCGAGCCAGATGTTGGGCACGTACCATGAACCTTTTGCGTCGTTTCCCACCGCGGAAAAACGGGTAGCCAGGGCGCCGACTCCCAATCCGACAAGACCCCCGGCCACGGCGCCGGGAAGATTTTGCGGCAGGTACATTACAACCTGAACCAGGATCCAGGCGAGGAGCCCCGCCAGGATCCCGATCCGCAATCCCATCCGGGTGGCGTTGTAGCGTTGGTGCCCGATCAGGTGTTTGCCGCGTCGATACAGTCCAAGGGCAATAACCGCTATCGTGGCGAGGATCCAGATCCAGTCGAATTGAAATATATTCTTCATTCGCAAGCTATCCATTGAAAACAGCCTCAGCCTAGCACTGCGGCGTTGGCGGGGGATGCCATGCCCCATGGTGGCATGAGTTTATGCGAGCAACTTGCGTGCGGCGGTGCAAACGGCTTCTTCCCCTACCAGTACGAGGTTGGCGGCCCCGCCGAGGGGGATGAAGCTGTCGGCTCCCACGCAGCGGGCCTTGGTAACCCCGGCGGGGCAATGCTCGTCGATCAGGGTGAAGATCTGTTCGGCGATTCCGCCGCTCCTGCGGCCTTCATCGAGTACCAGGATCCGGCCACAGACCGAGGCATGCCTGGCGATCTGGTTCGCATTCAGCGGCTTGAGCCAACGCAGGTCGAGTACGCGGATTTTGTGCCCGGCTTCGGTCCGGAGTCTGTTGGCGGTGCGCAGCGCCAGCGGCACGCCGTTGCCATAGGTAATGATGAGCAGATCGGTAGCGCGGGGGTGATAGATCCGGGGTTCACCGAAGGGCACGGCGGTTCCGGGTGCGGGATAGGCGCAGCGCCAGAGACCGTCTTGCGGGGTGTAGAGATCCTTGGTCATGTAGAGCGCGATGGGCTCGAGGAAGGCGGTCACGCGGCCGTTGATGCGGGCAAGTGCGGCGGCGGTGCGCAGCAGGCCGACGGCATCGTCGCCGCGTGAGGGGCAGGCGATTACCAGTCCGGGGATGTCGCGCAACGCGGTGAAGGAGTTGTCGTTGTGGAAGTGACCGCCGAAGCCTTTCTGGTAGGCGAACGAGGCGAGGCGCACCACCATGGCGTTGGCGTACTGGGCGTTGGAGAAGAACTGTAGCGAGGCTGCCTCACCACGAAGCTGGTCGAGGGCGTTGTGCAGATAGGCCAGGTACTGGATCTCGGGGAACGGCAACAGGCCCATCAGCGCCTGGCCCTGGGCCAGGCCGAGAATGGTGGTTTCATCGAGCAACGTGTCGAATACCCGTCCGCGGCCGAAGTGAGCACGCAGCCCGCTGGTCACGGTGTACACGCCTCCCTTGCGGGCCACATCCTCGCCGAAGATCGTCATTTCGGGATACTTTGCCATTAGCTCGATAAGTGCTTGGTTGATCTGAATCGAGAGATGGCGTTTTACCCCGTTCTCCGGGAGTCGGTCGCGGCCCCCGAAGGCCTCGGTGCGCCGGGCTTCGAAGTCGGAATCGAAGCGCTCGGCTTCGGCTCGGACCTTATCCGCGGCGTAGGGGGCAAGCGGTGCCATTACTTGCTCCGCGGAACGGAAATGCGGTCGCCGGGCAGCCTCCCGGGCAGCCCGCTGCACGCGCTCGCGGCAGGCTTCGTAGCGTTGCAGCAGCTCCGCCGGAGTGGCCAGTCCCGATTCGAGCACGGTTTCGGCCGAATAGAGCAAGGGATCCTGGGCCTCGGTGGCTTCAACCCGCTCGATGCCGCGGTATTCCACCTCGATGTCGGTGCCGGCGTGCCCGAGCAGGCGCACGCAGCGCAGGTGCAGAAATACCGGGCGGCGGTGGCTGCGGCAGTGCTCTACGGCCGCAGCGACGGCGCCATAGCCATGGGCGATATCGAGTCCATCGGCCTGAATGTATTCCAGCCCGGCGCGGTGCGAGAAGTTGGCTTCGATCCACCCCGGGGGCGTTTCCACGCTGATGCCGATCCCGTTGTCCTCGCACACGAACAGGATGGGGCAGGGAATGCGCTGGAACCGGCTCCAGGCGGCCGAGTTAAACGCGGCGAGCGCGGTGGCGTGGTTTGCCGAGGCGTCGCCGAAGGAGCAGACGACAATGCTGTCCCGGGGAATGGGCAGGCACCCGGCCCGCGCCGCCGGTGCCATGGACAGGGCGGCACCCACGGCCTTCGGCAGGTGGCTGGCAATGGTCGAGGTCTGTGGTGGTATCCACAGTGGCACGCTGCCGAAGACCTTGTGGCGCCCCCCGGAGATCGGGTCGTCGGTGCTGGCGGCCAGGGACAGGGCGATATCGCGAACCGGGTCGATTGTGGGCACCTGGCGGGCGCGTTCCAGGAAGAGGGCGTTGCTGCGGTAATGCAGGAACGCGGGGTCGGTGTGACGGCTCTGGCGCCCGATAAGCACGTTGCCTTCGTGACCGGAACTGCCGATGGTGTAGAAGCCTTCGCCGTGAGCCCGCATGACCCGGGCCTCCAGGTCCAGGTGGCGCGACAGCATCTGTGATTCGACCAACTGGAGAAATTCGGTACCGCTTAGGCCGGTCCCGGGAATCCGTGCATCCAACCGGGAAGGTGGCGCGGGTTCGTCCCAGCCGCGGACGAATTCAATGAAATTGCGGTCGATGATCTCGGTGCGGTTAACGCCGCGAGTCGCGGCGCGTTTCAATCCGGTGGTGGAATTTTCAGAACTCATTAAATCACTCTCTAAATCACTCTCTTTGAGATGCGAGGGAGATATCCCCGGCATGCACTCGGGGCAAGCGTCATTAAAAGGCGTTCACGCCGGTAATTTCCCGCCCGACCGCGAGTTGGTGCACACTTTCGGTACCTTCATAGGTGATGACCGATTCCAGGTTGAGCAGGTGGCGAATCGGGCAGTATTCCACGGTAATACCCGCCCCGCCAAGCAGATCGCGCGCATCCCGGGCGATGTCGATGGCCATGCGTACATTGTTCCATTTAGCCAGGGAAACCTGGCTGGGATGGAGTTTACCCTGATCCTTGAGCCTGCCGAGACGCCAGGACAGAAGTTGTGCCGCGGTGATCCGCCGGGCCATTTCCGCCAGGCGGACCTGGGTGAGTTGAGTGTGATCCAGCGGGCGGCCAAAAAGTAAACGATCCTTGGCGTACTCCCGGGCCTCGTTGTAGCAGGCGAGGGCGGCGCCGATGACGCCCCAGGTGATGCCGTAGCGGGCCTGGGTCAGGCAGGAGAGCGGGCCCTTGAGCCCGCGCGCGCCGGGGAGCCGGTTCGCCTCGGGAATGCGCACGTTATCGAAATAAAGCGCCGCGGTTACCGAGGCCCGCAGCGACATCTTGTGGTGGATCTCGGTGGCCGCAAAACCCGGCGTGCCCTTTTCCACTAGGAATCCGCAAATCCCCTCCTCGGTTGCGGCCCAGACCACGGCGACGTCGGCGATCGAGCCATTGGTGATCCACATCTTGGCGCCGTTGAGGAGCCAGTCCTTTCCCTGCCGTTTGGCTACGGTCTTCAGATTGACGGGATCGGAACCCCCGTGCGGCTCGGTCAGGCCGAAACAGCCGATGGCCTTGCCGGCGGCCAGCCCGGGCAACCAGCGCTGTTTTTGTTCCTCGGTGCCATAGGTGTAGATCGGGTACATCACCAGGCTCGTCTGCACCGAGACGAAGCTCCGCAGGCCCGAGTCGGCGCGTTCAAGTTCCTGGCAGATCAGGCCGTAGGCGGTGGCGCCGAGCCCGGCGCAGCCGTAGCCCTGAAAATAGCTTCCGAGCAGGCCGAGTTCCGCCATCTCGGGAATCAGCTCGGCGGGGAAACGCCCGGCCTCGAATGCCTCGGGAATGATTGGAAGGGCGCGTTCGTCGACGAAACGCGCGGTGGCGTCCCGCACCAGCCGTTCCTCTTCAGTGATGAGATCGGATACCGCGTAAAAATCCTGCGGATCGAGGTGTTTCATCGACATCCAAAAATGTGGAAAGCTCTATTCTACATCCCGGAAGGGAAGGCTCCCGCAGGACCCTCCCCTTCCGGGTGCTGGAATTCTATGCATCTGGTGCGTTAGTGGTCTTGAATGGGGACAATCCTCGCTTCGTGCAGTACAACATAGGCGCTACCAAAAGGACTCCCGCGACAGCAAGCGCCGACGCATTTCCGTCCTGTCTGTTCCACAAAAGCATGAATGCCGGAGCGGACGCGGTACTTGTCAGTACCAGTAAACCAGTTATTGCCCCTATGGGGTGCATATACTCCGAACTATGAGTTGGAGAGGCAAAGAACCCGAACCCGAGTAATGCCAAGATGGTTATGCTGGCAAGCCACCAATAGCCGGCGAGATAGATTATTTCGCCCTGAGGTGGCAAGAAGAACTTCACCAGCAGGGCCGCTGCCGCCCAAAGCGCATAATAAACGTAAATCCAAAAATTAGGTCTGCGCCGGAAAGCAAATGAGTATTTGGCACCACCCTTGACTCGCCTCTGGAAGAAACCTATGACAATCATCGTCGCGAATGCAAGCCACAATGGTAGTTGGTTTAACAGCCATTCATGGCCCTTACCAGCACTAAATGCATCAAATCCCATCGTAGCAATGATTACTGTCACCGCTAGGATCACCAGCCACTCCATTGCTCTTTGCAAGTTTCCAACCTTCATGATCAATTTTCTCAAAAGCAGGCCTTTGTGGCACGTTGAAATAACCCGTCTATTGAGCCGCCAAACAGGGCGCTGCCCCCTGCCGCAGCCACTCCAGCTCCAGCTCCAGCAAACGGCGAGAGTACGACAATAGCGGCACCTGCAGCCAGAATTCCGCAGCCCGCGATCTGATCCCAGTTACCCTCGATCCAGCTTATTAACCCTTTGGTCTGAGCCATTAATTGCGGGTCGGCTTCTTGTACTTCGTTTCGCAGCCGTGTCAAGAGGTAGGAGCTTCCAGAAACCAGCTTGCCGGCACTGTCAAAAACAAAGGTGCCGTTATCACCATTAGGCACATATTGGCTTTGAGTGAAGAGGTAAATTCGCACATAGCGGGTACCATTTTGTTCATATACATGAACTTTTGAGTAAGCGTGTGGCAGCCACGTCTCGATCGTCTGATTTCGAATATTGAGTATACTGGTTATTTTACCTCTGAAATAATTCCGAAAGGTTATCTGCGAAGTTACAGATTGCGAACTTGGATTTGTCGTACCGCTTACGGCAGCATTAGGCAATATCTGGTTAAAATGGTTTGGTTCGGGTGGTAATAGAGTACACGACAGGTTTTCCGATACCCCGACAGCACTATTAAGTCGTCGGGTGCAGGCGTTCGCCTTGGCTGCAAATCCTGCTCCTAAAAGGACTGTCGCCATTGCCAGTGCGGCTATAATTACCCTGTGGCCCTGTGGCCCTGTGGCCCTGTGGCCCTGTGGCCCTGTGCCCTATTTTACTGATCATAACTAACCTCTTAAATGTATTGAAAAACATGTTCCTTTAATGGATGGATATTGCCCGTAGCGAGCCAATCTTTTATACATCTATCCATGGGGAAATGCAAGCCCCCACGTTGGGGGCTGCGTGCCGTATTGTTGAGTAAGCGCGTTAACCCACATTGCCGGGTATCGCCGGCCTGGTGCTGGGTATCTCGAGGCGCATAAATTGGTCACGCGCTCCTGGTGAGTTTGCCGCGGCGGCCGAATTCGGTAAGCCCAGCGCAGCCGTAGCCCTGAAAATAGCTTCCGAGCAGGCCGAGTTCCGCCATCTCGGGAATCAGCTCGGCGGGGAAGCGCCCGGCCTCGAATACCTCAGGGATGAGCAGAAGGGCGCGTTCGTCAACGAACCGCGCGGTGGCCGTCCCGCGCCAGCCATTCCTCTTCAGGGAGCAGATCGTTGACGGCGTAAAAATCCTGCGGATCGAGTTTATCCATGGTCGTGGAAAGATCGGAAAGTTACCTATTTTACAGGCCTTGCAGAAGAAAGGCTCCCGAAGGAGCCTTTCGCGTTGGCCTATTTGGTATTCAGTTGTCTGAGGTAAGATGTTCCCCGGGTCATAATGAAAAAGATTTGCAGAGAAGAACACGCTATGATCAGCGACCACGATATGATCAATACGCGTTTGGGTGTGAGTACTAGTGTAGGCACAACAAACAGGGCATTGCCGACAGCCAGGGCTATTGGTAATGCGGCTATTATTATTGCCCGCGGTGCTCGCCTGATTTTCTCCTCGTCCCTCTCGATCCAGAATATTTCCCCTTTGGATTTACGCAACCACAGAAAGTAAGCCCATGTAATCAGGATGGAGATAGCTATTGCTGTGGTGACGATAACTACAGGTTCGACTCTGAGATTACTCATGGAGTTGTGGGTGAACGTGTCGGAAAGCAGAACAGCAATACCTATCAGGATTAATCCCAGGTTCAGGATCAACATGGTCCTTTGCAATTTAGTCAGTCTGGCGTTCATGTTTGCTCACTCAGAAGCATGCTGTTTCAGAGGCGGCTATTGCTGCGGCACCACCGAATGCACCCCCGAGTCCGATCAACGCAGTCGCAAGTCCACCGGACCCAGCAATCGCAACAATTCCGCCGATCCCTGCAGCCAAGCCACCCGCAAAGGTGGCGCAAGCGGTTATTTGGCCCCAGTGGCCTTGCAACCAACTTACAATTCCTTTGACCTGGGCTACTGTTTGCGGATCGGCTTCTTGTATTTCTGTCTGAATGCGACTCAAGGCAGCAGAATTCCCGGAAGCGAGGTTTCCGTTTTGATCAAACACAAACGTTGCGCTGTCGCCACTTGGGGCATAGGCACTCTGTGTGGAAACATAGATCTGTAGGAATTTTTTCCCGTTTGATGTGTATTTGTGCGCCTGGAAGTAAGTATGGGGAAACCACACTTTATAAGTATTGGTGTTGTAGTTGAAGAGGCTCTGTATTGTGCCTGCTTGTTCGGCAAGTACTGTATTGGCGTTCACAGTGTAAGTCGATGGGACAACAGTTCCATCGACGGAGGCATTGTAGATGGAGCCGCTAATGGGATGTGGCCTGGGCGGATGTATAACGCAATTTTGGCTAGTTAACTTGCCAGCTACCGTAGCGTCTGACCGGATGATGGTGCAGGCGTTCGCCTTGGCTGCAAATCCTGCTCCTAAAAGGACTGTCGCCATTGCCAGTGCGGCTATAATTACCCTGTGGCCCTGTGGCCCTGTGCCCTATTTTACTGATCATAACTAACCTCTTAAATGTATTGAAAAACATGTTCCTTTAATGGATGGATATTGCCCGTAGCGAGCCAATCTTTTATACATCTATCCATGGGGAAATGCAAGCCCCCACGTTGGGGGCTGCGTGCCGTATTGTTGAGTAAGCGCGTTAACCCACATTGCCGGGTATCGCCGGCCTGGTGCTGGGTATCTCGAGGCGCATAAATTGGCAAGGAGATTTCAGATAGCGTCCATGAGAATTTCGCGGCTGGTTTCGGGGGTCACATCATTGTGCTCGCCGAGGCAGATCATTCCGTGGCGCTCCAGCCGCGTGACCAACTCGGGGATCGCTTCGGGGTCGATGCCGTAATCGGTGAGCCGGGTCGGCACGCCCAGGCTTTCGAAGAAGGCGCGGGTGCGTGCGATGGCCCCAGTCACAAGCTTCTCCTCGTCCTTGTCATCGAGCCGCCACACGCGGCGGGCATACTGCACGAGCTTTGCGTGCTTGGCATCACGGCGGCGGTGCAGATTGGCCGGCAGCACGATGGCGAGTGTCCGGGCATGGTCGAGACCATAAAGTGCGGTGATTTCATGGCCGATCATATGGGTCGACCAGTCTTGCGGTACGCCCGCGCCGATCAGGCCGTTAAGAGCGAGCGTGGCCGCCCACATCAGGGCGGCGCGGGCGTCGTAGTCCCGCGGCTCGGCAAGGGTTTTCGGCCCGATCTCGATCAGGGTGTGCAAAATGCCCTCGGCGAAACGCTCCTGCAAGGGGGCCTCGGCGGGATAGGTGAGGTACTGCTCGAGTACGTGGGTGAACGCATCGACGATGCCGTTGGCGATTTGACGCGGCGGCACGGTGAAGGTGGTCGTCGGGTCGAGCACCGCAAAACGCGGATAAAGTAAAGGGCTGCGGAACGGCAGCTTCTCCCGCGTGGAGGCCCGGGTGATAACTCCACCGGGATTCATCTCCGAGCCGGTGGCCGGCAGGGTGAGTACGGCGCCGAGTGGCAGTGCCCTTTCAAGCGGCGCCTTGCGGGCGACCAGGTCCCAGGCGTTGCCCTTGAAATAGAGCGCCGCGGCGATGAACTTGGTGCCGTCGATGACCGAACCGCCGCCCACGGCGAGCAGGAAGTCCACCTGCTCTGCCCGGGCCTGCTCGATCGCGCGCGCCAGGGTCTCGAAACGGGGGTTGGGCTCGATACCGCCGAATTCGCTCAGTTTCGCGTGTCCGAGTGCCGCGCGAACTTGGTCATAGACCCCGTTGCGGTGGATACTGCCGCCGCCGTAGGTCATCAATACCCGCGTTGCCGGGGCGATTTCCTCGGCGATACGCGTAATTTGCCCCCGGCCGAAGTAGATGCGGGTTGGGTTACAGAAGATGAAGTTTTGCATAGAGTCCTCCGGGGCGGACGTGGGCGCAGGCGCGAGATGATCGGTGGCGAAGGCCGGGGATCAAGCCGGCACCGCCTTTCGGGCGAGTACGAATCCGCGTTCGTGGATGCCTGAGGGGTGCTCGATTTTCACGGCGTGCGCATCGTCCCAGCGCCAAAGATCGGCGCGAAAGAGTGCACGCATGATATCGAGATCGCAGTGATAGGGGGGGCCACCTTCGCGGCCGGTCTGCATGAACAGCGCGAACAGGCGGCCGCCGGGCTTGAGCCAGGTTGCGAGCCGGCGGGCGTACTCCGGCCAGTCGGGCGGATCGAGGGCGCACAGGCTGGTCTGCTCGTAGATGGCATCGAAGGGCATATCCGGTTCCCATTCGAGCAGGTCGGCCTGGATTAGATGTGCCGAGCAGTGGCCCTCGTCCAACTTTTCTCGCACCGCGGCGATTGCGGAAGGGGCGATATCGACCGCGGTGACATCATGGGCTTGCGCCGCGAGGTAGCAAACCTCGTGCCCGCGCCCGCACCCGGGCACGAGGATGCGTCCCGATGGGATCAGCCCCGCCGCGATCCAGCCCTCGAGCGCTGGGCTGACTTGGCCGCGATCCCAGCCGGTTTTGCCGCTGCGATAGCGCTCTTCCCAGCGTTCCGCCTTATGGTTCATACGCATACACCCCGATTTTTGTTTACACTGCCTTATAGTAGCCGCTTCGCCGGGGGACAGCGGGTAATCCGGGCATTCGGGCGGACTGGAGACGGGAACCACGGCTCCTAGGCATTTGTTATATTAGTAATTGATTATTTATCACCACCCTAATAGGGGAGAATTATGACATTGGCAACGGCGCGGCATATCTTGGTCGATTCAGAGCAGGAATGTCTGGATTTAAAGCAGCAGATTGCCAACGGCGCGGATTTCGCGGAATTGGCCAAGCAGCACTCACAATGCCCATCCGCCGCCCAGGGCGGGAACTTGGGACAATTCGGACCCGGGATGATGGTGCCTGAATTTGACCGGATCTGCTTTTCCGCGCAGATCGGTTCCGTAGAGGGCCCTGTGAAGACACAGTTTGGTTACCATCTGGTTGAGGTCACGCAGCGTGACCTATAAGGGTTTCATTCTTCCCGGGAGGCCGCCATTGGGGTCCTCTCGGTGGTTCATGTTACAGGCAGACCATGCCCGGGAGTGCTCACATGCCCATTCTTGAACTGACACAGAAAAATTTCGATACGGCAATCAAGGAAAACGATATTTTACTGGTTGATTTCTGGGCTCCCTGGTGCGGCCCTTGCCGTTCCTTCGCGCCCATCTACGAGGCCGCGGCGGAGCGCTATGCCGAAATTGCGTTTGGCAAGGTCAATACCGAAGAGGAACAGGCGCTTGCCGGGGCTTTCCAGATACGCTCCATTCCTACTCTGATGATTTTTCGGGAACAGATAATTCTTTTCTCTCAGCCTGGAATGTTGCCGCCCCAGGCGCTCGATGAGATTATCGGCAAGATCAAGGGGCTGGATATGGACGCGGTGCGCGAGGAGATCCGGCAACAGGAAGCGCAGGCGAACAGTAAGCCCTGAGGAAAATCCGGAACCGGCTTACCGGCCCGGAGCGCATAATCCAGGGGGGCGGCTCTGAAGTTCCGGGACGCCAATAACCGAACCCCGGTTCGGGGCCGGTTATTCTGCCAAGTGCCATGGCGGGGTGGCCCGTTCTCGACGGCATCGAACTATTTATGCGGGCGATAGTTGCGGTTGATAGCCTGGACCTGCTCGAACAAACTGAAATTTAGCCGGTAAATTTTTGGCTGGAGCCACTCCGGCAGCGGCATTCCCCTATTCCTGGATCGGCGGGATCGGTTTCCAGTTAGGCTCGGCCCGGCGATCGTCCCCGCGCCGCACCCGGGTGGAATATTTCGCTGTGTACATGCGCCGGTCGGCCAAGGCGTATAAGGTTTTTTCATCCGTACCCTCGCCGGGCGACAGCGCAAAGCCGATGCTGGCACTGACGGTGTGTTCGTGCCCGCCGATCAGGAAAGGTTGCCGCAGGGCGGTTTGCAGCTTGTCGAGTACTTTTCCGGCCGCGGCGGGATCGGCGATACCGGGCAGGATGGCGGCGAATTCGTCCCCACCCAACCGTGCCAGTGTGTCTTCCCGGCGCATGCAACGGAGAAAACGCCTGGCTGCCAGCCGCAAAATCTCGTCTCCGGCCGTATGGCCCAGGGTATCGTTAATCTGCTTCAAGTGATCAATATCGACAATCATAAAGGCAAATGCGAGTCCCGTCCGGCGGGTATTTTCAAAGGCTTTATTCAGGGATCGGCCAAACAGGCGCCGGTTTGCCAGGCCGGTCAGATCATCGTGCAGGGAGGCTTGTTCGGCGTGGAATATCTGTTCCTCGAGAAGCGTCACGATCATGCCCGTGGCCACCAGGTACTTGGGCAGATTCCAAACATCGGACTCGACGTGGACCCGCGGTAGCCAGTATGTCAGCGCCAGGCCGATCGGGAAAACCAGCGCCCAGGCAACGAAGCTCAGGGTCGTAAATACCACGCCCACGGTGGCCTTGGAGCCCAGGCGAAAGGTGATCGCCGTGGCCAGGAAGTGCCAGAACAACAGCCATACCAGCGCAGCATCGAACAAACCCAGATAGAGCAGGATACCCTGAATGGCATAGGCTGCCAGGATAAATCCCAGGCGGGCCAGCTGTTCGGGCCGGTCATGCTTGCGCCGGCCGCTGCCATGCACCCAAATAGATGCAAGGGCACCCGCGGCCGTCAGGGAAAAATAGAGCGGCAGCGAGGTTAGACCGTAGACCAGAATTACGCAGAAGGCCACGTCCGGCGCCGCACCGAGCAGGGTTACGATGGGTCCTTTCGATACAATCGGGCGCGTGTCGTTCCCGGCCCACAAAAACGCCACGCTGCTTAACAACAGCATGGAAATGGCGATGGCTTCCGCGGCGCTCGCCCCGGAGCTAATATTTTCTGCGGCTGCCCGTACGGCGAAATGAATCAGGATAAAAACCCAGCCCAACAACCAATACCGCAATCGCGTTTGGTGGGTGCGATACAGCAGCGATGAGAACACCGCAACCAGGCCGCCGATAGCGATAAAATCCGGGAAGACGGAGAAACTCATGTCCCAGGTCACCTCAACTTCATATTGGCGGATAAGCCGCATCCGGTGGGGGTGCCGCTTGCCCGCCTGCGTTTACCGGTTGCCGGATGGGAAAACTTCCTGGAGTTCGGTTCGATAAGCAGGTAACGATCCCTTCCGTCAGTTTTCTGACTCTTGTACTCCTAAATCATACATCAAAAATGACGTTTTGTTTCGGAAAGGAATCCGAGATTATCCTTCGGCCCGATATTTTGATTGCAGGGCGGGAGAACTCTATGGATCCGACCTGATGGAGTTATCTTGTTTAGCTGGATTTGCGGTCTCTAACGTAGGAGGATTTTTCTTCCTGCCGGCGCCCGGCGCCGCCGCCGGCCATGTGGCGGAGTACGGGCTGGGGCCGCCTTTGATGCTTGTATTGTGTCGAGTAGCTACGAACAAGATAAAGGCTACCGAGACTGGGTGGGATGCCGCCTCGCAAGGTTCTGGTTCCGATGCGTGGAGAGGAAGCAGCATCACCTGATCCACTACCCGGTGAGCAAACTGGACCTCCGGGACTGGATCTGTAGCTGGGTAGAAAGAGGTAGGGGGTAGGCAGGGGTGAAGGCCCAGAGAACCGGACAGCAGTGAAGGCAAATCATCGAGGGGATAGAGCATTGTCGCCTTCGTGACCGATGTTTTCGCCCGGCGCATCGTGGGTCGGCGTGCCTTAAACCAATGAGCCTCCGGAAAATCCGGGGGGGTCATGAGAGCTGATATTATGGTCTATCCATTCGATCTATAAAACAACGAAATCGCATTCTGAATTACACCCGATTCGGATTGATTTTATGAATAAGAGGGAATATAGTAAATATGCCTCTTTTGAAATCTGAGTGGGCGGCCCTATAGTAGCCGTACCTCACTGATAACGGACCGGACCCTGATGAACGAGCGGCTTTTCGAGACTGCCCTGGGGATTGTCGCCCCCTGGCACGTGGT
>JALUYA010000006.1 GCA_027018875.1 Gammaproteobacteria bacterium
GCTCACGCGACCGTTCACATCGAGCCTCCCGCCGCGGTTATTCTCGCGCGTATTCTGTCGGCTTGATCCATAAACCTTATATTACTAGTCTTGACCCCTATGACTTATGACCCCTATGACTTTAGACCCCTATGACTTTCTTATTCGACAACAGGTACAGGCCGGACATGAGTGCATGATCGTCTCGGGACGACTGAATGTGGCCTGCGAATTTCCATTTCATGCGGTCCCACTGGATAATCGTCACTACCGGCAGAGGGTAAAAAATATAGTTGCCGTTATCCGCCTTGTACGCAACGAGCACATCGAAATGCTCCACGCCCATTCGCGGGCCGCAAGCTGGATCGCGAACATCGTGTCACGCTGGACCGCAACCCCCTATGTTTCGACTGTACACGGGCGTCAAAGTCTGCATTTCACCAGTCGCCGCTTTAATATTTATGGTCAGCGCATTATTGCAATCTGCCCGTGGCTGGCCGAGCATCTGGTGGATGACCTCCATCTGCCTGCATACCGTGTACGGATGATTCCCAATGGTTTCGACTGAACCAGACGGAGGGAACAGACTCCGTATCGCTTTTATTGGACGCCTCACCGGCCCCAAGGGCGACATTGCAAAAAAACTCATTGCCACCGTCTTCCCGCACTTTCCAAATACCCGGTTCACGATAGTCGGTGGGCCCATTGCGGACGGGCTACAGGCACTGGCCGGCGCCAACGTTAACTTCACCGGCTGGATTGCGGATTTAACCCCCCTCTTTACCCGATTCGATCTCGTTATAGCCTCGGGCCGAACGGCGATAGAAGCTGTGTATGCAGGTGTACCTGTACTTGCCGTGGGCGAAGCACGTTGCGCAGGCTTTATCGTCAGGGAGAACCTCGCTGAGGTTCAACGTACCAATTTTGGCGATTGCGAACGCGGCTCACGTATTGATTTAATGGAAATCGTCCATCAGCTTGACCGCTTTCACCAAGGCTATAGACCCGATACCGGCTGCTACTCCGAACTGCTCGCAAACTATTCCGGCAAGCACGTTGCAGCGGCCGTCGAACAAACTTACCTCGACGCCCGCCTGGAATGTCGACTCGGCCGCCGCGCCCTGCCCATTCTCTGCTACCACCGGGTGGTACCGGAAGCGTTACCGGATTCGAAAATCAACATTCATGTCAACCGCGAGGTGCTTGACCGTCACCTGACACAGTTACGCCGACGTGGCATGACCCCGATCACCTTCACCGATCTGCTGGGCGACACCCCCTTGCCACGACGGCCGGTCATGCTCACCTTCGATGACGGTTATCGCGACAACCACGAATATCTGCTGCCCCTGCTGGAAAAACACGATGCGCGCGCCGTAATTTTCGCCCTCGGCGATCGCAGTATCCGCTCCAACGTCTGGGACAGTGCACGCGGTGAACCTGCGGCGTCACTGATGTCGGATACGGAACTGCGCGCCTGCCATGCCAGCGGACGGATAGAAATCGGCTCCCACGGTCTGTCCCATCGCCGCTTGGGTGATCTGTCCGCGAACGCACTGGAACACGAACTGGTCGCAAGCAAATCCGCGCTGGAAACGCTACTCGGCATCCCCGTCCACGCCTTCGCCTACCCCTACGGAGAATGGGGCTCACGCGAGCGCGAGGCGGTGGAACGTGCGGGTTACGCCTTCGGCATCGCGACCGATCATGGCGCACTGCTTACCCACGACCGGTATGCCGTCGCGCGACGCATCATCTTTCCCGGTACCAGCAGCTTCGGGTTTTACAAAAAAACCTCGCGCTGGTATCCGCGCTACCGCCGACTGTTGGGTCGAACCTGACCATCTATCCAATCCTGTATACGCAACGCAAGAGGCTTCTGCCATGACACAATCCCAGACGACAACGCCTACCGAGTCTCTCGTACCGAATTACGGCGAGAATATTTCTTGCAAAGCTAAATGCTAATCGTTATCATTTGCTCACGGTTCAGTCGCCAAGCCGCTTAATGTCGCGTTCACCTCCACTTCGTACATCCCGAGTGCCCTCCAAAGCACGCTGGCTGATTTTTCTTGGCGTCCTCGGCCCGGGACTGGTGGTGATGCTGGCCGATACCGATGTCGGCAGTGTGATCACCGCCGCGCAAAGCGGCGCCCAGTGGGGCTACAAACTGTTGGCCCTGCAACTGCTGTTGATTCCCGTGCTGTATGTAGTGCAGGAACTGACCGTGCGGCTGGGGGTGTTTACCGGCAAGGGCCACGGCGAACTGATCCGCGAAACCTTCGGCGCCGGCTGGGCCTGGATCTCGGTGCTGGGTCTTGCGGTGGCAACCGTTGGCGCATTACTGACCGAGTTTTCCGGCATCGCCGGAATTGGTGAACTGTTCGGCATGCCGCGGACGACGAGCCTGACGCTGGCGGTGGTATTTCTGCTGGCCGTGGTGTGGAGCGGAACCTATCGACGGGTGGAGCGTATCGCGATTGCCCTGGGTCTGTTCGAGCTGGTATTCGTGTGGGTCGCCTTGCGTTCGCCGGTGGACGGCGGCGCCATGATGCGCGGGCTGACCACGGTACCCTGGCACAATGGCGAATACTGGTATCTGGTTGCGGCCAATATCGGTGCCGTGATCATGCCGTGGATGGTGTTCTATCAGCAGTCGGCCGTGGCCGACAAGAAACTGCGACCGGATCAATATCGTTACGCCCGCTGGGATACGGCGATTGGAGCCGTGTTGACCCAGATCATCATGGCGGCGGTATTGATCGTGGCCGCCGCCACCCTGGCTCCCGCCCACAGTCACGCCCCGCTGAATACCGTCGGGCAGATTGCCGATGCGCTGACACCGGCCCTCGGCCCCGAGCTGGGCCGCACCCTGTTCGGCCTGGGCATACTGGGCGCCGCCATGGTTGCGGCCATCGTCGTTTCGCTGGCCGCCGCCTGGGGGTTTGGCGAGGTAACCGGATACAAACATTCCCTGGAACACCGCCCGCTGGAGGCACCGTGGTTCTATGTGATGTTCAGCGTCGGGGTGATCGGGGGCGCCGTCCTCGTCGCCCTGGTACCGAACCTGGTTGCCTTGTCGGTCGGGGTCGAGGTAATGAACGCCTTGCTGCTGCCGCTGGTGCTGGGGTTTCTCGTTACCCTTGCCGTACGCGCCCTGCCCCCCGAACACCGCCTGCGCGGGGTCTATTTCTGGGTCGTGCTGACGGTGGTCGTCCTGACCACAGGCCTGGGCGTCTATGGTGCACTGAGCAGCCTGTAGCCGACACCTGCCGCAGAGCGGAAGTAAACGTGGATCGAAATATCGTGTGGCAAGTGCCCCGTCCTCAAGCGGCTATCACCCCTTCCGCATCTCGGATTTTGCTGCCGAAAAGACCCTGGATGAAACAGCTTTCGATCTTCCGAATCCCCCCTGCTCCAAGCTCTGGGCGGGGCGCACGAGGCAGCGGGTCACTACCGTATTGCTCATCTTGATCTGATTATCACTGCCATCGTAGACAGTGTTGAACATGAATAGATAAACATACTGTTCCCATAATTTTATGCGTAAACCATGGCTCAAATAATCACGAAAAAGATGGCAATACCCTGGCAGGTGCTTCCGGCAAGACAGAACAGGTGCCATATGGCATGATTGGCCGGAAGCGATTCCCACGTATAAAACAACGCGCCTACGGTATAGGCGAGCCCGCCGGCAACAATCAGGATCAGAGCCGTAAGCGGAAGCGAAACGATCAGGGGATAAATGGCTACCAGTCCGCTCCAGCCCATAATCAGGTAAACCAGCGTCGATAGGCGCTCATAACGATTGCCAAATATGAGTTTGAAGCCGGCGCCGAGGGCGGCCACGCCCCAGAGCACGCCCATCAGGCTCCAACCCCAGCCACCGCCCAACAAACGGACCGTAGGTGCTGTCAAGTCCGATTGAATTTGTCCGCATTCTGCCGATTTGAGATGTCCGGTTTTTGCCGCCGTGGAACGTGGTTGATATGTTCCACGGCCGCTCTCTCGTACACTTTCAGCCCACTCGCAGGGTGGC
>JALUYA010000007.1 GCA_027018875.1 Gammaproteobacteria bacterium
GCCTACCAAACTCATTGACAAAACAATGCGTTGGAAAGGATTCCGGTTCAACGTGAACACCGATTCCGGGATCGTGAACGCCGATTCCGGGAAATCCCGAAAAGTGTTCACCTTGAACCAGAATGAGTGTTCATCTTGGGACGGAATATGCAGATTTCTACAACAATGCGCCGGCGGGGACGGTCAACGGCCTGTATCAGGCGGAGTTCATCTACCGGCGAGGCACTGGAAGAACAGGGAGTCGGTCGAGTATGCCACCCTGGAATGGATGGAGCGGTTTAACCGCCGTCGGTTGCTGGAGCCGAGCGGTAATGTGCCACCGGCGGAGTTCGAAGCGCCGTACTATCGTCAACTGGAAGAGTCAGCCAAGGTGGCCTGAATCAAACAAAATGGTCTCCCGAATATCCGGGGCGGTTCACGGGCGGGGAGGAGCCTTATGTGATGTTCGTAATCGGCTCAAAATGGCAGGTGAAGTGACGTAGAAATTTGGGTTGGCGGGTGATCCGGTAACCGGTTATCTTGTCCCGGCCCCGGAGCACAGCATCCAGAACCTCCACGATGTAATCGAAATGGCTTTGAGTGTAAACCCGCCGGGGGATAGCCAGGCGTACCAGTTCAAGCGGTGACGGATGCTCCACACCGGCGGCATCAAAATGGCCAAACATCACACTGCCCAGTTCCACGCTGCGGATACCGCCATCGAGATAGAGCGCATTCGCCAGTCCAATTCCAGGATATTGCAGCGGCGGGATATGCGGCAAAAAAGCCTTGGCATCGAGAAAAACCGCATGGCCGCCAACCGGTTTTACATAGGGGATATGACGGGCGTCGAGGGCGTGGGCAAGATATTCCACCGTGGCATGCCGGTATTGCTGATAATCGTATTCCAGCGCTTCCATCAGGCCAACGGCCGCCGCCTCCAGGTCGCGCCCCGCAAGACCACCATAGGTTATAAATCCCTCGCGCATGATCAGCGCATTTTGGAAATCCTCGGCCCAGGCATCATCGTTGCAAACTAAAAAGCCCCCGATATTGACCAGACCGTCTTTCTTCAGGCTCATCGTGGCGCCATCGGCATAAGAGAATATTTCCCGTGCAATCTCCAACAGGGATTTATCCTTGTAACCTGCTTCCCGTTCCTTGATGAAATAGGCGTTTTCCGCAAACCGGCAGGCATCCAGGATAAGCGGGATGTTGTGTTTTTCAAGTAGCGCCTTGGTCTCGCGAATGTTTTGCATGGAGACCGGCTGACCGCCGCTGGTGTTGTTGGTAACGGTGATCATGGCAAAGGGGATTTTCTCCTTGCCGTACTGCTGGATGGTTTGCTCCAGGGCGGCAATGTTCATGTTGCCTTTGAAGGGGGCCACATAGGCATTATCCAGCCCCTCGTCACAGATCAGATCAAGCGCATTCACCCCGACAAACTCAAAATTGGCGCGGGTGGTATCGAAATGGCTGTTATTGGGTACAACATCCCCTTTGTGCGTACGGGTCATGGCCAAAATACCTTCCGCGGCGCGACCCTGGTGCGTGGGGAAAATATGCTTCATCCCGGTGATATTGCGGATGGTTTGTTCGAATCGGCGGAAAGACGGACTGCCCGCATAGCTTTCGTCACCCAGCATCATCGCGGCCCACTGTTTGGTGGACATGGCCCCGGTGCCGCTATCGGTTAGCAGGTCGATAGCGCAATCTTCAGAGTTGAGATAAAAAACATTGTAATGAGCCATCTTCAGGGCCGCGGCCCGCTCTTCGGCGGAAATAACCTTGAGCGGTTCGGTAACTTTTATGCGAAATGGTTCAATGATCGTTTTCATGCGATCCCCTTTTTAAAACAAATGTAGAGTTATGAATTTCAGTATTATAGAGCCCATCAACAAGGTTGATGAATTGATACCGGGGCAATAAAAAAGCCCCGCTTGCGGCGGGGCTTTACGGCAGTCAAGTGGATTGGATTTTTTAGAAATCCATGCCACCCATACCACCACCCATGCCACCCATGCCAGCTTCGGATCCGGCTGGGGCTTTCTCTTCTTTGGGTAGTTCGGCAACGAGTGCTTCGGCGGTGATCAACATGCTAGCGATCGACGCGGCATTTTGTAATGCCGTACGGGTAACCTTGGTGGGATCCAGGATGCCCATTTCGATCATGCCGCCGTATTCCCCCGTCTGGGCATTGTAGCCGAAATTATCCTTGCCCTCGAGGACCTTGGCAAGTATTACCGAAGGTTCTTCACCCGCATTGGCAACGATCTGACGCAACGGTTCCGCTATTGCCCGACGCACAATGTCGATGCCATGCTGTTGGTCGGTATTGCCGCCCTTTATGTCTTTGATCCGGTCAAGAACCCGAACCAGCGCGACGCCACCTCCCGGAACGACACCTTCCTCAACAGCCGCACGGGTTGCGTGCAGGGCATCTTCGACACGAGCCTTCTTTTCCTTCATCTCGATTTCGGTAGCGGCGCCGACCTTGATTACTGCGACTCCTCCGGCGAGTTTGGCAACCCGTTCCTGAAGTTTTTCTTTGTCGTAGTCCGAGGTGGTTTCCTCGATCTGCTTGCGAATTTGCTCCACGCGGGCCTTGATATCATCCGACTTACCGGCCCCATCGATGAGGGTGGTATCATCCTTTTTGACCTGTACCTTCTTCGCTTCACCCAGGTCACTTAGGCTGACTTTTTCCAGTGAAAGGCCAACTTCTTCGGAGATCACCTGGCCTCCGGTAAGCACGGCGATGTCCTGCAACATGGCCTTTCTGCGATCACCAAAGCCGGGTGCCTTGACTGCCGCGACCTTGACGATGCCGCGGATATTGTTGACCACCAAGGTAGCAAGCGCTTCGCCTTCGACATCCTCGGCAACGATCAGCAGCGGGCGTCCCGCTTTGGCTACCGATTCGAGTATCGGCAACAGTTCGCGGATACTGGAGATCTTCTTGTCATGGATGAGGATGTAGGGGTTTTCCAGCTCGGTGGTCATCGTCTGCTGGTTGTTGATGAAGTAGGGGGACAGATAACCGCGATCGAACTGCATACCCTCGACCACTTCGAGCTCGTTATCCAGTCCGGAGCCGTCTTCAATCGTGATTACGCCTTCCTTGCCGACTTTCTTCATGGCATCGGCGATGATGCGCCCGATCGACTCGTCGGCGTTGGCCGAGATAGTCCCGACCTGGGCGATCCAGGTATCGGTGTCACAGGGTTTGGAGAGTTTGCGCAGTTCTTCGGTGGATGCGCTCACGGCCTTATCGATCCCCCGCTTCAGGTCCATCGGGTTCATCCCGGCGGTCACGGCCTTCAGGCCTTCTCGCAGGAGTGCCTGGGCGAGGACGGTGGCGGTAGTGGTGCCATCACCGGCGATATCGGAGGTTTGCGAAGCGACTTCCTTGACCATCTGGGCGCCCATGTTCTCGAACTTGTCCTTGAGTTCGATCTCCTTGGCTACCGATACGCCATCCTTGGTGACGGTCGGGGCGCCGAAGCTCTTATCCAGCACCACGTTGCGACCCTTGGGACCCAGTGTGACCTTAACGGTACTGGCGAGAATATTCACGCCATGTAATATGCGCTGACGCGCATCTTCTGCAAAACGAATTTCTTTAGCTGCCATGGTTTAAATCTCCTCTGCGTATCAGCCTTCGATGACGGCCATGATGTCGTCCTCGCGCATCACGAGGAGTTCTTCGCCATCCACTTTGACTTCGGTGCCGGAATATTTTCCGAACAATACCGTGTCACCTTTTTTAACGTCGAGCTTATGAATCTCGCCATTGTCCTGAACTTTACCGTTACCGACAGCGATAATTTCGCCGCGGATCGGTTTCTCGGCTGCCGAGTCGGGAATGACGATTCCGCCAGGGGATGTGCGTTCCTCCTCCAGCCGCTTGACGATTACACGATCATGCAAGGGACGGATGTTCATTAAAAACCTCCTTAGATTCAATTAGTTAACTTAATGCTCGCCTCCCATGACCGATGCCGCTTAGCACTCATCATGTGAGACTGCTAGCAATATGGGGATAGCGGTTTTTTTTTCAAGGGTTGGGATAAGGAAAAATTCGACCGACTGTGCGATTATGGATAAACTTCGGATTCGGTGGGGTGAACCATGCCCGCATGTATCGTATTCAACACCTGTCCGGATGAAAATTCGGCAAGCCGCATCTCTCGAACCCTGGTTGATGAGGGGTTGGCGGCCTGTGTTACCCGTCTGCCGGGGGCGGTATCGGTTTATTCCTGGCGGGGGAAAATCGTAACGGAGGGTGAGGTTCAACTGTTGATCAAAACGACCGCCGCGCGCTGTAGCGCGGTATTTGCGCGGGTGAGAGAACTGCATCCTTATGAAGAGCCGGAATTATTGGCTCTCGGCGTATCCGCGGGGGAAGGTAGCTACCTGGACTGGCTGTGCGGGGCCTGTGCATGAGGCGATATGGGCTCCTGGTGCCGTTATTCCTAGTCGCGTTCGCGGCCCCCGCCATTGCGGGTGGAGCCTATGGGCGGTTTTTGCCACCCGATCAGGCTTATCGTTTACAAGTACAGGTGGCTCCCGGTGAAGTGCTGCTGACTTGGCACATCGCCGCCGGCTACTACCTTTACCGGGATCGCTTTAAGATCAAGGCGCAATCAACCCGCTTGGGACGGATTGTATTGCCGCCCGCCAAGATTAAACATGACCCTAATTTTGGTCGGGTTGCCGTTTACTATCGGCAGGTGCGCTTGGTAGTGCCCGTAGCCGCGGGCGGATCGGTCCGGCTGCGGGTTACCTATCAGGGTTGTGCCGAGAGTGGCTTATGTTACATACCGAGCACTCGAATTTTGAATCTACAGGTGCCACCTGGTGGTAGCGGGAACAAGAGAACGCAGGCTTTTAGGGCGGATCCCGGTGGAAAGAGTGCCTGGTAGTTCGGTGGGGATGAACCGGATCACCTTTCGCCGGAATGCTCGAGAATCCTTACCCACTCGGCCTCACCCTGATACTCTCTGGGCGGGAAGCCGTCCGTTTGACCTGGGCTCCCGAGAGACTCCTCTTTAGTCTGGAGGGGGCTGTTGCGAGAAACATACTAGCCGAATATGAGGACTCGCTCATCTTCTTCTGCACTATCTTGACCTGGTACTTGCCACTGCCGGGGTATCTGGACAGAAGGGGCAGGAAGTTGCACAATAGCCGCCGATACCTGCAGGTTTGCGAGTAAATCCTGCATTTTCGGCGGAGGCACAGTTTATGGCGCTCGTGTTGCTTGTTAATGGTCCCAACTTGAATCTTCTCGGTGAACGCGAGCCCGCTATATATGGGGCTGAAACGCTGGAAACTATTGTGGCGCGGCTCGCCGCCCAGGCCGCGGCGGGGGGGCATCGACTGGTGCATTTTCAGTCTAACGCCGAGCATGAATTGATCGATCGCATCCATTGTGCACACAATGAAGCCGCGTCGATCGTGATCAACCCGGGAGCTTACGGGCACACCAGCCTTGCCTTGGCCGATGCGCTGGCAGCCGTGGCCATCCCTTACTATGAAGTGCATATTAGTAATGTCTTCGCCCGGGAACCCGAGCGAGAACGACTGGTACTGGCGGCCGGTGCCAGTGGATTTGTCGCCGGGTTCGGTCCCAGAGGCTACGATTTGGCTCTGGCGGCGGCGATGGCCCGCCTGGAAGTGGATAAGATTGCATAGGGTTGCATAGGGAGGAAAATGAACCGATGGATATCCGCAAAATCAAGAAGTTGATCGAACTGCTGAAGAGTTCCGGTGTGACGGAGATCGAGATTACCGAGGGGGAGGAATCGGTTCGTATTGCCTATCATCCGGCCGGTGGACATATGGCGTCCCCGCCTCTAGCGGCTTCTGTTCCCGTAGCACCGGCCACACCGGCTCCGGTATTGCCGCCTCAGGCCGAAGGCCATGTGATCGAGTCGCCAATGGTGGGCACTTTCTACCGGGCCCCCTCGCCGGATGCCAGTCCGTTTGTAGAGGTGGGTCAGGAGGTCAAGGAAGATGATGTCTTGTGCATTATTGAAGCCATGAAAATGATGAACCAGATCACCACCAATCGGGCTGGCCGGATTAAGACGATCGAGGTAGAAAACGGAGAGCCGGTGGAATTTGGCCAGCGGCTGTTTGTACTCGAATGAGGCGGGGGAGACGGTGGGGGGCCGGCCAGACGGTACCCGGATCCAGGTTGCGCGCAGTGGGAGGTAGATCAGATGTTCGATAAGGTCCTCATTGCCAACCGGGGTGAGATTGCGCTGAGGATTCTCCGTGCCTGCAAGCAACTCGGCATTCGTACCGTCGCCGTGTATTCGCAGGCCGATAGCGACCTGAAGCATGTGTTGCTTGCCGATGAGGCGGTGTGTATCGGGCCGGAACCAGCGGTCAAGAGCTATCTGAACATTCCGGCAATTATCAGTGCCGCCGAGGTCACTGATGCCGAGGCTATTCACCCCGGGTATGGATTCCTGGCCGAGAATGCCGATTTTGCCGAGCGCGTCGAGCAGAGCGGTTTCGTGTTCGTCGGACCGCAGGCCGAGACAATCCGGCTGATGGGTGACAAGATATCTGCCAAGCGGGCGATGCGTAGAGCGGGGGTGCCGACGGTTCCGGGTTCGGATGGGGCGTTACCAGAGGATTTCGAGTCGGCCAGGAAAATTGCCGCTCGAGTCGGGTACCCGGTGTTGCTCAAGGCGGCCGCCGGGGGGGGAGGGCGCGGTATGCGGGTGGTTCATGGGGAGGGCAGTCTCGCCGGCGTTATGACGCTGGTGCGTGCCGAGGCCGAGGCGGCATTCGGTGACCCGACGGTGTATCTTGAGAAATTCCTGCCCAATCCACGTCATATCGAGGTGCAGGTGCTTGCTGACGGTAAGGGTCATGCCATCCACCTCGGCGAGCGTGATTGTTCCATGCAACGTCGCCATCAGAAGGTGGTTGAGGAGGCTCCCGCACCCAAAATCACCCCGCAGCAGCGTACCGAAATTGGTGCCCGGTGCGTGACCGCCTGTGAGCGCATTCACTATCGTGGTGCGGGTACCCTTGAATTCATGTTACAGGACGATGAGTTTTTCTTCATCGAAATGAATACCCGGATCCAGGTGGAACACCCGGTCACCGAGATGGTGACCGGGGTGGATCTGGTCTGCGAACAATTACGTATTGCTTCCGGGGAGCCGCTGAGTTACCGGCAGGAGGATATTGAAATTCGCGGTCACGCCATCGAGGCACGCATTAATGCCGAGGATCCAAATGACTTTACCCCGTCTCCGGGGAGGGTGGAAGAATGGCATTCCCCGGGTGGCCCGGGGGTGCGGGTCGATTCCCATTTATATTCCGGCTACTCGGTTCCGCCATACTATGATTCGTTGATCTGCAAGCTCATCACTTGGGGAGAAAATCGCGCTACGGCATTGGCCCGGATGCGGGTGGCGCTGGATGAACTTGTGATCGAAGGGATTCATACCAATGCTCCCTTGCAGCAACGTATCGCCCGCAACAGTGCCTTTGCCGCCGGAGGAACCGATATCCACTTTTTGGAGCAACAACTTGTGCGTCGGTGAACACGACAGGGGCGCGGACGCTTCATCAGTGTCCGTGGGGAGTGGGCTGATGCAGGGATACTGCAAACCTGCACCGGGGGATCGGATGCGGATCGTGGCCGAGGTGATAGCGGCGTGCCGTGCATTGGGGACAAAGCTTGGGCGTCGGGCCCTTGATCCTGGTCGGTCTTTGTCGGAACTCGGGTATGAGACTAGGTTTGGCTCCGGAGTACACTGATCCGCATGGTTACGCAATGCACGGTTTGTCGTCTATGGTTTCGTATTTCGCGCGAAGAATTACGTGCGGCCCATGGCCTGGCGCGTTGCGGTCAGTGTAAAACGGTGTTTAATGCCCTGGCGACCCTGCGTCATGAGCCGCCCGCCGACCATCCGCAACCGGGTGAGGCTGCCGCTGATGAAGGTAGGGAGGAGGATGATCCCCCTGGGATTTCCGGGGGAAACGGCACGAAAGTTTGTTCCCTGATGCCGCCGGTCGGGCTTGCCTCCGGGGGCGGCGGCGGGTTGGATCTAGTGCCGGCACACGAGCCGGCGCAGATCGGGAAGAGTACTCCCTGGGTCAGGCGGGTGACGGGCGGACTGTGGTCGGTAGCGGCGGTGGTTGCGTTTGCGGCGGTGCTCTTGCAACTGGCCTATGCTTATCGTTGGCAGCTGGTCCGGCTGCCACTGGCAGGTCCAATTGTTGCGACCCTTTATCGTGCCGTGGGCGTGTCGATGGCCCCCCGGTTGGTGCTTGCACGCTACCGCTTGAGCCATGCTGAGTTGATCGATGCCGCGGGATATCGTGGGGGACTCGAATTGACCGCATCACTTGAGAATGAGATGCGTTTCGCCCAGGCCTTGCCGCTTATTGCCCTGCGCCTTACCGGGCGTCGGGGCCAGGTGGTGGGCAGTCGCTTATTGACTCCGCGCGATTATGGTGCCCGGGCGCACGCGACCCTTCCGGGTGGGAGTAGGTTTCGGGTCAATGTCAAGCTTGCAGATCCGGGGCCGTCTGCCGTAGGCTTCAATCTCACGCTATGCAAGCACAGGGGCGGTTGGATCTATTGCGAGCCCTCGTAGGAGCAGGCGCTTTATGCTGCTGTTACCACTCGGGATGATAAAATCGTTTGGGAGAATTTTTTGAGCGGGTACGGGAAAAAGTGGGTGTGGATCTAAAGACCGACGGCGGCGGCAATTGCAGCGGCGAGATAAACGCTTCTCAGCCGGAGTCCCTGACTCTGGCTGAGTGTGTGAGGCGACGACTCGATGCTTATTTCGCCGATCTTGACGGGCACACCGCCTGCGATCTATACCGGCTGGTCGTTGCGGAAGTTGAACGTCCCCTGTTGCGTCTTGTGTTGGAGTACACCCATGGAAATCTTAGTCGAGCCGCCGAGGTGCTGGGTATGCATCGAGCCACGCTGCGACGCAAGCTCGATCACTACGGCATGGGTTGAGATCAAGGCATTTCGAACCGGATTCAGGGAGGAAGCAGAGTGGAGCATTCCATTGCGCCGGTACGCCGTGCGCTGATTTCAGTTGCGGACAAGACCGGATTGGTCGATCTGGCTCGCGGGCTTTGCACGGCGGGGATCGAGCTGGTTTCTACGGGCGGCAGTGCGGCTTGCTTACGCGCCGCCAAGGTGCCGGTGCGTGAGGTTTCCGAGCTGACCGGCTTGCCTGAAATGCTCGATGGGCGGGTGAAAACGCTGCATCCTTTTATCCATGGAGGGATCCTCGCCCGGCGCGGGAAAGATGAGGCGGTGCTTGGCCAATACGGTATCGAGCCGATTGATTTGGTCGTGGTGAACCTGTATCCGTTCGCGCAGACAGTGGGCCGGCCCGAGGCGCAAGAGGAAGAAATTATCGAAATGATCGACATCGGCGGGCCGGCGATGATTCGCGCGGCAGCCAAGAATTGGGTCGATGTGACGGTAATTACGGATCCGCAAGACTATGCGGATGTGCTCGCCCTGATCCGAACCCGGGGAGGCATCCCCCGATCCGAACGTCGGCGCCTGGCCGCCTGGGCTTTTGCCCGGACGGCGGCTTATGATGCCGTCATTGCCGACTGGTTTTCCGGTGCGCAAACTTTTCCTCCGGTTTATGCCCCCCGATTCGAACGTCTGACCGAGCTTCGTTACGGGGAAAACCCGCATCAGCGTGCCGCTCTCTATCGCCTGCCGGGGATGCACCCGGGAACGGTGGTAGGCTCCCGACAGCTGCAGGGGAAGCCGCTTTCATTCAATAATCTGGCCGATGCCGATTCCGCATTGAATCTTGCATGGAGCTTCGAGTTGCCGGCTTGCGTGATCGTAAAACATCAAAATCCCTGCGGTGTTGCCGTTGGAAACCAGATTTGCGAGGCCTATGAACGCGCCTTTGCCGCCGATCCGATGTCTGCCTTTGGTGGTGTCATAGCCGGTAATCGGGAAATGGATCTTGATGTGGTGACCCGGATTCTCGAAGGGCAATTCGCTGAAGTTATTGTCGCACCTTCTTTTACCGCGGCGGCTCGGACCAAGCTGGCTGTTAAACCAAACCTGCGGGTGTTGGCCTGTGGGGAACCGAACGAGGCTGGTACAGGGCCCGATTTTCGCCGTCTCAGTGCGGGAATCCTGATCCAGGATGCGGATCGGATCACGGCTCTCGGAACGGATGTACGGGTGGTGACCCGGCGGGTTCCGGATGCAAGGGAGAGGCGGGCGCTGGACTTTGCCTGGCATATCGTTCAGGCGGTTCGGTCGAATGCCATTGTCTTGGCGCGGGACGGCATGAGCATCGGCATCGGAGCCGGCCAGACGAGTCGGGTGGGGGCGGTTCGCCTGGCGGGAGTGAAAGCGCGCGAGCAGGGGCATGAAACGCAGGATGCAGTATTGGCCAGCGACGGTTTTTTCCCGTTTCGCGATAATGTGGACGAGGCGTTCAATCTCGGTGTTCGGGCCTTGGTGCAACCGGGTGGGTCGAGGCGGGACGAGGAGGTTATCCGCGCCGCCGACGAGTTGGGTATGGCCATGGTTTTTACCGGGTTACGCCATTTCCGTCACTGATTATAAAGCGGATCATGATGAATGGAGAGTGACCATCCATCCAGGCCGATGAATTCTGCGAGCCGGGCCGGGACCGGGTGCTGTGTTAAATTGGAGGGGTGGAAACCGTCATTGCACCATCGATCACTCCGCCGCCCTTCAAGTATTTGGTGAACGAGCCGGATAAATGGGCTCTTTTTCTTGATTTTGATGGAACCTTGCTGGAGCTGGCCGAGCGTCCCGATGCCATTGAAGTGCCCCCGGGCCTGGAGCGGTTGCTGGATCGTCTTTACCGGCTTTTCGGCGGTGCTCTTGCCGTTATAACGGGCCGCAGTCTGAGTGACCTAGATTGCTACCTTCCCCCTGGGAATCTTCCCGCCGCAGGACAGCATGGCGGCGAATTGCGCCGGGGCCCCGGGAAGGTGCAGGTACTGAAGGCGGATGTGCTTACGAATCCGATTCGCGATCGCCTCGCCCGCTTCGCGGTCACCCATGAAGGGCTGATGTGCGAGGACAAGGGTAATAGCATCGCGCTTCATTACCGGGGCGCCCCCAAGCAGGAGCCGGCTATCCTGGCGTTAGCCGAGGCGATCGTACGCGAGAGCCAAGGCCGGCTGGAGGTGATCCGGGGCAAGGCCGTGTGTGAACTGCGTCCGGTCGGAATCAACAAAGGCACTGCGGTACGCGCCTTTCTTGCTGAATTCCCCTTTTGTGGTCGCTGGCCCCTGATGATTGGTGACGATCGTACGGATGAAGATGCCTTTGCCGTAGCACTGGAATCGGGAGGGGCGGCGATCAAGGTGGGCGCAGGCGGGAGCCTGGCGCAGTGGAGGCTGGCGGATCCCGGGGCAACCCGTGACTGGTTGCGGGGAGCGTTGACATGAGGCACTCATCATGAGCCCGGGATCAGGTAAAGGACGACTGGTTGTGGTATCCAACCGGGTGGCGTTGCCCCGGGCGGGAAAGCCCGCATCCGGTGGCTTGGCGGTAGCGATGCGGGCCACACTGGAGACCCGGGGGGGAATCTGGTTTGGCTGGAATGGCCGCCAGTCAACTCAGCGTCCGGGTAAGCCCCACCGGCAATTGGCCCAGGGGGTTGAATACCTTACTCTTCCCCTGACTCGGCTGGATTATGAGGAGTATTATCAAGGCTTTGCCAATCGGATGCTGTGGCCCCTGGTGCATTACCGATTGGCCCTGTTGCGCTATCAGCGCAAGAACCACGAGGCCTATCACCGGGTAAACGCCTGGTTCGCGGAACACCTAATGGGCATTTTACAGCCGGGCGATACGGTGTGGGTGCATGATTACCATCATGTTCCCCTCGGGGCGGAACTCCGCGCCCGAGGGTTTCAAGGACCGATTGGGTTTTTCCTCCATACGCCTTTTCCCCCACTGGATATTCTGCGTGCCTTGCCGCCATACAAGGAATTTCTGCATAATTTTTCCGCCTACGATCTGGTCGGGTTTCAGACCCGTGTGGACGAGCATGCCTTCATCGAGGCGATGTGTGACGGGATTGATGCCCGGCGGGAAAGGAAAGACGGGCTGAGTCTGGCCGGTAGCCGGACCAAAATCGGGGTGTTTCCGATCGGGGCGGATGCCGAAGAGATAGCCGGACAAGCCATCCGCGGGAGAAATTCGAACCAGGTTGCCGCGCTCAAGGCCAGCCTGGAAGGCCGGCGTCTGATTATCGGCGCCGACCGTCTGGATTATTCCAAGGGGATCATAGAGCGGTTTAGGGCCTATCGATATTTATTGTCCACCCGGCCCGAACTTCATGGCGAGATTGTGTTTTTACAGATCGCCGAACCCTCCCGTTCCGGGGTACCGGAATACCAGGTGTTGCATCATGAACTCGACCAGGTCGCAGGAGAGATTATCGGTAGATTCGCCCGGTTCGACTGGATGCCGGTTCGCTATCTGGGTCGGCGGATACCCCGCCCCACACTGTTCGCCTTTTTTTCGGTGGCGGACGTCGGTTTGGTGACCCCGCTACGAGATGGAATGAACCTGGTGGCCAAGGAGTTTATTGCCGCCCAGGATCCGGATAATCCCGGGGTCTTGGTGTTATCCGAGTTGGCCGGCGCCGCCGATCAGCTTACCGATGCCGTACTGGTCAATCCCTATGATGTCGAGGGGGTCGGTGAAGGGATTGCCGAGGCATTGGCCATGTCCCTGGAGGAGCGCAAACACCGTTGGCGTCGCTTGCTGGCCGCCGTGCATGGGGACGATATACACCATTGGGGGGCCCGTTATTTGCAGGCACTTGCCGAGGCGGCGGATTGGCGTTCGGCCGGTGAGCGGCCATGATCCACTTGATTGGTGATATCGGCGGTACCAACACCCGGCTTGCCTTGGTCGTGGAAGGAACGGTTTGGAAGCGGCTGCGAAGCTATTCCAATGCCGAGTTTGCATCACTCGAAGCCGTGATAGATCACTATTTGCAAGGCGTGGGGGTCAGCCCGCGTGGTGCGGCTTTTGCGGTAGCGGGTCCGGTGAAATCGGGGAAGGTCAGGTTGACCAATCGTGGCTGGTCGATCTGTGCGGCGGATCTTTCCCAGCGCTTTAACTTGGACGATTGCCTGGTTGTAAACGACTTCTCCGCCGTCGCCCTGGGGATTTCTGCACTGACTCCCGAAGATGTTGAACAGGTCGGGGGCGGGGTTCCGGAGTCCGGAGCGCCGATCGCCGTTCTTGGACCGGGGACCGGGCTTGGAGTCGGCGGTTTAATCCCCGGTAGGCAAGGGGATGGCGGGCGGGTGCTCGTGACCGAAGGGGGGCATGCCTCGCTTGCCGCAATCGATTCCCGCAGCGAAGAGGTTATCGCACGGTTGCGTGCCCGACTGGGCCATGTCTCGGCCGAGCGGGTGATCTCCGGGAAGGGGATAGAGCGTCTTTACCAGGCGCTTGCCGAGATCGAAGGGCGTCGGGTCGAGCGGCTCGGGGCGGCGGATATCGGGGCGCATTCAGAGCTGGGCGGGGATCCGATAGCTGCGCAGACCATGGATCTGTTCTTTCGGCTCCTGGGGGCGTTTGCCGGTGATTTGGCGTTGAGTTATGGCGCCTTCGGCGGGGTCTATGTGGCGGGAGGTATCGTGCCCCGCTATCTCCCGCGTTTACGTGAATCGGGGTTTCGCCGGGCGTTTGAGGCCAAGGGCAGGATGAGCGGCTATCTTCGCGGGATACCTGTCTACGTCGTTTTACACCCGGAGGTGGAGTTGCTCGGCCTGGCGGGGAGTCTCGATGCCCGCGGGGCTGGCCGCCCCTGGCCCGTGGTTTGATATCCATGCGGGAGGGATTTACCGAATCTCATCGCATTGGCATCATTATTCTTAACTACAATGGTGCGGACTATACGCGCGCCTGTGTGGAATCGATTCTCCGGCATTCGCCCGTAGCTTCCGATTGCGCCGTACTGGTTGTGGATAACGGATCGAGGCCCGAAGATCGAGCCGGACTTTTGCCGCTTGAGTCTTTGTCGCGGGTGCGGGTGGTTTCCAGCCGGTTCAATCTGGGATTCGGTGGGGGGCATCTGTTCGGGGTACAGTTCTTGGACGCGGATTATTACCTGTTCCTCAACAGTGATTGCTTGTTGTTAAACGATGTGCCGGGCTTGCTGGCGCGGTTCATGGACGCGCATCCACGTGCAGGGCTGGCAAGTGGTATCACGCTCGATCATGAGGGTGGTTTTCGGGCGAATTATCATCCGGCGCCGCACCTGGGCGAGTTGCTTTTAGGTCGCTCGTTGCTGCGGCGCCTCAATGCCCGGCGTTATCCGGACCGTCGTACGGCTCCTTCCTCGCCGCTACAGGTGGAAGTGATCGGTGGTGCCGCGATGTTTGTCCGTGCCGATGCCTTTTTCGGAGTCGGCGGGTTTGATCCGTTCTTTTTCCTGTACTGCGAGGAAGAGGATCTTTCGCTGCGTATGCGCCGGGCCGGCTGGGAAGCCTGGGTCATTCCGAATGCGAGGATCGAACATGAAGGTGGGGCGAGCACCCCGGATCGGGCGGAATATCGCCAGGAATTCTTTATCTCTTTTTTACACTATTTGCGCAAACACCACCGGTTCGTCTCCCGGTCCTTGATCCGGGTTATCTATGTCCTCAAGCTATTGCGCCGGGTCCGGCGTGAACCGGGAGCAGCACGGTTGGCCTGGTTTGTGCTCACTGGTGCGAATCCGTCTGCGAGTTTACGTTTCCGGGCGCATAGGCGTTAATGAACCCTGGCGGATGGACGGGGCGATGTTTCCAGCCGGTTCCGGCGTACGCACCAACGTTGCGGATTCAGGGGGTGGTCATTGTGGCGGATCTGAAAATACAGCGCCGGCTCTGCCTGACCGCCGCTCGAACCAACGGTGGCAATAACTGCTCCGGGCTGAACCCAATCTCCTACCTGGCGGTAAAGCGCCTGATTATGGCCATATACGGTCAGATAGCCCTGGCCGTGATCAACGATCAACACCAGGCCGTAATAGGGTAGCCAGCCGGCATAGGCGATCCGTCCGTAGGCGATAGCGTGAACCCGGCTCCCGGCCCGCGCCGCGATGCGTACCGCTTGCCAGCTTAGTTCTCCTCCCGCGCGGGGGGTGCCAAAGCGGGCGATGATTCGCCCGGAGACGGGCCAGGGTAGCCGCCCCCGCAAGCGGGCAAAATCGGTTTTTGCCGCTTGAGCACCGCGAATATTGACGAAATTACGGCGGACGGAGTTCACGAGTCTTTCGAGTCGGGCCGCATCACGTTGTAGGGATGCGATACGGTATTTTTTACCGGAGATCTTGCGGTTGAGTCGTGCTACTAGATGCTTGCGCTGAATTCGTGCCTGCTCGAGATCGCTCAACATATGCCGTTGTTTGGTGATGGTTGTTGCCAGTTGGATCCGGGTTATAGCGAGTCGTCGAGTGTCCCGGCGGTACCCGGAAATCCGCCGGGTCAGTTCTTTGATACGCCGTGTCCGTGCCTGAACATAATAGCCATAGTAACCTAGCAAGCGAGCGCTGGTGGCGGGATTTTTACCTTCAAGAGCCAGCTTGAGTCGCGGTTCCGCTCCCAGCAGGAATGCGGCGCGAAGCAATTGCATCAATTCGATATTAGCGGTTTTTGCATCTGCTGCAGCGGCGACATCTCGCCGCTGCAGCAGCCTTTCCCGTGTCGCCAGTTTGGTTTCCCGAGCGGAGAGTGAGGCTAGCGTGAGGCTGAGTGTAGCGATGCGTTTTTCAATCGGTTCCAGCTCCGCCAGGGTGCGCTTTTTACGCTTAATTTCTCCACGTTTTTCGCGATCGAGGCGGGTGATTTGGGCTCGTAACTTTTCAAGTTTTTTGGTGGCGGTATTGGAATCGGCCGCGTGGGCGGTGGCCAGGGCGAACACGATAAGCAGGAGAATACGCAGTAGTCCTTGCGTAAGGATATGGCGTTTTGCGCCGAGAGACATCAAGGTTTGCGGGCATAGAGTCCGGTCAGTCGGGCCTCGGCCAGTATGTGACCGCGCATGGCCTGGAGCAGGACGGCCCGGCTGGGAGGATGGTCGAAACCGAGGTGGGTATCGAGCGCATAGAGCCGGAATACATAATGGTGGCGTCCGATGGGGGGACAAGGTCCTCCATAACCGCGTTTGCCCCAGGAATTGAGGCCACTAGCGGTTCCGGCCGGCATGTGAAGGCTTTTTCCCGGGCGGAGTTCGCGGATTGATGCGGGCAGATTATAGACAACCCAGTGAATCCATGTCCTCAGCGGGTGTTTCGGATCGGGCGCATCCGGGTCGGTGACGATCAGCGCAAAATTACGCGTGTATGGCGGGGCGCTGCTCCAGCGCAGCGGCGGCGAGATGTCGGCGCCGTCACAGGTATAACGTGACGGAATGGATCTATTGGGACCGAAAGCGGAGGAGGTCAATCGGAAGGGGGTGGCGTAGGCATAGGGCATAATGCCTGCGAGTCCGGCCAGGGCGAGAAAGATGAGGAACCGACGCATGGAACAATTATAGGCTACATTCAATGAATGATCCACACTGGGATCTGCCGCATAGGGTCGGGATCCATACGGATCCCGGGTTAGTTCCCGATGCGGACCAGCATCGGCTTTAGCTTGTGTTCAAGCAGGCGATTGCGTAGCCTGTTGAGTCGGGTGAGGTTACTTACGGGTCCGATCCGTACCCGGTTCCAGCTTTCATTTCGTACCGTGACCGATTGTACTTTCGCCTCTATCCCCCACAAGGCCAGTTGGGCCTTTAGGGCGCGCGCATCCCTGCGACTTTGAAACGAGGCGACTTGAAGAATATAGGCGCCGGGAACGGCTACTTGCTTGGTCGCGGGGGTTTTCTGGATTTCCCGGGATTCTCCCGCAGTTAGAATCTGTGAAGAACGGGTCAACAGGCGGTAAAAATCGAAATGAGGCGCCTGGCGGAGCGTTGAGTGGGTGGTGGCTGCGGGAGGGCGGGTGATTGTTTTTTGCAGTGCCAGGGCGCGGCGCATGGTCTTTTTTTCGGTTTGCTTGAGTTCCCGGTGAATGGACGGAACAAACAGAATAAGAAGGGTAGCGGCTACCCCGCCCAAGACGAACCACAGGAGTCCACGCCCACGACGTTGGCGGGGGATGGGGTGCTTCAGATCGGGACCCAGGCTCACATTCGTTCCGGCGCCGAGATTCCCAGTATGCCGAGTCCATTGGCCAGGATATGACGCGTTGCCCGGGCCAGTGCCAAGCGGGCATTTCGCAGTTCCGGGTCCGGTACCAGAAAGGTACAACTGTTGTACCAGGCATGGAAAGCCTGTGCGACTTCACCTAGAAACCGCGCCAGTATGTGGGGGCCGCGTTGCGTGCAAGCCGAGTCCAGTACCTCGGGATAGCGGCTGATCCGGCGCAGCAGGGTGATCTCTTCCGGTGCCGCGAGTTTCGTGTAACGACTCAAGTCGTTTGTGGGTTCATAGGCCAGGCCCTTGTTCTCCATCTGGCGGAACACGCTGACGATTCGGGCATGGGCATATTGGATGTAATAGACCGGATTATCGTTTGTCTGCGATCGGGCCAGATCGATATCGAAGATCAGTTGTGAATCCGGCTTGCGCGCGAGCAGGAAGTAGCGCGTGGCATCGGTGCCCACTTCATCGATCAGCTCACGCAAGGTCACATAATTCCCGGCACGTTTAGAAATTTTTACCTCGGTTCCGCCCCGGGTTACGGTAACCATCTGGTGCAGGACATACTCGGGCCAACCCGCTGGGATGCCTAGATTCAATGCCTGTAGCCCTGCCCGAACCCGGGTGATGGTGGAATGATGGTCTGCACCCTGTCCATTGATGGCATGGTGAAAACCGCGCTCCCACTTGGTGACATGATAAGCCACGTCGGGTACGAAGTAGGTATAGTTGCCGTCGGATTTGCGCATGACCCGATCCTTGTCATCACCAAACGCCGTCGTTCGCAACCACAGCGCGCCATCGCGTTCATAGCTGTAGCCACCCGTAATCAGGCTGGTGACGATTTCCTCGACCTTGCCGCTGGTATAAAGGGAGGATTCGAGGTAATAGGTGTCGAAATGAACATTGAATGCGCGTAAATCCAGATCCTGCTCGTGGCGCAGGTAAGCCACCGAGAATCGGCGGATGGCTTCCAGATCATCGGGATCGCCGTTGCCGGTAATTTCGTAACTATCGGTGGAGACGGTTTCCTTCGCCAGGAAAGCACGAGCTACCTCGAGCACATACTCGCCGCGATAACCATCCGGGGGCCAGCCCGGGTCGTTCGGTTCGAGTCCGCGACAGCGAGACTGAACCGAAAGGGCCAGGTTGCGGATCTGCTGGCCGGCATCGTTGTAATAGAATTCGCGCTGGACTTGCCAGCCGGCAGCCTCGAGCAGGCGACTGATGCAATCGCCCACGGCGGCGCCACGTCCATGTCCGACATGCAGCGGGCCCGTGGGGTTGGCGGACACGAATTCAACCACGATGGCTTCCTGTCGGGGAGGTCGGCGACCATACGCATACTTCTGTTTGAGAATACGAAGCATTTCATCATGGTAGGCGGTCGGGGATAGAAAGAAATTAATAAATCCGGGACCGGCGATTTCACTCCTTCCAATTTGTTTCGTCGGCGGGAATGCAGCGAGGATTTTTGCGGCGAGGGCGCGGGGATTTTCCCGTAATGGCTTCGCGAGCACTAAAGCTGCATTGGTCGAAAAGTCACCGTGGGCGGGGTCGCGGGCCCGCTCAACGGAGATCGATTGGCGCCATTGCGCATCCACACCCGAGTTGTCCAGCGCGGTTGAGAGTAGCTTCTCGATGGTGGTTTTCACGGCTTGTCCCCGGGTATCAGGCGGCTCATGGTATGCGGGGCAAGTTCAGGCGAGGCTGCGTTCGACGATCTCATAGACATCTCGCGAAAGTCCTTCACTTGCCGCTAATCGTTCCAGCTCGGCGCGCATCCCGGATTGGCGGTTGGAGTCGTAACGACGCCAGTGGGCGAAGCAGCTCGCCAGCCGGGCGGCTACCTGGGGGTTGATGCCGTCAAGAGTGAGTATCTGCGCGGCGATGAAACGATAGCCCGAACCGTCGGCGGCATGAAAGCCGACGTGGTTGTGGTGTGCAAAGGCGCCGAGCAGTGATCGTACCCGGTTAGGGTTTTTTATATTGAAAGCCGGGTCCGTCATCAAGGTTTTGACCCGCTCCAGGGTTTGGGGGAGGGGAGAAACAGCTTGCAAGGTAAGCCATTTGTCCAACACCAGCGGATCGGAATCATATATTTTGCGGAAGGCGGCCAGGGCGCGATGGCGTGCGGGAACATCGTTTGCACTGAGTATACCGAGGGCGCCCAGTTGGTCGCTCATGTTGTCGGCTTCGGTGAACAGTTCCTCGACCCAATCGATATACTCGGGACGGTTCAACACGGCAAGATAGTCCAGCACGACCGCGTGGAGGCGGCGGCGCCCGATTTGCTTGGCGATAAATCGATAGGGTTCGGTGCTGCGGGTGCGGTCCCTGGTGGCGACAAGCTCGGTTTCGAGCGACTCGGCAAGCCTGTGACGCAAATTGTTCCAGGCCGTGTGCAAGGCTTCCACGGCAACGGTGTCAAATTCCTGGGCCAGCGCCGGTTCGCCTGGGAGCGACAGAGTTTCGGCGACCAGCGCCGGATCGAGTTCCGGGCTGCTCAGGAGATGCCGGAAGGATTCCACCAGTGGCGCCGAAATCGGCTCGATCGGGGCGCCGTTTACCAGCTGCTTGATAATGCGCACGATCAGCGTCTGGGTGGCATCCCAACGGTTGAACGGGTCGTTATCGTGGCTGGCAAGAAAGGCCAGGGTGCTATCGTCGTAGGGGAAGTCCAGCCGCACCGGGGCGGACAGCCTGCGAAGCAGCGAGGGGACTGGGGGAGCAGGTATGTCGGTAAATACAAAGCTGGCATTGAAGTCGCGTAGCCACAGCACCCGCTCCCGGGGAGCACCGTCTTCGCTGCCGCGAAGTTTGAGCGCCAGTGCCTGCCCTTGCGCGTCCAGCAGGGCCATGCGCACCGGGATGAGTAACGGGGGTTTTTGTGATGCAGGCTGCCCCGGCGTATCGGGATGTTCTTGAGTTATTTCCAGCGTATAGGTGCGCTCGGCCGGGGAGTAGATTCCCCGTACTCTCAGTAGTGGTGTCCCGGATACCTCGTACCAGAGTCCGAATTGTTCGAGATCGGTGGAGTTTGCAGCGGCCATGGCGGAACGGAAATCGTCGCAGGTTACCGCCTGCCCATCGTAGCGCTCGAAATATAGATCCATGCCGCGGCGGAATCCTTCAGCTCCGAGCAGCGTTGCATACATGCCTACGACTTCTGCGCCCTTTTCGTAGACCGTTACGGTGTAGAAGTTGTTGATTTCCATATATTCGTCGGGGCGCACGGGGTGGGCCATGGGACCGGCGTCTTCCGAGAACTGGTATTGACGCAGAAATCTTACGTCCTGAATGCGCTTGATCGCGGGTGATGTCATGGCGGCCGAGAATTGCTGCTCACGGTACACCGTCAGGCCCTCCTTGAGCGACAACTGGAACCAATCACGCAAGGTGATCCGGTCACCGGTCCAGTTGTGGAAGTATTCATGCCCGATGACCGCTTCGATGGCGGCATAGTCCTGATCGGTCGCCGTCTTGGAATCGGCCAGGATATACTTCGAGTTGAAGATATTAAGGCCCTTGTTCTCCATGGCCCCCATGTTGAAGTCATCCACCGCGACGATCATGAAAATATCGAGGTCGTATTCCCGCCCGTAGCATTGTTCGTCCCAGCGCATGGCGCGCTTAAGCGATCTCATCGCGTGGGCGGTACGGGACAGGTTGTGAGGCTCGACGTAGAGCTTCAGCGTGACCTGGCGTCCGGAAGCGGTAACGAAAGTATCATCGCGGCAGGTGAGATTCCCCGCCACCAGGGCGAATAAATAGGAAGGTTTAGGAAATGGATCTTGCCACTCGGCGTAATGGCGACCCGATTCTGCAGGACCGGAGCCAATGAGATTCCCGTTTGAAAGCAGTACCGGGTAACGGCCCTGGTCGGCCTCGATGCGCGCGGTGAAGCGCGAAAGGATGTCGGGACGATCAATATAGTAGGTGATCCTGCGAAAGCCCTCCGCCTCGCATTGGGTGCAGAAATTACCCGAGGATCGGTACAGGCCGGATAGCGTCGTATTGCACTCCGGGTGGATACGAACCCGAGTGGTAAGGACAAAGTGTGCGGGCAGATCACGCACCACGAGCCGATCCGGACCGACCTCGTAAGCGTCATTGGCCAGCGGTATGCCATCCAGGGCCACGTCGAGCAGTTCCATCTCCTCACCGTCCAGGATCAGGTCGTTGGCGTTCGAGGGTGCCCGAGGGTTGCGCCGCATTGTGAGTTCGGACTCCACCGTGGTGTAGTCTTCTCCCAGCAGAAAATTCAACCGGGTCCGGTCAATCAGGTAGTCTGGGGGAGTATAGTCTTGTCGCCGCACGCGGATGCGTGCTCCTCCTGTATCGCGCAGCATGATGAATCCGAAATTATCAGAGGTATCCATTATAGGGAGAGCGGGCCGGACGATGCCTCAGACGCTCTATGTTCATGTGCCTTGGTGCATCTCGAAGTGCCCTTACTGCGACTTCAATTCGCATGTGGTAAAAGGGAAAATCCCGGCCCGGAGATATCTGGCCGCGGCACTTGCCGATCTGGATTTTGAGTTGTCCGAGCGCCCGGTGGAGGGCGAGTTGATCGCGGTGTTCTTCGGCGGTGGTACTCCCAGCCTGCTTGCTCCCGAAATTATTGCCGGGCTGCTGGAAGGTATCGGAAAGCGCCTAGCCTTGGCGGCGGATCTCGAGGTGACGCTCGAGGCCAATCCCGGAACCATCGAGCGCGGGCGCTTCGCCGAGTACGCCGCAGCGGGTGTCAATCGGGTTTCTCTGGGGGTTCAGAGTCTTGACGATGCGATGCTGCGAGGCTTGGGGCGCATTCACGACTCGCGCGAAACTATCATCGCAGTCGGGGAATTACGTGCGGCAAATTTCGATAATTTCAACCTGGATCTAATATATGCCCTGCCGGGGCAGGATATTCAGGGCGCCGTGGCGGATCTGGCGGGAGCCATTGCCTGGGATCCGCCGCACCTGTCCTGGTACCGGCTTACCCTGGAGCCGGGAACGGCCTTCTCCCGCCGCCCGCCACCGGGCTTGCCCGAAGAACAGGAGATTATCCGTATCGAGGCGCTGGGCCGCGGGCTTTTAGCGGAGGCGGGCTACAGGCGGTATGAAATATCGGCCTATGCCAGGCCGGGATTTCCCTGTCGCCACAATCTCAACTACTGGAGATATGGGGATTATCTCGGAATTGGCCCCGGTGCGCATGGCAAGCGCACATCGGGGGGGCGGGTGATACGCACCGAACGGGGACATTCCCCCTCGCGCTGGCTGCATCTTGCCGGGCAAAGTGGGGTGGTTTCCACCGTGGAGGTGACGCCACAGGAGCAGATTTTTGAGTATCTACTGGGGGCGTTGCGCCTGACGGCGGGTTTTCGGTGGCGAGATTTCAGGCGCTTAGCCGGTGCTGATGCGCGGGTTCTGTTTTCGCGGTTGGAACAGGCGGAGCGGGAGGGGCTGGTGGTATGCACCGAGGCGGGGGTTCGACCCACCGAGCGCGGTCACGATTTGCTCGATGAATTGCTGCTGAGGTTTTTACCAGCCTGATCAGGGGGTTGGTGTTCCGGGCAGGTGATCCGGGCTTATGCACAGCGAATTCGGCACCATGATTTTCTCTTGAGAATTACCTTAAAGAAATCCTTTCTATTTTTAATTAAAATTTATGTCATTGATAATAAACAATAAATTATATTTGTCTAAAAATTCATCAATCTGTTGCAGGTGGCGGAATTCTCGGGGGATGGCGTGATTGTCGGCGTTTAATCCACAGAGTTATCCACAGGGTTTGTGGATGAATTCTATTTCCCATTCCGGGACAGTAGCTTATCGCGATCAGGTGAGCGAATGTCTGGGTATCGGACGCTAACTCGGATTGTCTCCAAGCATAACGGGGGCTGGTGACTGTTGTTGCTTATAGGGCGGTGTGATTACCCGGTCGCGCCTGATACAATATCCACCACTAGATGTTGACCCGGCAATCATGAAACAAGGCATTCACCCCGATTATCACGAGATCCATGTGACCTGTAGTTGTGGCAATGAGTTCACGGCACGCTCAACCCTTGGGAAAGACTTGCATATTGAAGTCTGTTCGGCCTGCCACCCTTTCTATACCGGAAAACAGAAAATTGTCGATACCGCGGGTCGTGTGGACAAGTTCCGGCGTAAGTACGGGACGGATTGACTCGGCTGGGCGCAGGATGGGTGTTAATGAATACGCCGGTAGTCATCATTTGGCTTGATGGTTTGCCCGTTGCCGCCAGGGACGGTGCCAACCGAACCAAAGCTTGTACGCCGGCGCCACTGATCTATTTTCCCGCAGGGGAAGTCTTGGCATGGAGATGAGAGATGACCAATCAGAAGCAAGTGAATGAGCTCGAACTTAAGGGTGAAAACGGTAAAACGATCAAGCTTGCCGTGCGTCAGCCGGTCCTGGGAGCACCGGGAATGGAGATTTCGCCTCTGTTCAGTGAGTTCGGCATGGTCGCGTATGACCCGGGCTTTGCCTCCACTGCCAGTTGCGAGAGTGCCATAACCTACCTGGATGGCGCCCGCGGCGAGTTGCTGTTTCGGGGCTATCCGATCGCACAGTTGGCCGAGCACTGTAGTTTTCTTGAGGTTTGTTTTCTCCTGTTACATGGAGAGCTGCCTAATCAGGCCGAACTCGAAGCTTTTAAGCGGGATCTCGGCAGGGAAGCCGTGTTGGAGCCATCGGTTCGACGTGTAATCGAGTCTTTTCCGGTTGAGTCACACCCGATGGCCATGTTGATCAGTGCGGTGGCGGCGCTTGCGGGGGTTTATCACGATTCGACGGATATCCATGATCCGGTTGCGCGGACCCGGTTCGCTAACCAGGCCATTGCCAAAATGCCGATTATCGCGGCGGCCATCCACAGGCATCGGACCGGGCAAGCCATTGAATCGCCGCGCAGCGATTTAAGTTATACCCAGAACTTTCTTCACATGACTTTCGGGTCCCCGGTGGCGGATGTTTCGGCGCAGGCGTTGGATCTGTTGTTTGTATTACATGCGGATCATTCGCAAAATGCCAGTACTTCCACGGTTCGCTTGGCCGGCAGCTCGGGAACGGACCCCTATGCTGCATTGGCGGCGGGTATAGCCAGCCTTTGGGGGCCGGCACATGGCGGGGCCAATGAGGCCGTGTTGCGGATGCTGAACGAAATCGGCAGCGCGGATCGAATCGAACATTTTGTTGCCCGAGCCAAGGATCGTAATGACCCTTTCCGGCTCATGGGATTTGGTCATCGGGTCTATAAAAATTATGACCCCCGGGCCATGATCATTCGGCAGATGGCGCATGACCTGCTGCAGCATCTCGGATCGCGTGATGAGCCCTTGTTCGAGCTTGCCATGCAGCTTGAGTCCAAGGCGCTTGAGGACGAATATTTTGTGTCCCACAAGCTCTATCCGAACGTGGATTTCTATTCCGGTGTCATCTATCGGGCGCTCGGAATTCCGGTCGAGATGTTTACCGTGATGTTTGCGATTGCCCGCACGGTAGGCTGGGTGACTCATTGGCAGGAGATGATTGCCGATCCGAAGCTGCGCATCGGGCGTCCGCGGCAGCTTTATATCGGGGCTGCACGGCGGGAATTCGTGCCGCTGGGGCAGCGATAAGGCGGCTGATCCGGGAGCCGTTGGACTGGCTTGATCAAGGCGAGGCGCAGATCGGCCTAGCCGGTGTCTCATCCAGCAGGGCTTTTAGCATGCGGAGCCCAATTCGTCGTGCCGGGCGCCCATCCAGGGGATCGGTTGGGGGTTCACGTAGATCATTCAGTGTGAAGGCCAGTGCCTCGATGGATTGTCCGTGGTATTCGAATTTGAATAGGGGTACGGTATGTGTGCGCCCATTGCCCCAATGCAGGCGGCGCTCGCCTTCTTGAAAATCCAGCCCCTGCTCGATCAAGCGGATCGCCAAGCGTTCGGGCGGCTCGATAAAAACGTGTAACTCAACTACGGAATGGGCGGTGGCGAAGTCTTCGGTTACGCTACCGGCAGCCCGAGTTTCGATTCCAGCCATTAGCCGTGTCATGGCGGCGTGGGCTGCGTGGCGCAACCGCCGCAGGTGTACGCTGGGTGGCGGTGTCACCGTGAACAGTCGCAGGCGATCCGCCAGGGCATCTCGGATTTGCCGATTGGTAGGTAGATACCGTTGGCCCAAGCCCAGGCGTGCGGCCGCCTTGCGTTTTGCCTTTAGGTAGTCCTTATGGCCTTCTTCTGCCAGGATTCGAGCGGCTTCTTGAGCCAGGATACAACGGATGCGTGATGGATTCATGCGGGTTATCCTCCACCATACAGACTGGGAGCCTGGTTGGATTGTTGCCGAGGGGGGACGTGATCGGTACGGAACACCTCCCATATGGCGTTGGGATTTCCGGGACCGCAGCGCAGTCCGGTCTTGGCATCGATCCGAACCGTTACCAGGCCGGGGGGAATGGGCCAGGTCCTGTTGGGCACCCCCTTCAGGGCATCACGCATGAAAGTAATCCACATGGGAAGAGCGGCTCGGGCTCCGGTTTGCCCATCGCCGAGTGTGGTGTTCCGATCATAGCCTACCCAGGTGATGGCAACCAGCCGGGGGGCGTATCCGTCGAACCAGGCGTTGGAGTAGTCATTGGTTGTTCCGGTTTTCCCCGCCAGATCACTGTGGCCGATAACCCGGGCGGCCCGGCCGGTTCCTTGCTGGATGACTCCTTGCATCATATTGGTCATCAGGTAGGCGATTTGCGGACTGAGGGTCCTGGGTGCGAGACGGATTGGGAAAGCGGGTTGGCGCTGTGACAGGACGGCATGCCCGGTAGCCGCGGTTGGCGTGGTTCCAGCGGTCGTGGATACGGACGGTATTGCGATGGTTTGCGGTGCACCCAGAGTAGTTGCCGCAACCGGTGAGCCGAGGGTCATGGGAGCTCGTGCGGGGAGGGGCTTGGCGCAGGCAGTGCAGGCGACCCAGGGGTGCGCCCGAGCCAGCAATTGATCGTCCGGGCCTTCTATGCGCTGAATGAAATACGGGCGTACCAGAAACCCTCCATTGGCGAATACGGCATAGCCGCGGGCCATCTCTAGAGGAGTCAGGCTTGCGCTACCGAGAACCATGGTAAGGTTATGCGGAATTTGCGCGGGGTCGAAGCCAAAGCGGCGCACCCAGCGAATAGCGGCGGGAATGCCTACTCGTTCCAGCACGCGCACCGAAACCAGGTTGATGGAATGAATCAATCCTTCGCGCAAGCGAACCATGCCCGAAGTGTTGCGTTCATAGTTGGTAGGCCGCCAATATTCGGCCAGCTGTTGGTTGGCCACCGCAATCAGCGGGGCGTTGGAGATTAAGGTTGCCGGGGTCAGGCCCTGCTGCAGGGCCGCGGAATAGATGTAGGGCTTGAAGGAAGACCCCAGTTGGCGGTGGGCCTGCAGGGCACGGTTGAATTTACTCAAGGTATAGGAAAATCCCCCATCAAGCGCAACGATTGCGCCATCATAGGGATCAAGGGCAACTAGGGCTCCTTGAACCGCGGGAATTTGGAAAATCTGCCAGCCGTCGGGCCGATGTTGGAGGTAAACCACATCTCCGGGCTTGAGGAAGCGGTTTGCCTGGGTCTTATCCCCCGCGGCCCAGCTCAGTGCCTTCCAACCCAGGGGGATATCGCCTGTGTTGGCCACGGCGACCGTGGCGGTCCGTGGCGCAACCCGGGTAATGATTCCGGGAACAAGGTCGGCGACTTGCGGAAATGGTGCTAACTGGGCAGCCAATTCCTTGGGTGAATGGTTGTGGTCCAGGGGGATATTTGCTACTGGCCCGCGCCAGCCTCGTTCACGAGTGATCCGTTCCAGGTTGCGGACTAAAGCCAGGTGCGCCGCCTTTTCAAGACGCGAATCGATGGTAGTGGTGACCTGGAACCCAGCGGTATAGACTGCATCACCATAGTGTTGAACCATATAATTTCGCACCATCTCGGCGACGTACGGAGCCTGAACACTGACCTGGGGAGCATGAAGACGGGCTGAAATCGGTGCGGCCATGGCGCGTTTATAAGAACCGGTATCTATGAAACCCAGATCACGCATGCGCCCGAGCACATAGGCACGTCGCTCCAGGGCACGGCGTGGATCGGCGATGGGGTTGAATATTGATGGTGCCTTGGGAAGCCCTGCAATCATGGCCATTTGGGCCAGGTCGAGCCGCCAGACATCCTTGCCGTAATATACTTCTGCCGCCGCCCCGACACCGTAGGCATGATTACCGAGATAGATCTTGTTCAGGTAAAGGCGCAGGATGTCTTCCTTGCTGAGTTCATTTTCAATACGTAATGCCAGGAAAACTTCACGAATTTTGCGGATATAGAGCTTTTTTCGGGTTAGGAAAAAATTGCGTGCGAGCTGCATGGTTATCGTGCTGGCACCTTGGGATTTGCGCCCCGTCAATATCAGGTTGATAACCGCCCTGGCCATGCTGCGGATGTCGAGTCCGGGGTGCTCGAAGAACCGGTCGTCCTCGGCGGCAATAAAGGCCTCGACTTGGAGCGGAGGAATCTGGGAGTAGTCCAGCGGGATCCGGCGTTTAGTACCGATTACGGATATTAGACGACCATCGCGCGTGTAAATGCGCAGGGGCACCTGCAGATGGATATCTTTCAGAATGCCTACCGAGGGTAGACTTGGGGCTACATACAGATAGATTCCGAGACCACCGCCGATCCCGCCCAGTCCTAACGCGGCCGCGCCGAGCAGCAGGTAGTGCATCATGCGGCGGCGCGTCATAGGCCCGCTCCTTTAATACAACTTAGGTTTCTAGTCACTTGCATTGACAACTTCATCCGATACACTATATTCTGCGTTAAATGATGACAGGGGGAACAGACCCATTCCGGGCCGAGCATAAAACATGATGCGCAAGCTGAAGCCAAAACCTGTTCTCGGGGTGGATGTCAGTACTTCCTCGGTCAAGGTGCTGGAACTCGTAAAAACATCTACATCCTATCGCGCTCGCTGCTATGGGGTGGAGCCGGTGCCCGCGAATGCGATCGCGGGCAAGCTTGTGAGCGATATCGAGGCGGTGGGTCAGGCGGTGCGCACGGCCTATAAACGTTCCGGTAGCCGACTGAAGGATGTTGCCGTGGCGCTCGGTGGCCCGACAGTGGTTACCAAGGCCATACGGATCCCTGCCGGTTTGAACCAGCGCGAGCAGGAGGAGCAGGTAGAGGTCATAGTCGGGCGGGAAATTCCCTACCCTCTGGATGAGGTGGCGTGGGATTTCGATTGCCTGGGGCCCGTGGAAGATCAACCGAACAGTATAGAAGTTCTGATTGTTGCCACCAGGCGCGAAAATGTGGAGAATTTTCAGGCGGTGCTCGAATATGCCGGCCTCAAGGGCTACATCGTGGATACCGAGGCCATGGCGCTGGAAGGAGCCTATGATCTATTGCGGGACCAATTGATTGATAAGGGAAGGAATCGTACGATTATGCTGGTGGACTTTGGCTCATCCACTACAACCTTCAGCGTTTTTCATGATAATCATATTGTATACACCCGGGAACAGAGTTTTGGCGGCCGGCAATTAACCGATGAGATTATGCACCGTTATGGCCTTTCCTACGAAGATGCCGGACGCGCCAAGCGCCGGGGGGGGCTTCCGGAAGATTACGAAGAAACATTGCTGGGGCCATTCACGAAAGACATGGCCCAGCAAGTCAACCGGGCGCTACAATATTATTATGCTTCAACAACCGAGCATGCAACGGTTGATCAGATTGTTATTTGCGGCGGTTGTGCGGCAATTCCCGGGGCCGTTGAGGTAATTGCCGAAGCGGTGAGCATGCCCGCGCTCGTTGCCAATCCCTTTACGCGGATTTCCTTGTCGGGCAAGGCGCAGGCACAGGGGATCGAACAGGATGCACCTTCACTGATGATTGCGACCGGCCTGGCGCTCAGGAGTTTCGGCTGATGGCACGGATTAACCTGTTACCTTGGCGCGAGTGGGAACGGCGGCGAAACCGCCAGCGTTTCTTGGCGGTATTGGCATTTAGCTTTGTGCTGGGGATCGTAGGCGTAATTGTCGCCTCTCAGGTGGTTGCCGCTCGGGTGGAGAAGCAGCAGGTGCTCAATATCTACCTGAAGCAGCAAATCGTCAAACTGAATCGGGATATCTACACGATTCATAACTTGAAGAAAACCCGGGAATCATTGTTGGCACGAATGCACGTCATCGAGCGGCTGCAAAGGAGCCGACCGTTGGTGGTGCACCTATTCGATCGGCTGGTGCGGACGCTGCCCAATAATGTGTATTTGACCAAAGTGGTAAATCGATCGAGCCGACTTACCATCCAGGGTATTGCCGACTCACCGGCCGGGGTTTCGAATTACATGCGCAATATTGCGGCCTCCGCCTGGCTGGGTCCGCCCAATCTTGAAGTAGTGCGTACCACTGTCAAGGCAGGTCGCCAACGGAGTCACTTTACCGTGACCACAAAACTGCAACCGCCGCAGGAGCAGCAGGATGGATCGGGTTTTGGAGGGGCGCGGTCATGACGTTGGATGAATTGCGCAATCTGGATTTACGCGATGTTGACCTGGGCAACATCGGGGAATGGCCGTTGTGGGGGCGCGCACTCGTGATTTTGGTGTTATTGATACTGATATTCGCAGCGGGCTATTTTATCGTTATTCGCGGTCAGTTGGAGGATTTTGCCGCTTCACAGCAGCAGGAGGCCGTGCTTAAGCAGCGTTTCGAGCGTAAACAGCACCTGGCAGCCGGACTCAAGGCATACCAGGTACAATTGGCTGAAATGCGCAAAAGCTTCGGTGAATTACTGGCTAAATTGCCGAGTAAAAACGAGATTGATAATCTGCTTCGTGATATTTCCCAGACCGCGCAGCAGGATGGGCTGAATCAAAAGTTATTCCAACCCCAGAAAGAAGAGGATAAGGGATTTTATGCCGAAAAGCCTATTAAGATGGAATATACAGGTGGATTTCAGCAAATTGCCAAGTTTGTAAGTGATGTATCCGCACTTTCGCGGATTGTCACCCTGCGTGATTTTGCACTTAAGCCGGTCAAACCGGGTGATGGTTCCCGATTGGACTTTTCCGTTACGGGTGTTACCTACCGTTACCTGAGTGATGGAACAACAAGCAGTTCACAACCCGGGGGGGGCAAATGAACCGGTCGTTGCGACGGCTTACCGAGTCGCTTGTCATGTTGTCCCTGGTGGGTATACTCACGGGCTGTGGGGATGGCGGGATGGCGCGCCTGAGGGCTTGGGTGGCACAGGTAGATAAGCGCCCGGCGGGAAAAATTCTCCAGGTGCCGCAACCTATCTCTTATCATGCCTTCGTGTATCGGGACGAATCGCTGCGTTCACCATTTATTCCGGTGGTACATTCCAGCCGCAGAGTGCGCCCTAATTTCCATCGCCAAAAGCAATACCTGGAACGATTTCCGCTCGATGCCCTCAGCCTGGTCGGTGAATTGACTTTCGGGGGCAAGACCTATGCCCTGATCGAGGACCCCAAAGGAATGGTGCATCATGTAGTCATCGGTAATTACCTGGGGCAGAATAATGGTCGGATTATGGCCATATTGCCAGGCGAGATTCGTATCAGGGAAATTGTTTCCAATGGGGCAGGAGGTTGGCAAAAGAAGATTACCTCGCTCTCGTTGAGTCAGAAACCGGGAGGTTAGTATTATGCGCGGGATTAAATTCATATTTACGGCTGCCCACGGCCGAACGGGTTCGGCGCATACAAACGTGCGTGGTGGATATGAATCGGGTGGCAGGATTGGGGCGATTGTTTTGCTGCTGCTGTTGAGCTTGGTATCCATCTATGCGGTGGCTGCTCCAACTCCGGTGCGTAAACTCAAGGCGATTCAGACTATCGCATTGCCGGGAGGAGGGGTGCGGGTCGATTTGCAGTTAAGCCAGACACCCACGAAACCATTGAGTTTCAGTGTAGATCGACCTGCCATGATTGTCCTGGATTTGCCCGATACACACCTGGCCAAACCGATACGGCGCAGCAATATCAATCTGGGCGATTTGACGGCGGTGGAAACCGCGGCGGCCGATGGCCGTACTCGGGTGGTTCTAAGATTGGTCTCCATGTCTCCATACAAGACCCGAATTTCTGGGAACCATGTTTATGTCACTATTGGTGCGCTCGTCAAAGTTGCCTTACAGGCAAGAAGTGGTGCCACCAGAACCTTTGGCCCCGTTTCGGGACAACATATTGTAAACAGCCGGACCAATACCGTGACGAGCCTCCGGTTTCATCGCACGCAATCCGGGGCCGGCCGTGTTTTGATCGGGCTTTCAAGCCCATCGGCCAGTGGAAATGTCAACCAGGAAGGGGATCGGGTGGTGGTGCGTTTCCCAGGGGTGATGCTACCGAAGCGATTACAGGAACGTCTCAAGGTTAGTGATTTTGCAACTCCGGTAGATACCATTACCGCCCGGCAAACAGCGGCCGGTGCCGAGGTTGTGGTCAAGGGAAAAGGATCATTCGATCAGCTTGCATTTCAGACCAACAAAACTTTTGCGCTGGAGCTTAATCCGGTCAATGAGCAACGGCTTGCGATCGAGGGCAAGAAGCGTTATACCGGAAAACGCTTAACACTAAATTTTCAGAAGATTCCGGTAAGGGCGATACTTCAGATACTTGCTAAGTTTACGGGGAAAAATATTGTAGTGTCGGGAGGTGTTAATGGCGATATTACCTTGCGGCTGCATAATGTTCCTTGGGATGAGGCGCTGGCGATTATTCTAAGGTCGCAGGGTCTGGCGATGAAAAAGATCGGCAATGTGCTCATGATTGCGCCGGCGGCCGAGTTCGCACGCCAGGAGCAGCAGCAACTGCAAGTGCAAAGCCAGATGCAGAAATTGGCACCACTGCAAACCGCCTATATGCAGATTAATTACGCCAAGGCCGAAAATCTGGCGAAACTGATCAAATCGCAAAAAAGCACGCTACTGTCACCCCGGGGGACGGTGACAGTTGATCCACGTACCAATACATTAATCGTTCACGATACCGCGGCGCATATCGGGCAGGTTGGGAAATTGGTACATGTGCTTGACATTCCCGTGCGTCAAGTTCTTATCGAGTCGCGCATCGTTATTGTACAGAACAACTTTGAGCGGGATTTGGGGGTGCGTTTCGGCGTATCCGGTTTGCACCAGGGGCCGAACAGCGTTATCTCTGTCGATGGCAGCGCGATTGGCAACAACAATATGTTGGCCAGTTTGACCAACCCGACTGGAACCGGAACCGGTGGCAGCAATCCTGGGAAAGGTACCTATGTCTATCCTCAACTGAGCAATCGGTTGAATGTCAATATTCCCGTCACGAATCCGGCCGGGCAGTTTGCAGTGGCGATTCTAAGCGGTAATTTTCTAGTCGACCTGGAACTTTCCGCATTGCAGGCCGAAGGCAAGGGCGAGGTGGTTTCCAGTCCGCGGGTGATAACCGCCAACCAGCAGAAGGCCACCATTGAGCAAGGGGTGGAAATCCCTTACCAGAATTCCACCTCAAGCGGGGCAACTTCGGTACAGTTCAAAAAGGCCGTGTTAAGTCTCCAGGTGACGCCTCAGATCACGCCGGATAACCGGATTCTGATGAATATTGAGGTGCATAATGACAGCGTCGGTAAGTATGTTCCGACTACCAACGGCGGACAGGTTCCCAGCATCAATACCCGTACGGTTACCACCCAGGTTTTGGTGGATAACGGGGATACGGTTGTGCTCGGAGGTATTTATCAGACCACGCGCAACAAAACGACCAACAAGGTTCCGTTGTTGGGCGACATCCCCCTGCTTGGAGTGCTTTTCCGCAATACCAAAGTGGTCAATAATAAGGTTGAATTATTGGTTTTTGTGACTCCCAAGATTCTTGCCGCCAATCTCTCCCAGTAAGGCCGGGGACGATCGTCCGATTGCTCTTGTCGGTTTACCGGGGGTGGGAAAATCCACCTTGGGCGCCTTATTGGCGGAGCAGTTGGGATGGGAGGTTCGTGATACCGACGCTCTGCTGGAGTCGCGGATGGGTTGCCGTATTTCCGACTATGTGGCATCCAGGGGATGGGCTGTCTTCAGGCATGAGGAATCTTGCCTCCTGAGCGAAGTAGTCGGTTTTCACCGGAGCGTGCTTGCAACCGGTGGCGGGATAGTAGAAAAGGAAGAAAATCGCCGCCTGCTCGGTACGCGAACCCGGGTGGTTTGGTTGCGCGCCGGCAGTGCAACTCTACTTGCTCGTCTGGGGGAGAATGGAGATGACCGTCCTCTGCTTCGTGATGATCCGGATCGGAATCTGCGGGAACTTGCGTTGCGTCGTAACCGCTGGTATGCGGAACTGGCGGAGTGGGTGGTTGAGACGGACCGGGGTTCATTTCGCTCTCTCGTTCAGCAGATAATCACCCACTTCGGATTGTGAACCGCCGACAGTGAAAATTTTATGCCAACCCGGGCTTGGGTACCCGGTTTATGTGGGTGATAAAGGCGTGAATGAGCAAATCAACCGGTTGATCGGTAAACGTTCTGCTCTGTTGGTTACCGACGAAAATGTGGCGCGATCACAGCGGAACGTATTACGTGATCAGCTTTCCGGCTTCCGGCTGGAGACCCTGGTGCTGCCTCCCGGCGAGGAACAGAAAAAACTGGAAGGTTGGTCTCGGATTTTAGATGCCCTGGTCAACGGTCATTTTCACCGTGATGCGGTGCTTATCGCCTTTGGGGGGGGGGTTATCGGGGATTTGGCAGGGTTTGCCGCCGCTTGTTATCAGCGCGGCATCGACTGGATCGCCGCTCCGACCACTCTGCTGGCTCAGGTGGATGCAGCGATTGGAGGGAAAACGGCGGTGAATCATCCCGCCGGGAAAAATCTTATTGGGGCCTTCCATGATCCGATCGCGGTATGGATTGACCCGACATGGCTGCAGACCCTGCCACAACGTGAATACCTATCCGGTTTTGGTGAAGTGATCAAGTACGGCTTGGGATTCGATGCGGAGTTGTTTGCCTGGCTGGAGGCGCATGCCTCCGCCCTGGCCCAGCGGGACAGGGATTTTCTCGCGGCAATGATTCCGCGGGCCGTGGCGATTAAACTTGCGGTTGTAGCCCGGGATCGAACCGAAAAAGGCCCACGTGCACTATTAAATCTGGGGCATACTTGGGGGCACGCGATCGAGACCACCCTGGGCTACGGAACCTGGCTGCATGGCGAGGCCGTTGCCTCGGGTTTGGTCACCGCGGTACGGCTTTCCATTGCACGTGAACGAGTACCAGCGCGGCTGCTGGAGCGGCTGCTGCGGGTACTCCAACGGTTGGGATTGCCAAGTACTTGGCCTGACACGATCCAGGTCGAGGATTTGCGCACAGCGCTTGGCCTGGATAAAAAAATTCTGAATGATCAACTGCGATTCATTGGCCTGGGCGCCTGCGGCAGAGCGGAAATATGGGACGATGTGAGCCGGGCCGAGGTCGATGCCCTACTTGAGCGGGGGTATTCTCCGCCGTCATCCGGGACTTGATGTGGGACTGGTACAATTTCCCTCTTTAATGAGGGGGGGATACATCTCCATGTCGCCTGAGTCCTTGCGGGAGCGGCTGATTTTTGCACTCGATGTGCCTTCGCTAGTGGAGGCGCGGGGCCTGGTCGAGCGGCTTGGCGATGCTGTCGATTTTTACAAGGTTGGGCTGGAACTGTTCACGGCAGGTGACGCGGTGGGTTTCGTGCGTCATCTGAAGCATGCCGGCAAACGGGTGTTCGTGGATTTGAAACTTTTCGATGTTCCGGCAACCGTCGCCCGTGCGGTGGCGCGGCTTGCCGCGCTAAAAGTGGATTTTATTACCGTGCATGGTAATCAGGCCATGATGCAGGCTGCGGCCGAGGCCAAGTCTTCTAGCCGGGTTCTGGCGGTCACCGCCTTGACCAGCCTGGACGCCGGGGATCTTGCCGATCTCGGGTTTCAGTGTGATATCACCCGACTGGTGGTATCGCGGGCGGAAAGAGCCATGGAGGCGGGCCTGGACGGGGTTGTCGCCTCGGGGCGGGAGGCTGCTTGTTTGCGCCAGGCGGTCGGGCCCCGGCTCCTGATCGTAACCCCCGGTATTCGCCCGGTACTCAATCGGTGCGAGGATGATCAGAAACGGATCATGAGCCCCGCCGAGGCAATGAGTGCCGGGGCCGATTACCTGGTGGTCGGTCGTCCCATCCGCGATGCACCCGATCCGCAACGGGCCGTAGAAACCATTCTGAGCGCCATGTCCGCGGGAGTCGAGGGCTTATGAAGTTGGAGAACCGTTGCTTGATACAGGCCTTGCGCCGGGAGCCGGCGGATCGCCGGCCCGTGTGGCTGATGCGCCAGGCGGGGCGCTACCTGCCGGAGTATCGTGAACTTCGTTCTCGGGCAGGCAGTTTCCTGGCCCTGCTCAAGACCCCCGAGTTGGCGGCGGAAGCAACGCTGCAGCCGGTGAATCGTTTTGATTTGGACGCGGCGATCCAGTTTGCTGATATTCTTACAATTCCCGACGCCATGGGGCTTGGCCTGGATTTTAGGGTCGGGGAAGGGCCGCATTTTCGGCAACGCATAGCGCGGGCCGGAGATGTTTCTGCGCTGCCCGTGCTCGACCCCGAACGGGATTTGGACTATGTGCTCGCCGCAATCAAGGCCTCCAAACGGGAACTGAGCGGGAGGTTGCCCTTGATTGGTTTCGCGGGCGGACCATGGACGTTGGCGGCGTACATGCTCGAAGGCGGGGCGGGCGGAGGGAGCTTCCCGGTGGCCCGGGCGGCTACCCATGCCGATCCGGTCCTGGTCGATCGGTTGGTGTCACGCCTGGGCGTCGCGATTGCCGCCTATCTCACTGCTCAGGCACATGCCGGAGCGGATGTACTGATGCTGTTTGAAAGCTGGGCCGGGTTGCTCGATCCCCCGGGATTCAGGCGGTATCTACTCGATCCAATGGCAGAAATCATTACTGGGATCAAGGCCGACACCCTGGCCCGCCATTGTCCATTGATTGTTTTTCCTCGTGGCGCCGCGCAGCATCTTGTTTCCCTGGCCGCGTTGGATCTGGATGCACTGGGGCTGGACTGGACGGTTCCCCTGGGAACTGCTCGCACGGCGGTCGGCGCAAAGGTGGCGCTCCAGGGCAACCTGGATCCGGCCGCATTGTATGCGCCCGAGCCACGGTTGCGTGCCGCCATTCGTGCCCTATGCGCCGAGTATGGTCCGGGGCCCGGGCATATCTTCAACCTGGGGCACGGTATTTCCCCCGATGTCCGGCCCGAGAGCGTGGCAGTGCTGGTGGACGAAGTCCACCAGCACTGAGCCGTGCGCCCCACGGTCGCGTCAGGAGTTTTCCCCGCGCAGTTCTCGGCGTAGGATTTTCCCTACGGTGCTCTTGGGTAATTCATCGCGAAATTCCACATAGCGTGGAATCTTATAACCGGTAAGATTTTTCCGGCACTGCGCGATGATGGCCTCTGCGGTAAGATCGGGATCCTTGCGTACCACGAAGAGCTTGACCGCTTCGGTGGATTTAGGGTCGGGAACCCCAACGGCCGCCACCTCGCGCACGCTATCCATGGCGGCGACCACCTCTTCGATTTCGTTCGGGTAGACGTTGAATCCCGAGACCAGGACCATATCCTTTTTCCGGTCGACGATATAGACGAATCCGGTTTCATCCACGCGGGCGACATCGCCGGTACGCAGGTAACCCGTAGAGGTGAAAACCCGTGCAGTTTCATCGGGTCGCTGCCAGTAGCCCGAAGTTACCTGTGGTCCCCGCACTCCCAGCTCTCCGGTTTCACCCACGCCGAGTTCTTCGCCTTCGTCGTCCAGGATCGCGATTTCGGTTGAGGGGATCGGCAAGCCTATCGAGCCGGTAAATTCGTTTTTACCCAAGGGGTTGATGGTTACCGCGGGAGAGGTTTCGGTCAGGCCGTAGGCTTCGAGGATATGCATTCCCGTTATTTTTCTCCACCGCTCGGATACCGCCCGTTGCACTGCCATGCCGCCACCGAGAGTGAATTTCAGGGTGCTGAAATCCAGCCGAGCGAAGTCGGGATGGTGCAGCAGGGCATTGAACAGGGTATTGACCCCGGTTATGGCACTGAAGCGGTGTTGTCCGAGTTCGGCAATGAAAGCGGGGATATCACGTGGATTGGTAATAAGGATATTTTCCCCACCCAGGTGGCTGAAGGTGAAACAGTTGGCCGTTAGCGAGAAGATGTGATACAGGGGGAGTGCGGTGATCATCTTCTCCTTGCCGGGCTCCAGTTCTTGGCCGAGCCATGCCGTGGCCTGGAGGATATTGGCCACCATGTTCCGATGGCTGAGCTGGGCACCCTTGGCAACCCCGGTAGTGCCTCCGGTATATTGGAGAAAAGCCAGATCTTCACCCGTGATAGTGACCGGTTCAAGCGTTTGGTCCCGGCTGTCGGCAAGCACCCGGGTGAGCGATATGGCGTCTGGAATTCTCCAGGCGGGAACCATGTGCTTGATCCGCCGCACGATAAAATTGATCAGCCAACGCTTGGGTTGAGGGAGAAGATCAGCGATCTCGGTCACCACGACTCGCTCCAGGGCGGTGTTCTCGCGGGCTTTTTCCACCACGTGTGCAAAGTTGGCCAGTACCACCATGGCTTTGGCACCGGAATCGGCGAGTTGATGCTGTACCTCATGGACCGTGTAGAGTGGATTGAAATTGACTGCGATCAGTCCCGCCCGAAGGATACCGAACAGCACGACCGGGTACTGGAGTACGTTCGGCATCATGATCCCGACTCGTTCGCCCTTGGAAAGCCCCAGGTCTTTTTGCAGATAAGCAGCGAATTGAGTGCTCAGCCGATCAATTTCAGAATACTTCAGGCTGTACCCGAGGTTGTGAAAGGCCGGGCGATCGGCGAATTTCGCAAAGGCTTCGGTCAGCAGATCCACCAGGGATGCGTAACGATCCGGATCGATCTCCTGCGGGACCCCCTTGGGGTAATGTTGTAGCCAGATTTTTTCCATTTCCGGTTCCTTGTTGATGTGTTTACCAGGTAAACTTTAGCGCATATGGGGAGGGATCATACGAGCCGGTTCCGAGACCCCCCCGCAAGATAATCGGCAATGTTCATCCCGATTTGTTCGATGGCACGTTGGCGCGCCTCCCTTGCCGCCCACGCGATATGGGGAGTGACGATGCAGTTTGGCAGCCGGGCATCGAGCAGGGGGTGGTCGGCGGGCGGGGGTTCGGCGCTGAGCACATCCAGCCCCGCCCCACCGAGGTGTCCCCGGCGCAATGCCTGCGCGAGTGCCTGCTCGTCCACCAACGCCCCGCGGGCGGTATTGATCAGCAAGGCACCCGGTCTCATCAAGCGTAGTGCGGTGGTATCGATCAAGCCACGGGTTGCGCCGGTGAGAGGGGCATGCAAGCTGACGATGTCGGCACGGGCAAGTGCGGCTTCGAATTCGATCCTTTCCCGGCGTGGCGCCCGGTGTCCTCGCCGTTCGCTGATCAATACGGTCATACCCCACTGCCGTGCTTGTGCAGCGACCGCCCTCCCCAGGGTTCCGTAGCCGATGATGGCCAGGGTTTGCCCTTGTAGTTCAGCGATCGGATAATCCAGCAGGGTAAAAGTCGGACTTCTTGACCAAGCGCCGGAGAGAAGCCGATTGTGGTAGTCGAGCAGGTGGGTCCGGAGCGCCAGAACCAGGGAAAAGACGTGTTGAACCACGGATTCGGTGCAATAGTTGCGAATATTGGTGACTGCGACGCCGGCCGAGCGGGCCGCGTCGAGATCGATATTATCGCTTCCCGTGGCCGCCAGGCAGACCAGGCTAGGGTGATGCCGCGAAAAGAATTCGGCATCGAGACGGACTTTGTTCAGAATGAGGCAGTCGGCTCCCCGGGCATGGGCAGCGAGCCGATCCGGATGGGTCATGGCGAAGCGGCGAAACAGGTTCGCCCGGCACTCGATTGGCGTCAGATCGAGATCCCCCCGGGTAAGCGTGGCCAAATCAAGAGCGGCTATGGTATCGAATCGTACCGCCGCAGGGGCGGCCTGTAAGCCGGGCTTACCGGGATGGTTCGGGGTCATCGACCGGGATGGATCGGGTGCCGTACCCTGCAGGCGGCGTGCTTGAGCCGGGCATTGGCACCGGGTATGCCGGTGGGCGCGGACGGCATGATCCGACCGCTGGCGCCTAGGCAGTCCACACCCGCGGTGCTGGCCCAATCTACCACCGTTGGGGTGAAACCTTTAAACCGCATGCCGGCGTTGGGGTTCGTGGTGAGTGCCGGGTCGGGGGTGAGCAGAAGAGCCGAAATGAAAGGATTGTTACCCATATGCCCGCTACTTGACCACTACGGATCAGTATAGGCGACTCGGGTTATTATCGGAAAGTACCTCGTTCAGTTTCCGAGTAGGCGATTAACCGCTTGCTCGATGTTCTCGGGTGTGCCATAGACCACCAGGGTGTCACCGGCGCGGAGTCGAGTTTCGGGGTCGGGTTCGCGCCCGACGATACCTTCCCGGCGCAGGGCGTTGACTCGAACATCCAGTTCTTCCAGACCCAGTTCTTTCAGCTTGCGCCCGATTGCATGCCCGCCCTTGGGCAAAGTGATGGCATCGAGCTGTTCCCGGAAGGCATGGTTTTCGTCCAGTGGTTCGGCGCCGCCGCGACGATAGACGTTACGCATAAGCGCGTAACGGTCCGAGCGAACCTGGGTCACCCGCCGGAGGATGCGCCGCATGGGTACGCCCAGCAAGGCCAGCAGGTGGGCCGAGATCATCAGGCTGGCCTCCAGGGTTTCGGGGATGATTTCATCGGCTCCTGCCGCACGTAGCTCCTCCATGCGTGAGTCATCGCGGGTTCGAACCAGAATCGGTAGATCTTGTCGTAGGGTACGCACGGTAACGATGATCCCTATGGCGGTATCGACATTGAACTGCGTGATGACCAGGACCTTGGCCCGAGCCAAGCCGGCCGCGGAGAGGATTTCGGATCGCGTAGCATCTCCATAATAGACCGGATCACCGCCTGCATGGGCTTCCCGGACCCGCTTGACATCGAGATCAAGAGCCAGGTAATCCAGGTTTTCTTCCTCCAGGAAGCGGGCGATATTCTGGCCGATGCGCCCGTAACCGACTAAAATGACATGCCCGGCCAAATTTTGTTCTTGGGGAAGAGATACCGGCTCCATCTCCGCCTCGGGTGGGGCATGCGGGGCAAGCCGCCGGGCGAGGCGGGCATTGTGGCGGACGAGAAAAGGGCTGACCAGCATGCTGAGTACCAGGATATTCAGTGCCAACTGGGCATTCAGACCACTCAGGTAACCCCGGGCAAGCCCCAGAATCAGTAATGCCAGTCCGAACTCGCCTCCCTGCCCCAGAACCAGGCCGGTACGCAGCCCATCATGCAGGCCGACTCCGATCAACCGACTTGCCCCGGTGACGATCAGTATCTTGAAGACAATGAGTACGGCCGTACCGATGAGAATGACAGGAGCATGATCGAGCAGCAGCCTGGGGTTGGCATACATGCCCACCGCCACGAAGAACAGCCCGAGAAGGATGTCGCGAAACGGGCGGATATCGGCCTCGATCTGGTGCCGATAGGCGGTTTCAGCCAGCAAGACCCCTGCCACGAAGGCCCCGAGTGCCAACGACAATCCCATGGCTTGGGTTGCCCATGCTGCGGCCAGGGTGATCAATAGCGAAACCAGCAGAAACAACTCCGAGGAGCGGTGGCGGGCGATTTCATACAGAAGGGGGCGGATCAGGCTACGCGAGGCCAAAAACATCAATACCATTACGGCAAGCCCCTTGCCAAATACCAGGCCCAGGGTGAGCCAGGGGGCTCCATGCTGAGTGGAGAGCGCCGGGATCAGAATCAGTAGCGGGATGACGGCAAGATCCTGGAACAGCAGGATACCGATCGCCAGGCGACCGTGAATTTGCCGGAGTTCCAATTGCTCACCGAGTTGCTTGGCGACCAATGCGGTAGAGGACATAGCTACGGCGCCGCCGAGAAGCACGGCCACGGTGGGAGAGGTGCCGGTGACGAAAAACAGGATGGTGGCCACGATGGCGAGACTGCCCGTGACCTGGATTCCTCCCAGGATAAATACTTCGCGGCGCATTGCAATCAGGCGGGGGAGTGAAAACTCCAGTCCCAGGGTGAACAGCAGGAATACGATGCCGAATTCACCTAGATGTCGGATAGTGCCGCTATCGCGTATCCAGCCGAGCAGATGCGGACCGATAACCAGGCCGGTAAGCAAATAGCCCAGAGAAGCCGGCATCTGCAGTCGGCGCATGATCCACACAATGGTGACGCTGGCTGCAAGCAAAATTAGGATGCCGGTGTAAATATTTTCCTGCACGCGGTACCTCGCTCCGGATCAGCCGATATTCCAGTGTCGTCTTGTCTTTTCAGCTCGCATGAAACCTGGGCGCGGAATTCGTATTTGCCTGGGATATACCCTCCTCGCCATGGCACGGCTATAATTCAGCAACGCACCTTTGTCGACTACAAAAACCGCTAACATCCCCATGTCGCTTGTAAAATGAAACACTAGCATATACTGGTTATATGACAGGATCGAGAAAATAATGAGATTTTCCTTGTATCTTCTGTATCCGGCGGTAACCGTGGGCTGACCCCGAGTGCGTTTCCCTGCGTTTTTTTTCAAATCTCGTGCCCTAGGTGGTGAAAGTCCGGAAACCCTGGCCCGGAAGCGAACGACACGGCTTTCTTTTTTGGCCCTTGGGGTCGTGTTTGGTGATATTGGTACCAGCCCGCTCTATGCCATGCGTGAGGCACTCGCAGCGGTAGGCAATGCCCCCGCACGGGAGGATGTGCTTGGGGTGTTGTCGCTGGTGATTTGGGCATTGATTCTGGTTATATGCTTCAAATATCAAATTTTTGTACTGCGCGCCGATAATCGCGGGGATGGGGGAATTATCGCGCTCGTGGCATTGCTGCGGCAACGTAATCGAAAAACTTGCGATCAAGGGACGGTGGATACTCACTCAAGGCGCCGACGCAGGATTTTCACCGGGGTCTGGGTGTTGATACTGGGTACATTCGGCGCCTCTCTGTTATATGGAGACGGCATGATCACCCCCGCGATTTCGGTGCTTTCGGCGGTAGAAGGTCTGCGGGTGGCGACTCCCAGCCTGGATCGACTGGTTATCCCAATTACCGTCATCATCTTGTTTTTTCTGTTCTGGTTTCAACGCCGGGGTACGGCGGGAATTGCGCGTTGGTTTGCACCGATTATGGCGCTCTGGTTTTCAGTTTTGGCTGCCCTGGGCCTGATATCTTTGGTGCAAATGCCGGCGGTGCTGGCGGCATTCAATCCCGAATATGCGATCCGTTTTTTTATGGCTCACAAGGAGATGGGCTATATCGCCCTCGGTTCGGTATTCCTTGCGGTGACCGGTGGTGAGGTGCTCTATGCGGACCTCGGGCACTTTGGTGCCCGTCCTATCCGGATGGCCTGGTTTGTCTTGGTGTTTCCGGCGTTGATCTTTAATTACCTGGGGCAGGGGGCGCTTGCGCTGCGTAATCCCCAGGCGATCAAAGGGTTATTTTTTGCCCTGGTGCCGCCGGGCTGGGGCATTGTCTTTGTCTATCTGCTTATTGTGATTGCCACCGTGGCAACGGTTATCGCCTCCCAGGCCGCGATTTCTGGTGCCTTTTCTCTTATGGGCCAGTCTATCAGCCTGAATATCAGTCCCCGAGTTCGGGTGGAGCGGACATCGAGGACCGAACGGGGGCAGATTTACATCCCCTCGCTCAACACCATACTGATGGTGGCATGTATCGTTCTGGTGCTGGGCTTTCGCACGTCGGCCAATCTCGCCGGTGCTTACGGGGTGGCTATCAGTACCGATATGTTAATTACGACCATCTTGATGTTTCTGGTTATGCGTCGCCTGTGGCATTGGTCCCTGACCGCCGCGTTGGGCCTGACCGTTCTGTTTCTCAGTGTGGATATCCCGTTTTGGGGGGCGAACATGATCAAGCTGGACCAGGGGGGCTGGGTGCCTATCCTGATTGCGCTGGTTTCCTTCACGATTATGCGTACCTGGACTACGAACCGCGAACGCCTGGTGTCGACCCTGCGCGGGAGAACCGAGCCGCTGGCGGTATTTCTGGATCGGCTGGGACACCACATGCCGCCGCGAGTGCCGGGGACGGCGGTATTTCTAACCGCTCCCGGGTTGGGTGTTCCCCCGATGCTGGAATACCATCTGCGCCACAATCAGGTATTGCACGAACAGGTACTGCTGTTGTCGGTGATTACGACCGATGAACCGTTGCTGCTGATGAATCGTCGACTGCAAATCGTACCCTATGGTTACGGCGTCTACGGGGTAAACCTTTATTACGGATTCAAGCAGGAACAGTGGGTACTCAGAAGCCTGGAATATGCGGTAAAAAAGAGACTCCTGAAAATTGATTTTAGCAAGATAACTTTCTATTTTGGCCGCGAAACGCTGGTTCCCTCGCCTTATGGCGGGCCACTACTGGGGTTCAGGCGCTGGTTGGCCGGTCGCTGGCGACGTTGGCGAGGTTGGCCCGAACCATCGCCCGGGGCGGTTCACAGGGTAGGTTTGCGCCAGGCATTGTCCGAGCGGATGTTTGTCGTCATGCATCGCAACGCGATGCGGGCTACTGATTTTTTTAAGATTCCCGAAGATCAGACGGTTGAAATTGGGATGCGCCTGCATGCGACTTCACTCTCTCCGGCGGGAACTGCAAAAAACAGCGATACTTCTTAGCCTGGATTTTTCTCATTTTTTGTTGTACGGCAATGGCCCCTCATGACGCGGCCCGGCAGGTTACCCGGGAAAATATGCCGTCTTTAGCAGCGAGGTCCTACCGTAGCAGCGAGGTCCTACCGTTTTCCCGGGTAATACATAGAAAATTGGAGAGCAATTGAGTGTGTGGAACAGATGAATCCAGAATTGGCGCTACGGTTTGAAGATTTGCCGCTTGCGGGTACCCGCCTGGGACCGCGGCGTGAGTTGACGCCGGCGGCTTCCGTGCGGGATCATGTCCGTACTTGAACGCTTGAAGGGAGAAGAAAGGTATGAGCAGTACCAAGGGAACGGTTGTTCGCGCAGCATTGTGCTGCTTGCTGGGACTTGTGGTAGTTTATCCGGCCTTTGCCCAGGGCGCAGGACCAAGAAAGCAGTGGTATTTCGACTTGAATGGGGGGCAAAGCAGTCTGACCCAGGGCCATGCGATCGGAAATTCTATCCAGGCCGCTGTGGGGCAGTTTGGCCCTTACCAGAGCACGAACAACGTTACCGCTTCCGGGCGCGGGATCAGCGTAGGTTATTCCTACAATCCCTACTACGCGGTTGAATTGGGGTACGTCACGTTCGGTTCGGCAAGCGGGACGGCATATTCCACGGCCACGCCGGCCAATGCCCTGAGTTACCAACTCAAGGGCAAGGGCATGGTGTTGAATCTGATTGGAACCTATCCGATCACATCGATCGTGGGCGTGTTCGGCAAGCTTGGCGCGATTCGCTACCATGTTCGTTACGATTGCCATGGCGGCGGAGCGTTTACTTGCGTTCCCCCCGACAGCACGAGCGATGGCGGGCTGGGTTCCTTGTGGGGGGTCGGGGTGAGTCTGCGCATCGTCCATCACTTCGGCCTGCGGCTCGGCTGGACCCAGTACCGCGACATCGGCAATCGTGAAACTGGAGGAAACGGCTATATCAACTATACCTACCTGAGCGCCATCATTCGCTTCTGAGAAACCAAGGAACGCCGCAAACAGGGGGCTTTATCCAGACCCCTGTTTACGGCAGGATCGCTTCAGCCGCAAGCGGCCTGTATCGCCGGGCAGGGCGGCCAGGGCGGATACGCAGGTTACGGCGGGTGCCCGATAGTCGATCCGGAGGTGGAATGAGCCGAGGATATGCCGATGAACCTTCTCCGGCCGGGGATCCAGCCAGAGCATGACCGCATCGTCCTGTCGCGGGTGCGCAAGGTGGGTCTTTTACCGGGGATAGGTTCCCCGCTACCGGACTCGGTAAGCTCAGGCAATGGATTGTGTCGGCGGTTTTGGCCAGGTGGCAGCTATTGGCCGCCGACCCGGAAACAGGCACCGAACATTTGCTCCACCTGGCGAAATCCGTTTTCACCGCTACCCGGGAGGTTGCTTCCCCTGGGAACCTGCCGGGCTTAGGCGACCGTAGCAAGCACGGTAGGGGAGCGAATCAAAATATTTCTGATTTTTAGGCCCGAAGTGGGCCCGGGAAGCAAAAAATCGGAAATATGATGGCCACTATCCCCCCACCGCGGTAGATTGTTCCTGATCCAACAGGCTTCTAGTCATGGGCCTACAGATTAGGTTAACCTAATCAATTGTGTGGTTTAAGGCAAGTACAGAGGAGACTATGCGTAAATTTGTTTTCGTTTTGGCCGTCGCGATACTGATGGCTGCGCCTGCCGCCCTGGCAGCCGGTGAAAAAATTGGTGTTGTTAATCCGGGTGCCGTGTTGGAGGCCAGTGCAGCGGGAAAAACGGCCATGAAACAGCTCAAGGCCTTTGGGCGGCAACAGCGCCAGGCTCTCAAAAAAGCCCAAAAACTTTTGAAGACAGAGCAGGAGACACTGAAGAAAAATATCGGAATAGAAACCAAGGCGGTGCAGGAGCGGGCCATCAAGCGATTCCAGAAGCATGTTCAAGCCTTTCAGGAGCGGTATCAAAAGAGCCAGGAAGCCTTTGCTAAAAAGCGCCAGGCCTTGTTGCAGCCCCTGCAGGCTAAACTCTATGATGCTATTCGCAGCTACGCCAAACGCCATGGGTATGTGTTGATCTTGAACAAACAGGCAGCCATTTATAACGCCTCTGCCGTAGATTTGACCCAGCCGATTTTGCGGGCTTTTGAGGCGGGTGCGGGTAAAGGCAAGAAGTAAGACCCGTATCGTGGCCGGATCGCGCCTCTTGGGGAGATACCTGGGGGCGCTGAGCATCTTGGCCCTGCCGGGCTTGTTGCTCCCGCTCAGTGCCGCTGCCGCCTTGCCGCGGGGGGTCGCAACGGCCTTGAAGCGGATGGATCGCGGGCAGGCGGATTTGGCTCGGGCCTGGAGTTACCGCAAACTTCTGGTGACCTCCAAGGGCAGCGAGACGCTTACTTATGATCCGCGGCGCGCCCCAGGAAAGCGCTGGCGGATCGCGCAGGTCAACGGCAAGCCTCCCGGGGCCGCCGAACGCAAGCGGCTTGTCCGGCAAGCCGAGACGGCGGCCAAGGCGGGCCGGGCGGCAGGTCTTGTTCTGGCACCGGGCTGGTTACGCCGCAGCCGCTATCGGCTGGTGGAGCAGACCCCCCGGCGGTTGGTTTATCGCATTATCCCCCAGGTCGGCACTCGCGGGAAGATAATGACCCGCAACTTGTTGCGGCATCTATCGGGACGCCTGGTAATTACCCGGGTCGGTTATTGGCCGGTGGAATTGGTGCTTGGCAACTCGGTGCCTTTTTCACCCCGTTTCGGGGTGCGGGTAACGGGGGTTAGCTTCAAGATACACTTCGTCCGCCTGGCTCCGGCCGGGCCCGTGGTCATGGCGAAAACGAGCATCGAGGTGCAGGGTAAGGTGTTCTGGGTAAAATCCTTTGCTGCCGGAACTCGGGTCGCACTGAGTGATTTTCGCCCGGTTGCCCCTGTCGTTGCCGCGCCGCCGGCCGCCACCGGCCACGGCACGAGTTAGTTGGTATGGCGTAGGGTTCAAATTCAAGATTCACCTTAAACCGGCCGTTACTGCGGCGCTTGATCCAAAAATCGTATTGGCATATCCGGCGCCAGGGCGGATGCCGGGGAGGGTTCAGGCCATGCCAAGGTTTGCGGCACATCCAGAGCGCCGGGATTTTTGATCCGGGCCGGGCGAATAGGGGTGGTTCTCATTATTGCACTGGCGCATTGTTGGCGCCGCCTGGGCGAATCATGTCCGGATCTATGACTTTGTCAGCGACGCTACTGGCGATGGTCGCCGGCTCAAGTGCCTGTGAAGGTGTGTGCCGAGTTCATGCGCCGCGGCATTCACATCGAGGTGCTCGCTCGGTGCGCCCGATGTAAAGCGCGCGCTGGAGGCCCTGAGCTACGCGGGGCTCGATGAGAAGAGCTTCGGGCGCGGCGGCCACCACTACGTCTCGGTGCTGCACGACATCAGCGGGCGGCGAGTGATCGAGGCGGTCCCGGGGCGCACCCGCAAAGGCGCCGATACGCCACGGGCGACGCTTGCCGAGGCGCACGGGCGTCGCTCGCGGCGGTGGCAATGAACATGTTGGAGCCCTATATGGGCGCCACGCGCGGGGCCGCCCCCGAGGCGGAGATCGGGCACGACAAGTTCCACTGTGCCAAGGAGCTGAATAAAGCGGTGGATCGGGTGTGTCGGGGCGAGCACCGGGCTCTGGAGGTCCAAGGGCGCGAGATGCTCACCCGCACGAAGTGCCTGTGGCCTGAAGAGCCCCGAGCGCTGGACGAAGCGCCAGCGCGAGCATCTCCCCTCAAGCTCAACAGCCTAAAGTGGGGCCCTGCCTGGGCGATCAAGGAGGCGTTTGCCGCCTTCTGGGGCTATCGCTATGCCGCCTCGGCACGCAAGTTCTTCGAGCGCTGGGACTCCTGGGCCACCCACTCGCGCCTGCCCCCGATCATCGCCGCCGCCAAGACCCTCAAACGCCACCTGCCGGGGCTACTCGCCTATGTTAAACACCGCATCACTAACGCCACCGCGGAGGGCACGAACGGGACCATCCAACTGCTCAAGGCCAACGCCCGCGGCTACCACCGCTTCGCCCAGTATCGCACCGCCATCCTCTTCCATTGCGGCAAGCTCGATCTTTACCCCGCAGGCTGCGCATCATGACTCCTCGGCAACCGACCCACACGAAAGTCGGAATAGCCATTGACTGGTGCAGTGAGCATGGGCTTGACAACTCTTATAACGCCTTGATCAGCATGTGTACGAGCTTGCCATCGGCTTTCTGGGTGCCTACGGGTCTAAATCCCAGGCTTTCGTGAAATCGCAGTGAGATGTCGTTGCGAGGTTTGAGGTTGACTTCGCAGGCGAGGATGGGTTTATTGGACTTGCGGGCCCAGTCGGCAAAGGTTTGATACAAATTTTTTCCTAATCCTCGGCGGGTGTATTCCGGGTCGATTACTACCCGGTCGATGTAGGCAAAGCGGGGGTAACGGTCGCCGAAGAACCGATAGTTGGCGCTGTTGTAATCGGCATTTTCCACGAGCCCCAAAAGAAACCCTACCGGATCTTGTCCGGCCAGTACGATACGAGTCCAGGATGATATGACAAACAATTTTTCCAGTGCGGTTTTTGTCAGGGAGTTAACAGCGGGTTTGGCGGTATTGTTGAGTCGTAGCAAGATGTCGATCCATTCGGAGCGGTACCGGAGGAAGGAGATTTTCTTGCTATCGGAGAGGGTGGCTCTTATCCGGACCTTATCCATGGCGTTTGGCGCGGCGGCGCATGCCTTCGGAAAGTATTTTTTTTCGCATCCGAATGTGATGTGGGGTTACTTCCACCAGTTCATCATCGTCGATGAATTCCAGGGCTTGTTCCAGAGTTAACCGGATGGGTGGGGTCAGGACGATGTTTTCGTCCGTGCCGGCGGCACGAATGTTGGTCAACTGTTTGGCCTTGAGCGGATTGACGACCAGGTCATTCTCGCGCGAATGGATGCCAATGATTATGCCTTCATAGACTTCTTCCCCCGCTCCGGTGAACAGGCGCCCGCGCCCCTGCAAGTTAAACAGGGCATAGGCCAGGGTCTTGCCGGTACCCTTGGCAATCAGCACCCCGTTGGTGCGTCGGCCGTATGTGCCGCGCTTGAGCGGGCCGTAATGGTCGAAGACGTTATAGAGCAGCCCCGTTCCCTGAGTGGCAGTCAGGAATTCGGTGCGGAATCCGATCAGGCCGCGAGCGGGAATGATGTAGTCGAGGCGTACCCGGCCCTTACTGTCGGGCACCATGTCCTTGAGGTTGCCGCCCCGTTCACCGAGTTTTTGCATCACGCTGCCTTGATGAATTGTTTCTATATCGACCGTGAGTTGTTCGTACGGCTCCTGTTGCTCTCCATCTATCTCCCGGATGATGACTTCGGGGCGGGATACACCGAGTTCATATCCTTCGCGGCGCATGTTTTCAATCAGTATCGATAGGTGTAATTCGCCGCGCCCCGAGACCTTGAACTTGTCGGGATCATCGGTTTCCTGGACCCGCAAGGCAACGTTATGTATCAGCTCGCGCTGGAGGCGCTCACGAATCTGACGACTGGTGACGTATTTGCCGTCGCGACCGGCGAAGGGCGAGGTGTTGACCTGGAAGGTCATGCTGATGGTGGGTTTGTCCACACTGAGCGGGGGTAGGGCCTCAACCTGTGCCGGATCGCATAGCGTATCGGAGATGTTGAGCGGGGAAAGCCCGGTAAAGGCGATGATATCCCCTGCACTGGCTTCCGGCACGTCCACCCGTTCCAGCCCTTGAAACTCGAGAACCTGCAATACCCGCCCCGAACGGTGTTTGCCCTCATGATCCACCACGGTAACGTTCATGTTGGCTCGGATCCGGCCACGGCGAATGCGCCCGATACCGATTACGCCGACATAGCTTGAATAGTCCAGCGAGCTGACTTGTAATTGCAACGGGCCATCCAGATCCACAACGGGAGCGGCTACGCGGTTGACGATCAGTTCGAACAGGGGGGTCATGTCGCCTTCGCGTACCTTCGGGGTGGTGCCGGCATAGCCGTAAAGCGCCGAGGTGTAGAGGATGGGAAAATCCAGTTGCGCATCGGTTGCGCCAAGGCGATCGAACAGGTCGAAGGTCTGGTTTAGCACCCAGTTCGGGCGGGCACTGGGGCGATCAATCTTGTTGATTACCACGATGGGGCACAGTCCCTGCGCCAGGGCTTTTCGGGTTACGAACTGGGTCTGCGGCATGGGACCGTCAACGGCGTCCACCAACAGTAGCACCGAGTCGACCATCGATAGCACGCGCTCGACTTCACCGCCGAAGTCGGCATGGCCGGGGGTATCGACAATATTGATGTGGTAACCGTTCCAGTCGATCGCGGTGTTTTTGGCCAGGATGGTGATGCCGCGCTCCTTTTCCAGGTCCTCGGAGTCCATGACTCGCTCGATCGGCTCGCTCCGGGTGTTCAGGGTGCCGGATTGTTGTAGCAGCTTGTCGACCAGTGTGGTCTTGCCATGATCGACATGGGCGATAATGGCGATATTACGAATTTTTGAGTTCATACAGGTATGACTAATCTCCGAGGAACGGTAAGCCGAGGGGGGCAGCGGATTTTACTGAAAATTCCCGTACCACTTTTTATCGCGGGTTTGCCGGGGCTTGGGCAATTGAATTTTGAACCAATAAGACGCTATTTTACAGGATGAGCTTTTTCACGTTGGCGATTCATGAGGCGACACCGTATCTTGAGCGCTATGGTTATTTTGCTATTTTCGTGGCGATCTTTCTAGAAGGCGTGGGGATTCCGGCACCCGGTGTGACGCTGTTGGTGGCGGGCGCATTGGTTGCGGGACGCGGTGAGATGTCCTTGCCGCTGGTACTGGGTACTGCTTTGGGCGCCGCGATTCTGGGGTTCAATTCGGGCTATTGGTTGGGTTCGATCGGGGGGCAGGCAGTCTTGCGGCGCCTGCCGTTTGTGAATCGGGCGCATGTCGAGAAGCTGCATCGGCTCTTTATGCGTTGGGGTGTCTTGTTGGTGCTGGTGGCCCCCTTTATCGACGGACTGCGCCAGATCAACGGCTATGCCGCGGGAATCGGGGAAATGTCGTGGCCGCGGTTTGCCCTGACCAATCTGCTGGGGGTTTGTGCCTGGGTCGGGGTGTGGGGTGGGCTGGCCTATGAAGCCAGTACCCATGTCGTCACTCTTTATCGCTTGTTGCGGGTTGGTGATCCTCGGTGGTATTTGGCCGCGGGGCTGGTGGTTCTTGTCGTATTGGCGTATCTGTTCTGGAACCGGCGCCGCAAGGAGGTCAAATGAGGCTCTTGGTCTCCCGGGATGATCGTCTGGGGGACTTTATGCTTGCGTGGCCGGCCTTGCAGCTAATCCATCGTAACCTGCCTGAGGCGAGCCTTAGCGTGTTGGCCGGGGCCGGTGCCGCGGCGTTGGCCCCCCTGTGCCCGGGGTTGAACCAGGTGATCACGGTGCCACGGGATGGCGGGGAACTGGCCCGCGCGCGGCGGTTGGCCGGGCATTTGCGTCCCTACCGGTTTAGCGCCGCCCTGGCGCTGTTTTCCCGCTTCGACCTGGCCTTGGGCTTGGCGCTTGCCCGAATCCCCTTGCGGTTGGCGCCGGCAACCAAGGCGGCGCAGGTTTTCTACACCCACCGGCTGCGGCAGCATCGTTCCCGTTCCGAGAGGCCGGAGTATGTCTATAATCTGGAGCTTGCCGAGCACTTTCTGGCCCTGCTCGGGGTGCGTGATCCGGTACGTCCCGAGCCACCTTTTCTCCGCTTTGACTCCGCCGTGGTGAGCCGTTCCCGCCTGGATCTGGCCGCTCGGCTGGGCTTCGACGAGCAGCTTCCCGTGGCGATGCTGCACCCCGGGCATGGCGGCTCCGCACCGCGCCCCCCAGTGGCGTTGTTCGTTGAGATTGCCCGGGAACTTGCGGCTGAGCGGGCCGTCGTGCTGATCTCGGAAGGCCCCGCGGATACCGCCGCGGTTGCGGAGTTGGACCAGGCGCTCGGCGGCGTGGCACACAAGGTGTTCCGATCCGTTTCGGGTTTGATCGATTACGCCAGGTGTCTCGCGCCCGTGGATCTGTTTATCAGTGGCTCCACCGGACCTTTGCATATCGCCGGGGCGTTGGATGTGCCTACCGTTGCCTTTTATCCTCGCCGCCGTTCGGCTACGGCACTGCGTTGGCAAACCTTGAACCGGCCCGAGCGTCGGCTTGTGTTTATGCCTCCCGCCGAGGCACCGGAGAACGCCTTTGATGCCCTGGATGCCGGGCAAGTTGCGAGGCGGATCAGGGGGTTTTTTCGGGCGGTCCGGGATCATTCCGCCGCAGCCACAGGTCCGCGTACTTGACGAAGGTCGAATGGGCCGAAAGCAGGGCGAGAAGGAGACCGGCGCGTCCATCCAGAAACCCCGTCTTGAGCAGGTAGATGCGCAGGAAACATCCCAAACCGTGGCCGAGTCCGGCGGCCAGCGAGGCTTTGTCGCCGTTGCGATCGCGCATCTCCGCCCAGGCCGAGGCGTAACGGGCGGACTTGACCAGGTAATCGTTCAGATCGCGATAGGTATGATGATATAGCGGTGATTTAAGTTGCCGGACCCGAACCTGCGGATCGAGCACGACTTTTTCATGTACCAAGGCGTCGTCATAGCGGCCCCGTTCGCGGTGATAAAGCCGTACTACGGGATCGGGCCACCAGCCCCCATGGTTCAAATAGCGCCCGAAGGCCCAGGTGCGGCGGGGCAGAGTGTAGGCTAGGTGGGGGTGATTTTCGTTGACTGCAGCCCGAATTTCTTCGGCCAGGGCCGTGCTGATCCGTTCGTCGGAGTCGATCATCAGGATCCATTCGTATCGGGCCTCGGCCTGGGCGCGGCGGCGTTGGATTCCGAAACCCCGCCAGTCGGGGGCATGGACCACCCGGGCACCATGCGCCTGGGCAATCCCGATGCTGGCATCGTGGCTGCCGCCGTCATAGACTAGAATCTCATCGGCGAAGCCGAGTGAGTCCAGGCAGGCTCCGAGTCTGTCCGCCGCGTTGTGGGCGATGACGACGGCCGAGAGTTGGGGCATGTGGTACCAGGTAACTGCGGTACCATATATTGTAAGTACCTTGATGTAGCTGGTGCGTTTCCAGATGTTCCAACGTATTGTCGGAATGATTGTTACCATGGTTGGGGTAATCCTTGCGCTCATCGTCGGATTCTGGGCGCTCCTGCTGCTGGCGTTGTTTGCCCTGCTTACCTTTAGCATCTACCTGGTGCGAGGACGCATAAGAACGGGCCGCCGAAGGTCTGCAGAGGATGTGATCGAGGGGGAGTATGAGGTCGTGAACAATAACGATAATGACCCATCCGGGCGTAGGCGCCACAAGGATGAGAAACCGCCTCGATGAGCTCGAACGCAGCCGGAGTACTACACCGCCGGTGGCTTTCTGTAGCGCCGATGTTGAACCGTACCGATCGGCATTTTCGTTATCTGGTGCGCTTAATTAGTCGCCGCACCTGGTTGTACACCGAGATGGTCACGGCCCAGGCATTGCTGCATGGCAATCCTTCTCGGTTATTGTCGCATGCAGGGGTAGAGGCGCCACTTGCGGTACAGCTGGCAGGGTCGGATCCGGCTGCGCTGGCCCGTGCCGTTATCGTTGCCATGGAGTTTGGATTCGATGAAATCAACCTAAATGTCGGTTGCCCGAGCCCCCAGGTGAGCGCGGGCCGTATGGGTGCCCGCCTGATGGCGGAGCCGCAGCTGGTGGGGGAATGCGTTGCGGCAATGTGCGCGGTAAGTAATTTGCCGGTTACCGTCAAGACCCGGCTGGGAATTGATGAGTATGATGATTTCGAGTTTCTTTGCCGATTCGTCGAGACGGTTGCGGCGGCCGGTTGTCGCACGTTCATCATCCATGCGCGCAAGGCCTGGCTGAAGGGACTCGATCCGAAGCGCAACCGTACGGTTCCGCCGCTGGATTACGCTTGCGTCAGGGCGCTCAAGGCGGCTTATCCCCGGCTTGAATTTATTCTCAATGGTGGATTACAGGATCTTGCCATGGCCCGTGAAGCCATTGCATCGGGCCTGGATGGGGCCATGATCGGACGTGCGGCCTATGCTCGTCCCTGGTGTCTGGCTGCGGCCGATCGGATTTTCTATGGGGAGCATGTTGCCATGCCGAGCCTTGCTGAAGTACTCGACGCCTACCTCGTGCATATCGGGAGAGAGCATGCCGCCGGGACTCCCCTGGGACCGATGCTGCGCCATATTCCCGGACTTTTTACCGGGTTATCCGGGGCGCGTGCGCTACGCGCCCGGATCGGTGCCCAGGCTGGATCCGGCTCGCTTGATTCGCTTCGGGAGGCCCTGGCCCCTGTATTGAATGCGCAAGCCGCCTAGTACTATCTATGCCGAAACGCAATTCCCTGAAAACCAGTTTGGCCGATCGCGCCGATCGTTATCGACTATACGAGCAATCGGTTCAGGATCCGGTAGCCGAGGTCGAACTGTTGCAGGATTTTTATCGCCGTGCTCGAGGGCGGGCGGCCCGGAGCCTGCGGGAAGATTTTGCCGGAACCGCGCGGGTGGCCTGCGAGTGGGTATCCGGCAACACTCGTCATCGGGCGGTTGCGGTAGACAATGATCCGCGGGTGTTGCAATGGGGTCGAGAGCACAACTACCAACGACTCAAACCCGGTGCGCGGCGGCGAATCGAGCTGGTTTTGGCGGATGTGCTTGAGGCGCCACGTGGCCCTTTCGATCTGATCACCGCGATGAATTTTAGTTATTGGTTGTTCCGGGATCGGGCGAGCCTGCGTCAATACTTTGCCTCGGTGAAGGCATCACTCGAGCGCAACGGGCTGTTTCTGCTCGATGCCTATGGCGGCTACGATGCTTACCGGATGCTCAGGGAGCGGCGTAAAGTAAGAAATTTTACCTACATTTGGGAGCAGGCTGACTTTGACCCGGTGAGTTCCTGCGCCGTTTGCCACATTCATTTTCGTTTTCGTGACGGTTCCAGCCTGAGACGCGCCTTCAGCTATGAATGGCGACTGTGGACCTTACCCGAAATCCGGGAGTTGCTGGCCGAGGCGGGTTTTGCCGAATCCCGGGTGCTATGGCAGGGGACCGACGTGCGCACCGGGCAAGGAAACGGGGTGTTCCAACCCACCGAACGCGGTGATCCCGACCCGGCCTGGATTGCCTATATCGAAGCTGAACCCTATTGAGAGAAAGGCCGTGAACGATCAGGAAAAAGGGAGCTTGTTGACCCGGGGGGTGGTTCGCTTGCCCGAGCCACTCAGGCTTTATCGGGGGGGTGAACTGCAAGAGGTGGACGTTGCCTATGAGTCTTGGGGGAACTTGACGGGAGGCAACCTGATTCTGCTGTTTACCGGGCTTTCCCCGAGTGCTCATGCGGCCTCATCCCTAGTGGATCGTTCCCAAGGCTGGTGGGAAGGAATGATCGGGCCGGACAAGCCTATCGATACCCGCCGCTGGTGTGTCGTGTGTCTGAACTCGCTTGGGAGTTGCTTTGGATCCACCGGGCCCGCCTCGATCAATCCCCGGAGCGGTGAACCTTACCGGCTCGATTTTCCCGCCTTGGCGGTCGAAGATATTGCCCGGGCGGGCTACGCGGCCTGCCAGGTCTTAAAATTGCCCCGTCCCCGGATGGTGATGGGACTTTCGCTGGGAGGCATGAGTGCGTTGGCGTTTGCGGCCCAGTTTCCGGAGGCGGTACCGAACCTGGCGATCATTTCCGCCGCGGCGCATGCCTGGCCGTTCGCGATCGCCATTCGTTCGTTGCAGCGCGAAGCTATCCGCAGTGATCCGGCTTGGGAATGCGGTTACTATGCGCCGGGCAAGGCGCCGGTGAATGGCATGCGCCTGGCCCGCAAAATTGGAATGCTTTCGTATCGCTCGCCCGAGGAGTGGCGTCAACGGTTCGGTCGATCGCGGGTGCGCCAGGATACTTCACGTGGGGTGGCTTCGTTTGGAATCGAATTTGAGGTTGAGAGCTATCTTGAGGCCCATGCCGATCGATTCGTCGGGCGGTTCGATGCGAACAGCTACCTTTATCTGTCACACACAATGGATCTGTTTGACGTTGCCGAGCACGGGAATGGTGATGTCATCGAGGTGTTTAGGCGGCTGCAGACCGAGCAGGCGCTGATAATCGGCGTTGCATCCGACCTGTTGTTTCCCCCCGAGCAGCAACGTCAACTGGCGCGGTGGATGCGCCAAGCCGGAATTCGTGTTACATGCGAAATTCTCCCCAATCTGCAGGGGCATGATTCTTTTTTAATCGATATCGAACGGTTTGGCGGGGTGATCAGCGGGTTTTTGGACGGGCTATGAGCCCCGAACTCGCGGCCGCTCTTGAACGCCAGGCAGGGGATCCCCGGCTACGGCGGTGGCTGCGCCGGGAGCGCCTGTGTTCCGGCTCGGCCAACGATTGCCTGGAGGTTTCCACTGCATTGCATCGACAAGGGGATTATCGTGCCGCGGCCTTGTGGATGTTGCGGGCCTGCCGACTTGTTGCCGCGGAGGGGACGAACGATTCCTGGCGCTATCGACTGGCAAATGCGTTGCGATGCGCGGGCCGTAATCGTCTCGCCCGGATGATCCTCGAGGATCTGGTTCAGCGTTATCCGCAGTGGGCCGAACCGGCCCGGAGCCTGGCCTGGCTGCATCGGCGGGCGCGCCGTACTGGAGAGGCGGGGGCGACGCTCGAGCGCTTGGCCCAAGCCGCCGGCTATGACCCTCGGATCGTTTTGGGATCAAGTGGATTTCTGCAGGAGATGGGACTGTACCCGGCAGCCGAGCGTCTCGTTTCCGCTGCACTTCGTTCTCGTCCCGTGGCCGCCCTGTATGCCGAGCGGGGTACGATTCTCGCGAGTCTCGGCCGTTTTAAGGAAGCTGAAGATACCTTTTCCCAGGCCTTGGCACGCGATCCCAATCAGGCGGGGGTCTGGTTGAGGCTGGCCATGATGCGGTCCTGGAACGATGCGGCAACCAGTCCGCTGGGCTTTTTTCAGGCCGCACTCGAGCGTTCCGACCTGAAACCGGACACGCGAACAACCCTCTACTTCGCCTTGGCGAAAATCGAAGATGATCTCGGTCGTTTTGAATCGGCTTTTTACCATGCCAAACAGGGTAATATTCGGCGGGCCGGAGAGGTCCGGTTTGATCGCAAGGCCTGGGCAGCCTGGGAACAGTCCCTGTACACGGCGTTACCGATTGGCTTTTTCGATCACCGACGGGAGGTTTCGGTATCATCCGAGGCCCCGGTATTTATCGTCGGTATGCCTCGAAGCGGCACGACCCTGGTGGAGCGGCGCCTGGCGGGGCATCCCGCACTCGAGGGCGTAGGTGAACTGGAGACGGTCGAGGCGGTCGGACTGAGCCTCGCGGGGGCGGCGGGACTGCCCGCAGGGCTGGTGAATGTTCGCCGCGAGGCACTGACCGCGGCCGTCCATGATTGGCGTGCCCGTCTTCCCGAGACCGTGCCGGAAGGCGCTCGGATCGTCGATAAAAACCCGCTTAATTTTCTTCACCTGGGGTTGATTTCTCTATTGTTCCCACGGGCCACTATTATCCGGATACGCCGTTCGCCACTGGATACGGCGGTATCGCTTTACCTGAACCACTTTGCCCACGCCCGGATGAGTTTCTCCTATCGTTGGGACGACATCGCCTGGATGTACGCCATGTATCAACGGTTGATGGCTCACTGGCAGCGGGTGGTTCCCATCCCGATCTACGAACTGGATTATGCTTGCCTGGTCGCCGAACCCGAAGCAGAGTTGCGTCGATTACTGGATTTTCTCGGGCTGGAATGGAACCCGCGTTGCCTGGAAGCCGTGGCGGACCAGGGCGTTATCGCTACGGCAAGCCTGTGGCAGGCACGCCAACCGGTTTATACCCATGCGGTGGGACGGGCTCGGCACTACGCGCCCTGGCTCGATCCGCTGCGTGAGGCGTTCGAACGCGAGGGCGTAGAAACGGGGTGATCGCCTCGCGGGTTGCGGTAATGGCCGTTTCCAGGGGCACTTGGTAGCGTGCAGTCCCGTTGATCAGTACCGCAAAGGCCCCCCAGCCACCGGTGGCAAAACGCAGGTAGCCGGCCAGTGCAAATACACTGTGAGGCTGATTCAGCGAACCGGTTTTAACCGCGATTCGACGCATCCACATCGGATCCGGGGCAAATTTGAGCAGCCCGGATGGGGTGTGGGCCGGCACGGTCAGGGTGCCGAGAAAAGTGGGTAACAGGCCGAAGCGGCGGTAAAGGACCTGGAGCAAGGCGACGACGTCTCTGGCACTGGCGCGGCTGTCGGTGCTCAGACCACTTCCGGAGTAGAGTTCCAGCGCGGGACGATGGTCTCGCAGGACGGGAGCGAGCGCTTCCAGCCTGCGTGCACGGCGAGTAAGCAGTGTGCCCGCCGCGGCCAGGCTGAGTGGGGGGGGCCGCCGGCGGTGCAGCAGGTCCAGGGCCAGGGTGTCGGCCATGAAGTTGTTACTCCAGGTCAGCATGCGCCGAATTAGGATCCACAGAGGTTGGCTTTCGGTACGGGCCAGTGTTTTGCCGGCCGGGGTGGAGTGGAATCGAATTTGCACCTTGCCGGTGATATGAACCCCGGCCTGGGCGAGAAAGGCCCGCAGAACTTCGCCGCTGAAGCGCAGTGGATTGGCGACGGCGCGATAGTAACGCCTTGGGGGTGCGCCGGCAGGCACATTTCCGGCCACCTGGAAAATATTATCGGTATTGTTGCTTTGCCTGCGCGTTACGACGATTTGCCATGGGCGCCCGGGGGAAACGGTTTCGATTCGCCCCCGAATGACGAGGCCGGGCAGGGGGAAGGGCTCTATTGCCAGCCGGGCGGGATGCCCGGGGCGGCTTGCCGGCATGACCACGAGCGCCGCCGTGCCGAAATCCACCACGGAGGCGCCGATTCGCGCGTTATAGGCATGGTTGCTCATTGCCTCTCCGCGGCACCGGTCCCGGGTCGTGCAGCCGAGGCGTCCGAATCGACTTGCATCCATTACCAGGTCGCCGGCCACGCGGTGAATGCCGCGTTCGTGAAGATTCCTAGCCAGTTCCCATAGTCGGGCATCGGTAAGCGCCGGATCCCCGCCACCCTGAAACACGAGATTTCCTTCCAGGATCGTTCCGCGGATCGGAGCAGAACTGGTGAGTCGGCTGGTAAACCGGTGCTGTGGTCCCCACTGTGCGAGCGCGATCGCGGCGAGGTACAGCTTGCTGACCGATGCCGGTGGCAGTGTTTGACCAGGATTGAGCGCGGCAAGAATTTTACCGTTATCCAGGCGAACGACTAGGGAACTGACTCGGGCTCCCGCCTTTTGTAGCGCCAGTAAGGGCGCCATTGGCGGCGCTGCGATCGCCGGTAGGGCCAGAATCAGCCCCAAGAGAACACTAGCCCTCATCTTTACCGGGGCTGGTCGATTCCACCACTGCCCGGAGTGAACCCCGCGCCAGGCGGGCCCGAACCGGATCACCCGGATGCACCTTGGCGGCATCGCGCAGAACCCGATCCCGGGTATCGAACACGATGGCGTAGCCGCGGGCAAGCGTTTGCTCTGGACCCAGGGAAGCCAGGCTGGCGGCCAGCGCCGCGAGCACCGCTCGCCGCTGTTCCAGGCGGATACCCAGCGTTTGCACCAGGTTCCGGCGTAATGTTTGAATGCGTTCGGTGCTGCGCCGAAGGCGTTCTCCGGGAGAGCCACGTGCCAATTCGGCACGTACCGTAGCGAGGCGGGCCTGGTGGGCGCTTACCAGTCGCCGGGGTGCCGCGGCGAGCCGTGTTGCTAGTTCGTCCAGGCGTTGGGCCCGGGTTTCGAGGTGTTTGCGGGGATGCTGTAGCCCGAGCCGTTGGGTGAGTGCCGCCAGTTGGCGCCGGTGTTCGTTATGATCGCGTCTCCAGGTCTGGCGCAGGCGGGCCTGCAGGTGAACCAGGTCGCTAAGCAGCTTGCTTTTGTCCGGCACCACCGCGGCTGCGGCCGCCGAAGGGGTAGGTGCACGCCAGTCCGCGGCCAGATCGGCGATGGTGAAGTCGGTTTCGTGCCCCACTCCGCTGATGACCGGAAGGCTGGAGGTGCGGATGGCACGAGCTACTTTCTCCTCGTTAAACGGCCATAGATCCTCCAGCGATCCGCCGCCACGGGCGAGGATGAGCAGATCGCAGTCCCGGCGCTGCGACGCTACCCCGAGCGCTGCAACGATGCTCTCGGCCGCGCCGTCTCCTTGCACCGGCGTGGGATAAATCAGCACGTCGGTCGGCGGCCAACGGGCCGCCAGCACCTTGAGGATGTCGCGAATTGCCGCACCGGTGGCCGAGGTGATTACGCCGATCCGTTGCGGGTAGCGCGGTAGGGGGCGCTTGATTTCGGCGGCGAATAGACCTTCCGCCGCGAGTTTTTGTTTTAATTGCTCAAAGGCGTGTTGCAGTGCTCCCAACCCGGCTTCTTCGAGATCGGTGACATAAAACTGGAAATCACCGCGGGTGGGATAGATCGATAGGCGCCCCCTGGCCAGTACCTTCCGGCCATCGCCGGGCATAAACCGGGCGCGCAGTACCTCACGGCGAAACATCACGCAACGAATCTGGGCCGCGGCATCTTTCAGGGTGAAATAGATATGCCCGGAACGGGGTTGGACTAGGTTGGATATCTCGCCCTCGACCGTAACCCCTGGAAATTCGTTTTCCAAGAGCGACTTGGCCGCATTGACCAACGCGGATACCGAATAGATCGCCTGGGTGCCGTTGCTCATATCGCGGGCCGGATACCGTCACTCATGGGCCACATGATACGTCTTGGCTCCCTGAACGGGTAGGATTTGTATGGGGTACCATCCGTACATCGGCCGCGGTTTCAGGACGGTGGTTCGATGGGCGTTACCAGGGCCAGCACGCCAAAGGCGGGATTGTCGAAGTATTGCAGTTGCCCCGGTGTGAGCATGGCGCGTTGGCGAAGCAGGAAGCATTGCTGGCCGGGGGGCGAGATATCGGATCGGGGTTGGGGCGGCAGGACGGTGTCGGCTTGCGGCAAGGCTCGGGTGACGGCGGCTGCGGCTCCCATTGTGGCGACTTCGGTTGCCATCGGGGGAGGCTGCAATACCAGGCCTGGTGGGCGCGGTTCGCATAAACGAAGATTCAGTGCCAGGGCCGGTTTCCGGTTAATGACCAGCAGGGTTGCGGTTCCCGTTACCTGGACTTTTCCGGATGGTGCTGGTTGGGGGCCGGGAACCGGGGCAGGGGCCGGCCCGGTGGTGCTCACGGGCAGGGGGGCGAAGCTGACCGCGCGGGCCATGTTCGGTGTGGTGGCGGGTTGCCGCCAGCCAAGCAGGCGTACCGGCGCATATTCCGCGGTGTTGGCCAGGCGGTTTTCTGCATTGGTGATCGGCCCGGACATGCGTGTGAGCATGGCGTATGGTCCGGTGGCTACCGCCGGCGGATAGACCGCGCCCTTAACGGGCGGAGACGATACCTGGGCTGGCCAAGTCTCGCCGAGGGCGGCGCCCGGCTCGGTATAGCGGAATATCAGTACCTCGACGGTATACCAGTTTGGTGGCGAGGTTGCGCCTAACCCGGTGGGAGCCGAAATAGCGGGGGTGGCAACGAATCCAGGTAGGGCGAGTGCCAGAATTGCGCAAAATTTTTGTACCCGCATAGACACTTTGGTTCCGGCGGCTAGGTTTTTATTGTAGTCGCATTCGGGGTGGTTTCCGAAATGGGGGTAATTGCATCGAGCACTTGCATGATGCTCTTTTCCCGGGATTTGAATTCGGCCAGGTTCCGGCGGAGTTCAAGCCGTTTTTCGCCATATAGCCGGTAGGCGCGAGGATTGGCTTGAACCAGGCGTATCAGCGCCAGGGCATCGAGCCGGGGCATGGGGCCGAAGTCGAATCGTACCCCGTTGGGACCGGCATGGATTCGGGTTATTCCAAGGTGCCGCGCGTGCTGCTTGATCCCGGCGACGGCAAGCAGCCGCCGCGCCGAATCGGGCAGGGCACCAAAACGATCGACGATCTCCTCGCTTAGCGCCTCAAGATCCGCTGCACTCTCGGCATTGGTGATGCGCTTATAGAACACGAGGCGCAAGTGCACATCGGGGATGTAATCATCGGGCAGTAACGCAGCCTCGCCCAGATCTACCTCGACCCCGGGGTCGAGTTCGGTTTCCGGTTCGATTTCGCCGCCCGCCTTGAGGGTGGCGATGGCACGCTTGAGGAGTCGATTGTAAAGATCCAGTCCAACTTCTTCGAGCTGTCCGCTCTGGGCATCGCCGAGCAGTGCCCCGGCACCGCGAATTTCGAGATCCTGGGTGGCAAGAAAGAAACCGGCACCCAGATCTTCCATGCTCACAAGCGCCTCCAGTCGGGCCTTGGCATCACGTCCCAGCAGTTCTTCCGGAGGCGTAATGAGGTAAGCATAGGCCTGGTGGTGGGATCGACCGACGCGACCGCGCAACTGGTGCAGTTGGGCTAGTCCGAAGCGGTGAGCATTATGGATGACGATGGTGTTGGCGGTGGGAATATCGATGCCGCTTTCGATGATGGTGGTGGCGACGAGGACATCGAAACGACGGTGGTAGAACTCCAGCATGAGTTGTTCCAGTGTCCGCTCGGCCAGCTGGCCATGACCGATCCGAACCTTCGCTTCAGGAACCAGTTGCTCGATGCGTGAGGCCAGCGCACCGATGCTGCGTACCTCATTGTGAACTACAAAAATCTGCCCTCCGCGGCGGAGTTCACGCAGGATTGCATCGCGAATTTGTGCATCTTGCCATTGGTTGACGGTGGTTCGGATTGGTAGCCGTTGTTCGGGTGGCGTGGCAATAATGGACAGGTCGCGAATCCCGGAAAAAGTCATCGAGAGGGTACGCGGAATCGGGGTGGCGGTCAGTGTCAGGACATCCACCTCGGCACGAAGATGTTTGAGCCGTTCTTTATGGCGTACCCCGAAGCGATGTTCTTCGTCCACGATGACAAGGCCCAATTTGTCGAAGCGAATGCCGCGCCCAAGTAGGGCATGGGTGCCGATTACGATGTCAACCTTGCCTTGGATCAAATCTTCCAGAACTCTGGTGCGGTCTTTAGTGCTGCGGAATCGGGAGAGCAGTTCAATGCGCACGGGCCAGTCGGCAAAACGGTCACAAAAACTGCGGTAGTGCTGATCGGCCAGTAACGTGGTGGGCACAAGAACGGCCACTTGTCGCCCCGCATAGACCGCAACGAAGGCGGCGCGGAGTGCAATTTCGGTCTTACCGAATCCGACATCGCCGCAAACCAGCCGATCCATCGGCCGCGCCGTAGTCAAATCAGCCAGTACATCGGAACTGGCGCGGCTCTGGTCGGGGGTTTCATCGAAGGGAAAGGCCTGGACGAAGCGCTCCCACGCGGACTCATCCAGCGTCAGGGCGGTGCCTCCGCGTGCTTCACGTTGGGCGTAAAGTTCCAGTAATTCGGCTGCCGCGTCCCGGGCGCGTGCGGCGGCTCGGCGTCGTGCCCGGTCCCATTGGCCGCTGCCGAGCTTGGTTAATGGGGCGTGCTCGGCGTCGGCGCCGAGGTAACGGGACAGTCGGTCAAGTGCGGCAACCGGAACATACAGGCGATCCCCCCCCGCATATTCGAGTTGTACAAATTCAACCGGATGATCCTCTACGGTACGAGTTACCAGCCCCCTGAAACGACCGACGCCGTAATCCTGATGTACGACCGGAGTCCCCTCGGTAAGGTCGGTGAGATCCCGGATGATGCTTGCCGGATCGCGTACTCGGTGGTGATATCGCCGCCGGGTGGCTGCACGAGCGCCGAATACTGCGGCATCCGGTACTATGGCAAGTCCCGCCTCGGGGATCTCGAACCCGTCTTCGAGTGAGGCAACGGCAAGGACAAACGGACTGGTTGAGGCCCGGGCGGCGGTCCAATCCTCGACCGGCTCGGGTTTGAACCCGCGGCGGGCTAATACCTCTCGAACCGTTTCCCGCCGTCCGGGTGACTCACAGGTAAAAATGATCTGCGGGGTTTTATTGATGTAATCAATGAATCGCCTCAGGGGTTCACCGGCTTGGGGTTGCAGCTCTAGCGGGGGAAGTTCACGAATCCCTCGAGGCGGGTTATCGCTCATGGTAATGTGCGGGTGTCCGGCCAGGGCTTGCGTGGTTGCAGCCGGTGATAGAAAGGCCTCGTCCGGGGTAAGCAGAGGCCTGGATAGGTCATGACGAAACGATTCGTAGCGCGTCTCGACGGTGGTTCGGGCCGCCACGAGTGCCGTCTCGAACCCCGGCAAGACGATCAGGCTTGCCGCGGGGGGGAGATAATCCGCCAGCGTGGCGGTCCGGTCGAAGAAAAGCGGCAGCCAACTCTCAATTCCAGGTGGAACCCGCCCTTCGCTGACCCGGTGGTAAATCTCACTAGCCATCGGGTCACCGGGGAAACGTGCGCGCCAGGCTTGGCGGAAATGGCGTATGCCGGCTTCATCGAAAGGAAATTCGAAGGCCGGCATCATGTTGATACTCGATAATTTGACGTTGGAGATTTGGGTCTGCGGATCAAAACAGCGGAGTGAGTCGATTTCGTCATCGAACAGGTCGATCCGAACCGGATTTTCCATGCCGCTTGGAAAAACGTCGAGAACGCTCCCGCGGAGTGCAAATTCACCCGGTGCCCGAACTTCACCGACCATGGCATAACCGGCGGTAATCAGTTGGGTCCGGAAAGATTCGATCTCGATTCGGTCCCCGACCGCGTGTGCAAAACCGGCCGCCGCGAGCCAGTCTCGCGGCGGCAGTCGTTCAAGGGCCAGATCGGCCGTGGCAATGATGACTCCTTGGCGCAACGTCGATATGCGGCTCAGTGCGTACAAGCGGCGGGAGATGACTTCGCGGGCGGGGGAAACGCCGTCATAGGGCAACATTTCGCGTTCGGGGATCGAGATGATCGGCAAGTCATCGGAAGCGAAAAAACCGAGGGCTTCGTTCAGAGTGTCGCTCGCGTGCGCATCGCTTACCAGCACTAGCAGCGGGCTCGAAACGCGTCGGGCCTGTTCAACCATGGCAAGGGCCAAGGCGGAGCGGGGGAGGTGTGGCCAGATGTTGCCAGGTGGGGGCAAGAACCGGGTCAGTGGGGTGGATGGCATATTCATTGCGGGGATATTCTAAGTAAGCTTCGCCCGCCGGGTGGCGAACTGTGAAAAGGCCGGGGCACTTGAGGGGTTTTTGTACTTTCAATCGGGGGTGGGGCGGGGTTGGTTGGTTGAGCCGCACGGGCAGGTCTGCTAACCTGTATCCCCGGATTGATTATGGGCCGGGCAAGCGTGACACAGTTTATATTCGTTACGGGAGGTGTCGTCTCCTCTTTGGGCAAGGGGATAGCTGCGGCCTCTCTGGGAGCGTTGCTGGAAGCCCGGGGAATCGGAGTCACCCTGGTTAAACTGGACCCCTATATCAATGTAGATCCGGGGACCATGAGTCCCTTTCAGCACGGCGAGGTTTTTGTTACCGAAGATGGTGCCGAAACCGATTTGGATTTGGGCCACTATGAACGCTTCGTGCGTGCCCGTACCCGTAAAAACAACAATTTTACCGCCGGCCAGGTTTATGAGTCGGTAATCCGTAAGGAGCGCCGGGGAGACTACCTGGGGGGAACCGTACAGGTAATTCCCCATATCACCGACGAGATCAAGTCCAAGATTTTTGCCGGTGCAGATGGAGCCGATCTCTGTCTGGTGGAGATTGGAGGGACCGTAGGCGATATTGAATCGTTGCCCTTCATTGAAGCCATTCGTCAGATGGGTGTCGAACTGGGGCACAACAATGCCCTATATCTGCATCTCACGTTGGTCCCCTATATTCCGACCTCGAAAGAGATCAAGACCAAACCTACTCAACATTCCGTCAAGGAATTGCGCTCCATCGGAATCCAGCCCGATGTGCTGCTTTGCCGGGCTTCCGAGCGGTTGCCCCGTGAGGCCCGGAGTAAAATCGCGTTGTTTACCAATGTTGAGGAGAGTGCTGTTATCTCCGGTATCGATGCCGGGGATATCTATGAAATTCCCTTGTTACTACACGAAGAGGGACTCGACGAAATTATCGTGCGGCGTCTCGGCCTCGATACTCCGCCGGCAGATCTTTCCGAGTGGCGTCGAGTGGTTGAATCCCGGCGCAAGCCCCAGGGGGAGGTAGATGTGGCCATGGTCGGCAAGTATGTTGACCTGGTCGATGCCTACATGTCGCTCAATGAGGCCTTGAATCACGGGGGTCTGGCGACCCGTACCCGGGTCAATATCCATTACGTGGATTCCGAGGCGCTCGAACGGCGCGGAAAGGTGCCGCTCGAGGGCATGGATGCCATTGTGGTGCCGGGCGGGTTTGGCGGACGCGGTATCGCCGGAAAGATCCGCGCGGTCGAGTACGCCCGCACCCATCGGGTACCCTTTCTGGGGATTTGCCTCGGAATGCAGCTTGCCGTGGTTGAATATGCACGCCATGTAGCAGGACTTGATGCGGCACACTCCACCGAGTTTGCCTCCGATACACCGCACCCCGTGATTGCGCTTATCGAGGAATGGCAAGATCGGAGCGGGCGTACCGAACGGCGCGATGTAAAGAGCGATCTGGGTGGCACCATGCGTCTTGGTGCCCAGGCGATCCATCTGGCGGTCGATAGCCTGGTGTACAGGATTTACGGTCAGGAGGTGATCCGCGAGCGGCACCGTCATCGCTATGAATTCAACGATCGCTATCGGTCAAGACTACAGGATGCCGGTCTGATGATTTCCGGGTTCTCCGATGATGGGCTGGTGGAGGTTATCGAACTGCCGGAACATCCTTGGTTTATCGGTTGCCAGTTCCATCCGGAATTTTCCTCCACTCCGCGATATGGCCACCCCTTATTTAAGTCCTTTATCGAGGCCGCACGAGAGACACGTTTGCGTTCGCTCGAGACCCATACGACGGTAAGCGCATGAACCTCTGTGGCTTCGATGTAGGAAATGACCGGCCTTTGTTTTTGATTGCCGGTCCCTGCGTGATCGAGAGTGAAGACCTTGTATTCGAGGTTGCAGAAACCTTATGTGGTATCTGTAAAAAGAATAATATTCCACTGATATTTAAGGCTTCTTTCGATAAAGCCAACCGATCTTCCTGGCGGAGTTTTCGCGGACCTGGGTTGGATTCGGGACTGGCGATCCTGGAGCGGGTACGCCAAGCATTCGGCTTGCCGGTATTGACCGATGTACATGAAGATACCCCGGTAGAAGAGGTTGCCCGGGTCGTGGATGTATTACAGACACCGGCCTTTCTTTGTCGCCAGACCAATTTCATCCTGCGTGTGGCCGCGGCCGGCAAGCCGGTCAACATCAAGAAAGGCCAATTTCTTTCCCCTTTCGAGATGGACAATGTCGTTGCCAAGGCGAGAAGCACGAGTAATGAGTCTATCTTGGTCTGTGAACGTGGTTTTAGCTTCGGGTATCGGGACCTGGTGGCGGATATGCGCGGGCTTGCAGTGATGCGCCGCACCGGTTGTCCGGTGGTATTTGATGCCACCCACTCGGTGCAGCAACCCGGGGGACTTGGCGCCCGCTCGGGGGGACAGCGCGAATTTGTGCCCTTGCTGGCACGGGCCGCGGTCGGCGCCGGAGTTGCGGGTATATTCATGGAAACCCACCCGCATCCCCGCGAGGCTTTGTCGGATGGCCCCAATGCCTGGCCCCTGGGGCGCATGGACGAGCTTTTGGCGACACTCAAGAGGTTGGATACTGCGGTCAAGTCACGTCCTTACGCGGAAGCTGAATGGTTTTCGGCTGGTTCTTGAGGCGCTTGAGATGATGCGCTGGATTGTACTTATCGGGCTTGTGGTCAGCTTGGTATTTTTACAACGTGCCTTGTGGTTTACCGCCAGCAGCTTACCGAAAGGTCGGTATCTGGAGTCTCGGTTGCAGGTGCAGATGGCAGCTAATCGGCGGCTGCAACGAGCGAATGCGCATCATTGGGCCGAAGTACGAAGCCTTAAAAGGGGGCTGGGTGCAATCGAGGAACATGCCCGTATGGATTTAGGTCTTGTCAAGCGGGGGGAAACCTTCTATCAGATTGTGCGGGTACCGGCTCCCCGTACGGCTCCGGAAAGTCCCCGTACCGTTGCGGCACCGGCGGCCGGCGGCTGAAGCGGAACACGACATGGCGATCTGGGCAATTATCCCGGCGGCGGGCCGTGGCCAACGTTTGGGTGCCTTACGGCCTAAGCAATATCTTGCGGTGGCCGGCCGGGCCTTGATCCTACATGTGCTCGATTGTTTCCTTACCGAGCCCCGAATTTCGGGTATTGCCATCGCCTTGGCACCGGGAGATCGGGAATGGCCTGAGGTGGCGCCGGTTGAGCCCCGTAAGCCGGTGCTAATCGTGCCCGGAGGGAGGGATCGTTCGGATTCGGTTCTTTCCGCCTTAAACGCTTTGACCGGAAAACTGGAAAAAGATGATTGGGTTATAGTGCACGATGCCGCCCGGCCTTGCTTGCGCCCCGAGGATCTCGGTCACCTCATCGATATGGTGAGCAACGATTCCGTCGGTGGGGTTTTGGCCGTTCCCGTCGTCGATACGCTAAAGCGTGCCGATAGCGGGGGACATATCACCGCGACGGTGCCGCGCAAGGAGTTATGGCGGGCGTTGACCCCGCAGATGTTTCGTTACGGTTTACTGCAAGCGGCTTTACTTGAATCCCGCTCGGCGGGGAGCCTGGTCACGGATGAGGCCATGGCGGTTGAACGCGTGGGATATGTTCCCCGCCTGGTCGAAGGAAGTGCCGATAATATCAAGGTTACTCACGCGCAGGATCTGGTTCTTGCGGAGGCTATTCTTTTGCATCGGCACGGTTCCTCCGCAAAACAATGATCTCTGGATGTATAATTAATTCATGGCAGAGACATCCACAAAAAAAAATACGCTGCAACCGGCGCCCGGTGGCGAAAAAACAGGCACGAAAGATGTAGATCCCAAGGAAGCGCCGCGGGAAATTGGTGGGCCCAAAGGACCCGAACCTACGCGCTATGGTGATTGGGAACGCAACGGGCGCTGCATCGATTTTTGAATTGGTCAATTCGCAGGGACTTAGGGGGTAATTTTATGAATAACAGTCGATCCATGCCGCTTTCTCCGCATATCGCGATCTACCGCTGGCCACTCTCGATGACGTTATCGATTCTGCACCGGATTTCCGGGGTGGTGCTTTATAGTGGCGCGCTGGGATTGGTCTATTGGCTGGTTGCATTGGCCGAGGGTCCAAATGCTTTTGCGACGGCGGGCTGGTTTTTCCACAGCTGGATCGGGCAGGTTTTCCTGTGTTTATGGAGCCTCGCATTTTTCTATCATTTACTTACCGGGATCCGACATCTGGCCTGGGATTCCGGTTGGGGTTTTGAGCGTCGTGCTTATTACTTCAGCGGTTGGCTGGTGGTGCTGGGGACGGTCGGCCTCACCGCGGCAACCTGGATTTTTGGCTGGCTGATTGTGGGAGGTGTGCTATGAGTTTTCAAACCCCCCTTGGAGTTGCTCGCGGAAACGGTACGGCACGCAGCGGCACCGGACATGGGCTTGTGCAGCATGCCATAGCATTGGCATTAATTCCGATCGGATTGGCCGCGGCCGTCCTATTTTTCTGGATGATACAAGTCGGTTATGCCGGGGCAGTCTCTTTGCTGCGCCAACCCTGGGTGTTGTTGTTTGTGGTTTTGCTGGTTGCTCTGCCTTTTTGGCACGGGTATCTCGGGATCAAGGTGATCATAGAGGATTACGTTAGTAACAAACGCTTGGCGTATACGGCGATTACGCTGATACGCTTTCTCAGCGTTGCCGTGGCGTTGCTGGGGATCATTGCGGCGGCGAAGATCGGATTTGGAGGTTGATGGCAATGCATGGCGATTACAAAATTATTGATCATATTTACGATGTTGTTGTGGTTGGTGCCGGGGGGTCCGGTCTGCGGGCGACGCTTGGTTTGGCTGAGGCGGGTTTGAAGACCGCCTGCGTGACCAAGGTTTTCCCGACGCGCAGCCACACCGTGGCCGCTCAGGGTGGCATTGCGGCTTCTCTCGGCAATATGGGGGAGGACCATTGGTCCTGGCATATGTACGATACCATCAAGGGATCGGACTGGCTGGGGGACCAGGATGCGATTGAATTTCTGTGCCGCAAGGCCCCCGATGCGGTCATCGAACTCGATCACTACGGCGTGCCCTTTTCCCGGACCGAAGAGGGGAAGATTTATCAGCGTCCTTTCGGCGGTATGACAACGCATTTCGGCGAAGGGACGGCGGAACGATCCTGCGCGGCGGCGGATCGCACGGGCCATGCCATGTTGCATGCGCTCTACCAACAGGCGCTAAAGCATCGGGCGGAGTTCTTTATCGAGTGTTTTGCGATCGATCTCATCATGGAAGGGGATACCTGTCGCGGCTTGTTGGCCTGGGATTTGATGAGCGGGGAGTTACACCGGTTTTCCGCCCAGATGGTGATCTTGGCAACCGGCGGCTATGGCCGGACTTATTTCTCTTGTACCTCCGCTCATACCTGCACCGGCGACGGTAACGGGATGGTATTGCGGGCCGGGTTGCCGTTACAGGACGTGGAATTCGTCCAGTTTCACCCCACGGGGATCTATGGTGCCGGCTGCCTCATCACCGAGGGTTGTCGTGGCGAGGGTGGTTATCTGACCAACAGTGAAGGCGAGCGGTTTATGGAGCGCTATGCTCCACACGCAAAGGATCTGGCTTCCCGGGATGTCGTCTCCCGTGCTATGACCATCGAAATACGTGAAGGTAGGGGGGTAGGTGAGCACAAGGATCATCTTTTTCTGCATATTGAGCATCTCGGGGCTGATCTATTGCACGAGCGCTTACCTGGTATCACGGAGACCACACGAGTTTTTACCGGAGTCGATGCGACCAAGGATCCGATCCCCGTGCTGCCGACGGCCCATTATTGCATGGGGGGAATACCTACCAATTATCATGGCGAGGCGGTTACCTTGCGAGACGGGAATCCCGACAGCGTGGTGCCCGGTCTGATGGCGGTCGGTGAAACCGCCTGCGTTTCGGTGCATGGTGCAAACCGCCTGGGTACAAACTCACTGATTGATTTGGTTGTATTCGGTCGGGCTGCGGCCGAACGCTGCAACGAGGTCGTCAAGCCGGGTGCAACCGCTGCATTACCCGCAAAGGCCGGTGATGCCGCGCTCGACCGGTTCGATCGCCTGCGCTTTTCCAAGGGCTCGGTACCGACAGCGCAAATCCGGGATCAGATGCAACGCACGATGCAGTCCCATGCCTCGGTTTTTCGCGATGGTGCCACGCTGGAAGAGGGCAAGCAGAAGTTGGCGGAGATTGCCGCACAACTGAAAGATGTCAGTGTTTCTGATCGTTCATTGGTCTGGAACTCGGATCTTGCCGAGACTTTGGAGCTGGCCAACTTGCTGGCACAGGCCACGGTCGTTCTCCATGCCGCTGCCAATCGTACCGAAAGTCGAGGTGCGCATGCCCGCGAAGACTACAAGGAACGTGATGATAAGAACTGGATGAAGCATACGCTTATCTGGGGCAGTTCACATGAGAATATTCGTATTGACTATCGCCCGGTACACGACTATACGTTGACCAACGAGATTAAACCTTTTCCGCCTAAGAAGCGGGTTTATTGAGGATTTTCAACCATGGTGCAATTGCGACTTCCACAGAATTCCCGTCCGCTGAAAGGTAAAACCTATAGGGTTAAGAACGCGACTCATATCAAGCGGTTCCGGATTTATCGCTATGACCCGGATACGGACGATAATCCACGCGTGGATACTTACGAAGTGGACCGGGATCATTGTGGACCAAGGGTATTAGATGCCCTGATCAAGATAAAGAATGAGATTGATCCCACGTTAACTTTCCGTCGGAGTTGCCGTGAAGGCGTATGTGGGTCTTGTGCGATGAACATCGGCAATGGCGCGGGGGGTACCAATACACTGGCTTGCACGACGGGCTGGGAAGATATCAAGGGGGATGTACGCATTTACCCCTTGCCTCACATGCCGGTCGTGAAGGATCTGGTGCCTGATCTGACCCATTTTTATGCCCAGTATGCCTCCATAGAACCCTGGATCAAAACTTCTTCACCGCTGCCTAGCCGTGAGCGTAAACAGTCACCGGAAGAGCGAGCCAGACTCGATGGCCTTTGGGAGTGCGTACTCTGCGCCAGTTGTTCCACCAGTTGTCCGAGTTACTGGTGGAACAGCGATCGTTATCTTGGGCCCGCCGTACTGCTACAGGCTTATCGTTGGATTTCCGACAGTCGGGATGAGGCAACAGGTGAACGGCTGGATGCTTTGGAGGATCCGTTTAAGCTCTATCGTTGCCATACGATTTTGAATTGCACCAATACTTGTCCCAAGGAGCTTAATCCGGCTAAGGCCATTAGCGAGATCAAGCGATTAATCGCCAAGCGTGAGCTGTAATCCGGGATAAGGTACAAGTTTGATCCCCAGTGTGAGCGAACCGTCTCCTCAAGGCGATCCAGCGGTTGAGCGCGCGCGGTTGCGTTGGCAGTGCCGGCGTGGGCTGCGTGAACTCGATATACTGTTGAAATCGTACCTGGATACGCGTTATCCATCGGCGTCGGACGACGAGCGCAAGGCATTTGCCGATTTGCTCCAATGCACCGACTACGAGCTGATGGACTGGATATTGGGGCATGCAAATCCTCCCGATGAGTTGGTGGATGTTGTTCGAGCGATTACCCCCTCTTATTGACTTGGCGTTGCGTCCGTCCCGGATGCTGACGGGGTTATTAGCCGGTTTTTATGGGGCTGCAATCATTGCTGCTTTAGCCAATGGGTTGCCCTTGATCGTCCGTGTATTGTTGGCCCTGGTTTTAGGGGGGGTGGGCGGATTCTGGATCTTGTCTCATGCGGTTCGTTATTCCTCATCTTCGGTGGAGCGATTCGTGTGGCATCCCGAGGGAGAGTGTGTGCTGATTGATCGCCGGGGCCGAACCTTCAGCGGGCGGATCGAGCCGGGAGCCTGGGTCAGCCCCGGACTCGTGGTATTACAGATTCGGGGTTCTACCTGGAGGCGGCGGGCTCTCGTAGTGGCTTACGATGCAGTGGATCCGACTGCATTCAGGCGGTTACGCATGCGTCTGCGGATCTCTCCGCCTTCGTCTTCCGGCATGGTAAGAAAACTGCTCCATAGGTTGCCTAAACACCGATGATTGCAGTGAATATGAGGCGTCCGGATTACCGAGGAGCCCCGTGGGGGCCGGGTTCCCGAAGCCGGTGACAATGTAGCCGGCTCAAGGAGAAAATCGCTCTCGTGCCGAGCGCTGATCCCTTCGTGTACATCGTCGTTCAGGTGGCTGAATAGCCATTGGTGCAACCCCTTCAGTAATCAAGGCAACATCATGACCCTGGGCCTACAGAAAAGGCTGGAAGTTGACAATCCTAGATTTTGAGGGTGTAATATAAGTTATGAATTCGGTGGTTTTCACTCTTCGCTCAGCCCGGTGCATTGCTTGCATGATGTGCATGTGTATTCCGCAACATGCCATGCGGGTTATGGAGAGTGGGCCGGTGATAAGCACCGGATAGGCTGAAAAGCCAGCTACACGAAGTCAGAAACCCGCGATGGCGCAGCCGTTGCGGGTTTTTTGTTGGTGTCATTCCGCAACGTCGGCTCCACGCATTTGAATTGTCCGGCTCTAGCGAGCCGGGTTTTGGCGTGAAATGATTTTACTTGAACAGGAGCAGACGAAATGAGCGATATTTCCAGTTACCGTTTTGAGACTTTGCAGGTTCATGCCGGGCAGCAACCGGCACCGGGAACGCGGGCACGTGCCGTGCCGATTTACCAGACCACCAGTTACACTTTCGAGGATTCGGCTCACGGCGCCCGGCTGTTTGCACTCGAAGAGTTCGGCAATATCTACACTCGAATCATGAATCCGACCACGGATGTTTTTGAGCAGAGAATGGCGGCACTAGAGGGTGGAGTAGCCGCGTTGGCCACCGGAAGCGGACAGGCGGCGCAGTTGATTGCTATCACTACATTGGCCCGGGCCGGCGATAATATCGTCAGTTCCGGCTCACTTTATGGCGGGACCTACAACCAGTTCAAAGTTTCGTTGCCCCGCCTCGGAATCGATGTCAGGTTTGGCAACGTCGATGCGCCGGAAACGCTTGAGGCCTTGATCGATTCCAGTACCCGAGGCCTGTACGTAGAGACCATCGGGAATCCTGGGTTCAACGTGCCTGATTTCGAACGCCTGGCCGATATCGCGCGGCGTTACGGGGTGCCGTTGATTGTGGATAATACCTTCGGGGCCGGGGGATATTTATGCCGGCCGATCGAGCATGGTGCCGATATCGTGGTGGCTTCGGCTACCAAGTGGATCGGTGGGCATGGCACGTCCATCGGCGGGGTGATCGTCGATGCGGGTCGCTTCGATTGGGGCAACGGCCGCTTCCCGGGGTTTACCGAACCTTCACCCGGGTATCACGGATTGAAATTTTGGGAAACCTTCGGCCCCTCCGGTCCATTGGGGAATATCGCCTTCTGTGTCCGCGCCCGGGTAGAGGGGCTACGGGATCTGGGAGCCGCACTTTCGCCCTTCAATGCCTTTTTGTTTTTGCAGGGCCTGGAGACGCTTTCCCTGCGGGTCGAGCGACATATGGAAAATGCTCTTGCCTTGGCCTGCTGGCTGGAAGGACGCAAGGAGGTTGCCTGGGTGAATTACCCGGGTCTTCCCGACCATCCCCATCATGCATTGGCCCGCAAGTACCTGCGCCACGGCTTCGGTGCCGTACTCAGCTTTGGCATCCTGGGCGGTGAGGCCGCGGGGCGCACCTTTATCGATACCGTTAAACTCGCCAGCCATCTAGCCAATGTAGGCGATGCCAAGACTCTTGTTATTCATCCGGCTTCGACTACCCACCAGCAGCTCGATGAGGCCGAACAGCAGGCTGCAGGTGTTACTCCGGACCTGATACGGGTATCGGTTGGGATCGAACATATCGAGGATATCAAGGCCGATTTCGAACAGGCACTTGTCGCGGCCGTGGCGACGCCGAAATGAAACCGCTCGAAGAGTTGATATCCCCTGCAACCGGGTGGTATACGCCGGAGATTCCGTTGCGGCTGGATTCCGGTATTCAGCTTAGCGGAATCCGGGTGGCGTATCGCCACTGGGGGGTACTTAATTCGAGCGGGGACAATGCGGTTCTGGTTTGCCATGCGCTGACCGGTTCCGCCGATGTCGATTCTTGGTGGCCGGATCTGTTGGGACCGGGACGGGCACTCGATCCAATGAAAGATTATATTTTGTGCAGTAACCTGCTGGGGGGGTGCTATGGAACCACCGGACCTTCGAGTCCGGACCCGGAAAATGGCCGGCGTTGGGGTAACCGCTTCCCGCCGGTAAGCGTGCGCGACATGGTACGGTTACAAAAGATGCTCGCGGAGCATCTCGGGGTGCGCCGCTGGCGCATGGTGATCGGTGGTTCCCTGGGAGGCATGCAGGTTCTCGAGTGGGGGGCCGGTTATCCGGACTGGGTGGAAAGCATGGTGCCGATCGCCACGGCGGTACGCCAACCGCCGTGGGCGATTGGATTTTCCTCCGTTCAGCGCCAAGCGATCGAAGCCGACAGAAACTGGTTGGGAGGAGACTATCCTTCCGGCCAGGGTCCACGTGCCGGCTTGGCGACGGCTCGCGAGATAGCCATGCTCAGTTACCGGCATTGGGAAGGCTTCGAACAGCGATTCGGTCGTGCCAGACATGCGATCCATGAATATGAAGCGGTGAGTTACCTAAATCACCAGGGAAGCAGATTCATCGATCGATTCGATGCGGCGAGCTATGTATTGCTCACCCGGGCCATGGATGATTTTGATCTTGCCGCCGGGCGAGGCGATCATCCCGGTAAGCTCTTGGGGGGGATACGCATACCCGCCCTGGTGGTATCGATCGACTCCGACTTGCTGTACCCGCCGCAGGAACAGACGTTTCTGGCGCGTAATCTGCCGCTAGCGGAGCATGTTGTTTTGCGCTCCTTGCATGGCCATGATGGGTTCTTGATCGAAACCGAACGATTGAATGCCTATGTGTGTGACTTCCGGGGACGGTTGGAGACCTCCTCCGTTCGGGTATGTTGCGGATGAAGCGATGGAGAACGAGGGTATTTCTCGCCGGCATGGGTGGGCGGGTCGGGAGTGCCTTGTGCGAACAGCTCGAGGCGCTGGGTGGGATGGGCCGGACTACCTCTTTCCCCGCTGAATTTTGCGGGGGAGCCAATCGTCGGTGGGTTCAGTGGAGGGGTGTAGATCCGGTTCCGCGAACACCCGGGGACTGGTCTGGAATTATCGATCGGCTCGCGAGGTTGGACCGGGTTTTGTTTGTCGATTGTACGGCCAGCGAGGAGGTCTCGGCATTGTACTCGGAGTTACTTGCCGCCGGTATCGGCATTGTCACGGCAAACAAGTTGGCGCTGAGCGGGCCTCTGGATGGGTATTTGCAGCTGCATCGACTTGCCGCTGAGCAGGGTGTCCCATTGCGCTATGAAACTACCGTGGGGGCTGCCTTGCCGGTACTGGACTCGCTTGCCGCACTGAGAGCACGCGGCGAGAAGTTACTGTGTCTCGATGCCGCGCTTTCGGGGACACTGTCGTTCCTATTCTCGGGTATCAACCGGGGAGAGCGCTTTTCCGCAGTGTTGCGGGAGGCATATCGGCGGGGATTGACCGAACCTCACCCGGTGGAAGATCTGCTGGGCGCTGACCTGGTGCGCAAGCTGGTGATTTTGCTGCGTGAGTCGGGGGTTATGATCGAACCAGAGCAGGTTCGGCTGGAGCCGATTTTACCTGCAGGTTGTAGCTGGGCCCATGATCCGGAGCGATTTTTCGAACAATCCCAGGTGCTTGATGAACTGTGGCAAGCCCGTGCGGCGCGGGGCCCGCTGGCGGCACTGGCACGCTGGAATTTGCAAACCGCCAGTGTCGAAGTCGTCCAGGTAGAATCGGATTCGCCGTTTGCCCGCCTGGGCGCCGGGGCCAACCTGGTCTGTTGCCATACCGAGCATTATGCTGCGCAACCTCTGGTGATTTCCGGGCCGGGCGCCGGATCCGCTATCACCGCCGCCGGGGTGATCAGTGATGTGATCCAGGCGGCTTACCGCTTCGATCGCTGCATTCCCGGCGTCTCGACTGCGCTTCGGGTCGGTGCCGATGCGCCGATGTGATTCTGCCCGGGGTTGCCTTGTTGCAGGACTGAGTCCGGTACCGGTCTGCGGGCCCGATTCGGTAGGCTCGAGACCTGTCCAGCAATCAGGAGTTCCTCGGGGGTGGAGACAGGGTGGCGAGGGTTCCTAGATAGTGTCCAGGCGCTTCAAAATCTTATTCAGGGTATCGATCGCATCCGGGTTCTCGAGTGCACTGGTGTCGCCTTGGATTGGCCCCTGATCGAGCAACAATTCACGCAATAACCGGCGCATGATCTTGCCGCTCCGGGTCCGCGGCAGGGTCGGGGTAAACACGATCCGTCCGGGCCGTGCGTAGCGGCCCACCGTCGTGGTAACGGCGGCCTCCAGCTCGGCGCCAAGCGCGGGGTCGGGCTCATACCCGGCGCGCAAGACCACGAAAGCCACGGGTATCGTTCCCTTGACCGGATCATGGGTGCCGACTACGGCCGCCTCGCCGACGGCAGGGTGGTTAAGCAGTGCCGCTTCGAGTTCCATTGTGCCGAGCCGGTGTGCGGACACGTTGATGACATCGTCGGTTCTTCCCGTCACCCAGACCATGCCGTCGGCATCGATGAATGCGGCGTCACTGCTGTGGTAGTAGCCGGCATGGGTGCTGAAATAAGTATTCACATAGCGTTCAGGGTCGCCCCAAACATCCCTGGCCAGGCTGGGGAAGGGAGCGCAGAGTACCAGGTCGCCGACCTGTCCGCTCGCAACGGGCCGATCTTTTTCATCGAGAACCGAGGCCTGGTAGCCCGGCAGGGGATGGCCACAACTCCCCGGGCGGGTCGCACTCAGGCCAACCATAGACGATGTCCATGCCGTGCCGGTCTCGGTTTGCCCATAGGTGTTGTTGAGAAAGATATGGCCCTGGCCCAGCACATCGTGGGTCCACCACCAGGTATCTGGATCCAGGGGTTCGCCAACCAACGAGATGAGCCGGAGCGAGTCGAGGTCGATTCCGTGCAGGTGCTGGTCGCCACAACGGCGCAACATCCTCAATGCGGTGGGAGCGGTAAACAGTTTGGTGATGCCGTAGGCCTCGATGGTGCGATACAGGCGCCCCGGATCCGGCCAATCCAGTGCGCCTTCATAGAGCACATGACTGGCACCGTGAGCCAAGCCGCCGACGGTGGCGAAAATGGGCATCGTCAGCCAGCCGATGTCGGCCGTACACCAGTAGACGTCCTGCGGAGTGAGAGCGAGAGACCACTTTACGTTGGCATAGGCGCCGACCAGGAACCCGATGCCCGCATGTACCAATCCCTTGGGTTGGGCGCTGGTTCCGGAGGTGTAAATAATGAAGCCGGGTTCGTTGGCCTCCATGGGTTCGGGAGGGCAAACGGGCCGTTCGGTCTCCAGGCATTCGTGCCAGTCCAGATCCCGCTCCGTGCGCGGCGTATCCAGCCCGATTCGACGGGTGATTATGATCTGCTCGATCGAGTCGATTCCCTTCAGGGCTTTGTCGAGCGTCGCTTTTAGTGGAACCGGCCGGCCACGACGCAGGCTGGCATCGGCGGTAATGACCACCCTGGGCCTGGCATCGGCGAGGCGCTGCTGGACCGCATGGACGGAGAACCCGGCGAAAATCACACTGTAGATCGCCCCGATCCGGTAGCAGGCATGAACCGCAACCCAGGCCTCCGGGATATTCGGGAGATAGATCGCCACCCGGTCCGCGCGCCTCACACCGAGACGCTTGAGCGCATTTGCCAGCCGGGCGGTCTGGCGTGCGAGTTCCAGGAAGGTGACTTGTTCCCGCGCACCATCCTCGCGTTCCCAGTAGATGGCGACCTGGTTGGGGTGGACCGAGGCCCAGCGGTCGATACAGTTGACCGAAACATTACCCACGCCTCCGGAGAAGTAGCGGAATCTCGGAAAACCGCCATCGAGCGTATGTATCCAGGGCGCCTGCCACTCCAGCTCACGAGCGATTTGGGCCCAATAGGCTTCGGGATCTCTGCGGGCTGCCTCCAGCAGTTCACCGGCCGCTTTTAGGGTTAGTCCGCCGGCCCGGGTAAGGTTTGCGGGAGGTGGCACCAGGGGTTGGTTGAAACTCGGTTCAGTTGGATCCTGGCTCATCATTTTGCTCCCCGTTACTATCGAAGTACATCTTAGCGCTTCGGATCCGGGAACCGGGGTGTGAGCTTATGGCTCAGGAAGTGGATAGCCCCTTTTCTCGTAGCCAATCCGGGTTATACAGGCGTGAGTAATAGCGCCCGCCACCATCGCAAAGCAGTGTCACGATGGTATGCCCGGGGCCCAACTCGTGTGCCAGGGTCAATGCGGCGGCCACGTTGACCCCGCTGGAACTGCCGACGAACAGGCCTTCTTCGCGGAGCAAGCGGTAGACGGTGTGCACGACTTCGGTATCTTCGATCCGGATGGCGTCATCGATCGGTGCCCCCGCCAGGTTTGCCGTCACGCGGCTGTTGCCGATTCCTTCGGTGATGGAAGCAGGCCCGGTCGGCTGGGGCTCTCCCTGCTTGATATAGCTCAGCAGGGCGCTGCCGGATGGATCGGCAAGAACGCAGCGGATAGCGGGATTTTTCTCCTTGAGATAAAGCGAGACACCCGCCAGTGTCCCCCCGGTTCCGACCGCGCAGGTAAAGGCGTCCAGGTTGCCTTCGGTTTGGCGCCAAATTTCGGGGCCGGTAGTGGTGTAATGCCCTTCGCGGTTAGCTGGATTGTCGAATTGGTTGGCCCACACGGCATTGGCGAGCGATGCGGCGTAGCGCCGCGATTGGTGCACATAATTGTCGGGATTATTGTATGGCACGGCGGGGACCGGCCTGACTTCGGCTCCCAGGGTGCGGAGCAGGTCGATTTTTTCGCGTGACTGGTTGGCGGGGATGAAAATTACACAACGATATCCCAGCGCATTACACAGGTGAGCCAGTCCAATGCCGGTGTTGCCGGCGGTGCCCTCGACCACGGTTCCTCCCGGGTGCAGATCTCCCCGCCGCTCGGCATCACGGATAATGGCCAGGGCGGCGCGATCCTTTACGGAGCCGCCCGGATTCATGAACTCCGCCTTGGCCAGCAGGGTACATCCGGTACCAGACTCGATGCGGCGCAAATGGACCAAGGGGGTATTGCCGATAACGCCGGCAAAGCCTTCATGCAGGATTCGGGGTGCGGTCATGTAAAAATCCGGTAAAACAAGGCGCCCGATTTTACCGGGATTACGCCGCTCCTTGCAGCATCGGGATAGTTCAGGTTCCAGGTTTATAGATCGGGATCGATTCGCGGAGCTTAGCCTTGATGATCTTTCCAAGCGGATTCCGTGGAATGCTTGCGATTATCCACAGGTGTTCGGGTAGCTTGTTGTGGGCGAAACCCCTCTCGGTGAGAAACCGACGCAATTGATCGAGATCAAGGGTTGCTTCGGCCTCGCGCAGGACGACGAATACGCCCACGCGTTCACCGAGAATGGGATCCGGGACCGGCACGGCGGCGGCATCGGCCACCGCCGGGTGCGCCAGCACGGTGGTTTCGATCTCGGCGCTGGAGATGTTGAAACCGCCGCGTAGAATAATGTCCTTGCTGCGGTCGTGAAAGGCCAGGCGGCACTCGTCAACACGCCGAAACAAGTCCCCCGTGCGAAAAAACCCATCCGCGGTGAAGCTACGGGAATCGAGGTCCGGGCGCCGGAAATAACCCGGGAAAAGATTGGGGCCGCGTATCACCAATTCGCCGATTCCACCGATCTGCGTGACCTCTTTTCCGGATGCATCGTCCAGCCGGGACTCGATTCCGGTCAGGTCTTGGCTGAAGCGGCAACCGGGCCCCCCCCAGAAGGGAAATTGATGGCTGCGGGCCTCGAGATCGGGAAAATCTCCGGCTCCGGCAAGCAGTCCCGTTCCCTCGTTTTGACCCCAGACACAAACCACTTCGATATCCCAACGGCGGCGGAACTCACGCATGGCCCAAGCCGAGGGAGGTGCCGATCCGGTGACGATCGTGCGCACCGATGATAGATCCAGACCTGCGGATTCGGATTGCTTTGCGATCAGGTTGAGAACCGCAGGAACCAGGATGGTAAAACCGATTCGGTCTTTGCTGAGCTGGTGCATCAGCAGGGGGATATCGATAGGATGGTGTAACAGCAGGGTGCCGGCGGTCAGCAACGCGGGGACAAAGTTGACTCCGATCGCGGTCATGTTCACGAGTGGGGCAACGCAGAGAATGCGCTCACCCGATTCGATTCGGCAGCCCTCGATGACCAAGCCCGCCTGGTAGCGCCAGTTGTTATGGGTCAGCGGGCAGCCCTTGGGCTCGGCCTCGGTGCCTGAGGTCCAACAGAGGCTGAAAGTCGCATTGGCATTTATTTCGGGGAAGACCACCTCCGGAGGAGGCTGCTGCATCCAGGTGGTGAGCAGATCGAGTGAATAAATATACTGGAATCCGGCTTTTCGACCCAGGGCAAGATGGTCGAATCCTCGAAAGACCGTGGTAAACAGAATCCGCGCCCCGGTTTGTTTGCGTACCATCACGAGTTCATGCAATCGCCATTGCACCGGTACGGCGGAAAGAACGCCGCCGGCGCGCGAAACCGCATAGTAAAGAACCAATAATTCGAGTACATTGGGTAACTGGGCAAAAACAATCTCGCCGGGTTTCAGACCTTGGATGAGAAGTTGCGCAGCAACCCGATCGACTGCGTCTGCGAGCGCGGCGTAATCCAATTCTCCGGCAGGGCTGCCGACCAGCTCTTGACGGTTCGGTGGATCGATGACGGCAATCCGGTTCGGGTAGCGATTGGAATTGGCAATGATTTTATCCAGCAGAGTCTCGTTTTGCCACACACCTAGTCGAGTGTAATGCTCGATCAGGGATGGTGAATGTGCAATCATTGGTATAATCCGCTTGACACCAAGAGGTTATTGTAGCGTGCTTTACTTTTTTCCACATTTCAAAGTTCTTACAGCTTTAGCCGATAAATTCACTCGGTCGAATGATTGAATAAGGTATGGCGATCAGTCTGAGTGAACGAGCCGCCGCTCGGGTACGCCGCTACCTGACCGAGCATCGAGACCAGATCGGGCTGCGTTTGGGAGTAAAAAAAACCGGATGCTCCGGTTTTTCCTATGTGATTGACTATGTATGCGAAGTCAACCCCGAGGATCAGGTCTTCGAAGACCATGGCATACGCATTGTGGTTGAGCGCAAAAATTTACCCCTGATCGATGGCACCCGAGTGGACTTTGTTCGCAACGGACTGAGCCAATCCTTTCATTTTTCCAACCCCAACGTGCGCAATGAATGCGGTTGTGGGGAGAGCTTCGGCGTTTAGTTCAAGAATGTAACAGCGAGGGGTACGGCTTAATACAACCTAATGGTTTTTCTTTATTAATAGCGTAACGTGTTGATTTAAATTATTATAGTAAGTTGAATATTTTCCTTGTTCAAGTTTTACATGAAGAGGGTCTGCCGGTGATTGACAAGTAGGTGGCGGGCTGAAATGTGATCTTCGGACAACGGTTTGCAGGTGGCCGACCTATTCTTTAAACTTTCAAAGGTTTGGGCAAGATTCCAACTGAGAGTGCCTGATTTCTGATACGGAGAACCCATGTCCCTGGAACGTACACTGTCTATCATTAAACCGGATGCCGTGGCTAAAAACCATATCGGCGCTATTCTTTCGCGCCTGGAGCGGGCCGGACTCAAGGTTATTGCGGCCCGGATGCTGCATTTGACGCCTGCCGAAGCAGAAGGGTTTTATGCCGTCCATCGGGAGCAGCCGTTTTTTGCCGATCTGGTCCGGTTCATGGTTTCCGGACCCGTGTTGGTACAGGTTATCGAGGGCGAGAATGCGATTGTGCGTAACCGGGAAATTATGGGCGCAACCAATCCCAAGGAGGCGGCCGTGGGAACTATCCGGGCCGATTTTGCCACGAGCATCGAGGAAAATGCCGTTCACGGTTCCGATAGTCCGGAGACGGCCATGAGGGAAATCGGCTATTTTTTCTCCGTGCTGGATATCTGTCCCCGGACCCGCTGAGGCGATGAGCAACTCCCGCATCAATTTGCTGGGTTTTGACCGTACCGGCCTGGAGGCTTGGTTTATGAGTCAGGGGGAACGAAGCTTTCGCGCCCGGCAGTTGATGCGCTGGATATACCGGCGCGGCGAATACGATTTTGCGCAAATGACGGATTTGGCCAAGACGCTTCGCGAGTGGCTCCCGGTCCGGGCCGTCATCCAGTCACTCCCGGTATTGAGTGACAAGCTGGGTGCGGACGGTACGCGTAAGTGGCTGCTGGGGACCAAATCGGGCGGAGCGGTCGAAATGGTCTTTATCCCCGAAGCGGACCGGGGGACCTTGTGTGTATCATCCCAGGTGGGTTGCGCAATGGACTGTGCCTTTTGTGCGACCGGGAGCCAAGGATTCAATCGAAATCTCGAAGCCGCCGAGATTGTGGGGCAGGTATGGCTTGCAAGCCGCTTGCTTCCGCCGCGTCGCGATGGGTTACCCGCGGTCAGCAATGTGGTGTTTATGGGAATGGGAGAACCATTGGCCAATTACGCCAACTTGGTGCCGGCACTGAGGCTGTTGATCGATCCGCTGAGTTTCGGCCTATCCAAGCGCCGGGTGACGGTCAGTACCTCGGGGTTGGTACCGGCCATTGATCGGCTCGCCGAAGACTGCGACGTGGCTCTTGCGGTCTCCTTGCATGCTGCTGATGATGTATTACGTGATCGACTGGTCCCCATCAATCGGCGCTATCCGATCGCTGAACTGCTGGCTGCTTGCCGCCGGTATGTTTCCCGGAACCCGCACCGGCATGTGACGATCGAATACGTCATGCTCGAGGGCGTTAACGATACCGATGCGCATGCCCGTGCCTTGGTGCGCCGACTGGATGGACTCAGCGCCAAGGTGAATCTGATTCCATTCAATCCGTTCCCGGGCTCCACATTCAGGCGATCCCCCCTGGTACGAATCAATCGGTTTCGCGAGATCGTCCTTGATGGAGGTTACATGACGGTGACCCGACGTGTTCGTGGGGATGATATCGATGCGGCCTGTGGCCAGCTTTCCGGTCAGGTACAGGACCGGGTCCGTCATCGTCTGGGCGAGCGGTTGCGTTACGAGGCAATCCGGCAATGATCACACGCGGAGTTTTATTCGTCTGGTTGGGGTTGCTCGTTGCCCTTGCGGGTTGTACTTCTCCGGGAGGTGTTTCCAAGATTGGCGGGAAAAAAGTTTCCCCCCGGCTCGCGGCACATTTCAACATTGAAATGGCCTACCGCTACATGCAGGCCGGCAGCATGGATCTTGCTCAACGCAAGCTGGCATTAGCGCGCCGGGAAGCACCCCAAGATCCGGTCGTCTACAATGCCTTGGCTTTCTATTACACCCAAATCGGCAAATATGCCCGGGCCGAACATGAATTTCGCCAGGCGTTGTCCCTTGGCCCCGATAATCCGGATACATTGAATAATTATGGTACCTTTCTATGCCGGCGGGGGGAATACCGGGTATCGCTCAAGTATTTCAGTCGGGCGGCAGCAAACCTCAATTACGCCACGCCCGATTCCGCGCTTGCCAACGCCGGCACCTGTGCCCTGAAAATCCCGAATAAAAAAATTGCCCGGAGGTACTTTGAGCAGGCGCTCGCCATTAACCCCAACCAGCCCGAGGCATTGTGGCAATTGGGATTGATGGCTTTTGAAAAGGGCGATTACAGCAGCGCCAACAACCGTCTTGGGCGCCTGGTGTCGAGTGATCGGAACGTATCTCCAAGGGTGCTGTGGGTCGCCATCGAAGCTGCTTGGACCGTAGGGGATCAGGTTAACGCCAAGCGCTATGGACGCCGGTTGCTCAAGAAGTTTCCCGGTTCCCGGGAAGCACGCAAGTTCATCCATTTGATCAGCCGAACCGGGCCATGAGCAATAACGATCAGGAGCCGACCGATGTGAATGGCCCGGGGCTCGGGGTACGTTTGCAGGGCGCCAGAGAAGCCCTTGGGCTGGAACGGGAGGCTGCGGCCGAGTCTTTTGGCATCCCCGTACGGGTAATCGAGGCGTTGGAATCGGAAGAGTATTATCGCCTGGAAGCTCCCGTTTACGTGCGGGGGTATCTGCGTAAGTATGCGCATTTTCTCGGCTTGCCGGAGGCGGAATTGCTTGAAATATATACTCGTTCGGCCGGGTTCGAGGAACCGGTAGTGCGGGCTCATGCCACAACGCAGGGCATGTACAATATTTCCTCGCGGTGGTTATTTCCCGCAGGAGTAGGAATATTCGCGGTGCTTTTGATTCTTGCGGGGCTGTGGGCATGGCACCGCTCTCAGCAGAACAAACGGTTTTCCAATATTCCCCCGACGGCAGTTTCGGCCGCCATGGCTTCAAGCGTCAATGTGCCATTGTCGGCCACTATGGTTCGCTCGGGTGGTTCGGTAACTGCCTCGCAATACCGCATCTCCTCTCGGGGGGCCGTACAAACGGGGATCAGCCTGCGTTTGCGCCTGCATGTGACGTCACCTTCCTGGATCGAGGTGTATGGGCCGGATCACCAACGACTCTACTATAATTTGGCCGCGGCCGGTCAAAATATCCACCTCGATTCCGCCCACGGTCCGCTGACGGTATTCTTGGGAAATGCGCCGGGGGTCGAGATCAAGGTCAATGGACGCCCCTATACGATTTCCCCTAGATTCCGCAAGGGTAAAACGGCACGTTTCCAGATATCAGGATCGGTACTACCATCGCCGGCGGTTACCCGATGAGCGGGGGAATTCAGGCAGTCAGGGGATTTAATGATATCCTTCCCGGGCAGGCTACCCGTTGGCAGGCCATTGAGGCTATTGCGGCGGAAGTGCTCGATACCGCGGGTTATGGCGAGATACGACTTCCGATATTGGAGCAAACTACCTTGTTTGCCCGTTCGATCGGTACCGGCACGGACATTGTCGAGAAAGAAATGTACAGTTTCGAGGATCGGGGTGGGGATTCCCTGAGCATGCGTCCCGAAGGGACCGCCGGTTGCGTACGTGCAGGCATCAGTCATGGGCTGTTCAATGGCAGCCAGATAAGGCTCCGGTATGGTGGGCCGATGTTTCGTCATGAACGCCCGCAAAAGGGACGATATCGCCAGTTCCATCAGATTGGCGCGGAGGCGTTTGGTATTCAGGGAGCGGATATCGAAGCGGAAATGATCTTGTTGGGGGCTCGCCTGTGGCGTCGCCTTGGGTTAAAGCATATCGGTCTGCGGATAAATTCGCTGGGCAGGCCGCAGGAACGCGAAATATACCGTAGCGCGCTGATCGAATATCTGCACGAGCATATGGACCGACTGGATGCCGACGCGCGGCGCCGGCTTGAAACCAACCCGCTGCGCATACTCGACAGCAAGGATCCCAAGATCCGCAAGCTCCTCACCGAGGCGCCTCGCATAGGGGATTATTTCGGGGATCAGACCCGGCTTCAATTCGCTGAATTATGCACCCGGCTCGACCTGCTGGGTATCGGCTATACGCTCGATCCGTTTCTGGTTCGCGGGCTAGATTATTATACCGGGCTGGTGTTCGAGTGGACCACCGATCTCCTGGGCGCGCAGGATGCGGTTTGCTCCGGCGGGCGTTATGACGGTCTCGTTGCCCGGCTGGGCGGTAGAGATACTCCGGCGGTGGGCTGGGCGTTGGGAATGGAACGGCTGGTATTGTTGGTTGAGGCCGAAGGTAAAACTCCGCCACCAACGCCACCGGATGCCTATTTCATTGCCCTGGGGAAGGAAGCCGAGTATAAGGCCCTGGTGCTGTCGGAGAGATTGCGCGACCGATATCCCCGATTGCGGCTCATGGTCAACATGGGGGGCGGTTCGCTGAAGTCCCAGTTGCGTCGCGCCGACCGGGCCGGCGCGCGCTATGCGCTCATTCTCGGTGAGTCCGAATTGAACGCAGGTACGGTGATACTCAAGCCGCTTGGCGAAAAGGGGGAGCAGACTTCCGCGGATTTCGAGGCGGTGGCCGATACGCTGATACGAAAACTGCGGCACGGATATGCGACAGCGAATAGATTTAACCCTGGTTGAGGAGTAAACGGATTGGAAGGTTACAGTACAGAAGCCGAGCAGCTTGAGGAAATCAAGCAATGGTGGAATAAAAATGGCCGTTTCGTAGTAGCCGGCCTGGTCATCGCCGCCTTGGTGGTGGGTGGATGGCGTTTCCGGAATTATTGGGAGGCCCGCCAGGCCTCACAGGCGGCTACCTTGTATCTGGCGGTACAGGCAGCCGAGCAGCGGAATGACAGTCGGGCCGTGGTCAAAGCCGCGCGCGCCGTCATCAAGGATTATCCCAAGACGGCTTACGGCGCTTTCTCCGGGTTAGCTCTAGCAAAAGTCGAATTGGCAGGGCGCCATTTTGCCCGAGCCGAGCAGTCGCTGCGTCAGGTTATCCAACGCTCGCCCGATGCCGGCATTGCCGCGGTGGCACGGCTGCGCCTGGCCCGGATCCAAATTCAGGCCGGGCAGCCCAGGGAAGCCCTCAAAACTTTGGATGGTAACCACTTGCAAGCCTTCGATAGACAGGTTGATACCATTCGCGGTGAAGGATTGATGCGCCTGGGAGAGGATCAGGCGGCGCGGCAGGCTTTCAAGAGGGCCTTGGCTCTGGCAACACCGGGCAGTTCGATTTTCACCCTGCTCAAAATGCGGCTGGCAAGCCTGCCGGCGGCGGCCGTTACCGCGCCTTCGGCGGTCACGGCGGGAGTTACGAAAAAATCATCTATAAAAGCCCTGTCAGGAGGCCGCTGATGCACTCCAATCGGTTCACTCTGCTCTTGGTAATGAGCTTCGCCACCCTGCTCTCGGCCTGTAGCAGTACCGGCAATGTCCCGTCGCCGAGTTCTTTGCCGCCCAATCCACACAAGGCTCGACTGGTGCTTTCTTGGTCGCACGATGTGGGTGGAGGTGGGGGTAACCAGCTTTTAGGGCTTGCGCCTTCGGTCGCAGGAGGAGAGGTTTTCGTTGCCGCCGCTGGGGGTCGCGTAGCCGCCTATAAGGTCACGAATGGTCGGCTCGTTTGGCAGCATAATGTTCGACATGCCCGGCTTTCCGGCGGCCCGGCCGTGGGTGCCGGAATTGTCGCACTAGGGACTCGCGAAGGAAACGTGGTGGCGCTTGAAGCGAGTAATGGCAGGCCCAAGTGGCGTCACTTCGTTGGTTCTCCGGTGATTACCAGCCCCGCAATCGCCCCGGGAATCGTTGCCGTAAAGACACTGGCCGGAAATTTAATCGGGCTTGATCCCGCCTCCGGCGCGGAACTTTGGGTGGTCAGTGAGAGTCCTCCCTCATTGACCCTACGCTATGACATTCACCCCCTGATCGTGAAAGGTATTATTTACGCCGGCTTTGCCAATGGCAAGGTCATTGCAGTTCATGCATTGACCGGGAAAGTCCTATGGCGGCGACAGGTGGCCGTGGGTCGGGGCAGCAACCCCATCGCTAATCTGGTGGATGTGGGGGGGGTGTTGGGCTATGCCGCCGGGGATCTTTATGCGGTAACTTATCAGGGGCGTCTGGCCGCCATCGATGCCGCCTCGGGGCAAATTCTTTGGAGCCGTAAACTTTCGAGTTATACCGGTCTAACACTCGATGCAGCCCGTGTTTATGTCGACGATACCGAGGGTCGTATGCATGCTTTTGATTTGGTTACGGGAGTTCCGGATTGGGTTTACACAAAACTCGCCTATCGGCGGTTATCGGCAGCGGTGCCTTTTGGTCCACTGGTCGTGGCAGGAGATTTCTGGGGCTGGCTGCATCTTCTTGATCGGAGCAACGGTCGCTACTTGGGGCGGGTACGTGTTGGTGACCGGGCGATCCGAATGCCGCCGGTCGTGGTAAACCATGTGCTCATGGCATTAACTAATGGCGGTACGCTTGCCGCCTATCGTCTGTCACTCCGTACGGGTAAACGTTGAACGGGATTCATTCAGGAAGCTCACTACAAAAAACGGCGAGACCCCCAGTTCGAGCCAGGCATTGAATATGTTGCCGGTTATTGCCCTGGTGGGGCGACCGAATGTCGGTAAATCCACTCTATTCAATCGCCTGACTGCCAGTCGTCAGGCCTTGGTAGCCGATCTTCCCGGTTTGACCCGAGATCGTCAGTACGGTTATGCGAATCTCGGCGGGCACCGGGTTTTACTGGTGGATACCGGAGGGTTGGCCGGCGAGGGGGAGCTTGCCGAGGTTGCGGAAGTTCAGACCTGGCAGGCGGTGGCCGAGGCCGGTCAGATCTTGTTCCTGGTCGATTCTCGTGCCGGCCTCAGTCCAACGGATGAGCGACTTGGTGAACGTCTTCGCGGCACTGGTAAGCCCATCTGGTTGTTGGCGAACAAGGCCGAGGGCCTGCCTCCGGAGGCATTGAGCGAGTTTCACAAATTGGGGTTTGCCAGATTTCATCCCATCTCGGCGCGGCGGGGTGACGGAGTTACTGGCTTGATCGAGACACTGGTAAAAACCTGGCCTCAGGCTGAAGACGAGCCACTCAAACAGGAAGATAATCGCTTGGCGGTGACGATCATTGGACGGCCTAATGTTGGTAAGTCCACCCTAATCAACCGCTTGTTGGGAGAAGAACGGGTGTTGGCTTCGGCAGTGCCGGGAACCACGCGCGATGCGATTCGTGTACCTCTCGAACGCAGCGGGCGAAAATACCTCCTGATCGATACCGCCGGTTTTCGGCGCCGCGCTCGAGTGGAGGCAGGCGCCGAACGGTTAGGAGTTGTTGCCGCTATCTCGGCGCTTGAAAATGCCATGGTAGCTATCGTTATGAGTGATGCGTCCGAAGGTATTACTGCTCAGGATCAACGCTTGATCCGACTTGCCCTCGAACGCGGTCGGGCGGTAGTGATCGCCCTCAATAAATGGGATGGCTTGACGCGCGAAGCCCGCGATAACACTCAGGCCTCGGCGGAGCGAAGGCTCGGCTTTGCCCCCTTTGTACGTCGAGTACGATTGTCGGCGCTGCACGGCACCGGAATCGGGGAGATGATGGCTGCCGTTGACGAGGCCGGTAAGGCTATGAATAAGGAGTTCACCACGGGTGAGGTCAACCGGGTGCTCGAACGATTAGTCATTAAAAATCAACCCCCGATAATACGTGGGCGCCGAATCAAGCTACGCTACGCCCATCCGGCGGGAAGTTGCCCTCCTCGGATTGTGATACACGGTTCTCAGGTGAAACGTTTGCCCGATACTTATCGCCGTTATCTTGCCGCAGGTTTTCGGGAAGCTTTTAAAGTTCTGGGAGCGCCCCTGATACTCGACTTCCAGTCCCCTACCAATCCCTATGTGGATGAGCCGAGGCATTCCCGCGGTCACACCCGCCGGGCGCGCTCTTCATCACACCGCTGATCTCCGATATATCTACCCGGAAAATCACTTTCCACAACGGTTTGTTTCCGGTTCGTATAAGCCGGAGTAAGCATGGCTTTTGCCATCCATGGACCGCCATGATGAGACCTCGGCAAGCCGGGAGCGACCAGATATGGCAATTCCCCCAGGTCAGGGGAAATCCATTTTGATTCTTTGGCGAGGCGATGGTGTCGATTCTTGCACGCTCCGGACGCGGATGATTCGTCCTCCACCCAAGCAGGTTTCGCCACGATAGACAACGGCGTATTGCCCTGGGGCAACGGCCCGCAGCGGATTCAAAAATTCCAGGTGGATAAGCGAGTTGCGGATATCGAGCATGGCCGGAACGGGCGTTTGACGGTGGCGAATTCGGATGCTTACCTCGGTGGGAACCACAGGTGGCGCCCCGGCGATCCAATGGATGCGATCGGCTTGCAGCGCCAGTGCCATTAACCTCGGGTGAACGGGATTTTGAGCGACAATGAGTGCCCGGCGGGATTGATCTTTGGAGATGACATACCATGGCGCCTCGATGGCGTCGCGCCGACCGCCGATACCGAGTCCGCTACGCTGTCCCAGGGTGTAGAAATGCAATCCCCGGTGTCGGCCCAGGACTTGACCGGTTTCGGTTTCGATCGGTCCCGGGATCTCCGCCAGGTAGGTGGACAAAAAGTCACGGAAGGGGCGTTCCCCGATAAAACAGATACCGGTGGAGTCGGGCCGGGCATGATTGGGTAAACCGATTTTGCGGGCGATGGAACGCACCTCGGATTTGATCAGATCGCCGAGAGGGAACAGGGTCTGGGCCAGCGCCTCACGCCGAACGGCATGCAGAAAATAGGTTTGATCCTTGTTTCGGTCCTGCGCCATCATTAACCTGGGTTGCCCGTTGCCGATATTTACGCGGGCGTAATGTCCAGTGGCGATTTTCCCGGCACCCAAGCGCAGGGCCCAATTGAGAAAGGCGGAAAACTTAATATGGCGATTGCAGAGTATATCCGGGTTCGGGGTGCGACCGGCCCGGTATTCGTCTAGGAAATCCTTGAAGACCCATTGCCGGTACACCGGAGCGAAATTGGCTCGATGCAGAACAATACCCAAGTGCCGGGCTACGGCGGCGGCCGCCGCTTCATCTTCGACCCGAGTGCAATAGGCATCATCGGACTCCCAGTTTACCATGTGCAGCGCCTCGACCCGATACCCGGACTCGAGCAGCAACGCGGCGGAAACGGCCGAATCGACCCCGCCGGACAGCCCCACGATAACCAGATCTTTCATGGTTCGAGCAGGGACGTGATGACATTTAAGGGAAACCGGGTTCCGGCCCGATGATCCCGTAGCGAACGCAGAACGAGAGGGCTTCTGAGCATCGATTCACGGGCTATGGTTTCTTCCAGGCTCAGCCAGATCGGGGCGATAATTCCCTTATCGAGCCGGGCATTGGGGACATAATCGCTAACCATGCCGATAAAATTGATCCGCACGAAGGTTTCCCCCGAGCGCGGTGCACGCCAGAGGTAAATTCCGCCCGATGACTCGGGTAGGAATCGGTAGCCGGTCTCCTCGAAACATTCTCTCGCGGCGGCCGCAGCGGGTGTCTCGCTCTCTTCGAGGTGTCCCGCGGGGTTGTTGATCTGTTCGTGCCCGTCGATCCACTCCCGAACCAGGAGAAACCGTCCCTGGTTCTCGACGATGGCCGCTACGGTAACGTGAGGTTGGAAACTTCGTGAGTTCATTAAATTAAAGCCTGAATTGACGAATTTCGGGATCGGGTTCGGCCCGTTCCCAAAGTGCCTGGAATTCGCGGGCAAGTTCCCGCACCCGGATTGGAGCCTGGTGCAGGATAACGGCGCTGTACTGCCCGGCATCGGGCTGGTGGAAGGCGTTACCGGTATCCGTCCAGGCATAAAGAGATGTCGGCGGCTCATCCGTGGCGGCCAGGCGCCGCAGCTCGACATGGCTCGGTATCGCGGCGGCCAGGCGAAGCAAGGCGTGCCCCGTGCCTGCGGCGGCCTGTGCATCCCGGCACAGGATCCGGATCGAGGCCCGCGGTCCACTTAGGGCACACTTCCTGAGTGCTGCAGCGAACGGGAGACGATCACACAGGAGCGGGGCCAGGTCATCGCTGTAGAGATTGAATCGGTGTCGTGCCGACTGTGCCAGGGACTCCAGGGCATCGGCCAATGCAACCGGTCCTGCCACGATGTTTTCTTTGGGGCCGAGCCTCAAGCGCATGGCCTGGTGGGGGATCCCCGCTTCGAGGAATTCCGTACCTTCGGCCTCGAAACCGAAACGCGCATAAAATCCGCGGGCATGGGTCTGGGCATTGAGTCGGCATTCCCGATCGCCGCGATCCCGGGCGATCTGCAGCAGTTTTTGCAAGATCTCGGCACCAACGCCACGCCCACGCCAGGGGGCCAATACCGCCATCCTACCGATGTACCCGTCGGGGGTCAGACGTCCCGTGGCGATCGGCTGGGCACCAGCAAGCGCGAGTACATGCACGCAGTGGGAATCGATTTCATCCCATTCCAGTTCGACCGGGACTTTTTGCTCCTCGATGAATACCTGGGTACGTATCCGGCGCAAGGCGTCAAGATCGCGCGTCCAGTCACCAAGGCGTACCGTGTATGCGCGCATTGATCAACTCTTGGGCGCGAGCTTGCGCCGGGCCAGTGCCGGGGCCAGGCCGATATAATCCCGGGGGTTGAGTTGTTCCAGGGACCGGCGGGCCGCGGTGGGCAAGGGGAGTGCAGCAACCAGTTCGCACCAGGTTTTTTGATCCAGGGCACGGCCTCGGGTCAGGGACTTGAGCGTTTCATAGGGCTTGTCCACGCCGTGGCGGCGCATGAGTGTCTGGGCGGCCTCGCCCAGGACTTCCCAGTGGGCATCGAGCTCGGCCGCCATGTTTTCGGGATCGACCTCCAGACGCGATAAGCCCCGTTCCAGGGCCCGGTAGGCAACCAAAGAATGGCCGACTACCGTTGCGAGTGCCCGTTGTGAAGTTGAATCGGTCAGATCCCGTTGTAGCCTCGAAACCGGCAGCTTGTCGGCGAGATGACGTGCCAGCGCGTTGGCGATACCCAGGTTGCCTTCGGCGTTTTCGAAGTCGATGGGATTGACCTTGTGAGGCATCGTGGACGAGCCGACTTCACCCGCGGCTATACGCTGATGGAAATGACCCCGGCTGATATAGCTCCAGGTGTCGCGGCACAGGTCGATCAGTACCGCGTTGAAGCCGGCCAATGCGTTCAGCCATTCGGCCAGCGAGTCGTGGGGCTCGATCTGGGTGGTCAGGGCAATCCACTCCAATCCGAGCGATTCAACGACCCTCTGCGACAGCCGCGGCCAGTCCACGGCGGGATAGGCAATGTGGTGGGCATTGTAATTGCCGGTGGCGCCGTTGATCTTGCCGTTCAGCCGGATCGAGGCGTAATGTCCTCGGCGGCGTTCGAGGCGAGCTGCAAAAACAGCCAATTCCTTGCCGATAGTGGTCGGGGTAGCCGGCTGGCCGTGGGTGCGGGCAAGCAGCGGTGTGTCGGCTTGGTTCTCGGCCATGGCCCGCAGAAAGTCGATGATCCATGACATCGCCGGTAACAACACGGTATCTCGTGCCTGGTTGAGCACTACGCCCCAGGCCAGGTTATTAATGTCTTCCGAGGTGCAGGCAAAATGGATGAATTCGGCGGCTTGCATCAAGTTTGGATACGTCGCAAAGTGCTCCTTCAAGTAATACTCGACCGCCTTTACATCGTGATTGGTCGTCGCCTCGATGGCCTTGATGCGAACCGCTTCGGTCACATCAAAGCCGGATTCTATGGCCTCGATAGCACTGGCCGCCCCGGGGGGCAGGGCCGGGCATTCACCGATGCCGGGTTCGGCGGCAAGCGCCCGGAACCAGGCAAGCTCGACGCGCACCCGGGCCTTGATCAGGCCGTACTCGGACAGGCTTTCGCGCAACGGCCGGGTGCGAGCGGCGTAACGTCCATCGAGTGGCGAGAGGGCGAACAAGGCCGGAGTGGGATCGGAACTCATAAACGGCGACCCGCGTAAAATACATATTTTACGGGACCGGGCCCCTATCCGTCCCGCGCGTGGAGGAAGCCATAATGCTTGATGAGTCGCAAATCCGGGAGAGTGTTCCGGCTCCGGTAGCCACCGGGGAGCTTCCTCGCTGGGCGGAACACCTGAAACAGATCTTGGCCGACCCCGATTTCCCTATCCCGGTACCCGCATGGGACAAGGCAAAGTTTCCATTCGCCCGGATCTCGCAGCGATCCGACCTGCGCCCGGCCGCGGTGCTGCTGGCCTTGGTGGATGATTCGCGGAGCCTGATTCTCACCCGCCGCCAGGATGCGTTATCGGCACACGCCGGACAGGTGGCGTTTCCCGGAGGTGCCGTGGATGCCAGGGATGCATCGCCCGAAGCGGCGGCCCTGCGCGAGGCCCGGGAGGAGATCGGCCTGGACCCGGCAGCGGTTCATCTCCTCGGCCGCCTGGCGGATTACCCGACGACCAGCGGCTACCGGGTGAGACCGATAGTGGGCTGCCTGATCGCAATACCCGGCCGATTGCAGGCGGTATCGACGGCGGAAGTGGCCGAAGTCTTTCAGTTGCCGTTTGCCGTGTTGTTGGATCCGGAAAACTGGCTGGATCATCCGCTGGTGTACTGGGGCAAGCAAATTGCTCACCGCGAATTGCATTACCGGGGTAAACGTATCTGGGGAGCAACCGCCGGCATGCTGCGGATGTTGTTGCCCGCGCTGGAGCGGGCGCTGCGAACATGAGCGCACCGGAGCGGGTTGAACAAGTGCTTGAACTGATGCGGCGTTTGCGCGATCCCGAGAGGGGGTGTCCCTGGGATCGGGCCCAAACTTCGACCAGTATCGCCCCGTTTACGATCGAAGAGGCCTTTGAAGTCGCCGATGCCGCCGAGCGGCACGATTCCTGTGCGCTTCGCGAGGAGCTGGGCGACCTGCTGTTTCATGTCGTTTTTCACGCCCGTATCGCCGAGGAAGCCGGGGAATTCGATTTCGATGACGTAGTTCGGAGGCTCATGGAAAAATTACTGGTCCGCCATCCCCACGTTTTTGGCGACAGGACCGAGATCGGAATCGATGAATCGAACCGTCGCTGGGAGGCGGACAAGGCAATAACCCGGAATCACATCGACGCCGGGTTGCCGCGGGCCCTGCCGGCCTTGGTGGCCGCACTCAAACTGCAACGGCGGGCCGCCGCCGTTGGCTTCGACTGGCCGGAACGGGCCGGGGCGCGGGCCAAACTCGAGGAGGAACTGGGTGAACTGGAAGCGGCCGAAGCGCAGGGGGATGCCGCGTCCCTACACGAGGAGTTTGGAGATTTACTCTTTTCCCTGGTCAATTGGGGACGGTATTTGGGGCTCGATCCCGAGCAGGCCTTGCGCGCGACCAATCGTAAATTTGTGCGCCGGTTCCGCTACATCGAATCCGGCCTCGCAGCCAGTGGCCTGACTCCCCACGAGGCCGACCTCGAGCAGATGGATGCCCTGTGGGAAGAGGCGAAACGCCGGGAGCGTGCGGGTAACACTCCCCCGGTGGCAAAAAGCGGATCGAACCCCGAATCTTTCAGCCGTTAAGCGCCTTGTCGGGTGATACATAATCCACGCCGAGCGAACGGGCGACGGCGGCGTGCGTCACCTGGCCGTGGAAGATGTTGAGTCCCGCCAACAAGTGGGGATTTTCCGCCAGGGCGCCGCGGTAACCCTGGTCGGCCAGCGCGTGGATGAACGGCAGCGTGGCGTTGGTGAGAGCCAGGGTAGAGGTGCGGGGCACGGCTCCCGGCATATTGGCCACGCAATAGTGCACTACATCCTCGATAATGTAGGTTGGGTCGTCGTGGGTGGTTGGGCGGCTGGTTTCAAAACACCCTCCCTGGTCGATGGCCACATCCACGATCACCGCGCCGCGTTTCATCTCCTTGAGCATGGCGCGGGTGACGAGGCGGGGCGCCGCCGCGCCGGGCACCAGTACGGCGCCGATGACCAGATCGGCAGCGCATACGGACTCCTCGACACTTTCGGTAGTTGCGTACAGGGTTTCCAGCCGGGGGCCATAGAGGTTGTCCAGCTCGGCGAGTCGGTCGATGGATTTATCGAGTACGGTGACGCGCGCCCCGGCGCCCATGGCCATGCGGGCCGCATTGATGCCGACTACGCCACCACCGAGTACCACCACCCGGGCCGGAGCCACGCCGGGAACGCCGCCAAGGAGCACACCGCGCCCGCCGCGTTCCCGTTCAAGACTATGGGCGCCGGCCTGAATGGACATCCGTCCTGCGACTTCGCTCATGGGGGCGAGCAGGGGTAAGCCTCCCCGGGCGTCGGTGACGGTTTCATAGGCAATGGCGACGGCCCCCGATTCCCGCAGCATCCGCGCCTGTTCCGGGTCCGCAGCCAGATGCAGATAAGTGAACAGCACCTGGCCTTCCCGGAGGCGCTTGCATTCGACCGGTTGGGGTTCCTTGACCTTGACTACCAAATCGGCCTCGGAAAATACCTGTTCGGCGCTGGCGGCAATCTCCGCTCCTGCGGCGCGGTAGGCATTGTCGTCGAAATCTATGGCGTCGCCGGCCCGGGTTTCTATGAGTACCTGGTGCCCGGAGCCGGTCAATTCACGTACTCCGGCCGGGATCAGACCGACTCGATATTCATGGGTTTTGATTTCTTTGGGAACACCTATGCGCATTTCCGTTCTCCGGGTTTTGTTAAGATGACTATTGGCCTATCAAGCCGCGTAAACTTAATAATTATATCGCGGATAGGCAATGAAGGCATTGGCTCTAGCCGGGCGGGTGTGGGGCATCGGAAATCGGTCGGTTCGGCTCGGTTTCTAACCATGATCCATAGTTCCTACCCACAGTCGGCGGCCACGGGTAACTGCCCCAATGTTAATATTTACGCATGAAGAAGCAACCTGGCGGGAAAAATTATCGTCGTGACGGATCGCTGCACTTTTTCCTGATCGCATTGGCAGCGGCGGTGGCGATTTTTGCCCTGATTCAGATCGGTGAACATTGGAGTACGAGCAGCCGCATTAAACAGAGGGCGCCTTCCAGTGTGACCGCCGCCCTGGCCGCGGTCAGCGACAACCTGGTCGGGTTCAAGTTGTTTCTGCGCCGCGGGGGATGCAACGACCACTGCCCATACTATGCCTTGATGGTTCAAAAAAACCAAGTGCAATATGTGGGCGTGAATAATGTTCGGCACCAAGGTACGGTGAAAATCCGGTTGCCGGATACCGCCCGACGAGCCTTGCTGTCGCTGGTGCAGCAAGCCTCATTTTTCAGCCTCGGCAATCAGTACACGCTTGCAAGCCCGACTTGTCGGCCGCAAGGCATAGATAAACCAAGCTTTACGGTCGGCGTGACACTGAACGGAGAAACCAAGGTGGTGCGCGTTAATACCGCCTGCACTAATGTGCCGCCCGCCTTGATAAAACTCGCCCGGGGCATCGACCGGGTGGTTCATAGCTCGCGCTGGACGGGAATTCCCCCCGCACCGGCGGTAAGGAGAATACGCGAATTCAACTCGGAAGTGCAACTCATTGAATCGGAGTGAGAGGCGAGCTGCGTTAGCATCCAGTCCTTTCGTTCCGGCAAGAATGAGAGACACTGATGAGACACTATA
>JALUYA010000008.1 GCA_027018875.1 Gammaproteobacteria bacterium
TACCTGACAGGAAATCTTCAAGCGGTTCAATCGTCGTTAAGTCTTCGAGTTTCATGATGGTTTTCATCCCCCCATCATGAACGGTTCCCCTTCCGGCTTCAGACTCATTTCATATTGGACAAGACTGTAAGTTGACCAAAATATTCAAGAGGTTTATAATTCACAATATGATTTAGACAGCGTCTAAATCATATTGTGTGGTGGGTTTCCACCCACCGTGGATATGTTCTGACAGGAGGCGAATCCAGATGGATTTAAAAGGAAGCAAGACCGAGGAAAATCTGAAGGCGGCATTTGCCGGCGAGTCGCAGGCGAATCGACGCTATTTGTATTTTGCGAGTAAGGCCGATATCGAGGGATATAACGACATCTCGACGGTTTTCCGCTCCACCGCCGAAGGGGAAACCGGGCATGCACACGGGCACCTGGAGTACCTTGAAGCCGTAGGAGACCCGGTTACGGGCGAGCCGATCGGGGAGACCGACAAGAATCTGAAATCGGCGATTGCGGGAGAGACCTATGAATATTCCGATATGTACCCAGGGATGGCCAAGGCCGCCCGTGAAGAGGGTTTCGATGAGATAGCCGATTGGTTTGCGACGCTTGCCAAGGCCGAGCGTTCCCACGCAAACCGCTTTAAGAAGGCACTCGATAGCCTGGGTGGCTAATCGAGGCCGGGACCGGACTGGGGGCGGATTGCTCCGCCCCCACGGTCGTTTGAGGATCGTTTGACGCTATAGAAATGGAGGACGGCATGGCTACTGATAGTACTGGACCGACGGAAGGTAATCTCAAGGCGCCCCAGCGGCATCCGCTGGCCTGGCGTGAGGCCGACTTCTGGGATGAGAAAGCTTTATTAACGGAGCTGGAGCGCCAGTTCGACATCTGCCACGGTTGTCGCCGGTGTTTTTCCCTGTGTAATGCATTTCCTACCTTGTTTGATGCCATTGATGAATCGAAGAGCATGGAGATTGGCGGGGTCACGCACGAGACCTACTGGAAGATAGTGGATCAATGTTACCTGTGCGATCTGTGTTTCATGACCAAATGTCCATATACCCCACCTCACGAATTCAATATGGATATCCCCCACCTGATGCTGCGGGCCAAGGCGGTGAAGCATCGTAACCGGGGCGAGCGGTTGCGCGATCGGGTATTGACCTCCACCGATGCCGTGGGGCGCCTGGCCGGGATTCCCGTGATTGCCCAAACGATTAATGCGGTAAACGGGGCTCGTCCGGCACGGGTGATGCTGGAGAAAACAGCGGGGATACATCGGGATGCGGCATTGCCGAGGTTCGAGTCCCGATCGGCCAGGAAGAGGTTGGCGGGCCGGGCCGCTGCGGCTAGTGCCGTGCAGCCCGCGGGGCGCACCCGGGGGAAAATCGCCCTGTTTGTCACTTGTTACGGGAATCGTAATCTGCCCAGCGTGGTAGAGGATATGTGGGCGGTATTTGCGCATAATTCACTGGATGTGCGCTTGGTTCCCGAGGAGCGTTGCTGTGGAATGCCGAAGTTGGAGCTGGGAGATCTCGAGGCGATCGATAAACTCAAGCAATACAACATTCCCCGGATCGCCAGGCTGGTTGATGAAGGTTGGGATATCACCGCGCCGATCCCCTCCTGTGTTTTGATGTACCGGCAGGAATTGCCGATGATCTATCCGGATGACCCCGATGTTGCGAAAGTCAGGGAGGCTTTTTTCGATCCATTCGAATACCTTTCGCTGCGGCATGCGGCCGGACTCTTGAATACGCACTTCAGTCATCCCTTGGGCAAGGTGGTCTGCCATGCCTCCTGCCACCAGCGAGTCCAGAATTTTGGAACAAAGACACGGGATATATTGGCGCTGGTTCCGGATACGGAAGTGGAGTTGATACAGCGCTGTTCGGGACACGATGGTACCTACGCGGTGAAGGTGGAAACCTATGACCAGGCGATGAAAATCGGACGGCCCGTGTTCGGGAAGATCGCCGCGGCCGACCCGGACTGGTATGGGAGCGATTGTCCCCTGGCGGGGGATCAACTGCAACATGGCCTGGGGAAAAACGCGAAACCCGTGGTTCATCCCATTTCGATGTTGCGCCGAGCTTATGGACTTTGAGGAGTAGATCTATGCAAGCACTTACGCGGGAAGATTTGTTGAGCCTGGAGGATTACCTCATCCAAAGGGAGGACTTTCGCCGCCGGGTGATGCGATACAAGCGGAATCGCCATTTGGCCCTGGGACCGAATTTAACCCTTTATTTCGAAGATCGACTGACGATTCAATATCAGATTCAGGAGATGCTTCGGGTCGAGCGGATTTTCACGGCCGCCGGGATTCAAGAGGAGCTTGACACCTATAATTCACTCATACCGGACGGCGGCAACCTCAAGGCAACCCTGATGATTGAATTCATCGATGAGGTGGAACGCAGGCGGCAATTGCAGCGGCTCGTTGGGATCGAAGACGGGGTTTGGATTGCGGCGGCAGGCGCCGCGAATCAACGCACTTACGCCATTGCCGACGAAGATTTGGAGCGGCATACGGATGGCAAGACCTCGGCAGTGCATTTTCTGCGATTTGAGTTGCCTCCGGAGTTGCAAACTCTATTGCGGGAGAAAGGAGGCCTGGCCATCGGTGTCGATCATGAGCACTATCACCATGAGGTGTCGCCACTGCCGGGGGAACTGGTTGAATCATTGAGGCAGGATCTTGCGTGAAGCCGCGATCTTGCGGTTGTCACAGGTTCGTGCCTGAGGTGAGAAGGAGTTTGAAACCGCCGGATTGATACAATACCCGGATATTTCCTGTGTCACCATGCTAATCCGGCGGACTGCAATGAACAAGCGTTACGAGGCGGAGGATATCGAGGTTCTTACCGGCCTAGATCCTGTGCGCCGCCGCCCGGGAATGTACACGGATACGACGCATCCGAACCACCTGGCGCTCGAGGTCGTAGACAACAGCGTCGATGAGGCACTCGCCGGGTATGCCCGGCATATCCGGGTCGAACTTTTCGCGGATGGATCCCTGGAGGTTGAAGATGACGGGCGGGGAATGCCCGTTGGAGTGCATCCGCAAACGGGCCTATCCGGGGTGGAACTGATTTTAACCCGGCTCCATGCCGGGGCAAAATTTTCAGATAAAAATTATCAATTTTCAGGCGGCTTGCATGGTGTGGGCGTATCGGTGGTCAACGCCTTGTCTACGCGCCTTGAAGTTTGGACCCGGCGGGGTGGAAAAGAATACAGGATGAGGTTTCGCGGTGGGGAGAAGACCGAGGAGCTTCGATGCGTGGATTCCACGGCCCGCGAGAAGCGGGGTACTCGGCTGCGTTTCTGGCCGGACCCGAACTATTTCGATACGCCTCGGTTCGATTATTCCCGCCTTGCGACCGCCCTGCGCTCGAAGGCCGTTCTGTGTCCGGGGCTGGAGGTGCTGCTTTGCGATTCGGCGCAGGAAAAACGAGAAAACTGGTGTTTTGCCGGAGGACTCGGCGATTACTTGGTGGAACGTCTGGGCGAAACCCCCACCTTGCCGGATGAACCGATTACCGGATCCTTTGAGGCAGAAGCGGAAAGTATAAATTGGGCGCTGGCCTGGACTACTTGTGGAACCTCCGGCGTTACCGAGAGCTATGCCAACCTGATCCCGACCCCCCTGGGGGGAACTCATGTTTTGGGATTCAGGCAGGGGTTGACGGAGGCGCTACGCGAGTTTTGCGAATTTCACAGTCTTTTGCCGCGGGGGTTGAGGCTGTCCCCCGAGGATGTATTCGATTCCGTGGCCTATGTGTTGTCACTTCGGCTGCGTGAGCCGCAGTTCAGCGGCCAGACCAAGGAACGGCTGGTCTCGCGGCGCAGCGCTCCGTTTGTGTCGGGGGTCATCAAGGATGCGCTTTCCCTGTGGTTGAACCGCCATGCCTCGATTGGTGAGGCGATTGCCATGCTGGCGATTGAAAGCGCCGAGGGGCGCGCCAAGCGGGCGCGGGTGGTTCGAAAACGCATATCGCAGGGCCCGGCCTTGCCGGGAAAACTGGCCGATTGTGCTTCGACGGATGGCAGAGGTACCGAGTTGTTCCTGGTTGAAGGCGATTCTGCCGGAGGATCGGCGCGCCAGGCGCGTGACCGCCAATATCAGGCGATTCTCCCGTTACGCGGGAAGATTCTGAATACCTGGGAGGTCGAGTCCGATCACGTGCTTGCTTCAAAGGAGATCCATGATATTGCCGTTGCACTTGGGTTGGATCCGGGGAGCGATGACTTGAGCCGATTGCGATATGGGAAAGTCTGTATCTTGGCCGATGCGGATTCCGATGGCGCCCATATTGCGAGCCTGCTTTGCGCGCTTTTTGTGCGCCACTTCCCGGCGTTGGTCGAGGCGGGGCGGGTCTACGTTGCCATGCCCCCCCTGTACCGAATAGATGTGGGAAAGGAGGTATATTACGCACTCGATGACGCGGAACGGGAGGAGTTCGTCGAGCAGTTTCGAGGCCAGGGGAAAAATGGGCAACCAACGGTAACCCGCTTCAAGGGGCTTGGGGAAATGGATCCGATGCAGTTGCGCGAAACAACGATGGCTCCGGAGACCCGGAGGTTGGTTTGTTTGACCATGAACCCGGATGACGGCACCTCGGAATGCCTGGACATGCTGCTTGCCAAGGGGCGGGCGGGAGACCGGCGAACATGGTTGCGGGAGAAGGGAAATCTTGCCCAGGTGTGAATGCCTGAGGCGGTCTAAACGCTTGGTGCCGACTGCAGCCCGTAGCTTGGGTTTACGGTGTCGGGTCGAATAACCTTCAGATACTTGGAGATTCCTCCGAAGTTGAATTTCCCGGCTCCTTACCCGGGCGGTTTTTACGGGGTGTGCCGGGGCGGAATGATGAGTTCGTTTATGCCGCAAATATTAATCAGATGACCAGGGGAAAGAGGTGACTTCGGCACAAAATAATTACCATGAAAACCTGCCGCTGAAAGAATTTACCGAAAAATCCTATTTGGATTATTCGATGGCGGTGGTGCTGGATCGTGCGGTCCCGCACCTGGCCGACGGGCTGAAGCCCGTGCAGCGACGGATCCTTTATGCCATGTCGGAATTGGGCCTGGATGTGGCGGGAAAACCGAAGAAATCGGCGCGCACCATAGGCGATGTATTGGGGAAATTCCATCCCCATGGTGACCTGGCCTGTTACGAGGCCATGGTGTTGATGGCGCAGCCCTTCAGCTTCCGCTATCCGTTGATCGAGGGACAAGGCAATTGGGGGTCGCTGGACGATCCCAAGTCTTTTGCGGCCATGCGCTATACCGAGGCGAAATTGAGCGCCTTTGCCCACTTGTTGTTGGATGAGCTCGGCGCGGGTACGGTCGATTGGGTGGCTAATTTTGACGGGACGCTGGAAGAACCCAAATTGCTTCCGGCACGAATTCCCGTGGTACTTGCAAACGGTGCCAATGGTATAGCGGTCGGAATGGTGACCGATATTCCCCCGCATAACTTGCGCGACCTGGTGGAGGCAACGTTGGCGGTGCTCGACGAGCCGGATCTTGGTGCGGAGTATCTTGCCCGGCTGATTAAGGCTCCGGATTTTCCCACGGGCGGTGAACTGATTACGCCGCGGGAGGAGATCGCCGGAATCTACCGTACCGGAAAGGGGAGCCTCAAGCTAAGGGCGACCTGGGAGCGGCATCGCGATGAAATCATTATTACTTCGTTGCCTTATCAGGTTCCCGCCGCCCGGGTACTTGTCGCCATAGCCCGCGAAATGCAGGCCAAACGTTTGCCTATGGTCGATAATCTGCGTGATGAATCGGATTATGAGCAGCCGGTACGATTGATTATTCAGTTGCGTTCCAGCCGGGTCGATGCCGCTGCGGTCATGGCGCACCTGTTCGCCACCACGGAGCTGGAAAAAAATATTCGCGTCAATTTCAATGTCATCGGTATGAACGGCAAGCCGGAAGTCAAACCGCTGAAGGCCTTGCTGGTGGAATGGCTGGGATTCCGCCTGGCGACGCTGAGGCGCCGACTTGATTGGCGGTTGGATAAGATTCAACGGCGGCTGCATCTGCTCGAGGGCTTGCTCAGGGTGTTTCTCGATATGGATGAGGCTATACGGATCATCCGCGGTGAGGATAAACCCAAGCCGGCACTGATGGCCCGGTTTGGCCTGAGCGAACGGCAAGCCGAGTATGTCCTGGAGACCCGGTTACGGCAATTGGCGCGCCTGGAGGAGGCCAAGCTGAAGGCCGAGCGGGATAAGTTGGCGGCAGAGGCCGGAGATCTGAAGAGCATTCTGAGTGATCCCGAACATTTGCGCCGACTGTTGCGTTCCGAACTGCGGGACGATGCCGAGCGTTATGGAGATGAACGGCGTACGAAAATCATCGAGCGGGAGGCCGCGCACGCATTCAATGACAGCGACCTGGTTCCCAATGAGCCGGTGACCGTTATTCTCTCCCGGCACGGGTGGGTGCGGTGCGCGAAAGGCGGGGACATCGATCCTTCGGCGCTTGGATTCAGAACGGGAGACGAGTATCTCGATTCGGTCCGGACCCGGATGAACCATACCGTGGCTTTCCTGGATTCGAGCGGTCGAATCTATAGTTTGCCCGTGCGCACTTTACCCTCTGCCCGGGGCCATGGTGAGCCTTTGACGGGCCGGGTCGAGGTTCCCAGCGGCGTTGGCTTTGTCGGGCTGGTTGAAGTTGAAGAAAAATCCCGGGTTCTGTTTGTCACCCGTAGCGGCCGGGGGTTTATAGCCGCCGCTTCGAGATTGATAACGCGTAACCGGGGTGGAAAACAGATACTCGTCGCCAATGGGGAGGTGGAGCCCGCCGGGGTGTTGGTGCTGCCTCCCGACCCGGATGCAGTGGTCGTTCTGGCCACCACTGCCGGCTACTTGTTGGTGATCCTGCTGAGCGAAATCCCCGAGCTGGCGCGGGGCAAAGGAGTCAAACTGATCGGTATTCCGGCCAAATCTTACCAGGAGGGAGAAAGGTTGGCGGCGGTGACGGTTTTAAGTGCGACGCAGGGGCTGAGAATAGGTGCCGGGAAACGCAGTAAATTGATCCCGTGCAAGTCTCTCGGGGTGTATCGCAGGGGGCGTGGGCGGCGAGGTCTCAAGTTACCCCAGGGGTTTCGGAAAGTTGATCGGCTACAGCCGAAAGATTGAAGCGGGAGAAGGTTACGTAACCCCATGAGCGAGGGGATTTCTGAGGCGGATAAGACCGGCGGGTATATTGGTTTATATGTTCCACGGGCAGGTGCCCGCGTCACCCCTTGGAATCCATGATCTTATCGGCATCCGGGGGGATGAACAGCTCTGCCTCGGAGATTGCGGATCCTTCGACTATGCTGATGCCCAGGTTGTACAGCAGGGCCATGGTGTTAGTGTCATTAACTCCTCGGACGATGAGCAGGGATTTATTGCGGGCACCGAGTTCGGACAGCCGTTTTAATTCGGCTTGGGCGGTTTCTGCTTCATTCAGCCGCTCAACGAGGGATGAGCGGGTACGTAAGCTATCGGGTTGAATTTTTGTCAATAGTTGATCCAGCGTATGTCCGGTTTCGATGTCGCGAAATCCTATTCCGCAGTTGATCTGTTCGGCATCGAGCGCGAATTGCCGGGTCTCACGAATCTGGCTTGCCGCCTCGCCAAGGGAGAGTTCCAGAATCAGGCTTTTGGGGGCGAGCCGAGCCCTGGTACGTTGCGCCAGGGACTGGATGAATTGCTTCAATCCCGCATCGGCAAGCGCCTCCAGGCCGAGCGGGACAATAATCCGGGTTTCCCGGGCTTTTTCGGCCAAGTGCAGCAGGGTGAGAAAGCTGTAGCCCAGCAGCTGATATTCAATGGCCCGGGTTAGCCCATATTCCCGCGCCGATGGCATAAACGACTCGGATGGTATGGGGCGGCGTTCGAGGTCCAAGAGCACGGGGTCGCTCGTGTAGTATTGATCGCCATTGGCAAGATTTTGGATTTGGGTCAGGTTGAGCCCGAACCGCCTTTCTTGCAAGGCTTCTTCAATGAAGGCCCGCCAGTCTCGGTGATCCATTTTTTGATCATAATGCGTATCTTTAATCGTAGAGGAATTTTGTAGCGTTCCGGCCTTGCCCCTGGCCGCTTTCAGGCTGGACTCAATCAGTGTATCCAGGTGGCGAACCCGGTCTATGAGCTGGTAGCCGGCGCAGAATCCAATGTAGCTGGATTTATCGTGAGTCTCCAGAACCGTTTCGCTGAGCTGATCCAGCATCGATTGTATGCTTGCGCGGATCGAAGCCTCATCGGCACGGGAGATCAGCAAGGCGAGGGTTAAATTTTCAATCCGGCTGGCAAGGTCATCCTCCTCCATGAAAGGAGAGATCGTGGACGATAGGGTGGGGCCGACCTCCGCGCAACCGAGGTGAGAGAAACGGGACAGGGCCTCAGCGGTATCCGCGGGGCGCAGGATCACCATCGCGCGAACCATTTTGGTCAGCGGGCGGCGAACTCTTTCGGCCGCCACCGCCGCGAAAACCTGGGGCTGCAAAAACTTGGATCCCGCATCATGTTGTTCCAGCCAATGCAGTTGGCTCTCCAGGGCCTGTTGCTGCTGCTCCAGGGCTTGCAGGTGTTTCCGGGCCGCGGATTCCCCGCCGGATGCACCATGCAGGGACAAGCGCACCTGATGGACACCATCCACATCGGTCAGCGACAACTCGGCTGTGTATTCCTGTGCCGTACCGACGCTGGTTTTTAAGCGCAGGGAGCGAGGTTTTGCCGTAGCCGGGCTACGGGCCAGTTTGCGCAGTTCCCGCTTTAGTACGGTTTGGCTGGAGGGATTGAAAAAATCCATGATGGGTTGGTCTTGTACTGCTTTGGAGTCCTGTTCCCCCAAGAGTTCGCAAAAAGCCGGGTTGGCTTCGACGATCACCCCATCCTGGAGGTAGGCTATGGCGTCTTTCGAGGTCGATATCAGTTCCTCCAGCCGGGATCTGTAATTTTGGTTTTCTGCTTCCAGGCGGCGCATGGCCAGAGTGGCTTGGGCGCGGGCATGTTCCCGCCGGGTTACCGCGGCAAGGAGACGATCCTCATTGATTCCTACCCATTCGACGGCTCCTGCCTCGATGATCGAGGCAGGTTCTTCGGTTTCCCGGTCTTTTCCAATCACGATCAGGGGGGCACCGATTTGGCGAGCCCTTTCTATCAGGGTATCGAGGGGTTCCTCACCGCTGTCGGCGAAGTAGTAAATAATTTCCGGGTTGAATCGATCGGCCTGCCATTCGCTCAACTGGGAGGTCCAAACCGGTTGAACGGCGAGGCGCCGTGCCCGCAGCAGGCTGTTGAGCATTTCGGCCTTGTTCTGGTTGTCGGCGACAACCAGAATGGGTAAAATATCTAATTCTTCATTCATGATTGATTATCCGTCACTTACTTCCTTATTATAAGAAGGAATCTGTTCAGACTAGCACATGTTTGGCCGGTGCCCCGGGTTTTTCCCGGGCGAGACGGGGGACAAGATACCCGGGAAGCCGTTCGCGCAAGGTCTCGATCAGGATCCGGGCCCGCGATTCTTCGACGAGGAAGTGGGCTGTCCCGGCTACATGATCCAGCAGGTGGAGATAATAGGGAAGAATGCCACAGTCGGATAGCTTGAGACAGAGCCGTTCGAGGATCGTGACCGTGTCATTTACCCCCGCGAGCAGTACCGCTTGGTTGAGCATGAACTGAACGTGGGGTCGCAAACGAGAGCAGGCAGCGGCAAAATCCGTGTCGATTTCATTGGGATGATTGATGTGCATGACCAGCGTAACGGGCAAGGGGATGGAGCGCAGCCAGGCGATCAATTCCGGGTTCACACGATGGGGAATAACGACGGGAAGACGAGTATGGATGCGGAGCCGCTTGACGTGTTCTATCGTTGCAAGACTCCGGGTCAGGAGGCCAAGATCCGCCTCATCCAGCATCAGGGGGTCTCCACCGGAGAGGATGACCTCGCCGATCGATGGGTCGGCGGCAATCGCATCCAGTGCCCGGATCCAGCCATCCCGGCGCGGGTTATCGGATGCATAGGGAAAATGGCGCCGAAAGCAGTAGCGGCAATGGACGGCGCAGGCGGAGGTGGTAACCAAAAGGGCGCGGCCATGATATTTTGTCAGTACTCCGGGTACCCGGCTCGCACCGTGTTCGCCGAGGGGATCAGTGACAAATCCGGGGGGTTGCGCTCCGACTTCGTCCTGTCGTGGCAATACCTGGAGCAAAAGCGGATCCCCTGGATCGCGCGGATGAATCCGGGCCAGGAAGGCCTCGGGAACGAGTAGCTTGAAGTCGCTTCCGGCGGCGCTCGAAGCCTGTCCGGGGGCAAGTTTCAGCCTGGCGCTCAGCGTTTTCGGGTCGCGAATCGCCGTACGTAGTTCCTCGCGCCAGGAGGAGATGGGTACGGGCTTGACATCAGGCTTTATCATAGAAATCCGGGAAGCCGCTTAACGGACCGGCATTTTAGCGATTATGGAGAGACTTGCATGGCAAGCTACAGCACCAACGAATTCAAGGCGGGACTTAAAATTATGCTCGATGGCGACCCTTATGCCATCGTGAGCAATGAATTTGTAAAACCGGGAAAAGGACAGGCGTTCAATCGGGTCAAGGTACGTAATCTCAAGACCGGGCGGGTTATCGACCGTACCTTCAAGTCGGGCGAGTCGGTTGAGGCCGCCGATGTCCTCGACCTGGATATGCAGTATCTGTATCAGGATGGGGAATTCTGGCATTTTATGCTGCCCGATACCTTCGAACAATACCAGGCCGATGCCGCCTCCATGGGGGATGCGGCACGCTGGCTCAAGGGCGAGGAAATTTGCCGGGTGACCTTATACAATGATCGTCCGCTGGTGGTAGAGGCGCCCAATACGGTGGAGCTGGCGGTGATCGAAACCGATCCAGGCCTGAAGGGAGACACCTCGGGAGGTGGCGGCAAGCCGGCCAAGCTGGAGACGGGCACGGTCATCCGGGTTCCCCTGTTTGTCCAGGAGGGGGAGAAAATCAAGGTCAATACCACCACGGGAGCCTATCTCTCGCGGGCATGAGCGGGTCTTGGATGCCCGGGGCGACGCGCGAGACGCTGGCACGGCGTGCGCGGATTTTGCATCGGCTGCGCGAGTATTTTTACGCCCGGGGGCTACTCGAAGTCGAGGTGCCGGTCTTGTCCCGGGCGGGATCTCCGGAATTGCACCTGGACAGTTTGCAGGTGGCGCATGCGTTCCCCGATGCCGCCCCCGGATGGTTGATCACCTCGCCGGAGTTTTATCTTAAGCGTCTGCTCGCCGCCGGCAGCGGAAATGTCTTTGCCGTGTCTCGGGTATTTCGACCCGCCGAGACGGGTCGATGGCACAATCCGGAGTTTACCCTGGTCGAGTGGTACCGCCTAGGCGCGGATCTGCACCGACTGATGGATGATATTTGCGCATTACTGGAAATTTTGTTGCCGGAACCATTGCGGCGGTACCCGGCGGAGCGGATCAGTTATCGGGATGCCTTTATCCACTACGCGGGTATCGATCCTGTTACGGTTTCTACCGCGGATCTGCGCCGGGTTGCCGACCCCTCCGGTACGTGGACGCGGGACGAACTATTAGACTGGATCGTCTCCCGGGACATTTACCCGCGGCTTGGGGCCGGGCGGATCAGCTTAGTTTACCATTTTCCCGCCAGCCAGGCTTCCCTGGCTCGGCTGTGTCCCGCCGATGACAGATTTGCCGAACGGGTCGAGGCGATCGTCTCCGGGATCGAACTGGTCAATGGGTTTGTCGAATTGACCGACCCCGTCGAGCAACGGCGCCGATTCGACCGGGATTGCGCTCTACGTGCCGCTCAGGCGCGGGAAATACCGCGCCCGGATGAACATTTTATCGCCGCCCTGGAGTCGGGGTTGCCCGCATGTACCGGAGCCGCCCTGGGTTTTGACCGGGTGGTGATGCTGGCCCTCGGGGTGCCAAGTATCACCGCGGTGCAGGCGTTTCCCCAGGATCGGGCCTGAAGCCCGTCCGCGGGGAAGGGGTCTTATCGCGTGCCGATCATTCTTCCTCCAAGGGTTTGTGGCGCCCGGCAATGAAGGTATAAACCATGGGGACGATAAAGAGCGTGAACAGGGTGCCGATGGTCATGCCGCCGGCGATGACCAGCCCGATCGCAAAACGGGCCCCGGCTCCGGCCCCGGTGGCGGCGATCAGCGGCACGACGGCGAGAACCATCGCCGCGGTGGTCATCAAGATGGGCCGCAGGCGAATGGCGGCGGCCTTCTCCACGGCTTCTCGTCGCGACAGGCCCTCTTTCCGTTGCAGGTCATTGGCGAAGCGCACGATCAGGATGCCGTGTTTGCTGATCAGTCCGATCAGGGTAACCAGACCCACCTGGGTGTAGATATTCACGCTGGTCAGGCCGAAGTACACCAGGATCAGGGCACCGAAGGCCGCCAGCGGGACACTGACCAAAATGATCAACGGATCGCGGAAGCTCTCGAACAGGGCGGCGAGTACCAGGTAGATCACGATCAGGGCAAAGAAGAAGGTGACCGCCAGTGCGCCGCCTTCGCGCATGAACTGGCGCGACTCCCCCCGGTAGTGGATGAAATAACCCTGGGGGGCCGCCTGATTGACCTGGGTCCTCAGGTAGGAAAGTGCCGTGCCCAGGGGTACATCGGGGCGGGGGACGGCGGTGATAGTTGCGGCATTGAGTTGATCGAACTGCGCCAGGCTGGGGGGCACGGTACCCTGTTTCAGGCGGACGACTTCGGACAGGGGGATCATCGTGCCGTTAGTGGCGCGCACATAATAGCGGGTCAGATCCCCGGGGTTGAAACGAAATGTACGGGCAACCTGGGGTATGACTTTGTAGCTGTAGCCGGAGGCGGAGAAAAAGTTGACGTAGCCCCCGCCAAGGAGCGTTCCCATGGCCCGACCGATATCGGCCATCGTTAAACCCAGGGTCTGGGCCTTGCTGCGATCCACGCTGAGCTCCAGCTCCGGCATATTGTATTTAAGATCCTGGGTGATGAACATGAACAGGCCGCTTTTGCGGGCCCGGCTCACGACCGTACGGGCAACACCCGCAAGCTGGCGATAGTTATTCGTGGTGCTGATGACCAGTTGCACCGGGGCGCCGCCACTGCTTCCGGGTAACGAGGGCGGCAAGGCGACGAAGGTCTGTAGCCCCGGGATCGATTTGACCTCGTTCGCGAGTTGGCCCTGAATAGACATCGCCGAGCGTTTGCGTTCGTTCCAGGGTTTGAGTATCAGTCCCCCGAACATGCCTCCGCGGGCGAATTGGCCGGCAACGATGAAGTCATACTGTCGCTGTGGAAATTGCGTGAACATGCGATGCAGATCCAGGGCGTAGCGCCGGGTATAGTCAATAGTGGCCGTCGGCGGCGCCTGGGAAAAGGCAATGACGAAGCCCTGGTCTTCCCGGGGAGCTAGCTCATGCTTCGACCAACTGTAAAGCGGAAATAGAACCAGCAGAACCGTGATGCCAACGATCAGGGTGGCGGGACGGTGATCCAGGGAACCCCGCAGCAGTCGCCGATAGGTATTTTTTATACTGGCGAAGCGCCGATCCAGCCATTCGGCGAACCGTCCCGATTCCTGGGGGGGGCGCAGCAGCTTCGAACACATCATCGGGGAGAGCGTCAGGGCGAGGAAACCGGAGATGATTACGGTGATGGCGAGCGTGAAGGCGAATTCCCGAAACAGGGTTCCGGTAATGCCTCCCAGAAAGCCGATCGGCGCATAAACCGCCGCCAGGGTGAGGGTCATGGCAATAACCGGCCCGCCGATCTCCCGAGCCCCGAGCAGGGCGGCCTTGAAGGCGGAAAGTCCTCCTTCCATATGCCGGTGAATGTTTTCCACTACCACGATGGCGTCATCCACCACCAGGCCGATGGCCATGACCATCGCGAGGAATGTCAGTAGATTCAGGGAGTAGCCGAGCAGCAGCATCACGAAAATCGCCCCGATGAGCGAAAGAGGGATCGTGACCATGGGGATGGTGACCGAGCGCAGGGAACCGAGAAACAGGAACATCACCGCGATGACGATCAGGGCCGCCTCGCCGATGGTTTTGATAACCTCGTTGATCGAACTACGGATATAACGGCTGCCGTCATACGGAATACTCGCCTCCATGCCGGGCGGAAGTTGACGCTGGATCGCCGGGAAAACCTTTTTGATTCCCTCGGCGACGGTGAGGGGGTTGGCCGAGGGCGTGGTATTGATGGCAATCGCAACCGCGGGTTTGCCGCCAAAGAAAAACTCGGTGCCGTAGCTTTCGGCCCCCAGATCCACCTTGCCCAGTTGACCCAGCCGGATCAGGGTGTCTCCGTGTCGGGTCACGACCATCCGGCGGAATTCAGCCGCGGTATGCAGATCGGTTCGCGCATTGACGTTGATGGCCACATAGGGACCCTGGGTGCGCCCGACCGCGGCGATGTAATTATTGTTCCGAATCGCTTGGGCCACCTGCTGCGGAACGATGCCATAGGCGGCCAGTTTTCTCGGATTGAGCCAGATGCGCATGGCGAAGGCGCTACCCATGATGCGGGCCTGGGCGACCCCGGGGACCGACTGGAGTTTGGGCACCACGACCCGGGTGAGATAGTCGGCAATCGCCGGTCGCGGGAAATGGCTGCTATAAAAACTGATATACATCAGTGCCGTGCGGCGGCCGGTCGATTCGGTGATGATCGGGGCCTGGCTTTCTCGGGGGAGCTGGTTGCGGATCTGATTGACCTTGGCGGTGATATTGGTCAGTGCCTTGGTGGGGTCAAAATTCAACCGAATATGCGCGGTGACGCTGCTTGTGCTCTGAGTGCTGGATGAGGTGATGTACTCGATGCCGTCGGCGCTGGCTATCGCCTTTTGTAGCGGCTGGGTGATAAAACCCTGCATGACCTTGGCGCTGGCACCGGGGTAGGCGGTGGAAACCGTGATAACCGTGGTGACGGTTTTGGGATATTCACGAATGCCGATGCCGGTGATCGAGCGCAAGCCCAGCAACAGGATTAGGAGCGATAGGACGGTTGCCAGCACCGGGCGCTTGATAAAGATATCGGTAAACTTCATGGAGTGAGCTTCCGCGGAATGGCGAGGGGATTCTCCTGGTTGTTGATCACGACCCGGGCGCCACTGCGTAGCTTGAGCTGCCCGGCGGTGACGATCTTTTCACCGGGCTCGATACCGCTGACGCTGACCCAGTTGCCCCGGGCTTGGCCGGTTTTCACGAATACCTGCTTGACGATGTAAACCGGTTTTGCCCGGATCGGGGACCGCTTTTTACCCCGGGTCAGCGCGGCGGTTTTTGGGGGCGACTTCTCGGGGGTCAATACATAAACGCTGTCACCATAGAGACTGTAGGTGATGGCCGTCACGGGAACCACGGTATGAACTTGTTTGGTATCGCCGATAATCCGGATCTCGGCATACATTCCGGGCTTGAGTCGATCTTGCCGATTCTCGAGTGTTGCCTGAACGGCCAGCGTCCGCGACTGGACGTTTACCGCCGGATTGATCGCACTGATTAGGCCGAAAAATGTTTTGTTCGGGAAGGAATTGATGATGATTTCGACCTTCTGCCCTCTATGCACCCGGGGCGAATCGGCTTGCGGCAGGGTGAAGTCAAGGTGTAGCGGGGAGAGTTGCTCCAGGTTGACGATGGTCGCGCCCGGCTGCAGATACTGGCCGAGATTGACCTGGCGGATCCCCAGCACACCACGGAACGGTGCGCGGATGGCCTTCTTCGCAATAACGGCCTGCTCGGCGGCGACCCGGGCGGCGGCCATCGTATATTGCCCGCGGGCCTGATCCAGTTGTTGTTTGGAGTTCAGATTCTTTCGGCGCAGGGCAAGGGCGCGTTGATAGTTGAGCTTGTCGAGGGTGGCCTGGGCCTGATATTGCCGCAACAAAGCCTGTTCCTGACTGTCATCAAGCTGGACAAGTAATTGCCCACGGCGCACCTTTTCACCCGATTTAAAAGAGATTTTGATAACTTTTCCGGCCAGCTCGCTCGACACATCGACTCCATTGACCGCCTTCAGAGTGCCGATTGTTTCGATATAGGAAGTCCATTCGGTTTTTTTAGCGCGGGTTATGGAAACCGTGGCCGGCGGCAATTGGAAGTGAGCGAAGGCCTTTTTGATCATGACTCCTTTCAGGGCATGGAAGCCGAAAACGGCAACCAGAACCAGGACGACGAACAAGCCGACGCCGGTGTAGACGAATACCGGGTGTTTTTTCATGCCGGGTCTCCAAATGCATGAGGGGGAGCGGGGTGGAGTTGGCCTTGGGGATCGGGTTTGAGCGCCTCCAGGAAGGCGGCCTGATTAGCCGCAATAAAATTTGCGCTGGCCTTTAAGGTGGCCAGTCCCCATTGGCGGGTAAACTCGACCCCCGGGGGCAGGGTGCCTGCCGTCGGGGCATAGTCTTCCAGCCGCCGGATCTGGGCGCGGATATTGTCGAGACGCTCATTCAAGATCGTTGCCGCCCGTTCGGGTGCGAGCAGGTGTGCGAAAAATATCAGCAGGGCGTAGTCGGAGTGCACCCGGTGTTGCGGCTTGGCTTGTGCCAGGGCCTGCAACAGCGCTTGATGTCCAAGCGGGGTGAGCGAATAGACCTTGCGATGACGCCGGGATACGTGGGTGGGTTGTTCCCGCATGCGTACCAGGCCCTCGCGCCGAAGTCGTGCCAGCGCGGGATAGATCGAGCCACACCCGGCGGCGATAAAATGCCGGTAAGTCTGCTCGAATTGGCGTTTGATGTCGTAGCCACTGGCATCGCCAAAGGCCAGGATGCCCAGGCAGACGATGCGAATTTCCATAAATCAGGTCGGCTCGGGGTAAGATAAAATTATATATCAACCCGATATATCGCATAGTGGGGGTATTATTTCTCGCTGTTTTAATTAACTATAACAGATAAATGGGCGCTGCCTAGGGTGAGGCCCGCGGGGATCGGTGCTGATGGGGCGCCCGCGTGCCCGGTTAAGCCGGGCACGACAATATGCAGATCCGGCCGCACCGCTCCGGTAAGGGGCTTATTGGTGTCGTTGGGACTCGAACCGAGTGCGCGGAACCAACCTGCGTGAAAGGGGCGTAATTGACCTGCACGATCAGAAATCGGAGATGTTTTAGTTGTGTTGCCTGTGCCTGGAACAATGGGTAAGCTACTCGCTGATCCACCGCGTTGCTGCGGCGAGTTCGCTGTTATGAAATACGCGAACATGGCCGGGGATTCCCAGTCCAAAGATCTTGATGGCCGTCCGTATCCACCCGATATCCGATACGATTGCCATCCTTTCCCAGCCGGTGAAGTGCTTCAGGCCCAGTTTCGTATCGTCCCACATGGCGGCGGCTTCGAATTTCGTGAACTCTTCGCCGAGGTGGTAGAGGAACCGAATCTTGCTCTGGCGGGAGAACAGTTCTTCCACCGCCGGAATTATGGTGGACTCGTAGTCACTCGCGGTTACCGTCCCCTTTGCGGTGAAGCCGATGGCGGTGTCTGGTAAGCCAGGTATCTTCTCGATCATTTCAGAATCTCCTTGTTGACGCGATCATTGAACGCAGTCGCCACACGACAGAGCAAGACAGGATTAATGCATAAAGATCCACGCCCGATTTCGAGCTTTAATGATGAATGAGTTTATCACGAAAACCGGCGAATAACCCTGTTGTGACATGGCGTACAAACGTTACTTCCGGGCTCCGGAACTTCAAGGTTATGAGTGAAGCACCATGGATCTGTGCCCCCGTGTGGCACGCCGGGTTGCACGACACTACGCTGGCTGCCCTGATCAACTCTCCATCGAACAACTGGTGGGCCGTTCTGCCGGGTAAATGAAAGGGTTGATTCTTGTTTTGTCATATTGGAAGCGGTAGCCTTCCCCGGTTTCCTTCAGGTAATGGGAGGCCGGCCGCAATACGGGAGGCGTACCTGCCAGGCGGGAGGGAGGGAACGGGAGATATTTTTGAGAACAAAAGGGGCGCTAAAATATAATTTTTACTGTTCAAGCGGATTTTCCCTTCTATCGCCCGTGGCTTTTGGCTGCCGATCATTGCGCTTGGGAATAGCCGGCGAGGAGGAGTTGATTCCGCTGAAAAGGAGACGACTGGAATGAAAGCCGGAATGAGGATTCGTTGGTTATTCGCCGCCTTGGCCGGGATCTTGCTGGGGGCGGCACCATGGGCTCAGGGGGCTCCATTCGGACCGGTGAAACTAGAGGTTAATCTTGTTCAGGCGCCGCAGCATATCTTTCGTGCTACCGAAACCATGCCGGTACAGCCGGGGCCGATTACGCTTTATTTTCCCAAGTTCATTCCCGGGGAACACGGCCCCACCGGCCCGATCAACGGCCTGGCCGGGTTGGTGATTACCAGCGGTGGCCGGCGTATCGCCTGGCGGCGGGATGCCGTGGACATGAATGCTTTTCATGTCGACATTCCAACCGGCGCGCGGCAAATCAAGATTCGCTATGATTTTCTCTCGCCCATTGGTGGCGGCAGGTTTACCGAGGGGGTATCGACCACGCCGGTATTGGCGGACCTGGAATGGAACCAGGTGGTGCTCTATCCGGAGAATCTTCCGAGCCGCGATATTCTCTACGCTCCGACACTGGTGATCCCCGCGGGCTGGCACTACGCGACGGCCCTGTCCACGGTATCGCGAAGCGGAAATGTGATCCATTTCGCCCCGGTCACGCTGAATAATCTGGTGGACTCCCCGCTCATCGCCGGTCGCTATTTCAAGCAATACAATCTCTCGCCGGGTGCTCCCGTGCACCACTATCTCGACATCGTGGCGCAGTTTCCGAAGGCGGCCGAGCTGACGCCGAAAACGGTACGACATTACCGCAATCTGATTGTACAGGCACAAAGGCTGTTTCATTCCCATCACTATGACAGTTATCATTTTTTATTGACGCTTTCTAACAATGTCTCTCATTTCGGATTGGAACATCACCAGTCGAGCGACGATCGGGTGAAAGCCGACACCTTTCTTTCGCCGCGCACGACGATGCTTGCCGCCGATCTGCTGCCGCACGAATACACCCACAGCTGGAACGGCAAGTTTCGCCGCCCGGCCAAGTTATGGCAACCGAATTTCCAGATCCCCGAACATACGGGGCTGCTGTGGGTCTATGAAGGACTCACGGAGTACTGGGGGCCGGTACTCGCCGCGCGGAGCCGCCTGTTTACCGCCAAGGAATTTCGCCAGCGCCTCGCTCTCGAGGCTGCCGATCTCAACATTGAGCCGGGCCGTACCTGGCGCCTCTGATCGACACCACGGTCGCCGCGCAACTTCTGTACCAGGCACCTCACTTCTACTCCAACTGGAGGCGCAAGACCGACTTTTACAACGAGGGAACCCTCGTATGGCTGGATGCCGATACCCTGATCCGGCAACTGACCCACGACAGGAAATCGCTCGATGACTTCGCACGCGAGTTCTACGGCATCGATAACGGAAGCTATGTTACGGTGACCTACACGTATCCCGACATCGTGGCCGCACTCAACCGGGTCGCTCCCTACGACTGGGATGGTTTCTGGCATCGGCTACTCGATCGGACCTCGACCCACGCGCCGCTTGCGGGCATCGTTCGCGGTGGCTGGAAGCTGGCCTACGGCGAAAAGCCCAACGAATACGAAAAAGCATTGGTCGCAACGCGGCACGTCATGCTCGCCCCCTGGTTTACGCTCGGCTTGCGACTCAAAAACAAGGGGGCCGTGACCGATGTGTTGTGGAATGGACCGGCCTTCAAGGCGGGCATGGCACCCGGTATGGTTCTCGTCGCGGTTGATGGAGAACGCTTCAGCCCGGCCGTGCTCAAGCGGGCTATCGCAGCCTCGGTCACCGATTTCGCTCCGATTCGCCTGACTGTTAAGAATCAGGGCCGAGTCGAGCGTTTCTCGGTCGATTACCATGGCCCGTTGAAGTACCCCCAGCTCGTGCGCATCAAGGGTACGCCGGATTATCTGGATCAGATCTTGGCGCCGAAGAAGGCCTGAACCGGCGCGGCACGACGAGCCTCGTCCGCCGGCCGTGGAACGGCGGGCGGGGCTCGTTTTTGACCGGGCGATTCGGCTCTTACCGCCATACCGGAAAACGCCTGGGTCGGCGATAAAATGTTTGCCCGCTCACGTTGTACTTGCAATCACTGCTGTCGCGTTAACGGGAAAATAAAGTCATAGGGGTCAAAAAGTCATAGGGGTCAAGACTAGTAATATAAGGTAAGCTCTGATTAATTCCCCTGATTTGGGATAATACGCGTTATGGATTTCTGCTGCACGGAGTAATCGGGGATGCGCCAACAGAGTCTGTCCGAGGAAGGGTTCGAGAAGTATCGCAAGCCGACGCGTCGCGAGCGGTTTCTGGAGGAGATGGAGCGTATCGTGCCATGGGCGGAGCTGGGTGCGGTGATCGAGCCTTTTTATCCGAAGCCTGCCGGGGCGGGACGACGCCCGATCGGCATCGCGCGGATGCTCAGGATTCACGGCTCTTTTGAATTCCGAGTGGGTTAATGTGCCACATGCGGGTTGAGTTTCGGGAAGTCGAGCTTGCCGGCCAGGAGGAAGATCACGGTACGGATCGTGGCGAACTTGGTGTAGCCACGTGCTCTG